>DASYNF010000308.1:0-3097 GCA_036008685.1 Actinomadura sp. | reverse complement strand
CCCCTCGGCCCCGACTGCCGGCTCGTCGGTCAGGTCGAGGTCTCCACCCAGGGCCGCGAGCCGCTCCGTGTCGCCGGCGAGTGCGTCACGCAGTTGCTCCGCGGTGACGGCGGGTGCGGCGTCCTCGATCTGCACGCTCAGCCGGCCGGGGGTCTGTTCGAAGTGCACCAGCAACTCGCGCTCGGCCGGCCGGCAGGCCAGCTGCTGCACCGCGCAGGCCGCGACGTAGTAGATTCCGGACTCGATCTCCCAGGCCAGCCGTCGGCTGAGCTCGCCGGTCAGCCGCACCGGCCGCGGCAGGTCCGCGGCCAGCTCGTCGAGCGCCGCCACCGGTCCCTGGTCGCGCAGCACCGCCGGGTACACCCCACGAGCGATCACTCGGAACCGGTCGGTCAAATCGTCCAGCCCGATGCCGGCCCGTTCCAGGGCATCCTTCGCCCTGTCCGCCCGTTCCCGCCCGGGGTCGAGGTCGGCCCGCACCGCGAGCACCTCGGTCCGTAGCGCCGCGAGCCGATCCGTTGTCGCGTAACCGAGCTCCATGATCAAGCGGTGGCGTTCGACCGCGCGGGCCCGGGCGAGCCGCTGTTTGGACGCCTCGAGCTCGGCAGCGAGACTGTCGACCCGGCGAATTCGCTCCGCCACCTCGGCGTTGAGAGCCACGCAGCGCAGCAGCAACCCGGCGCCGTTCGCCATGTCCTGCATCAGCCGGTGGTCCTCCGGCGTGATCCCGGCATCTGGCTTCTCGATGGCCAGCGCCGCGCGCAGCACCGTCCCCTCGAGTACCGGGACCACACAGCCGGTGCCTGTTCGGTCGAGCAGGACGGCGAGGTTCTCGATGGTCGGCGGTCCGGTGCCTTCGGGCGGCTGGGCGGCCGCGCTGTGAAGTCGGTCGCCGACGGCGAGCCACACCGCGGTCCGGCTGGCCCCGGTACCGTCCGCCAGCACCTTTGCGAGGCCGGGGAGAGCCTGCTTCAGGGAGGCTGCTCGCATCTGCGTCGCGGCCGCCGCCAGGGCCGAGTACGGGCTCACCTCACGGTGGTGGGTCAGATGGCCGATCAGCCGGTCGACCCGCGGCCGCATCACACCGAGCCCGACCACGCACACTGCCGCAGCCACGAAGGGCAGCAGTACGGCGAAGGGCCCGAGTACCGGCGACTTCCGAAGCACGTAGCTGCCAATCCGCACCACGCAGATCAGGACCGCAGCGACGCAGATACTGATCAGCAACGGCCGCGCGAGCTGCGCCACGATCGTCCGGTTCATTCCGCACCACCGGTCCCACCCGGATCCCCCGTCCGGCTGCTACGAGGCACCCTAGGCCTCCTGTCGGACGGTGCCAAGGATGCCGCACACTGCAGTCACCCTCGCTTCCTCGCGGTGAAGTATCCTCCACGATCGATGGCTCCCACCATTCCCAGCAATAAGTCGTGGCTGGAGTGGATGCAATCAAGCTCGTGCGAACAGGGGAGTTGAAGCGAGCATCACAAGATGCCGCAGATCCTCTTCGGGTGGCGACGTTCACCATGGCGGGAGATTGCTGGCAGGTAACCGTGAGAAGTGTGGTTCCGGTGACCTCGCTGTCCGATGGCGGGTACCGATCGAGTGGCGAGGGTCGACCGAGTAAAGGCGTCCGTGCCCGGAAGTCGAACAGCGGAGACGGTTGGAGCTCCATGATGGGATTCACTTCATAAAACCGTTATCCGGTGTTCGGCTTCGTCGAAGACGTGGCGTACACGGCGTGGCCGCGGAGGGGATACCGTTGCCGAAGCCGGCGTGACCGAGAAGCTGCGTGAGGCGCTCGTACTCCGACGGAGGATATGTACTGGCGGAGGGCATTCCCGGTCGCCGAAGCCAGGTTGGCGCGGTCGACGGTCGGACGGATCTGGGCGGCCGTCGGGCTGAAGTTCCACCAGGCCGAGACCGTCAGACTGTTCGACGATCCGCAGGTCGTCGGGCCGGATTCCTCGACATCGTCGGGCTCCACCTTTGTCCGCCGTAGAGGACGCTGGCCCTGTAAGGGGACGAGAAGAGCCGAATCCAGCCGCCGGACCGTTCGACGCCGATTCTGCCGACAATGCCGGGGAATGCCCCGGCGGCGCACCACGACTACGTCGGGCACGGCACCACAACGCCATGGGCCGCCGTGGACACGCCGGCGGGAGGTGGTCAGCTCAACCCATCGCCGTCACCGCGTACTTCATGCCCACTCGGCCCGTCCTGGCTCGACTTGGCCGAATGCCGGTTTGTGCTACTGACCGGCAAGCAGCAGTTCCATCGCGGTTCCGCAGTAGCTCGAGGTCCTCGGACGCGGCATCCGCCTGGGTCATGCGGTAGAACGCCAAGCCGGTCCGTTCGTCCGGGCGATGGCGCGATCTGTACGTAGAACTGCGTACGGTCGAGAGCGCTCTGATGCTCAAGCGGGCACCTACCCACCCCATGGTGTAGCCCGGTCCGCACGGGGACGTCGCGCCAGCCGTCCGGGCCCTGCTGGCACCCCCACGACCCGGCGATCGACGGCGGTCCTGGGTGTGGCGCCGGGAAGATCCACATAGACCGCTGGTCGATCAGCAGCTTCCGGCCGCCTGTCGGAGGGCAGGGAGGGTTCACCCTCCCATGGAGGCGGGTGTCCCCCCAGCCTCCCGGGGGCGGACCCCGTAGCGACGTGGATGTGATGTGGGCACGCTGGATGGGAAGGAGTGGGCCCGGAGGCCTGCAGGAGACGACGAGCCCTGGCGAACGGTCGCCGACAACCGACCGGTGGGGTTCACCCCCACGTGGAGGTAGGGTTCGCTCCCGGTGTTCGGGGGTGTACTCCCTCCCGTTGTTGATGCGCGGCTGGCAGTCTCATCGAGGAGATGAACACCGAGAAGAGAAACCCGGGCCTGGGCCCTGCAGGAGACGTCATGGCGAAGAACTTGAGCTGCTGCGAACTCAAGGCGCAGCAGCATGTGGCGTCGCTGGTGAGGGCCTTCCTCGTGATGGCCTTGCTGGTCTCGGCCTTGCTGGTCTCGGCACCGACGGCATGGGCCGCTACCGACCTCGTCGGTGCGATGAGCAGCGGCGGCGTCCACGGTGCTGCCCAATCGGCGTGTGATAC
>DASYNF010000307.1:0-31018 GCA_036008685.1 Actinomadura sp. | reverse complement strand
TCGGGCCGGAGCGGGTTCGATTTCGCACGAGGCGCCAGGTCCATGTATGGTTGCTTCGCGCAGGGAGCAAGCCCCTTTAGCTCAGTCGGCAGAGCGTCTCCATGGTAAGGAGAAGGTCTACGGTTCGATTCCGTAAAGGGGCTCCAGCAGACAGGTACGAGACCGTCACCGTGACACACGGGGGCGGTCTCTTCGCTTGTCCGGGACGTTTTTGACACCGGCCCGGATCCGGCGCATCGTGGAACGGAAGGCCGAGACGCCTGTCAGGGCGCGCCCGCGGTGAAACGCGCCACGGTCCCACGCCGAGCCGCCGAGGACGAACAGGCGAACCGCTCGCCCGGCACCCGATCCATGACCTGAGGTGGTGCTCATGTCAGCGCAGGTAGTGCAATGCGGCAACTGCGGCAGCAAGAACCGGGTGCCGGCGGTCGCGGACGGCGTTCCCCGTTGCGGCAACTGTCATCAGCCGCTGCCGTGGATCGCCGAGGCGGGTGATGAGAACTTCGCCGATGTGGTCGAGAAGGCGGCACTGCCGGTCCTGGTCGACTTCTGGGCGCCGTGGTGCGGCCCGTGCCGCATGGTCAGCCCTGTGCTGGAGCAACTGGCCCAGGAGATGGCCGGCCGGATCAAGCTCGTCAAGGTCAACGTGGACCTGGCCTCCGGTCTGTCCCAGCGCTTCGGCGTCCAGCACATCCCCACGCTGATGGTGATGTACGGCGGCGAGATCGTCGCACGGCAGCCGGGGGCCGCACCCGCTCCCGTACTCCGGTCGTGGCTCGAGGACGCGCTCCGGAAGGCGGGTGAGCCCGCGCGCCAGCAGGGTCACTGAGCCGCGCTCGGAGCGCGCCGACGTGCCCCGGCCGGGAGTGGGTTCCGCTCCCCCGACCGGGGGTGGTCATCACCGGTCCGAGTTGCGGTATCCTTGCCTGTCGATGGCGCTAGCCGTCGATCGCACGACCGCCCCAGGGCATGGGGTGGCGGCGCGGGGAGCCTTCTAGGCGCTGGCCGAGGCTGTGAACCGCGAACCTCCCGGTGTGAACCGGGGTCCCGGCCGTCCGGCCGGGGAAGGATGCCAAGGCGGAGTAGCTCAGTCAGGCAGAGCAAGCGGCTCATAATCGCTGTGTCGCCGGTTCAAGTCCGGCCTCCGCTACCACCTTGTCGTTTCGCCCCGGCGAATCGGCGAGGTCTGTCCATGTTCCTCGTCCAGAAAGGCACTCCATCGTGGCTGCCACCGACGTACGGCCGAAGATCACGCTGGCCTGCCAGGAGTGCAAGCACCGTAACTACATCACGCGGAAGAACCGGCGCAACGACCCGGACCGGCTCGAGCTCAAGAAGTACTGCCCCAACTGCCGTGCTCACCGCGCTCACCGGGAAACCCGCTAAAGCACGCCTCGACGCACCCAGCCCGTACCCGCACCGACCCGCGGGGACGGGCTGGAGGTCGTTCTGTTACGGTCGCGCGCACAGCTCCTGGAGGGACGCACTGCATGGCACTGAACCGCGATTTCATCGGCCGGACCTTCGCGGCCGGCGATCCGTACGAGGTCAGCCGGGTCAAGATCCGAGAGTTCGCCGACGCGATCGGCGATCCCAACCCGCTGTATCGCGACCGTGAGGCGGCGAAGGCCGAAGGGCACCGCGACGTCATCGCGCCACCGACCTTCCCCATCGTGATCTCACTGGGCGGACCCGCGCTGGCCACCCCGGAGCTGGGTCTGAACTACGCCATGGTGGTGCACGGCCAGCAGCGCTTCGAATACACGCGCCCCGTCTGTGCCGGTGACGTGGTGGTGTGCGAGACCACCATCACCGATATCCGGTCGGCCGGCCGCAACGAGCGGATGGACCTCAAGACCGAGATCAGGACGGTCGAGGGCGAACTCGTCTGCACGGCCTACAACACCATCGTCGAGCGCGCGGCCTGAGCGGCTGAAGGAGACACATCCATGAGCGCCAAGGTCAACTACGACGACGTCGAGGTCGGCACCGAGATCCCCGCGCGCACCTTCCCGGTGGGCCGGCTCGATCTGGTGATGTACGCGGGTGCCTCCGGAGACTTCAATCCCATTCACTGGAACGAACGGTTCGCCACGTCCGTCGGCCTGCCGGACGTGATCGCGCACGGCATGTTCACGATGGCCCAGGCGGGCCGGTTCGTGACGGACTGGGCAGGGGACCCGGGTGCGGTTCTCGACTACGGCGTGCGGTTCTCGTCCCCTGTCGTGGTGCCCGACGAGGCCGGCGCGACCCTCGAGGTCAGCGGCAAGGTGGAGGAGAAGCTCGACGACAACCGGGTCGTCGTCGCGCTCACCGCCCGCTCGGCCGAGCAGAAGGTGCTCACCCAGGCCAGGGCCACGGTCCGTCTCGCCTGATGCCGTTCGTGTGCGAGACCTGGACGACTCTGGAAGACGCGAATGCTCGCTGAACAGGTGAACCTCGCCGGTTATACGACCCTGCGGCTGGGCGGGCCGGCGCGGCGGTTCGTCGAGGCCGCGACGCAGGACGAGCTGATCGACGCGGTCCGCGCGGCGGACCGGCGCGCCGAGCCCCTGCTGGTCTTCGGCGGCGGGAGCAACCTCGTGGTCTCCGACGCCGGCTTCGACGGAACGGTCGTGCACGTCGCCACCCGGGGCGTCGAAGTGCTCCCCGGCGGCCTCGTGCGGGTCCAGGCCGGTGAGGACTGGGATCCCTTCGTGGCGAACTCCGTCGGCGACGGCCGGTCCGGACTCGAGTGCCTGTCCGGCATCCCCGGTCGCGTGGGCGCCACCCCGATCCAGAACGTCGGCGCGTACGGCCAGGACGTCAGCGAGACGATCACCGCCGTGCGGGTGTACGACCGGAGCACCACCGAGATCGTCACCCTGGACCGGGAGGCCTGCCGGTTCGTCTACCGGGGGAGCCTTTTCAAGGGCACGGACCGCTATGTCGTCCTGGACGTGACGTTCGCGCTGGAGCACGCCAAGGAGTCCGGGCCCATCCGCTATGCCGAGCTGGCTCGGACGCTCGGCGTGGCGGTCGGCGACAGGGTCCCGCTGGAGGACGCCCGGGCGGCCGTGCTGGGGCTGCGCCGGGGCAAGGGCATGGTCCTCGACCCGGCGGATCCCGACACCCGCAGCGCCGGCTCCTTCTTCACCAACCCCATCCTGGACCCGGCCGGACTGGCGCTGCTCGAAGAGCGCGTGGCCGAACGCCTCGGACCGGACGTCGCCTTCCCGCGCTATCCCGAGGCCGGTGGCGGCACCAAGACCTCCGCCGCCTGGCTCATCGACCGGGCGGGTTTCGCCAAGGGCTACGCGCGGGGTCCGGTGCGGATCTCCTCCAAGCACACCCTGGCGCTCACCAACCCCGACGGGGCCCGTACCGAGGATCTGCTGGCCCTTGCCAGGGAGGTCCGGGACGGCGTCCACGCGGCGTTCGGTGTGGAACTCGTCAACGAGCCGATCTTCGTGGGCGTGTCCCTCTAACCTCTCTCGCTAGCCCGCCCGGCCCGGAAGGGGCTCCGCCCCGGGGTCCGACTCCAGCCAGATGTCGATCCGGTCCAGCAGTTTCTTCTGGACGTCCGCGGGGGCGGCCGAGCCGCGGATCGAGGAGCGTGCCAGCTCGGCGAGCTCGGAGTCGTCGAAGCCGTGGACCTCTCGCGCCAGCTCGTACTGCCGGGCCAGCCTCGGCCCGAACAGCAGCGGGTCGTCGGCGCCCAGCGCGATGGGCACTCCCGCGTCGAAGAGCGCTCGCAGGGGCACGTCCCCGGCAGTGGGCGCGACCCCGAGAGCGACGTTGGAGGACGGGCACACTTCGAGCGTCACGCCGCGGGCCGCGATGTGGTCGAGGAGCCGTGGATCTTCGACCGCCCGGATCCCGTGGCCGATGCGGTGTGCCCCGAGCGCGTCCACGCACTCCCGTACGCTCCCGGGCCCCATCAGCTCGCCGCCGTGCGGAGCCGACAGCAGCCCGGCGCGCCGGGCGATGCGGAACGCCCCCTCGAAGTCGTACGCGCGTCCGCGCCGCTCGTCGTTGGAGAGCCCGAAGCCGACGACCCCACGGCCGGCGTAGCGCGCGGCCAGCCGGGCGAGGGTCTTGGCGTCGAGCGGATGCCTCGTGCGGTTGGCCGCGATGATGATCCCGATGCTGACCCCGCTGATCTCCTCCGCCTCCCGCGCCGCGTCGAGCACCAGCTCCACCGTCGGGGTCAGACCGCCGAACCGGGAGGCATAGCCGCTCGGATCGACCTGGATCTCCAGCCGGCCGGATCCCTCCGCGGCCTCGTCCTCGGCCGTCTCGCGCAGCAGCCGGCGCACGTCCGCGGGCTCCCTGAGCACCGAACGCGCGATGTCGTACAGCCGCTGGAAGCGGAACCAGCCGCGCTCGTCGGTCGCGCGCAGCCGCGGCGGCCAATTGTCCGCGAGGACGTCCGGCAGGTGCACTCCGCGCAGGGTGGCGAGCTCCACGAGGGTCGAGTGACGCATGGAACCGGTGAAGTGCAGGTGGAGGTGGGCCTTGGGCAGTGCCGTGAGGGATCTGGTCCGGGCCGGGGAGTGACGGGCCTTCATGGCCTCATCCTGTCGGATGGCCTGGCACGGGGCCGCGTGGCCGGTCCGTTGAGAAATTCTTTTGGAACCCGTGCAACCTCTCGGGGGGCTCGTGCGTATTTGTCGGGCGCAAGAGGCTTACAGGTATGGAAGGGAAATGCGATGAAGGCGATCCAGATCATCCTTGCCACGACGGCCACGGCCGGCACGCTCGCCATCGGTGGTGCGGCGTTCGCGATGGCGGGCGGCTCGCAGGAGGCGACCCCGAGGTCGGCCACCGCCGCCCTCCCGCCCGTGCAGGCTCCCAAGGCGCCGGAGGTCCCCGCGGCCCCGGCCGACTGCCTCCAGGCTCCCAAGGGCGCCGTGTCCGAGCTGCCCGGCAAGGTGCGCTCCAAGGTCGACGCGGAGAAGCTCAAGGCCGAGCTCGACGCAGAGAAGCTGAAGTCCAAGATCCCCGCGGGCTCCCCGCAGACGCTTCCCGGCAAGGCCTCCGCCGGTGCCGCCGAGGCGGCCAAGGGCGTCGACCCCAAGACCGTGACCGGCGCCGCGGCCAAGGCCTCCGAGCGGGTCCGCGCCGGGCTGCCGAACTGCCTCCCCAAGGGAGCCCCCCAGGCCGCGAGCCAGTCCCTGCCCGCCGGCGCTCCGAACCTGCACGGACCGGCTCCGCAGGCGCCCGAGCTGACCTGTGACTCGGTGGCCCCGGTCGTGCAGATCGGCAGCGCTGTGGAGCGCAAGATCGCGACCCCGAGCGGCCTGAAGTTCGTGACCACCAAGGCCCGCACCGTCAACGTCGGGGGCGACAAGGTCTGCGCCAGGTCCCAGGAGTGGAACGGCAAGGGCGGCGAGTGGCTGAAGATCGAGCGGCTGAAGGGTCTCAAGGGCAAGCTCGACCCGGCTCAGCTCCGGCAGGCGCTGCGGCTCCCGCAGGCGCAGCCGGTGACCCTGGGCAAGGACAGCTACTGGCAGACCCCGGTCGCCGGCGGCCAGGGCGGCATGATGTGGTCGACCGTTCACGGAACGGTCGTCTCCGTCACCGGCAGCCCCGCGCTCCAGTACCGTCTCCAGGAGATCGCCACCCAGCTCCACCAGGTGGGCTGAGTTGACTCCGCGGTCGGCTCCGCGCGGTGGAGCCGACCGCGGGTCGGACGGTCTCCGACGACGTACGGGCATCGAGGCGGGCGAACTGGTGTGAGGCGGCGGGACGATGGGTCATTTGTCGAGTTCGTGGCAGAGCGAGGCAATGCGCTGACACGTACCGCCCTGCTGATGTGCGGTTCCCGGCAGGACGCCGAGGACGCTCTGCAGTCCGCGCTGGAGAAGGCGTACCGGCACTGGGGGCGGATCGACCCCGACAGCGATCCCGAGCCGTACGTCCGGCGGATCCTGGTCAACCAGGTGATCAGCAGGGCACGGCGGTGGAAGGTGCTGCGGGAGATCCACGTGGCCAAGACCCCCGAGGTCCCGACGCCGTCGGAGACCGGTTCTCTCGAACTGCGCGGCGCTCTGATGGACGAGCTACGCCGGCTGGGGCCACGGCAACGGGCGGTGCTCGTGCTGCGCTACTGGGAGGACCTGTCAGAGATGGAGACGGCGAAGGTGCTCGGCTGTTCGGTCGGCACCGTCAAGAGCCAGGCGTCCCGGGGTCTCGCCAGACTCCGGGAGCGCCTCGGCGGCAACATGGCCCTCCTGGGGAGGTGAGCGATGGATCTGGAACAGCAACTGCGTGAGGCCATGGCGGAGCACGTGGCCGAAGTGTCGGCACCTGCGTCACTGGTCAAGGACGTGCACCGCCGTCATCGGCGCCGGGTCGTACGGATACGCACGACGATCGGCGTGGCCGCCACGGCCCTGGTGGCGATCACGGTGACGCCGGCCTTCAACGTGCTCCAGATCGGAGCCGCTCCCGTGGGAGCCCCCTCGGCGACGCACGGCACCGGCCGGACCCCGACGCGGCCGGTCTCACCGGAACCGCTCGCGGCGCCGGGCTCACCGGATTCGCACGCCTCCACGGGGACGATCGACGGTGCTCCGGCCCGTCCGCCGGCCACTTCTCCGCACCATGGGGGCGGCGCCGAGGGTGATGTCATCCCCATCCGGACCTGGGTGACCTATCTGCCGCGGGGGCTCAAGCCCGCCGGCTCCTGCCGGGACGAGCGGGCGGCGAGCCGCCGGATGACCATCTGCAGGTGGACCGGATCGGCCGGTTCGCTGGAGGTCCGCCTCTTCCGCGGCTCCGAGCTGGCCAAGCCGGAGGACTTCGCGGCGATTCCCCCCATGCCGCGCTACACCACCGTGCACGGCCACCGGGCGATCATCGCCGACGGGAGCGGGGCGGCCGCTCAGATCATGTGGATAGACCGCCCCGGGGTGGGGGTCCTCGTGGAGGTCAGCCAGTCCCTGCGGGATCAGCTCATTCGGATAGCCGAGGGCGTCCACGCGGCATCCTGACGCCTGACACGACGAACGGGGTGGGGACCGGACCGGTCCACCCCGTTCGTCGTGTCAGGCTTCGCGTCAGGGGTCACTTCGCCTCGGACAGCAGCTTGGCCACGCGGCTCACGCCCTCGGCCAGGTCCTCGTCGCCGAGCGCGTAGGACAGCCGGAAGTAACCGGGGGTGCCGAACGCCTCACCGGGCACCAGGGCGACCTCGGCCTCGTCCAGGATCAGCTCGGCGAGCTCCACCGACGTCTGCGGCCGCCGGCCCCGGATCTCCTTGCCCAGGAGCTCCTTGACCGACGGGTAGACGTAGAAGGCCCCCTGCGGCTCAGGGCAGAACACGCCCGGGATCTCGTTGAGCATGCGCACGATCGTCTGGCGGCGCCGGTCGAAGGCGCTGCGCATCTCCGCCACGGCCGACAGATCCCCGCTGACGGCGGTCAGCGCCGCGGCCTGGGCGATGTTGTTGACGTTGGAGGTCGCGTGCGACTGCAGGTTCTGCGCGGCCTTGACGACGTCGAGGGGCCCGATCAGCCAGCCCACCCGCCAGCCGGTCATCGCGTAGGTCTTGGCCACGCCGTTGAGCACGACCGTACGGTCGGCCATCTCCGGCACCACGACCGGGAGCGAGTGGAACTCCGCGTCGCCGTAGACCAGGTGCTCGTAGATCTCGTCCGTGACCACCCACAGGTCGTGCTCGGCGGCCCAGCGGCCGATCGCCTCGACCTGGTCGCGCGGGTAGACGGCGCCGGACGGGTTGGACGGGGAGCACAGCACCAGCAGCTTCGTACGGTCGGTGCGGGCCGCCTCGAGCTGCTCGACCGTGACCAGGTAGCCGGTGGTCTCGTCGGTCACGATCTCGACCGGCACGCCACCGGCCAACCTGATGGACTCCGGGTAGGTCGTCCAGTACGGAGCGGGCAGCAGCGCCTCGTCGCCCGGGTCGAGGAGGGCGGCGAAGGCCTCGTAGACGGCCTGCTTGCCGCCGTTGGTCACGAGCACCTGGGACGGCTCGACCTTGTACCCGGAGTCGCGCTCGGTCTTCTCGGCGATCGCGGCGCGCAGCTCGGGGAGCCCGCCGGCGGGTGTGTACTTGTGGAAACGCGGCACGCGGCACGCCGTCACGGCGGCCTCGACGATGTAGTCGGGAGTCGGGAAGTCCGGCTCGCCCGCGCCGAACCCGATGACCGGCCGCCCGGCCGCCTTCAGTGCCTTGGCCTTGGCGTCGACGGCCAGTGTGGCGGACTCGGAGATCGCGGCTATGCGTGCGGAGATTCGGCTCATGGCCCTATCGTCCCAGACCTCCGGAGGCCTGGTGAGCCGGATGCCCGGGCCCCCTCCGGGCTCCCGGATCACGACGTTCGGGGCCGAGTTCGACGTCGGGGCGGTTTGACACGTACACTGCTCCAACTAGTGGTGAGTGTTCGGCATGCGACGGCGTCGCGGACGGGCGGCATCACGGCTCGATCCCGGGAGACCGGGACGGGTGAGCGAAGGGCAGTAGCTCAATTGGCCAGAGTCCCGGTCTCCAAAACCGGTGGTTGGGGGTTCGAGTCCCTCCTGCCCTGCGGAGTGCGGTGCGCGCACGTGGTCACGCCCGGAAACGGGCATACGCGAGGCCACGGAATGGTTGAGAAGCCACGAATGGTTGAGAAGACGACCAGTGATGTGAACGGCGGCACAGATGGCGACTGAGACACGTGGCGAGTCCACGACCGAGGACAAGGGCAAGCCGGCCGGCAAGAACCGGACGTCGCCTGCCCTTTTCGTGCGTGAGGTGGTCGCCGAGCTGCGGAAGGTCGTCTGGCCGACCCGCAAGGAGCTGGTCACCTACACGGTGATCTCTCTTGTGTTCGTGCTGATCATGGTGGCCCTGGTCTCGGTCCTCGACTGGGGACTGCAGAAGGGCATCTTCGCGGTCTTCGGCTGAGTCCTGGCACGGTCACGCCGCACGGCATCTAGCCTTGAGACATCAAGCCTTTAAACACCACGTCGTACGAGAGAAGAGTCATCGTGTCCGAGTCCCCACAGCGCCACGACCAGGCCCTCGAAGAGGCCGAGTCGGCGGAGGCGGCTGCGCTCGCGCCGGAGGAGGCGTCCGCCGGGCTCGCCGTCGATGACCTCGCCGTCGATGACGAGGCGGGGGTGGACCCCCATGAGGGGGCCGACGAGGAGCCGGCCTCGGCCGAGGCCGAGGCCGAGCCCAAGATGGACCCGATCCAGGAGTTCATGGCCGAGCTCCGGGGGCAGGCCGGCGACTGGTACGTCGTGCACTCCTACGCCGGCTACGAGAACCGGGTCAAGACCAACATCGAGACCCGCACGCAGTCGCTCAACATGGAGGACTACATCTTCCAGGTCGAGGTGCCCCAGCACGAGGTCACCGAGATCAAGGGCGGCAAGCGGCAGAAGGTCAACGAGAAGGTCCTGCCCGGCTACATCCTGGTCCGCATGTGGCTCACCGACGAGTCCTGGGCGGCCGTGCGCAACACGCCGGGCGTCACCGGCTTCGTGGGCCTGTCCAGCAAGCCGTCGCCGCTGAGCCTGCAGGAGGTCGCCAACCTCCTCGCGCCGGAGCCGGAGGAGCAGGCCAAGGCCAAGGAGGCCGCCAAGGCCGCCGCGACCGTCGACTTCGAGGTCGGCGAGTCGGTCACCGTCATGGACGGCCCGTTCGCGACGCTGCCGGCCACGGTCAACGAGATCAACGCCGACACCCAGAAGCTGAAGGTGCTCGTCTCGATCTTCGGCCGTGAGACCCCGGTGGAGCTGTCCTTCACCCAGGTCTCGAAAATCTAGCGATATCCTTGTCGGTGCCCCCGCGTCTCGCGGGGGCCCGCGCATTTCTCCCACCCAGGTGGGATCAAGGGTCCCAACGCTCAGGCTCACGTTCCGGCCTTGTGCGTTGCCCGCGCCCGCGGGAGTCGGGACCGACGTGAACGGGAACGAAAGGGAAGGCGATCATGCCTCCGAAGAAGAAGAAGCTCAAGGCCATCGTCAAGGTGCAGCTGAACGCCGGCCAGGCGACGCCCGCGCCGCCCGTCGGTACGGCCCTCGGCCCGCACGGCGTCAACATCATGGACTTCTGCAAGCAGTACAACGCTGCCACGGAGGCCCAGCGCGGCAACGTCATCCCCGTAGAGATCACCATCTACGAGGACCGCTCGTTCACCTTCGTCACCAAGACCCCGCCGGCCGCGCAGCTCATCCTCAAGGCCGCGGGCGTCGAGAAGGGCAGCGGCGAGCCGCACAAGACCAAGGTCGGCTCGGTCACCCCGGACCAGGTCCGTGAGATCGCGCAGACGAAGATGCCCGACCTCAACGCCACCGACCTCGCCGCCGCCGAGAAGATCGTCGCCGGCACCGCCCGTTCCATGGGCATCGAGGTCAAGTAAGCACCGCCCGTTCCATGGGCTGAGCACCGCCCGTTCCATGGGCATTGAGATCAAGTAACCGAAGAGGCTCGTGAGGGGCGCGGTGGCGTCTGGACCGAGGAGCGCGGGAGCGAGGTACGAGCGACCGCGCGACGAGGGAAGACGCCACCTCGAAGCGCCCCCAGCCGTCGCGCGGAGCGCGGCAATAAACAGAGTGGGATGGGTCAAGCGCTGATCCGCACCACGGCCTCCTGATCATCTGAGGAGATGACATGAAGCGCAGCAAGCACTACCGCAACGCGGCCGAGCGCATCGACCGCGAGCGGCTCTACAGCCCTATCCAGGCCATCCAGCTGGCCAAGGAGACCTCGGCCACGAAGTTCGGCGCCACCGTCGAGATCGCTATGCGCCTCGGCGTGGACCCGCGCAAGGCCGACCAGATGGTGCGCGGCACCGTCAACCTGCCGCACGGCACGGGCAAGACCGCCCGGGTTCTGGTGTTCGCGGGCGGCGCCAAGGCCGACGAGGCGCGCGAGGCCGGTGCCGACTACGTGGGCGCGGAGGACATGATCGAGCGGATCCAGGGCGGCTTCCTGGACTTCGACGCGGTCGTCGCGACCCCGGACATGATGGGCAAGGTCGGCCGCCTGGGCCGCGTGCTCGGTCCTCGTGGTCTCATGCCCAACCCGAAGACCGGCACCGTGACGATGAACGTCACCAAGGCCGTCACGGAGATCAAGGGCGGCAAGATCGAGTTCCGGGTCGACCGGCACGCCAACCTCCACTTCATCATCGGCAAGACGACGTTCGACGACCGTCAGCTGGTGGAGAACTACGCCGCCGCGGTCGATGAGATCCAGCGGCTCAAGCCGTCGGCCGCCAAGGGCCGCTATGTCAAGAAGGCGACGTTGACGACCACGATGGGCCCGGGCATCCCGGTCGACCCCAACGCGGTCCGCAACCTCACCGCCGAGCTCGACGAGGCCGCGGAGGGCTGAGTTCCGCGTTCTCGGGCCAAGGGCGCTCCCGCTTCGGCGGGGGCGCCCTTCGTCATGGGAGGGGCCGGGCCGGCGTGTGAGGGGTGCGGCGGCTGTGTCGGACGTTACGGCGGTGGCGAGGGAGTATGTGTGTGTCGTCCACCTTGAGGGGTATCGGTCCTGGACGTATTGGTCCTACCGGGGGATGTGGAACAGATCATCTCCGATCAGACTGTAGGGACAAGGTGCGGGCAAGAAGGCCGGCCACAGCGGTCGGGCAGCCGGCAAGAATGAACAAGGAAGGAACCCTCTCATGAGTCGTCGAATCGCGGCGGGGACCGCGGCGGGCACCGCTCTGGTCCTCTCCCTCTCCGGATGCATGGGTGACTCCGGAGGAGCCGACACCGGCGGAGGCATAAAGCTGACCGCCGCCGAGAGCGTGGCCAAGAGCTCCCAGCAGACCGGCAGGACCGACTCCTTCAAAGCCGACCTGACCGTGGACGGCACGTCCGGTGGGTCGGCCACGAAGGCGCACATCACCGGCAGGTTCCGGATCCGGCCGACGCTGGCGTTCACCGCCGACCTCGACCAGGCGAGCCACGGTGGCCGGTCGCTGCCCGGCGGAGGGGCACAGGCGGTCTTCGCCGACAACGTCCTGTACGTCAGGGCCCAGCAGCTGTCGCAGCTCACCGGGGGGAAGCCCTGGATGCGGCTCGACCCCAAGAAGGCCGGCGAGGGCGCCGGGCTGAACGTCAACGACCTCGTCGGCCAGGTGCAGAAGGTCAACCCGGCCGAACAGACGAAGATGTTCACCGCCTCCAAGGACGTTCGTACCGTCGGCCAGGAGACCATCGACGGCGTGAAGACGACCCACTACGCCGGGACCGTCACTGTCGCGGACGCGCTGAAGCGGCTCGACGGCACCGCCCGGGACCGGGTGGCCAAGTTCTACGAGCCCGGCCCCGACCAGAAGATCGACTTCGACCTCTGGACCGACGGCGACCAGCTGCCGCGCAAGCTCGTCTCCAAGGTGAGCGCGCCAAAGGGTGGCGCGGCCACGATCACGATCCTTTACCGGGACTTCGGCAAGACGGTCAACGTCACCGCGCCCCCGGCGGACCAGGTGCAGGACTTCGACCTCGGCGGCCTCCAGGGCAAGCCGGCGAACTGAACGAGCGTGAGCGCGGGAAGGGCGGCCGGGTAGCAGGCCGCCCTTCCCCTGTTCTCAGGGCCTTTTACGTGCGCTTTGCCGATAGCCTGGCGCGCCCCTGAGGCCGGAGATCACGGCCTCGAGGACCTATGCGCCCGCACGAAGAAGGGATCCTTCATGTTCCGGCGGTTCGTCACAGGGACGGGGGTGAGCACGGCGCTCGTCCTCTTGTCCGGATGTCCCGGCGGCTCCAAGGCGGCCGGGGGCGGAAACGCCGGGGGGCTCGTCAAGCTCAGTGCGACCGAGGTACTGGCCAAGGCCTCCGAGAAGGCCGGCCGGCGTTCCTGAACCGCCCTCCTGGACCCGTGCTCCCGAACCCGTGCTCCGCGGCGGTCCGCCGCGGGGCCGGTTTTGCGATAGGGCCCCATGCCGCGTAGTCTGTGGACTGCCGAAGACCGCCGGTAGCCATCCGCGAGGATGGCCGAAGGTCCCGCGAGAGCGGGTGACCCGCGTAGGTGAGACGAGAGCCGTTCAGCACGACGATGATCGTGCGTACGCCCCGTGTGCACCCGCGCCGGGGCGCTTTTGTTTCTCCGGGGATCTTTCCGGCGACCTGGTCGACGGCAGGACGCGAGATCACGTTCCGAGAAAGGCGCTCGCCACGGAGCCGGTGATCTTGCGGTCCTACTTCTGTTGTTGGGAAGGAGGCCCATGGCGAGAGCGGACAAGGCGGCGGCCGTCGCCGAGCTCACGACCGAGTTCGAGAGCTCCAACGGCGCCGTGCTCACCGAATATCGCGGGCTCACCGTGGCGCAGCTGAGCGAGCTGCGCCGCAACCTCGGTGACACCACGAGGTTCGCCGTGGTGAAGAACACGCTGACCAAGCTCGCCGCGCGCGATGCCGGGGTGGACGAGCAGCTCACCGAGCTGCTCCGGGGCCCGTCGGCCATCGCGTTCGTCAAGGGCGACGTGGTCGAGGCCGCCAAGGGCCTGCGTGACTTCGCCAAGGCCAACCCGTTCCTGGTGATCAAGGGCGGGGTCATCGACGGCAAGCCGATGACGCCGGAGGAGATCGCCAAGCTCGCCGACCTCGAGTCTCGTGAGGTGCTCCTCGCGAAGCTGGCCGGTGCGATGAAGGGGACCATGGCCAACGCGGCCGCGGTTTTCAACGCCCTGCCGACCCAGGTGGCCCAGCTCGCGGAAGCGCTGCGGGCCAAGCGCGAAGAGTCCGGCGAGACCAGCGAGGCGCCGGCCGACGAGGCGCCCGCAGAGGCGGCACAGTCCACCGAGGACTGAGACCCCGCAGTCGTACGACTTAGTTGAACAGCCACACCGGAGGAACACACATGGCGAAGCTCAGCACCGACGAGCTGCTCGACGCGTTCAAGGAGATGACCCTCCTCGAGCTGTCGGAGTTCGTGAAGCAGTTCGAGGACGTCTTCGACGTCAAGGCCGCCGCGCCCGTCGCGATGGCCGCCCCGGGCGCCGGCGCCCCGGGTGCCGGGGCTGAGGCCCCGGAGGAGCAGGACGAGTTCGACGTCATCCTCGAGGCCCCCGGCGACAAGAAGATCCAGGTCATCAAGGAGGTCCGTTCGCTGACGAGCCTCGGCCTCAAGGAGGCCAAGGACCTCGTCGACGGCGCTCCCAAGCCTGTCCTTGAGAAGGTCAACAAGGAGACGGCGGAGAAGGCCAAGGAGGCCCTGGAGAAGGCCGGCGCGAAGGTCACCATCAAGTAAGTCCGCTTCACGTACGGGCGGTCACCCCTTCGGGGGTGGCCGCCCGTTGTGTTTTATGCAAGGCTCTTGAGTTCCATTCGTACCAATGGTTCCTCTTGTCTCGGCGGTCACGGGCCCACTAGTCTGATGCGCGGCTTGCGTAACGATCCGCTTACGGCCGGTCCTGTCGCGCGGGATGTTGGTGTGAGCCCCTTCCATTTCTGGGATTCCTGGCTACCGTGGTTGCACCCGGTGCGATTACTGGCCAGTAGTCAGGCGACCGTTACTCCCCGTGACTGAACACGACCAAAGCTGGCTGTTCGCCTATTGATCCGGAATCCCCCCGGCTGGACGAAAGGTGACGAGTGGGCGTCGAGATCAGGGTCGAAGGACTCACCAAAGCGTTCGGACGTCAGACCATCTGGGCGGACGTCTCGTTGACGCTGCCCGCAGGAGAGATCTCGGTCCTCCTCGGGCCCTCGGGTACTGGTAAGTCTGTCTTCCTCAAGACGCTGGTCGGGCTGCTACGACCCGAACGCGGACACATCTGGATCGGGGACCGGGACCTGCCGCACCTGCCCGAGCACCTGCTGTACGAAACCAGGAAGCTGTTCGGAGTGCTGTTCCAGGACGGCGCGCTGTTCGGCTCCATGAACCTGTTCGACAACATCGCCTTCCCGCTTCGTGAGCACACGAAGAAGAGCGAGAGCGAGATCAGGCGCATCGTCATGGAGAAGATCGACATGGTCGGTCTGATCGGCGCCGAGAGCAAGCTGCCCGGCGAGATCTCCGGCGGTATGCGCAAGCGCGCGGGCCTGGCGCGGGCCCTGGTCCTCGACCCCGAGATCATCCTGTGCGACGAGCCCGACTCCGGCCTCGACCCGGTCCGCACCGCCTATCTCAACCAGCTGATCGTGGACCTCAACGCACAGATCGGCGCCACGTTCCTCATCGTCACCCACGACATCAACACCGCCCGTACGGTTCCCGACCACATCGGCCTGCTGTTCCGGCGCGAGCTCGTCATGTTCGGACACCGCGAGATGCTGCTGTCCAGCGAGGAGCCCGTCGTCCGGCAGTTCCTCAACGCACGCCGGGTCGGCCCGATCGGCATGTCGGAGGAGAAGGACGTCTCCGAGCTCGAAGCCGAGGCCCGGCAGGGCCAGGACCCCGGCCGGCTACCGCCCATCCCACCGCAGCTCACGCCCAGTGACGGGCGGCTCCGCCGGGCGCAGTCGCCACCCGGTTCCTGGCTCAGGGCCCACGGCGTACGGCCGCCGCCCGGCTCCTTCATCGATGAGACGGGCCGCGACTGGCTGGAGGAATGGCCGCGCTACGTCGCGTCCATGACCTCCGCCGCCGCCCGGCAGCCCGGGGGAGGCTCTCGCCCATGACCCAGCCCACACCGCGCGACGTTGAGGGCGGCCGGAAGGGCAAGGGGATCGGGGCGAGGCTCCGCCCTGTCGCCGACGGTGCGTCCAACCTCGCCATCAAGGAGCCGGGGCGGTTCTTCGCCCTGGCGCTGGACACGTTCCGCGCCGTCGCCCAGCGGCCGTTCCAGTGGCGCGAGTTCATCCAGCAGGCGTGGTTCATCGTCGGGGTGACGGTCCTGCCGACCGCACTGGTCGCCATCCCGTTCGGCGCGATCCTCTCACTGCAGGTCGGCGGCCTGATCCGCCAGATCGGCGCACAGTCCTTCACCGGTGCCACCGCGGTCCTCGCCATCGTCCGCGAGGCGAGCCCGCTCGTCACCGCGCTGCTGATCGCCGGTGCCGCCGGATCGGCGATATGCGCCGACCTCGGAGCCCGCAAGATCCGGGAGGAGATCGACGCCATGGAGGTGCTCGGGATCAACCCGCTGCACCGGCTGGTCGTACCGAGGATGTTCGCCTGCGCGTTCGTCGGGCTCTTCCTCAACGGGCTCGTCTCGGTGGTCGGCATCTGTGGTGGTTACGTCTTCAACGTCATGCTGCAGGGCGGCACGCCGGGCGCCTACCTCGCCTCGTTCAACGCCGCGGCGCAACTGCCCGACCTGCTCCAGGCCGAGGTGAAGGCCTTCCTCTTCGGGATCACGGCCGGTCTGGTCGCGGCCTACAAGGGTCTCAACGCCAAGGGCGGGCCGAAGGGCGTCGGCGACGCGGTCAACCAGACGGTCGTCATCACCTTCATGCTGCTGTTCCTGGAGAACTTCCTGATCAGCGCGCTCTACTTCCAATTCGTCCCGCAGAAGGGGATGTGATGGCCCAGCCGGGAAGGCTCGGGCGCGCCGCCACGAGGGCGGTCAGCGCACCGCTGGAACGCCTGGACGACTTCGGGCACCAGCTCTCGTTCTACGCACGGGCCTTCGCCTGGGTCTTCCGCGCCGTCCGCCGATACCGGACCGAGATCCTGCGGCTGCTCGCCGAGGTCAGCCTCGGCACCGGGGGTCTCGCCGTGATCGGGGGCAGCGTCGCGATCGTCGGCTTCATGACCTTCTTCACCGGCACCGAGGTCGGCCTGCAGGGCTACAGTGCCCTGGACCAGATCGGCACCGCGGCCTTCACGGGATTCGTCTCCTCGTACTTCAACACGCGCGAGCTGGCACCGGTGGTGTCGGCGCTCGCGCTGTCGGCGACCGTCGGCTGTGGCTTCACCGCCCAGCTCGGCGCCATGCGGATCAGCGACGAGATCGACGCGCTCGAGGTCATGGCGGTTCCGTCACTGCCGTTCCTCGTCACGACGCGGCTGGTGGCCGGGATGCTCGCGGTCGTCCCGCTCTACATCGTCGGGCTGCTGGCGTCCTACGTCGCCACCCGCGCGATGGTCACACTCGCCTTCGGGCAGTCGCCGGGGACCTACGACCACTACTTCAATCTCTTCCTCCCGCCCTACGACATCCTCTGGTCGTTCGGCAAGGTGATCATCTTCGCGATGCTGGTCATGCTGATCCACTGCTACTACGGCTATCACGCCGGCGGGGGACCGGCCGGCGTCGGCGTGGCGGTGGGCCGTGCCGTACGGACGAGCATCGTGGTCGTGAACATCGCCGACCTGCTGCTCGGGATGTCGATCTGGGGCGCCACGACCAGCGTACGGATTGCGGGGTGACTGCACGATGACTCATGGAGCCTCGTCCGCGGGACTGTCCCAGCGGGTGCGTTACCGCATCTACGGCCTGGCCTTCCTCCTTGTGGTGGCGCTGCTGCTGGCGTTGACCGTCGCGCTGTACAACAAGGCGTTCACACCGATCGTCGCGGTGAAGCTGCGCAGTGACCGGGCGGGTATGCAGCTGCTGCCGCGGTCCGACGTCAAGGTGCGCGGCCTGATCGTCGGGGAGGTGCGGGACATCCGCGCCACGGCCACCGGCGCCGAACTGGACCTTGCGCTCGACCGGGAGAAGGCCCACCTGGTCCCGGGCGACGTCAAGGCCCGCCTGCTCCCCAAGACCCTGTTCGGGGAGAAGTACGTCGACCTCGTGCCACCGGCACAGGGCGGTGCGGCGATCCGCAACGGCGCGGTGATCCCGCAGGACAAGTCCACGGTGGCCGTGGAGGTCGAGCAGGTACTCGACCACCTGCTGCCGTTGCTCAAGGCCGTCGCGCCGGAGAAGCTCAACGCCACGCTCAACGCGCTGGCGACCGCGCTGCAGGGCCGAGGCGACCAGCTGGGCAACACCCTGGAACAGGCCGACGCGCTGCTGAAGAAGATCAACCCGAAACTCGGCACGCTGGTGTACGACCTGCGGCAGCTGTCGAACGTCGCGGACGTCTACAACGCGGCGGCGCCCGACCTGCTGCGGACCCTGCGCAACCTCAACGTCACCAGTTCCACGATCGTGGACAAGCGGGCCGCCATCGAGGCGCTGATCCCCGCGGTGACCGACGTGTCCGGCCGGACCACCCGGTTCATGCGCGACAACGGCAACAAGATCATTGGTGTGAACATCGCCAACCGGGAGGCGCTCGGGCTCGTGGCGAGGTACTCCCCGGAGTTCCCCTGCGTGTTCGCCGGCCTGAAGAAGATCCGGCCCGCCGTCGAGGACGCCGTCGGAGGCAAGACGCCCACCATCCGGCTGACCATCGAGATCGTGAAGCCACAGCCCGGCTACAAGAACCCACTGGATCTGCCGGAGTACAAGGACCACCGGGGGCCCCGCTGCTACGGCCTGCCCAATCCTCCGGTGCCCGCACCGAACTACACGGTCCTGGACGGCACGCAGGACGACATGTGGTGGAAGGGACCGGTCACCCCGGCCGGTCCGGGCACGCCCGCGGTGCCTTCGCTCCCGGGCCTGCCGGGGAGCCGGGGCCGGGCCACGTCCGCGGTGATGGTGCGGCCCGGGTCCGGGATGAGCGAGACCACGGCCGTCAAGAACGTCGTGGCGCCCGTCCTCAAGACCCCCGCCGACGAGGTCTCGGACCTGGCCGCGCTGCTGTTCGGCCCCCTCCTGCAGGGATCGGTGGTGACCGTGGGATGACGGTCGGAATGGAAAGGCGGGAGCGGCCATGAAAACATCGAGTGCGGCGATCAAGCTTTTGGCCTTCGTTCTCGTCACATCGGTGGCGACGGGCGTCCTCGCGATGACGATCGCCAACGCCCGGTTCGTCGACACCCGCAGCTACCGCGCGATCTTCACTGACGTGGCCGGGCTGCTGAAGGGCGACGACATCCGAGTCGCCGGTGTACGAGTGGGCCAGGTCGAGGACATCAAGCTGCACCAGGGCAGGCAGGCCGAGGTCAGGTTCTCGGTGGCCAAGGAGGGCGGCTTCAGCGCGGGCCTGCCGCGGTCGGTGCTTCTGCAGCTGCGCTACCGCAACCTCATGGGCCAGCGTTATGTCGCGCTCTCGGAGGGGCCCGGCTCGGCCAACGACTTCCTCCCTCCCGACGGCACGATCCCGGTGACGCAGACCCAGCCGGCCCTCGACCTCACCGTGCTGTTCAACGGTTTCCGGCCGCTGTTCCGAGCCCTCCAGCCCAAGGACGTCAACACGCTGGCCCTGCAGATCGTCCAGACGCTGCAGGGGGAGGGCGGCACGGTCAACAGCCTGCTCGCCCACGTCGCGTCACTGACCAACACCCTCGCGGACCGCGACCAGGTGATCGGACGCGTGATCGACAACCTCAACCAGGTGCTCGGCACCCTGGACCAGCGGTCGACACAGGTCAGCCAGCTGATAATCCAGCTGCAGAGCTTCGTCAGCGGGCTGGCCGGCGACCGCAAAGCGATCTTCGACTCGCTGGCCTCGATCAACCAGCTCACCGGGGCCACGTCGGACCTGCTCAAGGAGACCCGCCCGTCGCTGAAGACGGACATCGGCGAGCTCGGCGCACTGGTCAAGACGCTCGGTGACAACGGCAAGGTCCTGGACACCGCGCTGGGCCGCACTCCCGACCGCATGAACGCCCTGGCCCGCGCCTCGTCGTACGGGTCCTGGTTCAACTTCTACCTGTGCAGCTTCGACGCCCGGATCGTGTTGCCCGGCGGCCCGGCCATACAGACGCCGCGGGTCCAGAACGAGAACGCGAGGTGCAAGTGAGATGAGGAGGCCCTTCCGGGAGCGAAACCCGGTGCCCATCGGATTGGCCGGCCTCGGGGCCATCGCCGTGGGACTCGCGATCGCGCTGAATCTGCAGAACCTCCCGTTCGTCAACGGTGGCACCACCTACAGCGCGGCGTTCGCGGAGGCCGCGGGGCTGAAGGACAAGGAAGAGGTACGGATCGCCGGCGTCAAGGTCGGCAAGGTCACGGGTCTCCAGCTCGAGGGCGGCCACGTACGCGTGGACTTCCGGGTGGACGACGGGGTGCGCCTCGGCGAGCTGACCCGGGCCGAAATCAAGATCAAGACCGTGCTGGGTTCTCACTACGTGTCCCTCGATCCCCGCGGCCCCGGGCGACAGGACCCCAAGAAGCAGATCCCGGTGTCGCGGACGGCGACGCCATTCGAGATCGTCCCCGTCATCAGCCAGCTGAGCCAGCGCGTGGACGCCATCGACACCAAGGAACTGGCGAAGTCCTTCGACGTCCTGTCGAACACCTTCAAGAACTCACCGGAGGAGATCCGGGGATCGCTCCGCGGGCTGCGGCGGCTGTCCCAGACCGTGTCCTCTCGTGACGATCAGCTGCACGAGCTGGTCGGGCGGTCCAAGAACGTCACCCAGGTGCTCGCCGAGCGCAACCGGGAATTCACCAAGCTGGTCGACGACGGTGACAAGATCCTGCGCGCGGTGCAGGCCAGGCGTGCGGTCATCCATCAGCTGCTCGTGAACACCGTGATGCTGACGCAGCAGGTCAACGCGCTGATCGCGGACAACGAGGCGCAGCTCGCGCCGCTCCTGGCCAACCTGCAACGGGTCAACCGGATCCTGCTCAAGAACCAGGACAACCTGGACCGGAGCATTCAGCTGCTCGCCCCCTATGGCCGTCAGTTCAGTGATGCCACCGGCAGCGGACGCTGGTTCGACAGCTACATCCAGAACCTGGTGCCGCTCCCCGCATCCGTCCAGCTCCCGTCCAACGGCACCGGACCGAAGAAGTCCGGCGGCCGGCCCCCCAGCGGGCAGCCTTCGAACCCGCTGCCGTTCCTCCCGTGACAACCGTGACAACCGTGAGCAGGAAGATTGCCGTGAAGCCCCAAACCATCCTCCGCCTCGGCGTCGTGATCATCGCCGTGGCGTTGATCGCCGGTGCCGTCACGGTGCTGTGGCCAGGGACCGAGCAGAGGCGTCTGACGGCCTACTTCACCAGTTCGGTGGGGCTCTATCCCGGCGCCGACGTGCGGATTCTCGGCATCAAGGTCGGAGAGGTCGCCAGCGTCACGCCGGTGGGCCGTTCGGTCAAGGTGGAGCTGGCCTACGACGCAGAGCAGAAGGTCCCCGCCGATGCCCAGGCCGTCATCGTCAACCAGTCCCTGGTGGCCGACCGCTACATCCAGCTGACACCCGTCTACAAGGGCGGTCCGGTGCTGGCGGACAAGATCGCACTGCCGATCACCCGCACCGCCGTACCGGTCGAGGTCGACCAGGTGGCCGGCAGCCTCAACGACCTCGGCAAGGCGCTCGGCCCGGACGGCGTCAACGCCGACGGTTCGCTGTCGCGACTGCTGCAGGTCGGGGCCACCACGCTCGACGGCCAGGGCTCCGACATCCGCGAGACGATCCGGGACACCTCCCGGATGCTGAGCACGCTCAGCGAGGATCGCGGCGATGTCGCCTCGACCATCGAGAACCTCCGCGTGATCACGGCCGCGATGGCGGCCAACGACCAGCAGATCAAGCAGTTCACCGAGCACCTGTCCGGCGTCTCCGCCCAGCTCTCCGGTGAGCAGCAGGAGCTCAGTGCGGCCCTGCAGGCTCTCGGGCCGACGCTGCGCAATGTCACCAGGTTCGTCAAGGGCAACCGGACCGCGCTGGCGGCCAACGTCCGGCAGCTGGCACAGATCACTTCGGTGCTGGTCAAGCGGAAGGACGCGCTCGCGGAGTTCCTGGCCAAGGGGCCCACCGGGCTCAGCAACCTCAAGAACGCCTACAACCCCATCAGCGGCACTCTCGACACTCGCCCGGACCTGCGGCAGTTCGACAACATCGCTCAGTGGATCTGCTCACTGACCTTCTCGCTCGGCACTCCGGCCAAGCAGTGCGAGTCGGTGCTGGGCCCGCTCAACCCGGCGGGCCAGGGGCTCACCTCGCTCTCCCTGGACCTGTCCTGGCTCTCGGCGATCACCACGAACTACAACCCGGTGCCGCCCCCGCCGGACGCCTACGGCCCGAACGGCTCGAGCAGGTCGAGCGGGAAGACCGTATCGACCCGGAAAGCCGCCTCCGGCGGTACGCCGGCCACCTCCCGTACGACCGCCCCCAACCCTGGCCTGGCCACGCTGCTGCCTGGAGGTACCCCATGAAGCGTCGGCTCGCCGTGATCGCCGCGACGGCCGGGCTCCTGGCTCTGACGGGTTGCTCCTTCCGCGGTGCCGAATCCCTTCCGCTGCCGGGCGGCCCCGACCTCGGGAACGGCCCGTACGAGATCGAGGTCGACTTCGTCAACGTGCTCGACCTCGTCCCCCAGTCGGTGGTCAAGGTCAATGACGTGTCGGTCGGCAAGATCACGAGCGTGCGGCTCGACGGCTGGCACGCCCGGGTCACCTGCCTGGTCCGCAGGGACGTGAAGCTGCCCGACAACGCCATCGCGACCGTCGGCCAGACGAGCCTGCTCGGCGAGAAGTTCGTGGCGCTGTCACCGTCCCCCACCGAGGCGCCTCAGGGCGCCCTCGGCGCGGGAGACGTGATCCCGCTGTCCCGCACCTCCCGCGGCACCGAGATCGAGGAGGTCCTGTCGGCCCTCTCGCTGCTGCTGAACGGCGGCGGCCTGGAGCAGGTCACGACCATCACCAATGAGCTCAACGCGGCGATGAACGGCCGTACGGACACCATCCGGGACGTCCTGCGGCGCGTGGACACCTTCGTCGGGACCCTCGACCGGAACCGCAGTGCGATCACGCAGGCGCTCGACAGCATCGACCGGCTCAGCGGCAAGCTCGCCGCCGAGAAGAAGACGATCGCCGACACCATCGACCGCACCGGTCCGGCCGTGAAGATCCTGGACCAGAACCGGGCCGATCTCACCAAAATGCTCGTCAGCCTGGACAAGCTCAGCAAGGTGACGACGCGGGTGGTGAACCTGTCGCAGGAGGATCTGCTGGCGAATCTGCGGGCGCTGGAACCGATCCTCCGCAACCTGAACAAGGCCGGCGATGACCTGCCGAAGAACCTTGAGATGCTGCTCAGCTTCCCGTTCCCGCCGACGGTCACCAACGCCCTCCGCGGCGACTACGCCAACCTCGACATCACCGTCGACCTCGACCTCAAGAGCCTCACGCGCAACCTGCTCGGGGGCACCGCTCTGGACAGCCTCGTCAAACAGAGCGACCAGGTGCGCTCGCTGATCCGGCCACCGAGCCTGACGCTGCCACAGACCCCACCGGGCGTGCTCAACCCGACCCCGGGCCTCACCGGTCCCGGCACGCTGATCCCGGGCCAGTCCCCGCCGCCGGGCGGCGGCCCCCAGCCGTCCCCCAGCGCGAACCCGGACCTCTCCAACCTCATCTTCGGGGGGCTCAAGTGATCATCAAACCTGGTGTGAAGGTCCAGCTGCTGGTCTTCGCGCTGATCACCGTCCTCGGGATCAGCTACACGCTCGTGCGCTATATCGGTGTCGGCGCAAGCCTGCTCAACCGGTCCTACGTCGCCTACGTGGATCTCACCGACTCGGGCGGCATCTTCTCCAACGCCGAGGTGACCTACCGCGGCGTGCCCGTGGGCCGCGTGGGCCCCATCGACCTCACCCGGGACGGCATCCGGGTCAAGCTCGACCTCCAACGGGGCCGGCGCATCCCGCGGGACAGCATCGCCGTGGTCGCCAACCGGTCGGCGGTGGGCGAGCAGTACATCGACCTCCAGCCGCGCAGTGACGGGGGTCCCTACCTGGACGCCGGCACGGCCTACACGATCCCGCGGGACCGCACGAAGCTCCCGGTCTCCACCACCGAGTTCCTGACGAACGTGGACCGCCTGGTCTCCTCGGTCGACCCCAAGGACCTCGGCGTGATCGTCGACGAGCTGAACAAGGCGTTCTCCGGCTCGGCCGCGGATCTGCAGGCCATCCTCGACTCCAGCGACAAGCTCATCCAGACCGCCCAGGAGAGCTATCCCGCCACGTCACAGCTGCTGGACAACAGCAAGATCGTGCTGGACACGCAGCACTCGCAGGGCGCGAACATCCGCCACCTCGCCCGCGACCTGAACTCGCTGACCGGCCAGATCCGGCGTGACGACCCGAGCCTGCGCTCGGCCATCGACACCACCGTGCCCGCGGTGAACCAGGTCGGCGGGCTGGTCGACGACCTGGCGCCCACGCTGCCGGTGCTGCTGGCGAACCTCACCACGACCGGGCAGGTGCTGACCTCCCGGATCGACGGCCTGCGGATGCTGTTCATCCTCTACCCGATGACGCTGGCCGGCTCGTTCACGGTCACCCCGGGCGACGGGACCGAGCACTTCGGCCTGCTGCTCAACGTCAACGAACCCCCGCCCTGCACCAAGGGCTACGAGAAGACCAAGGTCCGCTACCCGCAGGCGACCAAGCCCGTGCCGGCGGAGCTCAATGTGGGATGCGCGCTGCCGAAGTCGGCCCAGTCGGTCAGCAGGGGCGGCCGTAACGCCCCGGCGCCGCGGCCCTACCCCGCGGTGCCCCCGGGTGCCACCGACGGCGCGGGAGCGCCTCCCGGGGGCGCCTACGGCGGCGGAGCCGGCTCCCAGGCCTCGGGCAACGGCTCCCAGGCCTCGGGCAACGGTTCCGCGGCGTCGGCGACGGGCCTGCGGGCGGAGTCCCAGCCGGGTACGTCCGCCTATCAGCAGGTTCCGACGGGTTCAGTGCAGCTCGCCGGATACGATCCAGCCACCGGAGCGGTCTACGGCCCGGACGGCCGGCGGTACGAAACCGGGACCGCGGGTGGCCAGCAACATCTGTTGGGAGACGCGTCATGGAAGTGGCTGTTGCTCGGACCGCTGGCACAGTGAAGGACGCGCCGGTGAAGACGAGTCCTGGTGGACCTCTGTCCGGCCGGGTCGCCAAGATCACCGCGGTCGTGCTCGGCGCCGTCGTGATCGCGCTCGCCGTCACGGCGAGCTACCTCGGCGTCTCGGTCTGGAAGGCGCGGGACGCGGCGGCGCAGTCGGCGGCCGCCCAGCAGGCCGCCCGCCAGACGGCCGTCAACCTGGTCAGCCTCGACTACCGCAACATCCAGCAGGGCATCGACCGGGTGCTCAGCGGCATGACCGGTGAGGTCAAGAACCAGTGGGCCACCCAGGCCAGGACCATCGCCGACACCGCGACCAAGAACCAGGCCATGTCCTCGGTGCAGTCCGTCCGAGCGGGGGTGGTGACGGTGGACGGTGACTCCGCCGAGGTCGTCGTGGCCTTGACGGCGGTGACCACGAGCCCCAAGGTCACCCAGGGCGCGCCGCGCTACTACCGCTTCTCGATGGATCTCACCCGGACCGACGGCCGCTGGCTCGTCTCCAAGCTCGGATTGGTGCCATGACGACGCTCTCCCAACGTGAACGCGAGGCCGCCGCCAAGGCGAAGACCGAGGAGGCGGAGAAGCTCCAGGAGCCCCAGGAGCCCCAGGAGCCCCGGAAGGTCACGGAGTCCGAGGTCGCGACGTCCGAGGAGGTCACGGAGTCCGCAGAGGCCACAGATTCCGCGCAGGACGCGGAGTCCAAGGAGAGCGGAGACTCCGGGGAGTCCACGGAGACCGCGCAGGCCGAGCCCAGGAGGCCCGGGAGGATCGCCCGGACCCGGATACCGGCGGGGACGCGGATCCTGGGCGTACTGGTCCTCGTCGCCGTCGTCCTGACCGTGGCCGTCGTGGTCCTGTGGATCAAGAGCGAGGACCTGAAGGCCACCGATGACGCGTCGCGCCAGGCGGTCCGTGCCGCTTCCGGGGCGGCCCGCGATCTCTCCTCGTACGACTACCGGACGCTGGAGTCGGACTTCAAGACGGCCGCGGGTGAGACCACCGGCAAGTTGCACGACCAGTACTCCGCGCTGGCTCAGCAGATCCGCGCCACCGCGGTCCAGCAACAGGCGATCTCGCAGACCACGGTGCTCAAGGCCGGCACCGAGAGCGTGTCCGCTGACCGCGTAACGGTGATCGTCTTTGCGAACCGCAGCTCCACGACCACGTCAAGCCAGAACCGGTTGCCGGACTCGCTGCGGATCCGGATGACGATGCTCAAGGTCAAGGACCGCTGGCTGGCCTCTGACCTCCAGGTTCTCTAGATCCAGCCGAAAAGGATCAAGCGACCGTCTCCCTCCGGAGGGCGGTCGCTTGATCTTTTACGCGACCCGTGACCACGCGACCACGAGCCTCGTCCCCTAAACTATGGGTTTCCTCACTGCTGGTCAGAGCTCGAAAAGTCCATGTCCGCTCTTGACTCAGAGCCGCTGAGCGACGATGCTGCGAGACAACTGTGAAGCATACTGCGGCGGTAGAGTTGCTAGCAGTGTGGCAGTCGGCTACACTGCCCCTTTGCGCTGCCCTCTGACTATCCACGTTTGAGATCCGTTGGGATCGCTCTCCGCGCCTCACTCGTGGACCGTCCGGCGTGCGCTCCGTTCACCCGCCGCGAGCCCTCGGAAGGACCACTCTTGGCAGCCTCGCGCAACGCCTCGAACACCGCAACCGGTCCGAACCGCCTCTCCTTTGCGCGCATCAAGGAGCCACTCGAAGTCCCGGACCTCCTCGCGTTGCAGACCGAGTCTTTTGACTGGCTGCTCGGCAACGAGAGATGGAAGTCCCGGGTCGAGGCGGCCCAGAAGGCCGGTCGTAAGGATGTCCCGGCCCAGTCGGGCCTCGAGGAGATCTTTGAGGAGATTAGTCCCATCGAGGACTTCTCCGGAACCATGTCCCTCTCGTTCCATGATCATCGGTTCGAGCCGCCCAAGTACTCCGTCGAGGAGTGCAAGGACAAGGACATGACCTACTCCGCCCCCATGTTCGTCACGGCGGAGTTCATCAACAACTCAACTGGAGAGATCAAGAGCCAGACGGTGTTCATGGGCGACTTCCCGCTCATGACCCCGAAGGGCACTTTCATCATCAACGGCACCGAGCGTGTCGTCGTCTCCCAGCTCGTCCGTTCACCCGGCGTCTACTTCGACCGGCAGCTGGACAAGACGTCCGACAAGGACATCTACGCCTGCAAGGTCATCCCCAGCCGGGGAGCGTGGCTCGAGTTCGAGATCGACAAGCGAGACAACGTCGGCGTCCGTATCGACCGCAAGCGCAAGCAGGGCGTGACCGTCCTGCTCAAGGCGCTCGGTTGGGACGAGGCCCGCATTCTCGAGCGTTTCGGCGCCTACGAATCGATCCGCAACACCCTGGAGAAGGATCACACCACCGGCCAGGATGACGCGCTGCTCGAGATCTACCGCAAGCTGCGCCCGGGCGAGCCTCCGACGAAGGAGTCCGCGCAGACGCTGCTCGAGAACCTCTATTTCAACCCCAAGCGGTACGACCTCGCGAAGGTCGGCCGATACAAGGTCAACAAGAAGCTCGGCCTGCGCCTCGAGATGCGTCAGGGCACGCTGACCGAAGCGGACGTCGTCGCCACGATCGAGTACCTCGTCCGGCTGCACGCCGGTGAGGACGAGGCGGTCGTCGGAGAGGTCCCGGTCCCGATCGAGACCGACGACATCGACCACTTCGGCAACCGTCGTCTCCGGACGGTCGGCGAGCTGATCCAGAACCAGGTCCGCCTGGGTCTGGCCCGGATGGAGCGGGTCGTTCGCGAGCGGATGACCACGCAGGACGTCGAGGCGATCACGCCGCAGACGCTCATCAACATCCGGCCGGTCGTCGCCTCCATCAAGGAGTTCTTCGGCACGAGCCAGCTGTCGCAGTTCATGGACCAGACCAACCCCCTCGCGGGCCTCACGCACAAGCGGCGGCTCTCCGCGCTCGGCCCGGGTGGCCTGTCCCGTGAGCGTGCCGGCTTCGAGGTCCGTGACGTTCACCCGTCGCACTACGGCCGCATGTGCCCGATCGAGACGCCGGAAGGGCCGAACATCGGCCTGATCGGCTCGCTCAGCTCCTATGGGCGGGTCAACCCGTTCGGCTTCGTCGAGACGCCCTACCGCAAGGTCGTCGAGGGCGTCGTCACCGAGCAGATCGACTACCTGACCGCCGACGAGGAGGACAGGTTCGTCAAGGCGCAGGCCAACTCGCCGCTGAACCCCGACGGCAGCTTCGCCGAGGCTCGCGTCCTGGTCCGCACCAAGGGCGGTGAGATCGAATACATCCCGCCGGCCGACGTGCATTACATGGACGTCTCCCCGCGGCAGATGGTCTCGGTCGCCACGGCGATGATCCCGTTCCTCGAGCACGACGACGCCAACCGCGCGCTCATGGGCTCGAACATGCAGCGGCAGTCCGTACCCCTGCTCAAGAGCGAGGCGCCGCTCGTCGGCACCGGCATGGAATACCGTGCCGCGACCGACGCGGGCGACGTCATCAGCAACGAGAAGGCCGGCGTGGTCGAGGAGGTCTCCGCCGACTACGTCACCGTGATGAACGACGACGCGACCCGGACGACCTACCGGGTGGCCAAGTTCAAGCGGTCCAACCAGGGCACCTGCTTCAACCAGAAGCCGATCGTCCACGAGGGCCAGCGCGTCGAGGTCGGCCAGGTCATCGCCGACGGGCCGTGCACCGACAACGGTGAGATGGCGCTGGGCAAGAACCTGCTCGTGGCGTTCATGCCGTGGGAGGGCCACAACTACGAAGACGCGATCATCCTCAGCCAGCGGCTGGTGCAGGACGACGTCCTCTCCTCGATCCACATCGAGGAGCACGAGGTCGACGCCCGTGACACCAAGCTGGGCCCGGAGGAGATCACCCGGGACATCCCGAACGTCTCCGAAGAGGTCCTCGCGGACCTGGACGAGCGCGGCATCATCCGGATCGGCGCCGAGGTCGTGACCGGCGACATCCTGGTCGGCAAGGTGACGCCCAAGGGCGAGACCGAGCTGACCCCGGAGGAGCGGCTGCTCCGCGCGATCTTCGGTGAGAAGGCGCGCGAGGTCCGCGACACGTCGCTCAAGGTTCCGCACGGTGAGAGCGGCAAGGTCATCGGGGTCCGCGTGTTCAGCCGTGACGAGGGCGACGAGCTCCCGCCGGGCGTGAACGAGCTGGTCCGCGTCTACGTGGCCCAGAAGCGCAAGATCACCGACGGTGACAAGCTCGCCGGCCGCCACGGCAACAAGGGCGTCATCTCCAAGGTGCTTCCCGTCGAGGACATGCCGTTCCTCGAGGACGGCACCCCGGTCGACATCGTGCTCAACCCGCTCGGCGTGCCCGGCCGCATGAACGTCGGCCAGGTGCTCGAGACCCACCTCGGCTGGGTCGCCAGCCGTGGCTGGAAGGTCGAGGGCGACGACGCCGAGTGGAAGCGCCAGCTCAAGGCGATCGGTGCCGACGAGGCCCCGGCGTGGACCAACGCGGCCACCCCGGTCTTCGACGGCGCTCGCGAGCAGGAGATCACCGGCCTCATCGAGAGCACCCTGCCCAACCGCGACGGCCGGCGCATGGTCGGACCGGGCGGCAAGGCCAGGCTCTTCGACGGCCGCACCGGCGAGCCGTTCAGCGACCCGATCTCGGTCGGCTACATCTACATCCTCAAGCTGCTCCACCTGGTCGACGACAAGATCCACGCTCGTTCGACCGGCCCCTACTCCATGATCACCCAGCAGCCACTCGGCGGTAAGGCCCAGTTCGGTGGCCAGCGCTTCGGTGAGATGGAGGTCTGGGCACTGGAGGCCTACGGCGCCGCCTACGCCCTCCAGGAGCTGCTGACCATCAAATCCGACGATGTCTTGGGCCGAGTCAAGGTCTACGAGGCGATCGTCAAGGGCGAGAACATCCCTGAGCCGGGCATTCCAGAGTCCTTCAAGGTGCTCATCAAGGAGATGCAGTCGCTGTGCCTCAACGTCGAGGTGCTCTCCAGTGACGGCATGTCCATCGAGATGCGTGACACCGACGAGGACGTCTTCCGCGCAGCGGAGGAGCTCGGCATCGACCTGTCCCGGCGTGAGCCGAGCAGTGTCGAAGAGGTCTGATTCTCAAACGACAACAGGGGACTGAACACAACGTGCTGGATGTCAACTTCTTCGACGAGCTGCGGATCGGCCTGGCCACGGCCGACGACATCCGTCAGTGGTCGCATGGTGAGGTCAAGAAGCCTGAGACGATCAACTACCGGACCCTGAAGCCGGAAAAGGACGGGCTCTTCTGCGAGAAGATCTTCGGTCCGACCAGGGACTGGGAGTGCTACTGCGGTAAGTACAAGCGTGTCCGGTTCAAGGGCATCATCTGTGAGCGCTGTGGTGTCGAGGTGACTCGTGCCAAGGTGCGGCGTGAGCGGATGGGCCACATCGAACTGGCCGCGCCGGTCACGCACATCTGGTACTTCAAGGGGGTGCCCAGCCGGCTGGGCTACCTCCTCGACCTCGCTCCGAAGGATCTCGAAAAGGTCATCTACTTCGCGGCCTACATGATCACGTCGGTCGACTACGAGAAGCGTGAGCGTGACCTGCCCACCCTCGAGGCGCATATCTCGGTGGAGCGGCAGCAGATCGAACAGCGCCGTGACGCAGAGCTCGAGGCCCGGCAGCAGAAGCTCGAGCGCGACCTCGCCGAGCTCGAGGCCGCCGGTGCCAAGGCCGACCAGCGGCGCAAGCTGCGGGAGAGCGCCGAGCGTGAGATGAAGCAGATCCGCGATCGGGCGCAGCGTGAGATCGACCGCCTCGAAGAGGTGTGGAACCGCTTCAAGAACCTCAAGATCCAGGACCTTGAGGGCGACGAGATGCTCTACCGCGAGATGAAGGAGCGCTTCTCCAAGTACTTCCAGGGGGGCATGGGCGCTCGCGCGATCCAGGCTCGCCTGGAGAACTTCGACCTCGTTGCCGAGGCCGAGCGTCTGCGGGAGATCATCCGTACCGGCAAGGGCCAGAAGAAGGCCCGCGCCCTCAAGCGGCTCAAGGTCGTTTCGGCGTTCCTCAACACCAACAACTCGCCGCTCGGCATGGTGCTGGACTGCATTCCGGTCATCCCGCCGGACCTGCGCCCGATGGTGCAGCTCGACGGTGGCCGGTTCGCGACGAGCGACCTCAACGACCTGTACCGCCGGGTCATCAACCGGAACAACCGGTTGAAGAGGCTGCTCGACCTCGGCGCGCCCGAGATCATCGTCAACAACGAGAAGCGGATGCTGCAGGAGGCCGTCGACGCGCTGTTCGACAACGGC
>DASYNF010000306.1:0-35039 GCA_036008685.1 Actinomadura sp. | reverse complement strand
CGCTGTCGACATCGGGAGTGCGAGCCGTCAGCCCGAGCGGGATCCTCGGCGACCCCACAGGCGCGTCCGCGGACGAAGGGCTGCGCATCCTCACCCGATGGACGAACGACCTGCTGGCCATGTTCGACGCCTGGTCACCGGTTTGAGACAGCGACGTACCGGCAGAACAGCGCGTCGTCCTCTTCCAGGATGTGGGCCAGCCGGAGCCCGGCCGGGGTGCCGATGGGGGGTCCGGCGACCATCCGGCCGGGGCCCGGGCCGGTGAGCAGGGGTGAGACCGTGACGCACAGTTCGTCCACGCAGCCGGCCGCCAGCAGCGACCCGAACAGGTGGGGTCCGCCCTCGCACAGGATCCGGGTCAGCCCCCGCTCGGCGAGTGCCGTGAGCGCCTGTGGCAGATCGACCGCCGATTCGCCGGCGATGATGACGTCGGCGACCTCGGTCAGTGCCGCCCGGCGGTCGGCCGGCGCGCCGGCGCAGGTGATCACGACGGTCGGGGTCGTCGCGGCGGTGAACAGCGGGGCGTCCGGGTCCAGATCCAGGGACGCGGTGACGACCGCGATCGGCGGCACCTGGGAGAGGCCGAGCGTCCGGCGGCGGGCCCTCTGCTCGGGGTCGACATGGACCGGGCCGTAGCCTTCGGTCCGGGCCGTGCCGGCGCCGACGAGAATGACGTCGGCCAGGGTGCGCAGCTCGTGGTACACCCGGTTGTCCCCGGGGGTCTGCAGTCCCCTGGAGACGCCCTCGACGGTGATCGCGCCGTCCACGCTGCACACGAAGTTCAGCCGGAGATGCGGCCGGCCGGCCGTTGCCGGCAGGGCGTACTGCGCGGTCAGGGCGGCGTCGTCCAGCCGGTCGGTCGGATCGGGCAATAGTCTGCGCATCGGCCCATTATCGTGAGCCGGCGGAGAGCGCCGGTACCCGCCCGTACCGCCGGACCAGCGGACAGATGTGCTCGTACGACACGACGGCCGGGACCGTGGCGGACGGGTCCTCGGCCGGCTCCGTCACCGGGCGGACGCGGTCGGCCGGGGAGCCCAGGTCACCACCCGGTAGGTCACGCCGAACGGGTCCCCGTGGTACAGGGTGCGGGTCAACCACGCCGTCCCGTCGCAGGCCCCCGCCATGACCTGCCAGGCGGCCCGACCTGCGATGAGCAGGTCCTCGCACAGCTCGGGGTCCAGTGCGAGCAGAGCGTCGGGGGCGGCGGAGTCGAGGGCGCCGGCGATGTGAGCGTCGACCCCGTCCGCGCGGGAGTCCACGTATCCCGGGGCCTTCTCGCCCCCCCGGGCGCTTCCGTCGGCGACCACCAACAGCCCGGTCCGCCCGGGCCGCGCGGCGATCCGCCGGCCCAGAGCGCCACAGTCACCTGTGGGCGCTCGGTGCTCGACGCCCTGCAGGATCCATGGCACCGAACGTTCCTCCAGGGCCGACCGGCCGACGGCCAGCGGCACCGGCAGCGCCGTTCGCTGAGGCCGGCGTCCCGGGGCGGGGGCCAGGCGTCCGGCGGGGGTCGGGGCGTCCGGCGGATAGGTCGCCGTGGCGGGTGCCGCTCCGACCACGACGACCTCGTCGGGTCCGTGTTCGATGATGGCGTCGACGGCGTCGCTCACTGCCGCCCGTACCTCTTCCACCTCGGCCACGGTCCCACCGGTGAGACCTGGCAGCAGCAGCGGTGCCTGCGGGATGCAGGCGGCGGCGACGATCATGCGAGCCCGCGCAGGGTCCGGGCGGGTGGCCGCAGGCCGCGTGTGACCGCCACCATGTCGAGCACCTGCCGGGTGGGGGCGATGTTGTGGGCGCGGAACACGCGTGCTCCCTGCCACGCGCAGACCGAGGTGGCCGCGAGGGTGCCGAACATCCGCTGGTCGACGGGCAGCCCCAGCGACTCGCCGACGAAATCCTTGTTCGACAGGGACACCAGCACCGGCCACCCGGTGGCCACGAGTTCGTCGAGGCGGCGGGTCACCTCCAGAGAGTGCCAGGTGTTCTTGCCGAAGTCGTGACCCGGGTCGATCAGGACGCGGTCGGGGTCGACGCCGACGGCCACCGCCCGCTCGGCCAGCGCGGTGGTACGGGAGATCACGTCGGCGACCACGTCCTCGTACTCGATCCGGTGCGGACGTGTCCGCGGCGGCAGCCCCCCGGCATGGGTGCAGACCAGGCCCACGCCGAACTCGGCGGCCACCTCCGCCAGCTGGGGGTCGACGCCGCCCCACGCGTCGTTGAGCAGGTCGGCGCCCGCCCGGCACACCTCGCGCCCCACCTCGTGCCGCCACGTGTCGACGCTGATGATCAGATCGGGGTGGCGGTCTCGGACCTCCGCGACGAACGGCACCGTGCGCTCGATCTCGTCGGCTACGTCGACCTCCGCGCCCGGACCCGCCTTGACCCCGCCGATGTCGACGATGTCGGCACCTTCGGCGACGACCTCGTCGACCCGGCGCAGCGCCTCCTCACGGGCGAAGGTCGCCCCCTTGTCATAGAAGGAGTCAGGGGTACGGTTGATGATCGCCATGACCAGCAGGTCCTCGCCCATCGTCCGGTCGCCAAGCCTCAGCATGGGCTGCCCGCCCCGGCCCGCTCCGGACGCCGCCCGTAGGAGGGCATCGACATCGCCGGTGGGCGCTCGGCCGTCGGCACCGGCCGGGCCGTCCAACCGGAGGCCGCGTCGAACTGCCGCAACGTCGGGGAGCTGGAATCGGCGGTGGGCGGTCGCCGGACGTGTTCGGCGCCTCGACGATGGGCGACGCCCAGGAGTTCGGCGGCCATCACTCCCAGGTCACGCACCGGCTGGTGCCGATGCCCTCGCCGGCCGAGATCCACCTGCGCCAGCCCGTCGAGACCATGGCGGTCGAAGGTGTCCAGCAGGGTCGCCAGCTCGACGCCGTATCCGACCGGGATCGGCAGCGTCTCCAGCAGCGACCGCCGCGCCGCCCACTCCCCGGCCAGGGGCTGGACCACCGCCGCCAGAGCGGGCCACCCCAGGTTGAGCAGGGGACGCGCCACCAGCTCGGTCACGCGGCCGCCATCACCGTGCTCCGCACCGCCGGTGGACGACAACCGGCGATAGAAGCCCTTGACCAGCAGCGTCTCGGGCCGGGTGAGCAGTGGTCCGAGCAGGCCGACCACGAACCGGGGAGACCAGACGGTCAGGTCGGCGTCGACGAACACCACCAGCGTGCCGTCGGTGACGAACAGCGACTTCCACAGGGCCTCGCCCTTACCGGGGAAGGAGCCGAGCTCCGGCGCGACGTCCGCCGTCCGGTACACGATGGCGCCGGCCTCGCGGGCGATGCGGCCGGTGTCGTCATCGCTGTCGGAGTCCATGACGACCACCTCGTCGACCAGGCCCGTCGACTCGACGAGGTCACCGACGATCCGCTCGACGATCCCACCGACGGTGGCCGCCTCGTTCCGCGCCGGTACGACCACGGAGACGGTCTGGGCCGACGCCCGCTTGGCCGCCAGGACGCGCTCGATCGGCCAGACCTCAGAGTTCGACGTCGACCGACGAAACCACACGTCAGCCGGATCGCTCATGCGTATTTCCCCTCGATGACAACGGCACCGGATGTCCGTGCGGGCGGCCGGCCCCGAGGGCACGGGTAGTGCAGGTGACATGGCCGAAGCCCATGTCGTCCAGTTCGTGAACCTCGGGATGCATGTCGATGCGGACGCCCTAACCGCAGTACTCGTCACGAGCCACCACGTTGGCCACTCCCTCGCGTCCGCGGCAGGAGGGCCGTGCCCCGACTGCTCTGCCAAACATAGTAGGCAATGCCAGGTCATTATCCTCAATTGGTCGATTGCTGAACGGCCGGTTCCCGGTCCGGCAACGGTCTGGGACTCGGGGAGCGGGCCCCTGCGTCCAGGCCGGGAGGGATCGGCTTTGAACACAGGAGGTGACCTGCGCACATCGTCTCAGCGGTGCGCCTCCACGCTGGTACGCGGTCAGGCTCGCGTGCCCTCGGCCGTGGAGCCTGCCCTGGTGAGCGGGAAATCGACGAGCTGCTGCGCGTGGTCGTGGGAGATGGCGGGGCCAGGCCATCGGGGAGTGGTGGCCGTCGAGTCCGGCTCCGGCTGGTGGGACACAGAGGCATGCGCTGCGCTGGACGCGGGATGGCGCTTACTGGTCTCAACACCTTCGGCCCGTGGGGCTTCAGGATCCGGGTTTAGGGCTGTGACCTGGATGTTCGTGTCGATCCGAATGCGGTGATCGTCGTGCGGCGCAGCCGGCGACGGCCGTGGCGGTGACCGCGGCGGCCATCACCGGTCTCGATCGCTTCAAAACGATATCCATAGGAGGCTCAGTGCCAGGGCTGCGAAGGAGAGGATTCGGGCGGTTCGGATCATCATGGCCCCAGAGGGGCACTCTTCAGGCCGTAGGGCCGAAAAAGTCTCACGATCCGGACAGCCTCTGGTCACAGGCCGGACAAGATGATTTCATGCGCGGCACCCGCTGATGCATTGCGCACCCTGACGGATGAGGAGCCCGCCATGGCCCCGGAGCGACCCGCCCCATCGATCGCCGGCCGCCTCGACCGCCTTCCCATGACGCGCTGGCACTGGATGCTGATCACCGTTGTCGGCCTGGGTGCCTTCTTCGACCTGTACGAGATTTTCCTCGGTGGCGTGCTGGGATCCGTCCTCACCGAGCAGTGGCATCTCGACACCACCGAGAAGTCCCTGGTCATCGCCTCCGCATTCATCGGCATGTTCTTCGGCGCGATCAGCCTCGGCGTCGCCGCCGACCGTTTCGGCCGCCGCCGGATGTTCTTGATCAACCTCGGGCTCTACTCGCTGTTCTCACTGCTCACGGCGTTCGCGCCGAATCTTGAAGTGTTCCTGGTGCTGCGGTTGTTCGGTGGCTTCGCCCTCGGCGCCGAGCTGACTCTCCTCGACACCTATCTCAGCGAGTTCATGCCCCGGCTCGGCCGCGGCCGCTACATCGCCTGGTCGTACACCATCGGCTTTTGCGGTGTGCCCGTGGCCGCCTTTCTCGGGGGGAGGTTCGTCGCCAAGCAGCACCTGCTCATCGACGGCTGGCGATGGCTGCTGATATTCGGCGCGATCGGCGCCCTGATCGTGTGGGTACTGCGGCGCCACCTGCCCGAATCGCCGCGGTGGCTGATCGCGCACGGCCGGCAGGAGGAAGCAGAGCTCGTCGTGGCCGGCATCGAGGCGACCGTACGCGGGCCTCTGCCACCGCCCGCACCCACGCCGGAAGAACCGGACGTCCGCTTCACCATCGCCCAGATGTTCACCGGAGCCTACCGCCGTCGCACCGCAATGCTGTGGATCTTCCAGGTCCTGCAGACCGTCGGCTACTACGGCTTCGGATCGCTGGCACCCGTGGTCCTGCACGCCAAGGGCTTCGACGTGGTGCAGTCTCTGGGCTACGCCGCGATCAGCTTCCTCGGCTACCCGATCGGATCGGCCCTTTCCATCCCGATCATCGAGCGGGTCGAACGTAAGTGGCTCATCGTCGGATCGGCGCTGACCATGGGCGCATCCGGGCTCGTCTTCGGCTACGCGCGTGACGCCGCGCTGATCGTGACCGCCGGTTTCGTGCTCACCTGCGCGTCCAACGTGTTCTCCAACGCCTTCCACATCTACCAAGCGGAGATCTTTCCGACCGGCATCCGCAGCAGCGCCGTGAGCGTCGCCTACTCCCTGTCCCGTGCGACGTCGGCGATCTTCCCGTTCATCGCTCTCAACGTGCTGGAAGATTTCGGCCCGGGCACCGTCTTCGCCGGATCGGCGTTCATACTCGTCCTCCTGTGCTTGGACGTCGCGATCCTCGGCCCGCGCACCACCGGCCGAGGCCTGGAGACCGCGGTCCAGACGGGCGGGGGAGCGCCGGCCGTGCCGCAGCCGCGAACGGGCTGAGAGTCCCCCGGCGCCGCATCGAACCGTGGTCGCGCTAACGGCCTGGCGGCTCAGCACCGTTCCTCGAGTCGGACACGGCGTTCAGAGGCACACGAGAGCGACCGAACGACCGCGGACGTAACCCGGCAGGGGGTCAGCGCTCAACGGACTGATTCGCGCCCCTGAGCCCGGGGTATATCGGGACGGTCGGTGCCTGGGTCTTCATCGCAAGCGCCTGACGCCGGGCTCGTACCGGCTCCCGCCGGCACCGTGACCAGGGCGGTGGCGTGGCCGGCCTATCCCCGTAAGACCTCTGGTGCCGGCTGGTGCTGCGGCCTTCCAAGCCGGGGTGCGAGGAGTCTCTCCATAAGAGGCATTCCGCTGAGATCGCCGATACTCGCCATCGACTCCGGTCCGCATGTGGACGATGACGGTCAGCGATGGACGTTTATCTTTTGGGGGGTGTAGCAGGGGTATGTACATGCGGGGTGGTCGGGGGGTCGCCGGAGTCGTCGTGGCCTTGGCGACTCTGCTGCACCTGTGGACGCATGAACTCGGCGCGGATGCGGATACCTCCCCGCTGCGCCATGCCGGGTGCCAGATCTATGACCCATTCCACGATCCTGACCATGATCGCGGGCCGCATCATCATCATGATCCGCAGGTACATCCGGACGGATTCGTCGTCTCCTCCTGCCAGCACGAGGTGGCGGCCAAGCCTGCGTGGCATCCGGTGTCGTCCCCTGCTTGCGCGATGCCCTGGATCCCTTTCCTCCTGGCGCCGCTCTCCTCCTGCAGGTCTCCGCCCAGCGGATACCGCGCGCGGGCGCGAATGACCCGCACCCTCGAAGTCTGCCGGCGTTGATCCGCCTGCCAGGCCCGAACCGCATGTCCTCGGTAAGCCGTGGCCGAGCGGTTCGCGGTCGCCTGCCGGATCCAAGAGCAGACAGCCACGTACTCGGGGGAAGCCCGCAATGATGTCCAATATTTCGTCTTTAACTTGTTTGCCGCGGTATCCGCACATCGCAGGGAACCCATCCCCGGCCGGACTGGTCGGCAACACACCGGTGCTGTGGATCGGCGAGCCTTTCGCGCCGCCCGGCCGAGGCTTCTGGGCCAAGCTCGAGGGCGCTAATCCTGGGGGGCTGAAGGATCGTCCCGCCCTGCACATCATCGAGCAGGCCCGTCATCGAGCCGAGCTCGAGCCCGACGCGATGATCGTGGAGTCGACGTCGGGGACCTTCGGTCTCGGCCTCGCTCTTGCGGGGATCGTCTACGGTCACTCGGTCACGCTCGTGTCAGACCCGGGCATGGAGCCGATGATGCGCGACCTGCTCACGGCTCATGGGGCCCGGATCGAGATCGTTACGGCCCCGCATCCAGAAGGCGGATGGCAACGCGCCCGTTTGGACCGGGTGGACGAGTTGCTCAAAGCCCACCCTGGGGCCTACACCCCGCAGCAGTACGACAACCCCGACAACGCCGCGGCCTACCAAAGCCTGGCCCACGAGTTGATCAACCAGCTCGCCCGGATCGACGTACTGGTGTGCAGCGTCGGCACAGGCGGCCACTCCGCGGGGACCATCCGGGTGCTGCGGCGCTTCTTCCCCGGCATCCGGATGGTCGGTGTCGATGCGACCGGGTCCGCCATCTTCGGCCAGCCGGCGCGTCCCCGGCTGATGCGCGGCCTGGGCAGCAGCATCTATCCGCGCAACGTGGCGTATGAGGAGTTCGACGAGATTCACTGGGTCGCCCCGGCCGAGGCGGTCTGGGCCAGCCGGGCCTTGGCCGCCACGCACTATGCCACCGGCGGATGGAGCGTCGGCGCGGTGAGCGTGGTCGCCGGCTGGCTGGCCCGGATCCTGCCGGCCCACTCCCGGATCGCGGCGATCTTCCCCGATGGACCGGCCCGCTACCACGGCACGGTTTTCAACGACGGTTTCTGTGCCGAACATGACCTGCTCGATCGGCCGCCGGCCGCCGACCCCCAAGAGATCTCCCACCCCTTACGGCAGGAGGCCGTCCGGTGGAGCCGCTGCACCACCGTGATCGACCCCGCGGAGCCGGCATGATGTGCTCCCGGATCCGCATGTGCTGACCCACCCTCTGGCGCCGGTGCTCGAAGGGCGCGTCAGCGTGCGATGGCCGCCGGGGAGGCCTGAGCCGGCGTCAGCCGGCCGCCGCGGTCGAGCCGGCGGACAGCGATCGCCGACAGTAGTCCCGCGGTGAGGAGCAGCAGCCACGGCGCGCTGGTGACGCCTGTGCTGCGCGCCAGGTCCATGGCGGCTCCGCTGAGGAGGTTGCCGGCGAGGATCCCGATGCCGGACAGCAGATTGTAGAGCCCGTAGTAGGTGCCGATCAGCCGGCCGCCGGACAGGGATGCGATGGTGGCCATCTCGAAGGGGAACACCATCATGGTGCCGATGGCCAGGAGGGAGGCGCAGGCGAGTACGGGGACCAGGCGGAACGCCGTGCCGGTGAACCAGGCCGCCGCGGTCAGCGGCACGAACGACAGTCCCATGATCGCCAGGCCGTACGCCATCGCCTGTCCAGGGCTCCAGCGGCTCTTGCACCAGGCGGTGACCCGCATCTGCCCGGCCATCCCCAGGACGGCCGAGATGACGAAAAGGGCGACGACTCCCGACTCGCCGCCTGTGACGCGCCTGACCTCCAAGGGAAGCCCCAGATAGACCTGGAAGGACATGGCGTAGGAGGCGATCATCGCAACGGCGAAGCCGAGAAAGGCGCGGTTGGTGAAGGCCTCACGCCAGTCGGTCAGCACCGGCCGGTTGGAGTCCGCCTCCGCGCCGGCGCGGGCGGGGAGATGACGCCACTGCAGCAGTGTCAGCAGGGCGAAGATGGCCGCGGCGCTCAGGCACACCACCCGGAAGTCCGTCCGCAGCAAAAGGAGCCCGATCAAGGGGCCGATCAGGATCCCGGTCTGGTAGAAGACGTTGAACACCGCGAACGCCTCCACCCGCCGTTCGGGCTCCTCATGGGCGAGGTAGGCCCGGGCCGCCGGGTTGAACAGCGCGCCCGCGAACCCGGTCAGTGCCGAGGCGGCGATCAGGACCGGGACGGCGGTGGAGACGGCGAACAGCCCAAAACCCACGATCCGCAACGCACAACCGAGCATGATCATGGGTTTGTACCCGAGCCTGTCGGCCAGCGTGCCGCCGATGAGGAACATGCCCTGCTGGCTGAAGTTCCGTACCCCCAGGATCAGGCCCACCATCCAGACCGCCATCCCGGCACTGTTGGTCAGGTGGTCGGCCAGGTAGGGAATCAGCATGTAGAAGCCGATGTTGATGCCCACCTGGTTGATGAACAGGACCTGGGCCGGGCGGCCGAAGGAGGCGAAACCCCTGATGGTCGCGATCACGCGTCTGTCCTCTCGATCCAGGTGAGCGGGTCGGCCACGGTCGCGCAGCGGGTCCACCGGGTGACCTGGCGCTCTCCCGGATGAGCGATCTCGTCCGGAGCGTCCGCCGGCGCGGTCCCGAGCAGGCCGTTCTCCTGGCAGTAACCGTCATCGAACACGGTGTTCCAGTAGCGCCACGGCCCATCCGGGAAGACCCCCACCACGCAGGGATCGCCCGGCAGTGTGGTCGCCAGCCAGCGCGCCACCAGCCCGACTGCGCCGGTGCTCCAGCCGCCGGAGACGTAGTGCTTGGCGGCGAGCCGGCGGCAGGCCCATACCGCCTCGGCCGCGTTCACCCAGTGCACTTCGCTGAAGTGCTCGTAGGCGACGTTGCGAGGATAGATGCTGCTGCCGAGCCCGCGCATGAGGCGCGGCCGGGCCTGCTGACCGAAGATGGTCGACCCCACCGTGTCGACTCCGACCAGCCGAAGATCGGGGAAGTGGCGTTTCAGCACGTTGTAGATCCCCGCGCTGTGCCCTCCGGTGCCCACCGCGCAGACCAGGACGTCGATGCGGGCGAACTGATTCAGCAGCTCATGCGCCAGACCCGCGTAGGCCTCGACGTTGTCGGGGTTGTTGTACTGGTCCGGGCAGTACGGATCCGGCACTGTCGCCATCAGCTCGCGGACCCGTTGCCGCCGCGCCTCCTGCCAGCCGCCGGTCGGGTGCGGCTCGGTGACGATCTCCAGCCGTACCCCGTAGGCGCACAGCAGCTGCCGCATCAGGGGCTCCAGGCCAGGGTCGGCCACGAGGACGACCGGGTGACCGAGGGTGATCCCGGCCAGCGCGAGACCGAGACCGAGTGTCCCGCTGGTCGACTCGACGATGGTGCCGCCGGGCACCAGTTCCCCGCGAGCGCGGGCACGCCGGATCATATGCAGTGCAGGACGATCCTTGATGCCGCCGGGGTTGAAGCCCTCGAGCTTCGCCCAGAAGCCGGCGGGCGTGGGAACGAATGGATCCGAGATCCGGGCGACAGGCGTATTGCCGACGGCAAGGGCAAGAGAAGAGTTAGCGCTTTGCGCCGGACCCCTGCGAAACATCGTTTCGGAGCGGGCGACGTCTGTGTTGAAGTCCATGTTTGAGATCCCCCGAATGACAAATCGCGTCATTCTTTGAGTTGAAATGGCCAGGTTCGCCGGGCAATTCGAGCGCACGTCATCACCGCCGGGCTGTTATCTCTGCGCTGGGCGCAGGGAGCCGACGTGACCGGACGGCGGGACGTGGGGAATCTCTAAACGCGCATCACGCACAGCGCGAAGCGCTGCAGGCCGTCATGCGGGCCCGCCCGCACGGCCGGCATGGCCCATTGCGGGTGCCGGGAGATGTCCAGCCGACCCCCTGCGCCGCATCTGGTGAGCCCGAGGAGCAGGAGGAGCGAGACCGCCAGCAGGGCGGCGCATCCTGCTTCTACGGCATGGCCGCAGCACGCCCCGTGGCCGGAATGGTCATGGTCTTGAGAGGGCGCGGGCGACGCCACTTCGGTGACCGGAGCGCCGATCCGCCGGCTCTCGGCGCCGCCACTGGCCGCGATTCCTATGCTCATGCACGCGCCGTGCATGAGTACCAGGCCGAGCAGCACAAGCGCGACCAGGAGGCCGCGCGTGAAAGGCCGCATGGCGCGTGAGCGATAAGCGGCTTCGGGGGTTTCTGCGGGGGGCATCGCTCTCACGCTACCGGCCGTCGGCGAGTGACATGTCCTGACTCCGCGCACCGGAAGGTCAAAAATCGGAGGCCTGTCGGTGACCATGATGTTGGATCACTTCCTCGCCTTGGGCTCGTACGGTGATAGACCTCCTGCCCGGTCTAGATCAGGGCGCCCGTTGAAGATCTGGTGAACGACTGCGTATTGGCACGGCTCTTACGTGCGTAGGAGCCGAGGGCCGTGATGAATGGGTTTTCGTCGCTCCCGAGGTGGGCCGTCATCACACCGCCGCCTTCTCTCAGCGTCACGGCGCAACGGCCACAGACACGCAGACGTCAGGCGATCCGGACGGCACCGGCCCATGCTCGGCCGGCGAGTGGGCTGATCTTCACGACGTCGCCGGTCTGCGGAGCGTGGATCATATTGCCGTCACCGATGTACATCCCCATGTGATGCAGGTCGGAGTGGAAGAACACCAGATCGCCCGGCCTGAGCTGGTCGCGGGTGACGTGGGTGCCGGCGTTGTATTGGGCGCCGGTGTAGTGCGGAAGGCCGATCCCCACCTGGGCGTAGGCGTAGAGCGTGAGCCCGGAACAGTCGAAGCCCTTGGTGTTCGCGCCTTGGGCGGTGCCATAGGTCGGGCCGTTCGGGCCGCCGCCGCCCCAGGAGTAGGGAGTGCCGAGTCTGCCCAGTGCCGACTGGACCGCGCTCAGTGCCTTGGCCGATGCCCCGCCGGGATTGATGTTCGGCACCGGTCCGTTGTAGCCGCTTTGAGCGCGGCCGATCTTGCTCTCCACCTTCTTGAGCAGTGTCTGCACGCGCTGTCGTTTTTGCCGGGCCTCGTTGGCGAGGCGGTCCACCTGGGCTTCCCGGTCCTGGGCGGCTTTGCGTGCTCGTTCGGCGGCCTGCATGGTCTGCAGCAGCGCGGAAAGCCGGGTGTCGTTCTGCGCGGCGAAGTAGTTCAGGGTGGCGGAACGGTCCAGTAGGGACTGCGGGTTCGCCGACGTCGCCAAGGCGACCGACGGGTCGACACCGCCGTTCTTATAGCTATCCGCTGCCATGTGGGTCACTTTGCCCCGGACCGATTCCAGCGCCCGCTGCTGGCGCGCGGCGTTCTGCTTGGCGATCTTCGCAGCGCGCTGCGCCTGCTCGAGCCGCACCCGCAGACCGTTGTACTGCTCACTGATCTGTTCGGCCTGGTCGGCCAGTTTCTTCTGCTGCGCCGTCAGTTCGCGGGCCGAGGGCTTCGGCTCCGCGTGAGCCTCCGTCGCCGGGACAAGGCCACCCGCCACCAGGGTCACGGCCGCCGTGAAAGACCATGTCACTACGGCCGTGACGAAGCGAGGCCGGCTCTGTCCGCCGCCATCAGGGGGTCGTCGGTCCATGCACTGTCCTCTCCAATGCCGCCTACCGGGTTAGCTGACGGGTTCGGGCCGGAGTCGCCCTACCACTCACCGCGGAGCGGATTCACCCCAAGCGAGACTGGGTCCCCGGTTCCAGGACGCAGTGGTCCACAGGATTCGGCGCAGCCACCACTGCTCCCGGGTGGAGCGCCGCGCGGTGGCTCCTACAGAGAGTAGGAGGATGGGATCGTTTATGCCAACCAAGTACGCGATTTACTCACAACACGCACAGGCCTCAGCAGGGACGGTAGAGCTCCTTGACCGCCATGGCGACGGCCGCCAGCGGAGCGACGATGGCGCCGGCGAAGAAGCCCCAGGCGGCCAGGCGAGCTCCTCGCGACCCCCGGCTCATCGGGGAGTCCAACCGAGCGAGACGGCACATCAGCGTCCGTCCGTCGGCGGCTCCGGCCGCCAGGCCGCTGACCGATACCGGCGTGATGGAGAGTTTCCGTAGCGCGCCGGCCAGCGCCGGGCCTCCGCACTGGCGGGCGGCCACGTCGTCTGCGGCCATCTCCAGCAACAGCGGCACACTGGCGCTGGCCCGCCGTACGGTGGGCAGCCAGGGCAGGAGCGCATGGACCAGGTCCAGCAGGAGCAACATGATGTGATGCCGTTGGCGCAGATGCGCCCGCTCATGAGCCAGCACGGCCCGCAGCTGTTCTGCGTTCAAGTGATCCTGCGCCCCTGTGCTGATCACGATCGGACGTCGCGGTGAGGGCAGGCAGTAGGCCATGGGCACGGGATGGTCGAGCACCAGTACATCGGCATGCCGGCCGTCTTCGCGAGCGATGAGGTCGAGCATCTGCCGATGCCGCCTCCGACGGGCGATGGCCCGCCACAGCCGGGGGACTCCACGCTGCAGACGTACGGCACCGACGATGGTCACCACCGAGCCGGTGACCGCGGCCATGGCGACCCCGGCGTGCTCGTGGCCGGGCACACAGTTGTGCAGCCACTCCAACAGGCCATGGCCCGGCGCGGGAGATCGCAGCAACACCACCGCGACCGCTCCGGCGAACCCCATCATGGTCCCGCCCACAGCCGCCAGCCAGCATGCGGCCGCCATGCCAGGGTGCTCCAGCGGCCATCGCAGTGTGTTCAGGACGGGGCCGGCCATGCATCCGAGGACGACTATGGAGATGAACAGGCCGGCTACGACCAGGGCCATCCGGTCACGTTCCGGGCTCGTCGGCGGTTCGATGACGCAGTGCTTCGAACAGGTGGCGGGCGTCTTCAGGATCCACGCTCTCGGCGAACCGGGCGAGCATCGCACCGTGATCGGCTGACTCCGTCAGCGCCTCGAGCATGAGCTCGACGGCATGCTCCTCGCGGGTGCGGGTCGGCGTGTAGCGGAAGGCCTGCCCGTCGGGGATCCGGCGCAGCAGGCCCTTACGGGCGAGCCGTTCGGCGACGGTCTGCACGGTGTTGTAGGCCAAAGGCCTGTCCGCGTGCTCGTTGACCCTGGTCAGCAGCTCACGGACTCGAAGTGGCCCAGGAGCGCCCCACAACGTGTCCATGATGGCGCGCTCGAGCGGCCCTGCCAGACCTGCCATGAGGCCACCTCCCATCCCGCCTATTGTGACGGACGTCCCGCACCGACCGGTCCGGCCGGCTCTCTCACTCCCGGGAAGCGAAAGGCCATTGCACTGGCCATCACCCCCGTTGGCATGGGCGTACCACCTGGTGAGGTCTCCATGGTCCTACAGGTCGTAGGATCATGTGCCATGCCGATACAGCGGACGTCCCGGGTGGCCTGGTGGAGGCCGCTCGCATGGCTGCTGTTCTTCCTCGCGTTGCTGGCAGGTTTGCTGGCCATGCACGGCCTGCAGGCCTCGCCGAGCCCGGTCGACCTCTCCGGCATCCCGAGGATCGGCTCGGCTGGGTCCGCCGCCATGGACGGGCACTCCGATCACGAACCGAAGGCAACGAAGGGCGATCCGTCCCATCCTGCGCCGCCGCACAAGCACCACGGCGGGCAGGTATGCCTCGGGCTGCTGATGATGGCCTCGCTGCTCGGTCTGCTGACACCGGTCCGATGGCGCCGATGCCCGCCGCGCTCAGTACCGGCCGGCCGTTCTCGCCCATCGCCGCCGGGCCGCGGTGGGAGGCCACCGCCGTCCCTGTTCGCCCTGTCCGTGTTGCGGCTGTGAGGGCCTCCTGTCGCGGCAGGTCCGGCGCGACACCGGTCACAGCACTCCAACAGGGAAGGATCCACCACGTCATGAAGCACGCATTCGCTCTGCTCGTCATCCCCGTCGCCACGTTCACACTCACCGCCTGCGGTGCCGAGAAAGCCAGTGGCTCGATGCCGGGCCACTCAATGAGCACGAACGCGGCGCCGGCGACCACCGCCGCGAATCAGCACAACGACCAGGACGTCATGTTCGTCCAAGGGATGATTCCTCATCACCAGCAGGCGGTCGACATGGCCAGGCTGGCCGAGTCCCGCGCCTCGATGCCTGAGGTCAAGGAGCTGGCCGCCGCGATTAAGAGCGCTCAGGTCTCCGAGATCACGCAGATGAAGGGCTGGCTGACGACCTGGGGCGCATCGATGCCGTCCTCCGACATGCACATGGGTCATGACATGGGCGACGGCATGATGAGCGCCGAGGAGATGAAAAAGCTCGAAGGACTGTCGGGCAAGCAGTTCGACAAGGCTTTCCTCACCATGATGATCAAGCACCATCAGGGCGCGATCACCATGGCCAAGGGCGAACAGGTCAATGGGATGTCGGCTGAGGCCAAGAACCTGGCGGGCAAGATCCTGACCTCGCAGTCCGCTGAGATCGCCAGGATGCAGGACCTTCTCAAGAAGATGTAGTCCGGTCCTCGCCGTCCCGGCCTCGGAGGCGAGAGGGGATCCGCTTCGTGGCGGCCGTCCAGTGGACGGCCGCCACCAAGCGCAGGACATCCCAGGTGCAACGCCGCGCCTGAACAGCACGAATGCCGAGCGCCCGATACCGACCCGGCGACACTTGGAAATGACCACTGACAGCGGCTCGGGACTCCGCCGGTCGCGGGGGCTCGGCTGACCGTCCGGGGAGGTTCGATGATCCTGTCCAGGCGGGCGATGATCGCCGGGCTGGGTGCGCTCGCCACCGCCGTCGCTCCGGCTCCGTCCGCTCCCGCGCTGCCGGTTGTTCCGGCCGGAGCCGACCCCGGTGAACTCGCGCAGGACGAGGACTTCTGGCGGGCGGTCGCACGCCGCTACCGGGTCAGCCCGGATTTCACCAATCTGGAGAACGGCTATTACGGGATCATGCCGGAACCGGTGCGCCGTGCCTACCACCGGAACGTGGATCGCCTGAACGAGCTGAACTCCCGCCTGTTGCGTACGACCTACAAACCGCGGGCCGAGGAGGTCAGGCGGCGGGTCGCGGCCGTCGCCGGCGTGCCCGCCGAAGAGATCGCTCTGACCCGGGGCGGCACCGAGGCGCTGCAGAACCTGATCGGCGGTTATCGGCGGCTGTCTCCGGGCGACGCGGTGATGTACGCCGACCTGGACTACCACAGCATGCAGTACGCCATGAACTCGCTGCGGGACCGGCGGGGCGTGCGGGTCGAGAAGATGGTCGTGCCCGAGCCGCCGACCCGCGAGGCGGTGCTGGACGCCTACGCCCGGGCTCTGCGGGAGCGCCCACGGGTCAGGCTGCTGCTGCTCAGTCACATGAACAACCGCACCGGGCTGGTCCTGCCGGTCCGGGAGATCGTGGCGATGGCCCGCGCCAGAGGCGTCGACGTGATCGTCGACGCCGCGCACTCGTGGGGGCATCTGGACTTCACTGTTCCCGACCTCGGCGCGGACTTCGCCGGCTTCTCCCTGCACAAGTGGATGGGCGCGCCCCTGGGCACCGGGTTCCTCTACATCCGCAGCGGCCGGCTGGCCGACATCGACCTCGCCTTCGCCGACGAGACCTATCCGCCGGGCGACATCCGCTCACGGGTCCACTCCGGCACCCTGGACGTCGCGTCCGTGCTGACCGTACCGACCGCCCTGGACTTCCACGACGGACTGGGGGCGGCGGTCAAGCAGTCCCGCCTGCGTTTTCTGCGCGACCGGTGGGTCCACCAGGTGCGGGACATCGCGGGCCTGGAGGTCCTCACACCCGATGATCCGGCCATGTACGGGGCCATCACCGCGTTCCGCCTCACCGGCCGTACCTCCGAAGCCGACAACGAGAAGATCGCCCGAGACCTCTTCGACCGGCACCGGATCTTCACGGTGCGCCGCGGCGGACCCGCCAGAGGCGACTGCGTCCGGGTGACCCCGGCACTGTTCACCTCCCGGGACCAGGTCGACCTTTTCGTGGCGGGGCTACGAGACCTCGCCCGGCGGTTCCGCCCGTGACCATCCCCGCCCCAGCAGATGTACGCCCACTCCAGGGAGGATTCAGGGTTTCTCCCCGATGTCGCGGCGGGCGACGTGGTCAGGTGGATTTCGTGGCGACGATGGCGGCGTCCCGATGTGCCGGGCAGGTGGCGGATGGCAGCGTCGAGCTCCGGGCCGGCGGCGCGGAGAGGACCGGCTGCGTCGATGCGTCGATGGACGCGGCGATCTCGGTGAACAACGTGATGCTGTGGGATCACCCGGCCGGCTTCATCGATGTCGAACTCAACGAGCGACCGCGTCGGCTGAACAGTCCAGCGGTGGAGCTGCTGGCCCGCCGCCCGGGCAGGTAGGCGGATCCCGTCGGCCGGTGTCCGGCCCCACGGCCGTGGGGCCGGACATCCGTGTGATCGTCAGCGGCCGATGCGAAAGCGGCGTAGTCGCAGGCTGTTGCTGACCACGAAGACGCTGGAGAAGGCCATGGCGGCGCCGGCGAGCATGGGGTTGAGCAGGCCGGCGGCGGCCAGGGGGAGGGCGGCCACGTTGTAGGCGAAGGCCCAGAACAGATTGCCCTTGATGGTCGCGAGGGTCCGGCGGGACAGGCGGATGGCGTCGGCGGCGGCGCGCAGGTCGCCGCGTACGAGGGTGAGGTCGGCGGCCTCGATGGCGACGTCGGCGCCGGTGCCCATGGCCAGGCCCAGGTCGGCCTGGGCGAGGGCGGCGGCGTCGTTGACGCCGTCTCCCACCATCGCCACGGTCCTGCCTTCCGCTTGTAGCCGCTTGATGACGTCGACCTTCCCGGCCGGAAGCACCTCCGCGATGACCTCATCGATACCGGCCTCGGCCGCCACCGCACGGGCCGCCGCTTCGTTGTCTCCGGTCAAGAGCACCGGGGTCAGGCCGAGCCGGCGAAGCCTCACGACCGCTTCCGCGCTGGTGTCCTTGATCGTGTCCGCGACGACCAGGACCGCGCGGGCCTTGCCGTCCCAGCCGACCGCGACCGCCGTCTTGCCGTCGGCCTCGGCCGACGCCTTGGCCCGTTGCAGGTCGGCCGGCAGGTGCTGGGACCAGTCTTCCAGCAGCTTGGTACGGCCGACCAGGACGGCATGGCCGTCGACCATGCCCTGCACGCCGAGGCCCTCCATGGTGGCGAAGTCCTCGACCGAGGGCAGCGCGCCGATCTTCTGCACGGCGCCCTTGGCGATGGCCTGGGCGATCGGGTGCTCGGAGGCGTCCTCCAACGCTCCGGCCAGGCGCAGGACCTCAGCGGGGTCTTCACCGTCGGCGGTGATCACGTGGGCCAGGGTCATCTTCCCGGTGGTCACGGTGCCGGTCTTGTCCAGCACGATCGTGTCGATCGACCGGGTGGACTCCAGCACTTCGGGTCCCTTGATCAGGATGCCGAGCTGGGCACCGCGTCCGGTGCCGACCAGCAGCGCGGTCGGGGTGGCGAGCCCGAGCGCGCACGGGCAGGCGATGATGAGGACCGCGACGGCCGCGGTGAGGGCCGCCGCGACCGGCGTTCCGGTGCCGAGCCAGAACCCGAGGGTGGCCGCCGCGAGGGTGATGACGATCGGCACGAAGATCCCGGAGACGCGGTCGGCCAGACGCTGCACCTGTGCCTTGCCGTTCTGGGCCTCTTCCACCAGCCGGGCCATCTGCGCCAGCTGGGTGTCGGCGCCGATCTTGGTCGCCTCCACGACCAGGCGGCCGCCCGCGTTGACGGTGGCACCGGCGACGGTGTCCCCGACCCCGACCTCGACGGGTACGGACTCGCCGGTGAGCATGCCGGCGTCGACCGCGGAGCCGCCCTCGACGATGACCCCGTCCGTGGCGATCTTCTCGCCCGGCCGGACCACGAACCGGTCGCCGACGGTGAGCTGATCGACTCCGATGCGTTCCTCGCGCCCGTCGCGCAGCACGGCGACGTCCTTGGCGCCCATCTCCAGCAACGCCCGCAGCGCGGCTCCGGCGCGCCGCTTGGAACGCGCCTCGAAGTAGCGGCCGGCCAGGATGAACACCGTGACCCCGGCGGCCACCTCCAGATAGATGTTGCCAGTCCCGGAGGCCCGCTCGATGGTGAAGGTGAACGGGTGCCGCATCCCCGGTTCCCCGGCGGTGCCGAAGAACAGCGCGTACAGCGACCAGCCGAACGCCGCGATGGTGCCCAGCGACACCAGGGTGTCCATCGTCGCCGCCCCGAGCTTGAGGTTCTTGTACGCCGCGAGGTGGAACGGCCACGCGCCCCACACCAGCACCGGCGCCGCCAGGGTCAGCGACGCCCACTGCCAGTTCGTGAACTGCAGCGCCGGGATCATCGCGAGCAGGATCACCGGCACCGCGAGCACCGCACTGATGACCAGCCGATCGCGCAGCGCCCGTACGGGAGCGTCCTCCTCGGGTGTCGCGTCTTCGGCCCGGTCGGGGGTGGCCGGGAGGCCGGCTGTATAGCCGGCCTTCTCCACCTGGGCGATCAGGTCGTCGACGGTGACGCCGTCGCCGAAGCTGACGCTGGCCTTCTCGGTGGCGTAGTTCACGGTCGCGGTCACGCCCTCGAGCTTGTTCAGCCGCTTTTCGATCCGGTTGGCACACGATGCGCAGGTCATGCCGCCGACCGCCAGTTCGACCCGGTCCGCCGTGGGCGTCGTACCGGTGATGGTGCCCATCACCCCTCCTTGTGCCGGTTCGTCATGGTCTGGTGCTGGTGATCAGCCGGTTGGTCCGGCGCTGCCGCGCCGCCTGCCACGGCGGTGAACTCGGCCGTGTGGATCTTGCCGTCGTGCTGGAAGTCCAGGTACAGGCGGTAGGTCCCGGCGCTGGGAACCTCGGCGTAGAAGGTGATGGCCGGCCCCGGCCTGGTCTTGCGATCGCCGGGCGCGCCGTCCGGGTGGATGTGCAGGTACGCCAGGTCACCCTCGCGCAGCGCCACGAGGTGGCCGTACGCGGCGAGGTAGGGCTGCAGGTCGGTGACCGGCTTGCCGTCACGGACGATGTTCAGGACCAGTTCGCTGGTCCGGCCCGCCTCCAGCTTCCCGTCGAGGGTGACCGTGTAGCCGTCGACGGACGCGGTCGTGGTCGGCGAGGGCAACGGCCGCGGCGTGGCGTCGCCGGCGACGGCGGCGTCGATCCCGAGGGTGAGCGGCTCGGCGCCGGTGGGCTTGAAATCGGCGAACGCGCGGTAGGTGCCCGGCCCGCTCATCGGGGAGGCGATCCGCCAGGTCCCGTCGCCGCTCATCCGCGGGTGTACGTGCCGGAAGCCGGACAGGTCACGGCGGACGACGATCAGGTGCATCCGCATGTCGTGCTCGGTGTCGAAGGCCGTGACCGCCCGCCTGTCCGGCCCGATGATGCGGAACGCGAACTCGCCGGCCGCCCCAGGTTCCCTGGCGAGGGTGTAGCCCCGGTCGGAGACCAGCAACCCGGCCGGTTCGGCGCCGGCCATCCTCATCGCCTTGCCGTGCCCGCCGTGATCTATGCCGCCGTGCGGGGCGTTCGGCTCATCCTCGGCTCCGGCCCCGACGGGGCCGGTCAGGTGACCGGTCCCGAAGGCCACGCCGAACACGGCCGCCAACCCGAGCACGAAAGCGCTGAGCTTGGTCGGAGTGTTCATCATGGTCTCCTTCGTTGCGGGGGAGTGGTCAGGAATCTGCGAGCTCGTAGCCGGCCTCGTCGACCGCCTCACGGACTGCCTTCTCATCCAGCGGAGCGGCACTGGACACGGATACCACGCCGGAGGCCAGGTCGACGTCGACTCCTGTGACGCCGTCGAGCCGGCCGACCTCGGTGCTGACGGCCGAGACGCAGTGGCCGCACGTCATGCCCTTGACCGTGTATCGGGTACTGATCATTTCTGTCCCTTTCGCGATGTCCTCACCGGCTGAACGCTATACCGGTAGGGGGTATTTCGATGACGGTTGTGATCGCTGCCACAGACGCCGGAGCCGTGGGACCTGTCGGCCGCACATGGCAGTGCTCCTCTCATACGGGTACCCTGCAGGGGTATCGATATGCGGGAACGTAACATACCCCCCGGGGGTTTTGCTAGCCTGACTGGATGAAGCCGACCACATCAGCACCCACCCGCGGGTACAGCGCTACCAAGGACCAGTTGCAGGCACGCCTACGCCGGATCGAAGGCCAGGTTCGCGGCGTCGAAGGCATGGTCGATGAAGACCGTTACTGCATCGATGTCCTCACCCAGATCTCCGCCATCCAGGCGGCTCTCGACAAGGTGGCCCTCGGTCTCCTCGACGATCACGTCCGGCACTGCGTCACGGAGGGGGCGACCGAAGGACGCTCGGAGGAGATGTCGACCGAGATGATGGCCGCCATCGGCCGCCTGATGAAACGCGGATAGCAGACGCACGGCCGACCCGCAGGAAAGGTCCTTAGTCTCGGGTGGCGGCGCAGATGGGTCTGCTGGGGCCGCATCCGTGGACAAGCATGGCGTAGGGCTATCGCCGGGTCTCATGTGCGTCGACCAACTGCTTGGGTGCCGTGAGGCGCCATGCCTCGGTGACCAGCTCAAAGAGCTCCTGTGAATCGATCTTCGCAAGGTGCACCACGACCCAGCCGAACCGGCCCGCGGCGAACTGGATCTCGAACACCTCCGGCCGCTCGGCCACCAGCGCGATCTGTTCCTCGATCGTCGCTTTGAGTCCTACGGTCTCGGTCCTCTCCCATAGACAGCCGAAGCCTTTGCCGCGGACCTTCAGCGAGATCCAATTGCCGCTGTCGCTCTGCTCGACCTCGGGCAGCCGGCCCAGTATCTCCAGGAACCCATCGACGCTCACACCCATGGGCCCACATCTATCAAGTCGCTCTGACACTTGTCCGCGCAGAACGATCCGGCGAGGGCGGCGAAGTCCATCCGGCTGGCTCGAGTGTTCCGCTTGGAGATCCGCCGCCACAGCGGACCGACATCGTCCGAGTGCCGCGTCACCATCGCCGCAGACGCCATCGATGCGTAACCACACGCGGCGAACTAGGAGCGTGGGCCGGCAATCGCCGTAGCGTCGGTCCAGGCGATCTTGTAGTACTTCAGCCGCCCGTCTTCCGCGACCAACCGCATGCCGACTGCGGTCATGACGTGTTGGGATGCGACGTTGTCGTTCGTGGTGTCGCCTTCCACGCAGGTGACGCCGCGTGCGCGCGCGAACAGCAGCAGTGCGCGGAGAGCCTCGGAGGCATATCCCTCGCCTTGCACTACAGGGATCAGTCCGTAGCCGATCGTGACGCTGCCGTTCTCGTCCGCAGCTCCGTGGAAGCCAAGGCCGCCGATCGCATGTCCGTCCTCGCGGCGACGGATCTCATACCTGCCGAACGGCTGGGGATCACCGCGTCATGGCGTGTGGCCTCGCGAAACGTCACCCCCAGCTCCTCCCGTACGGCCCTGGCCGCGACCTTGCGGGTGGCCGGCGCCGGCACGCCGGTGTGCGGGAAGCGCTCCTGAGCTAGCGCTTCTCGCGCTCTGGAACGGCCTGGGCCCGCGGCTCCACCTCGATGTGCCCAGCGCGGCTGTGACATGCATGCGGACCACGCTACATGAGCGAACCCTATGATCCGCGTGTCCGGTTTATTCTTATTTATCCCTGTCTTTACCTCTTCGGGGTGGATGTCCTAGAGTGCCTGGAATGCTCCGTCCCCCGGCGGAGATGTACTCCGCCCCCCCCCGGAGGAATTCCGTGCATCGAACCGGCATTCTGGCTGCGCTCGGCATGTTCGCAGTCACCACGGCATACGCCACCCCCACCCCCGCCCTCACCGCACCGCGGTCCACCACGGTGGACGCGCAGAGCGCGGACTGCGGTCCGGACACTTCGGCCGCCCGGGTCCGCAAGGACGCTCAGGTCCAGGAACGCAACCAACCGACCAAGACTCAGACCGTGGCCATGGAGAAGGACTTCCGTGACCGGATCGACAGCCTTCGGGTTTCCGGCCGGGCGAAGGCCGCCGCACCGATCACGGTTCGGGTGCACTTCCAGGTCATCACCGACGGGCCGAAGGGCGACGTGTCCGACGAGACACTGGACCGGCAAATCAACGCGCTCAAGCAGGCCTACGCCGGCAGCGGGGTCGACTTTCGGCTCGCCGGGATCAAGCACACGGACAACGCGTCGTGGTTCCAGGACCCGGAGCGCTACGAACGTCCGATGAAGCGCTCACTGCGCGTGGGCAACACCCAGGATCTGAACTTCTACACCGCCGACCTCGGCGAGAGCATGCTCGGCTGGGCGACGTTCCCCAGGGACTACACCGCTCGGCCCAAGCTGGACGGTGTGGTGGTGCACTACCAGAGCCTGCCGGGCGGCAAGATCGCCCATTACAACGATGGCGACACCGGCGTCCATGAGGTCGGCCACTGGATGGGGCTTTACCACACCTTCCAGGGCGGCTGTGGCGGCACCGGAGACTCCGTGGCCGACACCCCCGCGGAAAAGAGTCCGGCCAAAGAATGCCCAACGGGCCGCGACAGCTGCTCGGCCGCGGGCACCGACCCCATCCACAACTTCATGGACTACGCCTACGACTCGTGCATGTACGAGTTCACCCCCGGTCAGACCCAGCGCATGCGGCGGCAGTGGGCCGCATATCGCGCCTGATCACCCCCCGGCGCTTCCTCGATTGCACGAGGACGCGTCAGCCTCGCCGGTGCGCCGGTTGCGCCGCGCCAGCAGCGCGCGGTGCCCGGGCCCGGCGTGGGGCAGCCGCAGCAGCGCCCAGCGGTAGCAGCGCTTTCCTTTGGCGCCGTCGCCGGCCGAGAGGGTGTGCCAGGCATGTGGCGTCGCCGCGGTCACCGGCGCTTCTTGGTTTGTCGACACAACGACCGATGATCACCGGTGGCCGTTCACGTCCTGCAGACGGCCCGCCTCCGCCCCAGATCATGGTCTCGCTGGAGTGCTAAGGAAGGTGACTGTCCCCGCCCAGGTTCGCGATCATGCGGCGCAGCACATTGAGCGCAGCCGCGTACTCCTCCGTTCCGATCCCTGGCGCGGAGCCGTCCGGCTTCACCGGCGTCGGTGAGGGTGAGAGTCTCGGACTCCTCGGTCATCCATCCGCGTGTGATCAGGTCATCGAAGACGGGGGCGAACTCCACGCCGGAGTCGGCGTACGGGAGCAACCTGGCGGTCAGTTGTTCACGGCTCCACTTCCCGGGGCCCCGGCGACATGGTTCAGCGTCCACCAATGCGGCTGGGTGAGTTGCTCTTCGGCCAGCGCGGACCGGATGCGAGTGATCACGGCTCGGTACGCGGCTCCGCTCCAATAGCCGATGGGCTGCGCGGCCAACTGCTCGCTGCTGTACTCCTGCATGATCACGGCAGTGCGCTCCTTCTCGGATGTCAACGGGAGCGATCAACGACAACCTGAAGTGAGGTTGAGGTCAACCGAGCCCGGCAACCCTCGCTGAGGGTGGCAATGAAGCGGATAAGGGTCCGCTTCACATGCCGGATGAGGGCTCTCAGGCCTATGCCGCTTTATCCACGACTCCGCCGGGTTCGGGCGTGGGTAGTACAGCTAGCCGCCGGGCCCGACGTGATTGTCGGGAGCGTTGTCGCCGGTCCGTGGCAGATCCCCACGTTCGGGAGGTGTTACTCGGCTATCGGAGCCACCTCCGGGCTCGCCTTCGGAGGGGGCGGGCGGCAGCATCTCGTCGAGTTGTTGCGGGGTTGCGGCGCGGGCGTCTGTCGCGGCGTCGCGCAGCAGGTCGAACGTGGTCGCGTCAACACGCCCGCTCACCCGTACCAGGTGGCCACCGCCGGCGACCGCGTACTCCTGCCGGCCCCCGCTTGTCCGTCGCCAGCCGTCGCCGTCCTGTACACACTGAACCGATCCGCCTGTCGGCTCGGCCGCGGGTATCGGCACGGCCGGGCAGCCGGCGGCGGTGAGAGCGCGCCGCTCAACGGTCAGCCGCACGTCGCCCTTTCCCGACACGTAGATGTCCTGGAATCCGTCATCGCCGTAGACGCCCATGCCTCCGGTCGCGCGGTGGTAGCCCTTCAGCTCCGTGACGTAGATGAGCTCCACCGCAACACCTGTCCGCTCCGCCCGGCTGTCGAGCTCCGCCGCCGAAGGGACTGCGGTGGTTCCACAGCCGGAAACGAACCAGGAGGCCAGCACGAAGACCAGCCCGGCCGCGGCGGCCCGGGCCTGGACGAGCGGGTTCGGATGATCACCATCGGATGAGTCCGTGCGGCCGGTGCAAGCGCCAGTGGTCTCGGCACGCGGCCACTGACGTGCGAAAGCGTGTGGCCTAGCTTGATGGCCCACAGTGGTGTCCTAACGAGTCCGGGGAGCAACGGAACAACTCTGGCGAACCAGCCGGCAGGATGCATGAGTCCAACTACTCGACATCGTTGAGTAGTCTGCCGCGGGGCCGAGGTCGGGCCTGGTCTGAGCCGGCAGGACGGTTCCGCGCTGTTGGGCATCGATCGGCCCGAGGAGGTTGATGCGGCCTTCGACCGAGGCAAGGCTCTCGCCGGGGATGTCCTGACCGGGTTCACCGACATCCTCACCGACCACGTCACCGCCGATCGGAGCAGTGCTCCCGGTGATCACTACCGCAGGTCAGCGGCCATCCTCGAGGTCCGTTGACGCCCGTTCGGGACGGTTCGGGAACCATCCGTGCTCCCGTTGCTCCTCGTCCCGGGGTGGATGGAACGGGAGCGCCGATGGGCAAGGAGCCATTGCACCCTGCGATTTCGAACGCGGGGCTGACGGTGCGGCCGCTGGGTACTTGGCAGGTTGTAGAAGGTCGCCCGATTTCCGGCGCCATTTCGTGCTGATTCGTGCGCGACTCATCCGATTCTCATGTCGGGTTCTGCGGGGACTGACGCGCTGTTTCGCGACATGCGAGCTAACGCCGAGCGAACATGGGGCCGCTGTGTGGGATCACGGGCCGAATTTTGCAGGTCGGCACCACCTGGTGAGCGTCGTTGACGCCTACTGAGGACGGTCCAGGAACCCTGTGCGCTCCCGCTGCTCCCTGCTCCGGGCAGGAACAACGGGAGCACGGATCGGGGGAGCGCGGTGGTGATCGTTGGTTCTTTTGGGCATGAGACGATGTTCGGTCGCGAGCGCGATCAGCATTGTCCGCCGTGGAGGCGTTGATCCTGGTGGATCCGGTCGGGGATCTCGTTTCTTTGCCGGCGGAGTTCGCCTGTAGCCGGGCAGTGGGGCACCGCACACCCAAGAGGTGCTCCTAGCGGCCCGTGATGACGATCGTTAGCCGCACGTTCACCTTGATGTCCGCGCCACAGAAGGAAGCGTTAAGGATGGAGGAATTAGGTCCTATTAATTGCCCGTGTATGTCGAAAAGGTGCTTTACGTGACTTCTCCCATTTCTCGCCGTGACCTACTACGTTCAGGGGCTGCGGGTGGTCTAGGCATCGCCATCGTCGGCAACATCGAGGCGATCGCCGGCCCTGCCGCCGCCCAGGCGGCCCAGGCCGGTAGCGTCGGCCGCACGGTCGGTTACGGTCCCGTCATCGCCGACCCCGCCGGCCTGCTCGCCCTCCCGCGCGGCTTCTCGTACAAGATCGTCGCTCAGGCCGGTGAGACGCTGCTCGAGTCCGGCGAGCCCACCCCGAGCGACGCCGACGGCACCGGGTTCTTCCGTGGTCCGAAGGGCCACGTCCTGGTCAACAACCACGAGATCGGCGGCAACGAGCCTCATCCCGTGCCAGCGCTGCCCGGTCTGACCTATGACCCCGGTGCGCGCGGCGGTACCACCAACATCGAGGTCGACAAGAACGGCAAGCGGATCCGCGAGTACGTCAGCGTGGCCGGCACGCTCCAGAACTGCGCTGGCGGCATCACTCCCTGGGCCACCTGGCTGACCTGTGAGGAGACCGAGCAGCGCGCCGGCGGGGTGTTCCAGAAGGACCACGGGTACGTCTTCGAGGTGGACCCGTTCGACCGCGACACCAACAAGAACCCGGTCCCGTTGAAGTTCCTGGGCCGGTTCGCGCACGAGGCCGTCGCGGTCGACCCCCGTACCTCCGCGATCTACGAGACCGAGGACGCGGGCGGCCCGAATGGGCTGTACTTCCGCTGGACCCCGCCGAGACACTTCCGGCCCGGCAAGGGTGCTCTCCGGGCACTCGCGCTCAGCGAGGACGGCGACACCGCAGGCACCCTGGAGGCCATGAGCTGCTCCAAGGGCAGCAGGCACATCGCCGATCTGGCCGAGGCCACCCAGCCGGGCACCCGGTACAAGGTGAAGTGGGTCGAGGTCCCCGACCGTGACGGGACGACCGTTTCGGTGCGCAAGCAGTTCACCGACGACCAGGTCACCCGGAGCCACAAGCTCGAGGGCGCCTGGTGGTCTGACGGTGGTGCCTACTTCGTCGCCAGCTTCGCCCGGCACGGCGATGGCAGCGTCAACGAGCACGACGGGCAGGTGTGGTTCTACGACCCCGAGTCTGAGACGATCACTCTCAAGACCATCTTCGGTGTCAACCCCGACCCCGAGAAGGACACCGACTACGACGGGCCGGACAACATCACCGTCTCCCCGTACGGCGGTGTCATCCTGGCCGAGGACGGCGAGGGCATCCAGCACCTGATCGGTGTCACCGAGCGCGGCAAGGCCTACACGCTGGCCCGCAACGAGCTCAACGGCAGTGAGTTCACTGGGCCGACGTTCAGCGCGGACGGACGGATCCTGTTCGCCAACATCCAGACCCCCGGTTATGTCTTCGCCATCACCGGCCCCTGGGGTCGACAGGACGATGGCGGCGACGACCACGGCGGCCACGGTCGCCACTGACCAACGCGTAGACCACAGGCACCGCCCTGCCCCATGGATGACGCAGGGCGGTGTCATGCCGGAGATCCAACGAGATCGATCTTTGCCTTGCTGAACCAACGCCAGGCGCCTCGCGGCCAACTTCGCTGAACTCGTGCGGAAGATCGCCGACGGGTCCTCGAATTTCCTCGTGGACGGCCACAACGACCCGGCCTAGGAATGCCGAGTATCCGGGGATTCGGAAATCGAGAAGGACGTACCTAAAGCCATTCGGCTGGTCAAAATAGTGTGAGCGGCTCTGCCGGTACCGGTTCGGGCAGTGGTTCGATCTCGGGGAGGCGGGCCCGTACGTCGTCGTGAAAGCGGCGGGCGAGCATCAGCGCGTCGGCGTTGTCCGGGGTATGGACGAACACGGTCGGTGAGCGGCCTTCGCGCAGCCATTCGGTGACCGTGCCGATCCACGGCTGCCAGCCCTCGACCGTACGCGCCGTGGAGTCCCGGCCGAGGTAGCGAACGATCGGACGGTCGGTGAGGGCGGCCGACCGGCGCGGTAGACGTGGTTTCTTCGTCCACGCGTCTCGTTCGGGGTCGCTGGTCGGGGGGCGCTGGAAGAGGGTGGTGGTGTCGAACGGGATCCACTCGGCACCGGCGCCGGCGAGAACTCTTTCGAGGAGCTGTTCGGATCGCGTGTCCCCGAAGAACGCAGGGTGGCGGACTTCGACGGCGTATCGGTGTGAGCGAGGGAGCCTGCGGAGAAAGGCGGCCAGGGCGCCGAGGTCTGTCGGACCGAATGACGCTGGAAGCTGTACCCAGACGGCATGGGCTCGTGGCCCGAGTGGCTCGATCGCCTGCAGGAAGGAGCGGAGCTCCTCGTCGATGCCCGCAAGACGGCGCTCGTGCGTGATCGACTTGGGTAGCTTGACCACGAAGCGGAAGTCGGGAGCGGTCTGCCGGGCCCACGACTCCACTGCGTTTCTCGTCGGTGTCGCGTAGAACGTCGTGTTGCCCTCTACAGCGTTGCACCAGCTCGCGTAGGATCTCAGGCGATCCCGGGCAGGGAGCGGATGAGGCAGGAAACGTCCCTGCCATGACGCGTGAGTCCACATTGCGCATCCCACATGAAGCCGCACGGACTCAACGCTATCGAAAGCCGGCGGGGAAAAGACCGAGCGCACCTCGGCGCTGGCCAGGCGATCGAGAGGTGTGTGCCACCCGAGCTAGGGCCATCCGCAGGAGGCGACGACCACCGACGTTGATCACGCAGATCGGTTAGATATTATGCCTCTTTAGCCGGTCCTTCTTGCCGGGGTGGCGTCGAGAGGAAAAGGCATGTCAGGTACGGACGCGGTGGTGAAGTACGAGTGCCGTGACAGCGTGGCCTGGATTTCTCTCGACGATCCTTCCGGCGCCAACGGCATGAACACCGCCTTCGTGGCGCAGTTGCGCGAAGCGGTGATGCGTGCCCGCGATGACAACGCCGCCGTGGTGGTCCTGCGGACGACAGGCCGGTTTTTCAGCGTCGGTGGGGACCTGGCCGCCTTCGGCTCGGCAGAAGACATGAGCGCCTACGTCGACGACCTCGCGGACGGTCTGCACCGGGTGGTCAGTGAGCTCACCCGGCTGGATGCCATCGTCGTATCCGTCGTACAGGGCATGGCGGCGGGAGCCGGATTCCCGCTCGCCGCCGCGGCGGACATCGTGCTGGCGAGCCGTTCCGCGCGGTTCACGCTCGGCTACACCAAGGTGGGTTTGTCGGTCGACGGGGGGACGAGTCTTCTGTCGTCGACGATCGGGCTGCACCGTGTCCTGCGGCTCGCGCTCCTCAACGACGTCCTCTCCGCGGAGGAGGCGCACGCCGCGGGGCTGGTGGCTCAGGTTCACGACGACGAGGAGCTGGAGTCGGCGGTCAACGACGTCGTCGCCCGGCTGCTGGCCGGCTCGAGGACCGCTCAGGCTGCCACGAAGCATCTGATCAGGGGCGTGGCCGCCCCGGCGCCGGAGACCGCCATGCGCAAGGAGGCGTTGAGCATCCGCGCCCAAGCCGCCGGAGTGGACGGACCCGAGGGCGTACGGGCGTTCCTCGAGAAGCGGCCGCCCAGGTTCTCCGGCCGATAGGAACCGGCCGCCCATGGGACTACGACGTCGTCGAGCTCGGGAGGCCAGGCGAGCCGCGCGGTGGGCATCGAGATGACGGGGCGCCCCACCACATCGGGACGCCCCGACCGGCGTACGGTCCGGGTCAGCCGGTGCGCGGGAAGCGGAGCATCGTCCGGGCGTTGATCTCCGTGATCTTCTTGACCTCGTCGTCCGGTACGTCGGCGAGGACTTCGGCCGCTCGCTTGCGGCTGTTGGGCCAGTTGGAGTCCGAGTGCGGGTAGTCGATCTCCAGCATGATCCGGTCGATGCCGATCTTGTGCCGGTTCTCGATCCCGAACTCGTCGTCGATGAAGCACCCCCAGAAGTGCTTGCGGAACAGGTCCGAGGGCCGGGTGTCGAAGTCGATCGGCTGGTAGTGCCGGTGGCGCTCCCAGACGAAGTCGCAGCGCTCGAGGATGTAGGGGATCCAGCCGATGCCGCCCTCGGCCAGCGAGAACTGCAGCTTGGGATGGCGCTGCAGCACCCCGGAAAAGAGCAGATCGGCCGCGCTCCACATGAGGTTGGTGGAGAAGATGGCGATGGCGACGGCGAACGGTGCGTCGGGGAGCACGACTTCGCCGGGGATCGCACGCGTGGCGGCGAAGGAGAAGCCCGGCACGTAGGAGCCGGAACCGAAGTGGAGCGAGAGCACCGTGCCGGTCTCCTCGCAGGCCCGCCACACCGGGTCCCAGTGGCGGTTGTGGATTGACGGTAGGCCGAGCGGCACAGGGCTGTCGGGAAAGGAGATGGTCCGCGCGCCCTTGGCGGCGGTCCGCTCGATCTCCTTCGCGGCGAGGTCGGGGTCCCAGGTCGGCACGATGGCCATCGGGATGAACCGGTCGGGTGCGCTGGCGCACCACTCGTCGATGTAGAAGTCGTTCCACGCCTGGACGCACAGCAGAGCGAGGTCCTTGTCGTCGGCGCGCTGGAACACGCCGCCGCCGAAGCCGGGGAAGGACGGGAAGCACAACGCGCCCTGAATGCCGTCGAGGTCCATGTCCTTGACCCGGGCCGCCGGGTCGTAGCACCCGGGGATCATGTCCTCGTAGCGGACGGGGTCGAGGCCCCATTCCTCCGGGGGCTTCCCGGCGACGGCGTTGAGGCCCACGGTGGGAAAGATCGTCCCGTCGTAGTGCCAGACGTGCTTGCCGTTCTGCTCGACGATCCTCGGTCCCCGTTCGCGGTACTTCTCCGGCAGACGGTCCTGCCAGACGCGCGGATGCTCGATGAGGTGGTCGTCTACGGAGATGATCTGGTGATGATCCTGCAGCGGCATGGAGCGCCTCCCTCGAGAACGTGGTGCAGGTTGCAGTGAGGGTATACCGTTCTTGACGATTTCGTCATCAACGAGAGGGGCCGTAATGCGCGACGCGGAATCGATGGCCGCGGTGCCCGAGCGTGAGGTCGAGGACGACCACGACCTCCTGACCTACGGCGAGGTGGCCGTGCGGTTGCACGAGGAGATCCGGTCCCACCAGGCCAAGGTCGCGGAGCTCGAGAAGCACGGCGCGGCCGACGAGGTGGCGAAGGCCCGCCGGCGCCTGGAAGCGCTTCAGGAGGCGGCGGAGCGCAACCGGCGCCGGCCCATCAACGACGCCAACTTCGAGCGCTTCTTCGGCTACAAGGGCACCGCTCACCGCAACACCTGATGTACGGGCTGAGCGGCACCGCGGCTCGACCGGCCCACCCAGGGTGGGCCGGTCGCGTGACGGCGATGGGAGTAGCCGTGCCCTCAGAACGTTCATTGGCGCGGCCGGCTCGACGTTTATGTCAGATTAGGTCCGCTGATTCGATGGAAGTCGGTGTGGAGGCTGATCCGGAACGGGTAGCTGACTCATGTGCCGGATTCCAGTTCGCCCCATGCCGGACCGGCGGGAGCGGTCGGCGACGACCACGGCCCGAAGCAGTTGGATGCGGGAGCCGACGTGGCGGGGAGTGCGCTGGTGAGCTGGCTCGAGCAGGTGACCGCGATGCACGCGGGTAGTGACCGTGCCGCGGTCCTTGACGCCGGGGCACCGGTCAGCGGCCGGGGTCTGCTGGGCCGCGCGGCGACCGCGGCCGAGTTCCTCGTCGAGCTGGGGGTGCCGGCGGGGTGCCCGGTGCCGGCTCTGTTGACCACCAACGCCGACGCGCTGGCACTGCTGCTGGGCGGGGCGGCCGCGGAGCGCCCGCTCGCGCCGCTCGGCCCGCGGCTCACCTCGGCCGAGCTCGCCGGCCCGGTCCGGGAGTCGGGGGCGCCGGTCCTGCTCGCCGAACCCGAGTGGGCTGGCGTGGCCGCGGAGGTCGCGGCGGTGACCGGGGTCCGGGTCGTACCCGTCCCGGTGCTGCGCCCGTCGAGCCGGGATCTGCCGGAGCGTGGCGGATCCGTCGCCGTGCACCTGCACACGTCCGGCACGACCGGGGCCGCCCGCCGGGTCCCGCTCACCCAGGACGTGCTCAGCGCGCGGTCCTCCCTGCTGTCCGAGCTCACCGGCCTGACCCCGGACAGCCGCTATGTGACGGGGTCCCCGCTGCACCACATCGGCGGGCTGGGCAACGTCCTCGTCGCCCTGTCGGTGGGCGCAGCGGTCCTGCCGACGACAAGATTCACCGTCGACTGGTGGCGGCGTATCGGGCGGCTGGGAGTGACCCACTGTCTGCTCGTCCCATCGATGATCGAGATGCTGCTCGCCCAGGACGCTCTCGACGCGGTCGGCCTCCGTACGTTGATCTACGGGGCGTCTCCGATCCGGCCGGACACACTGCGCCGGGTGTTGAAGGTCCTGCCCGAGGTCCGTCTGGTCAACCTGTTCGGGCAGACCGAGGGCAGCCCCATCACCTGCCTGGATCCGGAGGACCACCTGCGTGCCGCGGCCGGCGCTCCGGAACTGCTCGCATCGGTCGGCCGCGCCGTCCCGGGCCTGCGGATGCGGATCGAGGAGCCGGCCGCCGCGGGCGTGGGCGAGGTCTGTGCCGCGGCGCCCCATTTGTCGCACCACGCCGACGACGGGTGGCTGCATACCGGTGACCTCGGATCGCTCGACGCCGACGGCTACCTCTACCTGTCCGGGCGCCGGCACGACATGGCGGTGTGTGGAGGCGAGAACGTGTACCCGGTGGAGGTCGAGCAGGTCCTGGCCGGCCACCCGGCGGTGGCCGGGGCGGGTGTGGCCGGCGTTCCGGACCCCAGACTGGGCGAGACGCTCGCCGCGTTCATCCTGCCGCACGACCCCGAGCGCCCGCCGTCCGATGAGGAACTGCGGGCTTTCGTCCGGCAGCGGCTGGCCGGTTTCAAGGTGCCGGCCCACTGGTACGTGGTGGCGGAGCTACCGTACAACGCGAGCGGCAAGCTGCTGCGCCGCGAGCTTCGGGCCCGCCATGACGAGTGGCGGGCGCGTTGATCGCCTGCCCCGACCGTCTCGAGAACCGGATATGACGGTCATGTCAACTGGCGGTCGGCCGATCGCGAGAAACGGACACCTCCAAGGCGGACCTTCTCCGTCATATCGGCTCCGACCAGCTATTACGCGGCCGACCGGGCGAATCACCGACCGGGTTGGCCGGGGGGCAAGAGCGATTGACGAAATCGACAATTATGCGTAGCGTCCTTTGCACTCGGCCGTCCCACCACGGCGCGCGGACCAGACGTGCCGGGGCCCTCGTCCCCACCGTGAAGTGAGGCATGATGCGCACCGGACTCAGCATGAAGCCGACCGGTTGGTTCCAGGTCGGATGGTCCGGCGACGTCCCGGCCGGCGGGGTCGTGCCGCTCCGGTACTTCGGCGAAGACCTCGTGGCGTTCCGCGGACTGGACGGCACGCTCCACATCCTCGACGCCTACTGCCAGCACCTCGGGGCCAACCTCGCGCGCGGAGGATGTGTGGTCGACGGCGGGATCCAGTGCCCGTTCCACGGCTGGGTCTGGAACGGGCAGGGCCGCAACGTTCACATCCCCTATCAGGAGAGGACCAACACGGCTCGCCGGATCCGGGCCTGGTACACGGCCGAGCGCAACGAGTGCATCTATCTGTGGCACGACGCGGACGGTGGCGAGCCGGCGTGGGAGGTGCCGGACGCGCTGGCCAGCTTCGGCCAGCACGTCGCGGCCCGCACCTTCCACCCCGCGTATCCGCAGGGCCGCAGCCATTTCACAGACCTGCACGTGCATCCGCAGGTGGTGGCCGAGAACGCGGTCGACCCGCATCACTTCCGGTTCGTGCACCGGACGCCGGAGAGTCCGGTCGTCCTCGAGGAGACCGCCGACGACTCCACCTGGACGGCCCGGGTCGGCTTCGGCCGCCGGTGGGCCGACGGCGTCGCGCGCCCGGAGACGATGAACACCCTGATCATCCTCTGGTCGGGGATAGGGGTCAGTTTCAACGCCGAGCACACCCGGGACGGAATGCGCGTGGTCAGTGTCTGCACCACCCCGGTGGACGACGAGCGGACGGAGATCTTCGCGACCTACTGGATCGACCACAGCGAGGCGGACGCGGACCCGGGACGCTACGAGCGTCGCCTCGCGGAGGCGCAGTCGGCCCTGCCCGACGACATCAATATCTGGCACCACCAGAAGTACCTGGAGCCACCCGGCCTCGCCACGTCCGAGGCGGCCGGATTCCGCAAGCTCCGCCGATGGGCGGCGAGTTTCTACCCGGCATCGCAAGCGGTCGCTCGCTGACCGGCGGGGCTTGTCGGCCGGGCGGAGGCGTCGGTGGCGGCCCGTTCAATGGCCGACTGGGGGCGCTGGCCCTTGACCATTCCGGCGCCGCCTCAATAAGCTCTTGACGTTTTCGTCAAGACAATCTCGTTCTCCGCGAAGGTGACCGGACCGAGGATCCCGTCGCGAGGGAACAGGATGTCCGTGGCGCCTCCGAGTTCATGGCCGACCAGCCGGCACCCGGCGTTGCCGGGGACAGGCTCGCGGGGCTCGAATCAACGGCCGAGCAGGCCGGGCAGGAGTGCCAGCATGAGTGGGATCCCCGAGGCCTTCGACCTCGCCGCGACCGCCGCGCTCGTCGTCGAGGCGCTGTGACATGACCGAGGACCTGGACGGACTGGGCCGCGACGTCCGCGAGTTCGTCGCCGCCACCGGTGTCGGCGCGCGCTGCGACAGCTGGATGCGCGGCTTCGACCGGGAGTTCAGCCGGGCCGTCGGAAAGCGCGGCTGGATCGGGATGACCTGGCCCCGCCAGTACGGCGGGGGCGAGCGGTCCAACCAGGCCCGGCTCGTGGTGACCGAGGAACTGCTACGCGCGGGCGCGCCGGTCGCCGCGCACTGGACCGCGGATCGGCAGATCGGGCCGGCGATCCTGCGCTACGGCTCCGAGGAGCTGCGGGCCGAGTTCCTGCCCGCCATCTGCCGGGGTGAGGTCGTCTTCTGCCTCGGCCTGAGCGAGACGGAGGCGGGGTCGGATCTCGCCGCGGTCCGTACCCGGGCGGTCGCGGTGGACGGCGGCTGGGAGATCACCGGGGCGAAGGTGTGGACCACCTCCGCGCACCACGCCACC
>DASYNF010000305.1:0-3080 GCA_036008685.1 Actinomadura sp. | reverse complement strand
CGCGGCGGCCATGTAGGCGCCGCCGAACATCGCCGCCGCCGAGGCTCCGGCCGGGATGGCGAAATAGAAGCACAACCCCACCACGGCGGCCGCTCGAGGTCCGAAGGCATATCGGACATAGGTGGACACGCCACCGGCGTCAGGATAGCGCGCGCCCAGAGCCGCGAACGTTCCCGCCAGTGGCACCGACAGGATCACCAGGCCCAGCCAGAAGCGAAGCCGGCCCGGCCGCCTGGGCGGCGAGCGCGATCACCCCGGTGCCGAGCACCGCACCGACATAGAGCGCGGCGCCCTGCACGACGGTCAACCGGCCGGCCTGCGTCCTGAGGTCTCAGACGTGACCAAGGACTGCGTCATGCCGTCACAGCCGCATGTGGCGGGATGCTCCCCCGCCTGTTACGCCCCCCCTCTCAACGGACCCGAACGGGTTCTTACGCGCGCGGCGTCGCGGGACAATACCTTCGTGACGGCCCCGCCCATAGGTCCGGCCCCGGAGACCGGCGAGACGCCCTGGGACACCGCCGGCATGTACCGGGAGCGAACGTCCCGGCTGGCCGGCGCGGTGGTCTGGCAACGTACGGCCACAGCCACGGACTCCGCACAGCGGGTTCTGCCCGACGGATGCATGGACCTGATCTGGGCCGACGGCGAACTTCTGATGGCGGGCCCGGACACTGCCGCCTACGTGGCGACCGGGCCTCCCCACACCGGATATACCGGCATACGATTCGCGCCGGGGAGCGGTCCCCGTATCGCGGGAGTACCCGCGCACGAAATCCGGAACCGTCGCGTGCCCCTCACGGAACTGTGGCCGGCCGCCCAGGCCCGGCGCCTGGCCGAACAGATCGCGGAGGCCCCCGACCCGGCCATCGCTCTGGAACGGGCGGCCGCCGAGAGACTGCGCGCCGCCGGACCTTCCGACGAGGCGATGGCCTGGATCGTCGCCCGGCTCCGCGCCCAGGCCCCCATCGCCCTCATCGCCGAGGACAGCGGGCTGAGCGAGCGCCAGCTGCACCGCCGGTCCCTGGCGGCCTTCGGATACGGCCCGAAAGTCCTCGGACGCATCCTCCGGATGAACCGGGCGCTGTCCATGGCCCGCGCCGGCACACCGTTCGCCACGGTCGCGTTCGCCAACGGCTACGCCGACCAGGCCCACCTGGCCCGGGAGGTCAAGACTCTGGCCGGCGTCCCGCTGAGCATGCTGACTAGCTAGTGGACAGAGGCGCGAACAGATCGACGCTGTTGCCGTCCGGGTCACGTACCAGGGCGTAGCGCTGACCCCAAACAGCATTCCAGGGTGCTTTGTGCCCGTCATAGCCGGCATCGACCAGGTCCGTGTAAACCCGGTCCACGCCCTCGGGACCATCGCAGGCGAAAGCCAGCCCGATCCGGGCACTCCCCTGCGGCGCCGTCCATCCGGGATCGAAGGATCTGACGGTGTCGATGGCGTCCCACGCGAGCCGGATCCCTCCGGCAAGGGTCACTTCGACGTGAGGTTCACTGTCCGCCGCCGACGGGATCTCGATCCCCAGCCGGCGATAGAAGGCCAGCGACTTGCCCAAGTCCGCCACGACGAGACCGATCAGGCTGAAGGAAGGTGTCATGACCGCCACGCTAGGGCCAGGTCATGGCCACGTCTTGTACGGATCGGACGCGGCATGAAAATAGGCCGCTTGCCAAGCGACTGCTTGCTGGCCTGCTCTTGATGAAGGGTTTTTTAGTGGGTTTTTCTGTTTGATTTTTCGAATTAGCGACCGCCTTGACATTGTAAAGTTCGTACGGATAGGAGGTTGAGGAACATCGGCCGGCGTCAGTTGGTGCCACGGATATCGCTGACCTGCGCTAACGCAGCCGCTCGGCCAGGAAGTCTTCCCAGGTGCCGCACCCCGGCGCGGGACGCGGCCCGCATCAGGTTCCGGGGCGCCTCCTCATCGCCCTTGGGACCGCCCGCCAGGTGCACGATGATCTCGGCCCCGTCCACCACGGCTTCGATCCCCTCGCCCTTGAGCAAGTCACAGGCCACGTACTCGATCCCGTCGCCGGGCTCGCGGCCGTGGCGGCTGAGCACCCGCACCGCACGGCCCGCGTCGCGCAGGAACCGCACGACCAGGCGCCCGAGCGTGCCCGTACCGCCGGTGACCAGGATGGGTGACGTCATGGCTTCTCCAAACTCGCTCAGTCCGGGAGGTGGCCCTCCCGGTCACATCCACCGGTTTTCGTGGGTCTACTTGGTACGACCCCACGCCAGGAAGGAGCGTGACACGTGGACGAGCGTGAATGGCCGGCCGAGCGTTTCGAGGAGCACCGGACTCGTCTGCGAGCGGTGGCCTACCGGATGCTCGGCTCGGTGAGCGAGGCCGACGACGCCGTCCAGGAAGCCTGGCTGCGCCTGAACCGCACCGACACCAGCAGCGTGGACAACCTGGGCGCGTGGCTGACAACGGTGGTGGGACGCGTGTGCCTCAATATGCTCCGCTCACGCGAGCGGCGCCGCGAGGACCCCGTCGAGGCGCATGCCCTCGACCCCATCGTCGGCTCCGGGCATGGGGGGCGATCCCGAGCAGGAGGCGGTGCTGGCCGACTCGGTCGGGCTGGCGCTACTGGTGGTGCTGGAGACACTGTCACCGGCCGAACGGCTGGCGTTCGTGCTGCATGACATGTTCGCCGTGCCGTTCGAGGAAATCGCCCCGATGATCGAGCGGTGTCCGCGCCGTGGCCAAGGGCGCGTCCGCCGCCTCCGAACGGGTCCGGTTCACCCAGCCGGCGCTGGTGAACGGAGCGGTCGGGCTCGTGATGGCCCCCCGCGGCAAGCTCTTCCTGGTACTCGGCTTCACGATCACCGATGACAAGGTCACCGAGATCGACATCATCGCGGACCCAGAACGCCTCCGCGACCTGGATCTCGCCGCGCTCGACGTCTGACACGACTCCTACATCCAGCGCCGGGCCGTGGACCGGAGACCCGCTTGGGCCTTGCTGTCACGTTGTGCACGTTGCCGTGGCTCGGATTCGTTCCGGATGACCTGCTGGGGTTGCCGCAGGCGGCGTTGATCCGGCTGTCGGGTCAGGTGGCGGTGCAT
>DASYNF010000304.1:0-8451 GCA_036008685.1 Actinomadura sp. | reverse complement strand
CAACGACCTGTACCGCCGGGTCATCAACCGGAACAACCGGTTGAAGAGGCTGCTCGACCTCGGCGCGCCCGAGATCATCGTCAACAACGAGAAGCGGATGCTGCAGGAGGCCGTCGACGCGCTGTTCGACAACGGCCGCCGTGGCCGCCCGGTCACCGGACCGGGCAACCGTCCGCTCAAGTCGCTGTCCGACATGCTCAAGGGCAAGCAGGGCCGGTTCCGCCAGAACCTGCTCGGTAAGCGCGTCGACTACTCCGGGCGTTCCGTCATCGTCGTCGGCCCGCAGCTCAAGCTGCACCAGTGTGGTCTGCCCAAGCAGATGGCCCTGGAGCTGTTCAAGCCGTTCGTGATGAAGCGGCTGGTGGACCTCAACCACGCGCAGAACTTCAAGAGCGCCAAGCGCATGGTGGAGCGGGCCCGTCCGGTCGTGTGGGACGTGCTCGAAGAGGTCATCACCGAGCACCCGGTGCTGCTCAACCGGGCACCGACCCTGCACCGTCTCGGCATCCAGGCGTTCGAGCCGCAGCTGGTCGAGGGCAAGGCCATCCAGATCCACCCGCTCGTCTGCACCGCGTTCAACGCGGACTTCGACGGTGACCAGATGGCCGTCCACCTGCCGCTGTCGGCCGAGGCGCAGGCCGAGGCCCGCATCCTGATGCTGTCGACCAACAACATCCTCAAGCCGTCGGACGGCAAGCCCGTCACCATGCCCACCCAGGACATGGTCATCGGCCTCTACTGGCTGACGTCGGACAAAGAGGATGCCAAGGGTGTGGGCCGGGCGTTCGCCTCGGTCTCGGAGGCCATCATGGCCTACGACCGCGGTGAGCTCGACCTGCAGGCGCAGGTCCAGATTCGGCTCAAGGACGTCCCGCCGCGCGGTTGGCAGGTGCCCGAGGGCTACGAGCCGGGTCAGGCCTACCGGCTCGAGACGACCCTCGGCCGGGCGCTGTTCAACGAGACGCTGCCCTCCGACTACCCGTTCGTGAACTACGAGGTGAGCAAGAAGCAGCTCTCCGCGATCGTCAACGAGCTGGCGGAGACCTACCCGAAGGTCCAGGTGGCCAACGCGCTCGACGCGCTGAAGGACCGCGGTTTCCACTGGGCCACCCGGTCCGGTGTCACGATCGCGATCGCGGACGTCATCGCGCCGCCGAACAAGGCGGAGATCCTGGCGTCCTACGAGAGCCGCGCCGACAAGGTGCAGCGGGAGTACGACCGTGGTCTGATCACCGACGACGAGCGCCGTCAGGAGCTCATCGAGATCTGGACCCACGCCACGGCCGACGTCATGGAGGACATGACCAAGGCGTTCCCGAAGACCAACCCCGTGTGGATGATGGTCAACTCGGGTGCCCGTGGTAACCCGCTGCAGGTCCGGCAGATCGCCGGTATGCGTGGCCTGGTGTCCAACCCCAAGGGCGAGACCATCCCGCGGCCGATCAAGTCGTCGTTCCGCGAGGGTCTGTCGGTGGTCGAGTACTTCATCTCGACCCACGGTGCCCGTAAGGGTCTGGCCGACACCGCGCTGCGGACCGCCGACTCCGGTTACCTGACCCGGCGTCTGGTCGACGTGGCTCAGGACGTCATCGTCCGCGAGGAGGACTGCGGCACCGACCGTACGATCCCGTTCCGGGTGGCCGACCGCAGCCCGAACGGCGACCTGGTCAAGCCGCCCACGTCGGAGAACAGCCTGGTCGGCCGGACCATCGCCGAGGACATCGAGGTGGACGGCTCGGTCATCTTCCAGGCCGGCATGGACCTGTCCGACCCGGTGATCACTCGTCTGGTCGAGGTCGGGGTCGAAGAGGTCCGGACCCGCAGCGCCCTCGTCTGCGAAGCCAAGATCGGCGTCTGTGCTGCGTGCTACGGCCGCTCACTGGCGACCGGCAAGCGGGTGGACGTCGGTGAGGCCGTCGGCATCATCGCCGCCCAGTCCATCGGTGAGCCCGGCACCCAGCTGACCATGCGTACCTTCCACACCGGTGGTGTGGCGGGAGCCGACATCACGCACGGTCTGCCGCGTGTCCAGGAGCTGTTCGAGGCGCGCGTCCCCAAGGGCGTCGCACCGATCAGCGAGGTGGCCGGCCGGGTCAAGATCGAAGAGACCGAGAAGACCCGCAAGATCATCATCATCCCCGATGACGGGTCCGACGAGATCGTCTACCAGGTCCCGATGCGTTCGCGCCTGCGGGTCAAGGAGGGCGAGCACGTCGACGTCGGTCAGCAGCTCATCGACGGCTCGGTGAACCCGCACGAGGTGCTGCGGATCCTCGGCCCGCGCGCGGTCCAGCTCCACCTGGTCCACGAGGTCCAGGAGGTCTACCGCTCGCAGGGTGTGTCGATCCACGACAAGCACATTGAGATCATCGTCCGCCAGATGCTCAAGCGGGTGAACATCCTGGAGGCAGGGGACACCAAACTGCTGCCGGGTGACCTGGTCGAGCGGCCGATCTTCGAGAGGGTCAACCGCAGCGTCGTCGCCGAGGGCGGCACGCCCGCGGCGGGCCGGCCGGTCCTCATGGGCATCACCAAGGCCTCGCTCGCCACCGAGTCGTGGCTGTCGGCCGCCTCCTTCCAGGAGACGACCCGGGTGCTCACCGAGGCGGCCATGCACTCCAAGAGCGACTCGCTGCTGGGTCTCAAGGAGAACGTCATCATCGGAAAGCTCATCCCGGCAGGTACGGGCATGCCCCAGTACCGCAACGTCCGGGTGGAGCCGACCGAGGAGGCGAAGGCGGCGGTCTACTCCGTCGGTTCCTACGACGACGGCGCCGAGTACGCCTTCGGGCAGGGCTCCGGCGAAGCCGTCCCGCTCGAGGAGTACGACTTCGGTCAGTACAACCGCTAGACCGCGGGCCGGGGTCGTCCGGGGCACCACGCCCCGGGGCGCCCCGGCCGGCCGGTCGCCGCACCGGCTCAGAGGCCGCCTCCCAGTGTCTGGGAGGCGGCCTCTCGCATGCCGGGCCAGGACACCGCCCGTATCCGCCGACCCAGGCGCGGATTCGACGGCCGCGTGCTGGGCCGAGCAGCGATCAAGTAGTAAAGTGACCGTCAAGGGGCATTCAAGGACGACCTTCGATGCCTGATCGGCGCCGACCGTACAAGGGGCCGCTTCTGCCGGAAAAGGCCTCTTCTCCCTACCCTGGGCGCGACGGACAAGCGCGGTGATTTGCGGTATCACCGGCGATCGCGGGAGGCTGGGCGCCGATGGGCCCGGCTGAGACCCCGGGACATGGTGGTCGGATACAGAGCTCGGAGGCCGCGTGATGCGCCGCGCGGCTTCGAGCGGAACACCCACGGCCCCTGGGCACCCCGGTGCCCGGGAGGACGGCGCTGAAGGAGCCCGACGATGACCGAGCAGGACGGCACGCAGGGACCGAAGTGGCCACTGCCCGACGAGCAGGGGCCGCCGCAGGGCGGACGGAGCGACGAGATCGCGGAGGTCGGCGAGGCCTCACCGGACTCCGGCTCCGCCGAGCACGCGGCCAAGCCGCCGGTGCGGCCGGTAGGCGATCGCACCGTGGTCTTCGGCGCCCCGCCCCGGCCCGCCCCGCCGTCCGCGGACAGCGGGCCCGCGGGAGCCTCCGACGAGATGCCGCCGTTCGGACAGCCCGGGCCCGGTGCGCCGGCGTACGGGGCTCCGCCGCAGGATGGTCCCTACGCCCAGCAGCCGTACGGTGCCCCGGCCGGGCAGCCGCCCGCGCCGCAGCCCTACGGGGAGCAGGCTCCGGCCTACGGGGAGCCGCAGCAGCCCTACGGGCAGCAGGCTCCGGGCTATAGTCAGCAGCCCTCCGCCTATGGTGAGCCGTCCGGTCAGCAGCCCTTCGGCGAGCCCTCCTACGGTGAGCAGGGCCGGCCGCCCTACGGTCAGCCTGGCTACGGTGACCAGGGACAGCCCTTCGGCCGGCAGGCCTATGGCCGGGATCCCTACCCCCAGCAGCCCTACGGCGACCAGACGCAGGCACAGCAGCCCTACGGTCAGCCCGGCCACGGCGACCAGGGACAGCCCTTCGGTGCCCCGTCCGGCTATCCGCAGGACTCCGGCTATCCGCAGCAGCCCGCATACGGCCCGCCGTCCGGCGATGAGCCGGGTGGCTTCCCCCGGCAGCCCGGGTCCTTCGGCCAGGCCGACCAGCCGTACCCCCAGACGCCCTACGGTGACGCGTCGCAGGACGCGCGGTCTCCGTTCGCCGGCCAGGACTCGCCCTTCGCGCCGGGCGCCGAGTCCCAGGGCGCGGGGACTCCGGGGACTCCCGCCGACGAACGCACGATGATCGTGCCGGCGCCCGGGACCGGCCCCGGTGTTCCGGCCGGCGACAGGCCTGTGGCCGGGGAGCGGGAGGCGGGCCACCGTCCGGCCTCGGACGTCCCGCTGGTCCCGGCTCCGGGAAGAGGCGATGCCCCGGCGGATCCGTGGTCGCTCGCGGGTTCCGGGTCGTCCGATGACACCGACTCGCAGCGCACCGCGATGATCTCGCATGAGTCCGCCTTCGGCGGCGGCGACCCCGGCTTCGGTGCCGCCGGCCGCCCCGGTCAGGACGCCGCTCCGGCCCAGGCCTTCCGTGGGACGGGAGAGTCTCCCGTCCACACCGGCGGCGGCCAGGGGCGCGCGGACTCCGGCGGACAGCAGTGGCAGGCGCCTGGAGACCAGCCGCAGCCCCCCTATGGGGGGCCGCAGGGCTTCCAGCAGCCCTATGGCGCTCCGGAAGGGCAGCAGCAGCCTTATGGCCTGCAGCAGCCCTACGCGGGGCAGCAGCCGTACCCGGGGCAGCAGCCGTACCCGGGGCAGCAGCAGCCGTACGCGGGGCAGCAGCCTTACGGTCAGCCGCAGGGCTACGGCGGGCAGCAGCAACACCAGCAGCCTTACGGGCCGCCTCAGGGCGGTCAGGGCTATCCGCAGCCGTACGGTCAGCCGCAGGCGCAGCAGAGCCAGGGCCAGGGCCGGCAGGACGCCTACGGCCGGCACCCCGGCCTGTCCGGTCAGGGACATCCCCAGGGGTACGGCCAGGAGCAAGGTGGCCCGGTGTCCTACCCCGGATACGACAACGTCGGCGGACGGCAGGACGACGGCTCGGATTCGCGGCGCAAGCTGTTCATCGGGATCGCCGCCGGCGTGGCGGTCGTGATCCTGGTGATCGTGATCATCGCCGTCCTGCTCTGACGGTCCCGCCGTCCTGATCGGACGTCCTCACCGGGCCGTCTCGATCCGGCGGTGCGAACCTCTCCGGGACGGATCGCGTACAGGAGGACACCCGCGGGAACATCTGCGGGTGTCCTCCTGTTGAACATCACAGTGCCACCCTGACCCGGACCGGATTCCCCCGGGCACGGACGGGGTAGGCTCGCACCGGAGACCTTCCGGGGGGATCGACCGCTCGCTTTGACCTTTGGTGCGAGGGTGGGTAGTCTTTCCCTTCGTGCCCGCGTTCTGCGCGGTCATTATGCGTGTGCGCTGGCTCTGCCGTGCGCCGCATTCAACTCCCCGGCTTAGTTCGGCTCACTTGGGTCGGATGATTGCGGACGGCGCGACACGCCCGACCGCGGGGGTCGGAGAGGTCGGGAAACCGGCAGGTCACAGCCTTGGAAGGGGCTGTGATCGAAGGTTGCACGCACGTGCAACTGACCATAAGAAGACTTACCGGCTCGGTATGAAGAAGACGGAGACGCGGTGCCCACGATCCAGCAGCTGGTCCGCAAGGGCCGCCAGGACAAGGTGACCAAGAACAAGACGCCTGCGCTCAAGGGCAGCCCCCAGCGCCGGGGCGTCTGCACGCGCGTCTACACGACGACGCCTAAGAAGCCGAACTCTGCGCTTCGCAAGGTCGCCCGTGTTCGGCTGTCAAGTGGAATCGAGGTCACGGCCTACATTCCCGGCGTCGGACACAACCTGCAGGAGCACTCCATCGTGCTCGTGCGTGGCGGCCGTGTGAAGGACCTCCCTGGTGTTCGATACAAGATCATCCGGGGCACGCTCGACACCCAGGGCGTGCGGAACCGTAAGCAGGCGCGAAGCCGCTACGGCGCGAAGAAGGAGAAGAGCTGATGCCCCGCAAGGGACCTGCCGCCAAGCGTCAGTTGATCGCTGACCCGGTGTACAACTCGCCGCTGGTCACAGCGCTGATCAACAAGGTGCTGCTGGACGGCAAGCGCTCGATCGCGCAGAGCATCGTCTACGAAGCTCTCGAGGGTGCTCGTGAGAAGAGCGGCAACGACCCGGTCGTCACGCTCAAGCGCGCGCTCGACAACGTGAAGCCGACCCTTGAGGTCCGCAGCCGGCGAGTCGGTGGCGCGACCTACCAGGTGCCGGTGGAAGTGCGCCCGGCGCGCAGCACCACTCTCGCCCTGCGCTGGCTCATCGTCTACTCACGGCAGCGCCGCGAGAAGACGATGACCGAGCGGCTGATGAACGAGTTGCTCGACGCGAGCAACGGCCTGGGCGCGAGCGTGAAGAAGCGCGAGGACACACACAAGATGGCGGAGTCGAACAAGGCTTTCGCTCACTACCGCTGGTAACCACCAGCCCGAAGACGTACGAGAAGACGCGAGGACGCGAGCACAGTGGCTACTCAGACCGGTGTAGACCTGGCCAAGGTCCGCAACATCGGGATCATGGCCCATATCGACGCGGGCAAGACCACGACGACTGAGCGCATCCTGTTCTACACAGGCATGAGCTACAAGATCGGCGAGGTCCACGACGGCGCCGCCACCACTGACTGGATGGAGCAGGAGCAGGAGCGGGGAATCACCATCACCTCCGCGGCTGTCACCTGCAAGTGGGCCGTCGACAAGATGGATCACACCATCAACATCATCGACACCCCCGGGCACGTCGACTTCACCGTCGAGGTGGAGCGGTCGCTGCGGGTGCTTGACGGTGCTGTCGCCGTTTTCGACGGCGTGGCCGGCGTCGAGCCGCAGTCCGAGACCGTGTGGCGGCAGGCTGACCGCTACGGCGTCCCGCGTATTTGCTTTGTGAACAAGCTGGACCGGGTCGGCGCGGAGTTCCACCGCTGCGTCGACATGATCGTGACGCGGCTCAACGCGGTGCCCCTGGTGCTGCAGCTGCCGATCGGCGCCGAGGCGGACTTCAAGGGCGTCATCGACCTGGTGTCGATGAAGGCGCTCGTGTGGAGCCCCGAGGCCAAGATGGGCGAGATGTACGACAGCGTCGACATCCCGGACACCCATGCCGAGGCGGCCCGTGAGTGGCACGACAAGCTGGTCGAGACGCTGGCCGAGGCCGACGACGAGATCATGGAGCTGTTCCTCGAGGGCCACGAGCCCACGTCGGACCAGCTGATCCCCGCGATCCGTCGCGCGACCATCGCCGGCGGCCTCACCCCGGTCCTGTGCGGCACGGCCTTCAAGAACAAGGGCGTGCAGCCGCTCCTGGACGCGATCGTCCGTTACCTGCCCTCCCCGACCGACGTACCCTCCATCGAGGGCCACGACGTGAAGGACGAGGAGAAGGTCATCGCTCGCAAGCCGAGCGAGGACGAGCCCTTCGCGGCGCTCGCGTTCAAGATCATGAGCGACCCGCACCTGGGCAAGCTGACCTACATCCGGGTTTACTCGGGTGTGCTCGAGGCCGGCACGCAGGTCCTGAACAGCGTGAAGGACCGCAAGGAGCGGATCGGCAAGATCTACCGGATGCACGCGAACAAGCGTGAAGAGATCGACAGGGTGGGCGCCGGCGACATCGTCGCGGTGATGGGCCTCAAGTCCACCACCACGGGCGAGACGCTGAGCGACTCGGCCAAGCCCGTGATCCTGGAGTCCATGACCTTCCCGGCCCCGGTCATCAACGTGGCCATCGAGCCGAGGACCAAGGTCGACCAGCAGAAGCTGGGCACCGCGATCCAGCGGCTGGCCGAGGAGGACCCCTCCTTCCAGGTCCGCACGGATGAGGAGACCGGTCAGACGATCATCTCCGGCATGGGCGAGCTCCACCTGGAGATCCTCGTCGACCGGATGAAGCGCGAGTTCCGCGTCGAGGCGACCGTCGGCAAGCCGCAGGTCGCCTACCGGGAGACCCTCCGCAAGGAGGTCACCAAGCACTCCTACACGCACAAGAAGCAGACCGGTGGCTCCGGCCAGTTCGCCAAGGTCGTCGTCTCGCTCGGCCCCAACATCGACCCCGAGACGGGCACCGGTGCGGGCTACGAGTTCGTCAACAACGTCTCCGGTGGCCGCGTGCCGAAGGAGTACATCCCCTCGGTCGACCAGGGTGGACAGGACGCCATGGAGTTCGGCGTGCTCGCCGGCTACCCGATGGTGGACGTGAAGTTCACCCTCGAGGACGGCGCCTACCACGACGTGGACTCCTCGGAGCTCGCGTTCAAGATCGCCGGCAACCAGGCCTTCAAGGAGGCCGCCCGCATGGCCAAGCCGGTCCTGCTGGAGCCCATGTTCGCCGTCGAGGTCACCACCCCGGAGACCTTCCTC
>DASYNF010000303.1:0-4550 GCA_036008685.1 Actinomadura sp. | reverse complement strand
ACGACGAGCCCGTGCGGGCCGGCGAGGTCATCCGCATCCGTACGACCGGTGGCGGCGGCTGGGGCGACCCCCTCGACCGCGACCCGCGGCGCGTCGCCGCGGACGTGCGCGACGGCAAGGTCTCGGTGGCCGGAGCCCGCGAGGACTACGGCGTCGTGGTGACGGGGGAGGAGTCGCGGGCCGACGAGCCCGCCACCACGGAGCTCCGGGAACGCATGCGCGCCGAGCGCGGCCCGGCCCCGTTCTTCGACCGCGGACCGGGGTTTCCCACCCTGTCCGGCGGCCGGACCCACGCGGACGTGGACACCGTGCCGTGATCGATGACCGGCCCGCAGAGCGGTGCTCAGGCCGGGCCACGGCTCCCGCCGTTATTCACGTGACCCGGCCCGGGCAGGCGGGTTAGGGTCTCGGGCATGCTCCTCCTTCAGATCTACGGCTGACATGGCCGAGGGCGGTGTCCCCGCCCCGCCCGGCACTCCGGCGCGCGCATCGCGACAGGCTGTGCCCTCGCGGCGCCCCTGGCATGCCGGTCCGTCGTGTCCATTTCGCCGTAGACCTGAAAAGCCGTAGAGCTGAAAAGGAAGCCCCCTCATGTCCCGTCGCCGTGCCCATATCGCGATGGTCGGCATCCCCGCCGTCAGCCACGTCCTGCCCGGCCTTGAGATCATCCGCGAGCTGGTGGCCCGCGGCCACCGGGTGACGTACGCCAACGACAAGGCCGTGGCCGGCCTGATCACCCCCACCGGCGCCGAACTCCTCGCCTACGACTCCGGTCTCCCGGTCGCCGACAACGACTGGCCGGACGACCCCATCGCCGCGATGGACGTCTTCCTCGACGACGCCATCCGGATGCTGCCGCAGCTGCGCGCCGCGTACGACCACGACCGCGCCGACCTCTACCTCTACGACATCGGCGGCTACGCGGCGCGCGCGCTCGCCGAGGAGCAGGGCCGTCCCGCCGTACAGCTGTCCCCCACCTACGTGGCCTGGAAAGGTTACGAGGAGGAGGTCGGAGCGCAGCTCAAGCGGCTTCCGGGCGCCGACGCCCACCTGGCGAAGTTCGCGGCGTGGCTGGCCGGGTGCGGGGCCACGACCACGGACGTGGACGCCTTCTCCGGGCGCCCCCAGCGGGCCCTGGCGCTGATCCCCAAGGCCATGCAGCCACATGCGGACCAGGTCGACACCGACGCGGTGACCTTCGTCGGCCCCTGCTTCGGCGAGCGGACGGACCAGGGCGGCTGGACACGTCCGGCCGGCGCCGAGAGGGTGCTCCTGATCTCCCTGGGCTCGGCCTACACGCGGCGGCCGGAGTTCTACCGGCAGTGCCTGGCGGCCTTCGGCGACCTGCCCGGATGGCACGTCGTGCTCCAGATCGGGAAATACACCGACCCGAAGGAACTCAGCGACATCCCCTCGAACGTCGAAGTGCACTCCTGGGTGCCGCAGCTGGCGATCCTGGAGCAGGCCGACGCCTTCATCACCCACGCCGGGATGGGAGGCAGCGGCGAGGGGCTGCTCACCGGCGTGCCGATGATCGCCGTTCCGCAGGCCGTCGATCAGTTCGCCAACGCCGACCGGCTGGTCGAACTGGGCGTGGCGCGCCGCATCGACACCGCGGACGCCACCGCCGCCGCCCTCCGGGCCGCCCTGATCGAGCTCACCACCGATCCGGAGGTCGCCCGTCGTCTGGCGCTGCTCCGCGCCGACGCACGAGCCGAAGGCGGCACCTCGCGGGCCGCCGACCTCATCGAGGACATGCTGGGCTGATGGAACGGGTACGGGCCGTCCCTCGGGGCGGCCCCTACTTGTCCGGGGTGAATGAGTCGTTCAGCCGTGGCCTGGGGTCATGGGCCGGTGCTTCCGTCGACCTGGACGCCGAGGTCGGATACGGCGTCGGCCGTGGTCAGCAGGAAGTCGGGCCGTGAGCCGTCCCAGCTCGGGGCGCTCAGCGAGTTGAGGGCCGAGACGAGCCGCTTCTCCTCGTAGACGAAGTGCGACTCCAGCAGGGCGGCCAGGCCGTCCAGCTCGGCTCGCACGCGCTGCGCCTCGGCCGGATCCGGATCCGGGCCAAGGCCGCCGAGCAGCTCCTCCAGCCTGCGCAGGATTCCGGCCACCATGTGGTGGTCGCGCCGCAGCTCCTCGAGCACGGGGCGCAGTTCGGGGAACTGCGCCGCCAGGACGGGGAACGCCCCGTCGTCCTCGCCGGTGTGATGCCGGCTCAGTGCCGAGCAGAACGTCAGGCAGTGCGCCCGCAGCTCCCGTGGCCGCTCGCCACCGTCGAGGTAGGAATCGACGTCCTCACGGAGCCGGGCCAGCTCCTCGCGGAGCCAGAGGTGGACTTCGATCAACTGGTTGCCGAACGCCGTGAGGCGGCCATTCGGGTCGATGACTCTGCACCCGCCGGCGTCAGGGTGAAGAACCGGAGCAGCTCCTCCCCGCCGACCTCCGGGAGTCATGTGCGAGGGGGTGGAGCCTGCAAGGAAGGATCATCGCTGAGATAGAACTCCGTGGCAGATCGGACCAGCTCGTCGAGGGTGAGGAAACCGTCGCCATCGCGGTCCAAACGACGGAATGCCGCAGTGGCATCGGAGTCGTCCGCGTTGTACCAGCTCCGCATCAGACGCAGGTACTCCTCCTCGTTCAGCCTGCCGTCGCCGTTGGCGTCGGCCAGGTTGACGACGTTCTCCAGTACCGCCCGGTACAGGCGGTCGAAGCTGTCGGGTTCGGCCATCACCTCACTGCTGAAGGCCGCGACGTACTCGTCCTGGCTGATCCGGCCGTCCAGGTCGACGTCGGCGTGCCGGACGAGGGTCTGCCAGAGCTCCTGGCAGGACCTGGTGAGCGTGAGCTGTTCGGGCGAGTCCGCCGGTTGGCCGAAGGCCTCGCCGACCCGTCGCGCGGCCTCCTCCAGGTCGGACCGCTCGATGTAGCCGTTGCGATCGCGGTCCCAGTGCTGGAAGCGCATCGCGAGCGTGTGGGTGCGGAACTCGGAGATGGGCATGGGGTCCTCCACAGTTGTGGCGCGATCGGGGCTCCTCACCGTGTTCCTAGCGCAGGTGACGCCCGAAGGCCACAGCCCGTAATGAACTGGCCACAAACGGCACAATCGCCAGGACGACCGTGGCCCGGGGGAGCAGGGGCGGCGGCACGGCCGGGGGGTCGCCGTGCCGCCGCCGGTCCGGTCTTCCCCAACCGGACGATGAGGGGTGTCCTGCCGGTGCCCGGCCTCACGCGCGGGCGGTGGCCCGATGGGGTCTGTCCAGGACACGCCCACGCTCAGGTCGGCTCCCGCGCCCGCGCGACCTCGATCCGGTGCTGCTCCCCGAGCGCGTCACCGAGCACCTCGGCGGAGTCCTCGGCGAGCGTGGGCGCCATCCCCACGTACATCTCCTCGGTGGTCAAGCCGCGGATCCGGGTGGCCATCCACATGCCGGCCTCGCCCGTGTCGGTGCGAGCCCGCCAGAGGCGCCAGCCCGGATGCTCCGTCCCGAGCATGGCCAGGCGTTGTTCGTCGGTCATCGTCAGAACCCCGCCCGGTCACCGCTGATCCCGCCGGCCGGTACGGTCCGCAGCGCCGTGTGGAGCAGGCCCGCGAGCTCGCCCGGCGAGGCGGCCTCGACCAGACGCGGCAGGGACGGATGGAACGCCCACCAGCTCCCGGTATGCCGCCCCCGCCAGACCGACGTCCCGGGAAACCTCCGCGTGATGTCCGCGAGGAACGAACACGTCGAAACCGGCTGGCGCACAGGCTGGTACGTCGGCTGGGACATCGGCGCCACCGGGGCGATCGTGCCTGTGGTCATGGGGGTTTCCTCCTCGGGATCCGTTTCCATGACCAGGCTGGCCCCAGAGCATTACGCTCGGCTACAAACGGTCACCAACCGCAACACAATCCACTCGGGTCCCACGTCAACCGGCCCCGGTGAACGACTCCGGAAGGCTCCCCCGTGCCTCGTCCTCAGCGTGATCTCGACCCCAACTCCCTCGTCGGCTACTTCGGCGGCGAGTTAAGAACACACCGCACCAAGGCGGACCTGTCGATGGCCCAGCTCGGCGCGGCGCTCGGCTGCTCGGGGCAGTGGATCGGACAGGTCGAGCTGGCCGAGAAACCGCCGTCGGAGCAGTTCGCGATCGACCTGGACACCTACTTCGAGACCGACGGCAGCTTCCACCGATTGTGGAAGGCCATCAAGCGAGCCGGCCGGAGCCAGGTCCTGCTGCCCGGCTTCCCCGCGTACCTCGAACTGGAAGCCCAGGCGGTGCTCATCCGTGGTTTTGTGGCCCAGCTCGTACCTGGTCTATTTCAGACGGAGGACTACGCACGTGCGGTTATGGACCCAAGGCTTACTCCCGCCGCGCTCGAGGAGCGAGTTGCCACACGCATCGAGCGGCAGGCCATCCTCGGTCGGGGGGAACCTCCCAATGCTTGGTACGTCCTGGATGAGGCCGTACTGCACAGGCTGGTCGGCGGTCAGGAGGTAATGCGGAAGCAGCTGACGTTGCTGATTGAACTCGCCATGACATCGCATATCCAAATCCGGATCCTGCCG
>DASYNF010000302.1:0-5504 GCA_036008685.1 Actinomadura sp. | reverse complement strand
CCACCCCGACACCCTCGCCACCCGGCATGGGATCGCCTGGACGGAGGCCGAGCAGGGAAACGTGATCGAGGCCGAACGCCTCTACCGCCAGGTCCTGCAAGCCCGTGAGCGGGTACTGGGCAGCGACCACCCCGACACCCTCAGCACCCGATATGGGATCGCCCGGATGGCCGCCGAGCAGGGAAACGTGATCGAGGCCGAACACCTCTACCGCCAGGTCCTGCAGACACAAGAACGGGTACTGGGCAGCGACTACCCCCGCACCCTGGCCACCCGGTATGAGATTGCTCGGATGGTAGCGAAGCGGGGTGATGCGGCCGAGGCTGAACGCCTCTTCCGCGACGTCCTCCAGACACAGGAACGGGTGCTGGGCAGCGACCACGCCAACACTCGGATAACCGCAGACGCATTGCGGGCTTTGACCACATCTACAGAAGGTCGCCGGGACGAGTAGCTAGAGACCTTCAAAGGCTGGGGTTACCGCAGCTGGTCGAGGCCGGTCTTGGTGTTGAATCCGGCGATGAGGGTGGGGCGGTATTGCATCCGTTTGAGGCGTGTCTTGATGATCCTGGCGAGCTGGTCGATGGTGCGTTTGGCGAGGTTGGCCAGGGATCGCTTCAGGTGGGACCACACGGCCTCGACCGGGTTCAGCTCCGGCGCGTAGGAGGGCAGCTGGTAGACCCGGAGCCAGGGCCGGGCGGCGATCAGCTGCCGCATGGCCTTGCTGCGGTGGGTGTTCAAATTATCCCAGACCAGAACGATCGGGCCGCCGAGCTGCTGGTGGGCGGCGTTCAGTAGTCGCGCGTAGTCAGTCTCGGTGAAGCCCTTCTTCTCGCCTTTGCGGCCGCGGTGCAGGCGGGTGCGGTAGATCATCCGCGGCCGGTGGCCGGAGCGGGTGCACACCAGGCCCGCCAGGGAGATGCGGCCGGAGCCGGCGGCGCAGACCCGTACCAGCGGGGTACGTCCACGCCGGCTCCAGGTGCGGCCTTTGGGCGGCCTCAGGCCCTGGCCGGCTTCGTCTTCGAAGCACAACCAGGCCCCCAGGTCCGCCGCCCTCTTTCTTATGACGGGCCACAGCTCGTCCTTCCAGGCGGCGATCTTCTCCTCGTCGCGTTCGACAGCCCGCCGAGTGGGCGCCTGAACGCTCCAGCCGATCCGGTGCAGCAGGGCATCACCGTCGGGATACCTCATGCAACCGGCATAGCCGACGCCACGTCAGCCGTCACGACCCCACGACATAACCCCCACGCTTGAAGATCTTTAGCCCGCTACCCTCGCTCCGGTCTGCCGACATAGCAACGCGTACACCGAGCCCTACACGGTCATCCCCGAGCCCGCCAGAGGAACGAAGCCGGTCCATCCTTAAACGCCCGGCAAGTGCTCAAGGAGACAGGGGACCAACTGCCAGCCAGGGGGCGCGCGGTGCCGGCGTGGGCGGTCGCCCAGTGCGGTGGCACGAACCACCTCATGGGAGAGGCCGCCTGATGTCCGACACCCCCACCCCGGGCGAGTCGCGCAAACCCAAAAGGGCCACGCCATGGAGATCAAGCCGCGCACGCTGTCCGGCTACCGGATCATGATCCGTCTCTACATCGGTCCGTACATCGGGAGCATGCGTCTTCAGGCCGTGCGCCCGGCCACGATCACGAAGCTGTACCGGGATCTACTCACCCGCGGCGGGCGCGACGGTGGCCGGCTGTCGGTGCGGACGATCGCCCACGTACACAGTGTGCTGCGCAAAGCACTGCGAGACGCCGTGGAGGTGGACGAGCTGCTCCCGGCCAACCCCGCCCTTCGGGCGAAGCTCCCCAGGAGGCCGCACGAGGAGCCGGGCACGATCTGGACCCCGGTGCAGCTCCGGACGTTCCTGGAGTTCGCGAGGCGGCATCGGCTCTTCGCCTTCTACCGGGTGGCCGCGTACACCGGTGCTCGCCGGGGTGAGCTGCTCAACCTGCGGTGGCGTGACGTGGACCTGGACGAGTCTGAGATCCGGATCGTCGGCTCGGCCGCGGTCGTGGACGGGGAGCGTGTCGAAGGCACGACCAAGAGCGGCCGGTCCCGGGTGGTGAGCATCGACGCCGAGACCGTGAAGGTCCTGGGAGAGCACCGCGCCCGGCAGAAGGCCGAGCGCCTGGCCCTGCGCGACGGGTGGAAGGGCACCGATGACTACGTGTTCACGACGGGCTGCGGTGAGCCGATCTACCCGAGTACGCCCTCGGCGCTGTTGGTCAAGCTGGTGCGGGAGTACAACGACCCCAAGACCGGCGAGAAGCCCGCTGAACCGTTGCCGCCCGCCCGGCTCCATGGCCTTCGGCATGTCCACGCGACCACGCTCCTGCTGGCCGGTGTGGCCGTGCACGTCGTGGCCGCGCGGCTGGGCCATGCGGACCCGGCGGTCACCCTGCGGGTGTACGCCCACGTGATCCGCTACCAGATGACCAAGGCCGCCGACATCTTCGCGAAGGCGATCGACCAGGCGGCGTAGCGCTGTTAGCAAACCTGTTAGCAAAAGGCCCCTTGCGATCATCGCAAGGGGCCTCTGAGCTGGCGCAGCCGGAGGGATTCGAACCCCCAACCTCTTGATCCGTAGTCAAGTGCTCTATCCGTTGAGCTACGGCTGCAGGCGCGGAGTTGAGTGTACCGGTGTCCGGACGTAACAGCGAATCGGTTCGGGCGCAGGCCTCCAGAGGGGCTGGCCACCGTCCGCCGGTGCCGCTCCGGATGGACGATCGGTGATCATCCGAACAGATCCTACGAACTCTGGTCATACCCCGTGAGAGTTCCGTTTCACCACTGGACGCCGGGGGGTCCGGAGGAGGCAAGATCCCATCCGTAGTCTCCAGCCCCATTCGTCCGGAGGAGCACACATGTCCCATGTCACGAAGCGCGTCCTCGCCGGCGGCCTCGCAGCCGTCGCGGCGGCAGGCGCGTACGTCGGACTCACCGGCGGCGGCACGCCCGCCGTCGCCGGCCAGGGCGCCCGTACCCCCATCGTCATCGGGCACCGCGGCTCCAGCGCCCTGCGGCCTGAGCACACACTCGGCTCGTACAAGATGGCGATCTCCCAGGGAGCCGACTTCATCGAGCCCGACGTCGTCTCGACCAAGGACCATGTGCTCGTCGCGAGGCACGACAACTGGCTGGCCGACACGACCGACGTGGAGAGCCGCCCCGAGTTCGCGGCTCTCAAGAAGACCAAGACGATCGACGGCGTCAGCCGTACGGACTGGTTCACCGAGGACTTCACGTTCGCGGAGCTGCGCAAGCTCCGCACCGAGGAGCGGATCCCGGCACTGCGCCCGAACAACACGGTCTTCAACGGGCTGGAGCAGATCCCCACCGTCGAGGAGGTCGTTCGGCTCGCCCGGGACAACCACGTCGGCGTCTACCCGGAGACCAAGCACCCGACCTACTTCGACGGCGTCGGCCTCTCCCTCGAGGAGCCGCTGGTCGCGCTGCTGAGCAAGTACGGCTTCAAGGACCCGAGCGACAAGGTCTTCATCCAGTCGTTCGAGACCGCCAACCTCCGGGACCTCCGGGACAGGACCAAGGTCCGGCTGATCCAGCTGATCGACAGCACCGGCGCCCCGTACGACTTCGTCGCGTCCGGCGACCCGCGCACCTACGACGACCTCGTCAAGCCATCGGGCCTGCGGTTCGTCGCGTCCTACGCCGACGCCGTCGGGCCGAACACCAGCCGGATCGTGCCGGTGGACGCCAATGGCCGACTCGGACGGCCGACCACGCTGATCCGGGACGCGCACCGCCTCCGCCTCGACGTCCACACCTGGACGGTGCGCGGCGAGAACCAGCAGCTCCCCGCCGACTTCCGGCAGGGCGACCCCAGCGCGCCCGGCTACGAGCGCGCGATCGGAAACGTGAACGGCTGGCTCGCCCTGCTGTACAAGCTCGGCGTGAACGGCGTCTTCTGCGACGACCCCTCCGCCGGGGTGTCCGCCCGTACGGCGGTATCCGGCTCCTGAAGGCCTTCAGCCCGAAAGCCCGGGTCCTCCCGAAATCCTGACTTCATGGGAACCGTACGGGCCGCCACGGCACCTAAGGGATCTCGGGGACAGGCGTGGTCCAGAGGACTTAGCCTCGTCCGACCAATTCCGACCTGAGGAGATCATGCCCATGCGTGGAACCCCCGCTCGCGTCGTAGGCGCTCTGGTCCTCGGTGTGGCAGTGGCCTCGACGGCCGCTTGCATCCCCGGCATCGGCGGTGCCGACAAGACGGCCGCCTGCCAGAACATGAAGACCGAGCTGGAAGGCATCTCCACCAAGGCACAGGGCCTCATCAGCAAGCCCGCCGAGCTGGCCCAGGTCTACACCGACGCCGCCACCAAGATCCGCGCTGAGGGGACGAAGGCCGGCGGTGACGTCCAGAGCGCGGGCGACGAGGTCGCCAAGGACCTCGACTCGCTCGGCACCACCCTTCGCCAGGCCGCGGCCGGCAACGTGCAGACCCCCGACACAAGCTCGCTGATCAACGCCGGCCGGAAGCTGCAGACCGCCTGCAACTCCTGAGCCGGCGCGCCGGTGCACCCGTCCCCACGCGCGGGAGGGGGCGCGCCGGCGCGAGGTGAGATCAAGGTGAAATGCGGCATAGAATGGCCCTTCGTACCGGGACCGGCAACCCTCGGAAGATCGAACCGCCCGTAGGGCGGCGCGCTTTGCCCGGTGGTCCGATGACCGGTACTCTCTGTGTGGCCTGTTGGCCACACAGTTGGTCCCAAGGAGGATTCGCCTAGTCCGGTCTATGGCGCCGCACTGCTAATGCGGTTTGGGTTTACCGCCCATCCGGGGTTCAAATCCCCGATCCTCCGCCATAACGAGCGGCCCCTCCGGTGACGAGATCACCGGAGGGGCCGTTTTCGATCTTGGGGTTGCAGTCCGGGTTGCAGTTGGCTCGCAGCCCGAGGGAGCGCCGCTCGCGGTCCGCCACTAACCCTGACTATCTCTAGGTGTGTTGTCCGGAGAGGTTGGTAGGGCGCTCAGGTGGTTCGTCGTTGGTCCACGGCCGCGACGAATCCGCAGCCGCTCGCCAGCAGGAAGCCGACCAGGAGAGTGACAGCGGACTCCCACAGCCGGCTGTTGGCCTGGCCGAGGCAGAACTGCTTGAACGCCTCCTGACCGTCAGTGGATCCGCCGCTACCGACGTTGACGTCGTCGGGGTGCACCCGTACCTGCAGGGCGTTGTAAGAGGCGTAGCCAGGGCCGCACCAACCCGTGGGCGTACCGAACTCCTTGAGGGGAGACAGCGGGAAGAGAGCGATTGCGACCGCTCCGGCGAACGAGGCAATCTGAGCAGGACGCCGACCGGGATGAGAACTCGGGACATGTCAGGTCCTTGGGGTAGGCGAGCGAGGTGCTGTGAAGACGCCTGAAGTGATCTACAGGTTCACCTGAGGCGTCGCGCGAGCGCAGCCGCTTGGCGGCCTGGGTGATCTCCCGGGACGTCATAGCGACATCACTGCCCGGGATGATGTCCTGAGCGATGGAAT
>DASYNF010000301.1:0-9579 GCA_036008685.1 Actinomadura sp. | reverse complement strand
TCTTCTCCCGCGCCACCGCTCCGGTGCGGGCGTCGACCTGGATGCGGTGCTCCACGCCTCCGGACAGGACGTCGACTTTCCAGACCGGCCGGCCGTGCTCGCGTTCGAGCTCGACCGAGTCGATCCGGCCTCCGGGGACCGCCCGGAGCGCGGCCCGCTCCGCCTCCGACCGGCTGATCTCTGTCGCCCGAGCGGTCCCGGAGGGGACGGACGGGCCGGCGCCGTTCGAGTCCGGCCGGGGCGCGGACGTGCCACTCGAGTCCGGCCGGGGCGCGGACGTGCCGTCTTCCGGCCGGCCCGACGGGGCCGCGGTGAGCGTCACGGACGCCGGGCCGGCGGCCGAGGAGCCGCCACCGTCGAAGGCCATTGCCAGGCCGCCGCCGAATACGGCGATGGCGATCGCGGTTCCGGCGGCCACTGTCACTGTTCTCCGCATGGTAAGCCTCCCCATTCCGACCTCCATTTCGTCGAAGGTCTGTGCTTACCGAGGAGATTCGCCCACTGATGGATAGCCGCGCGCTACCGCATCGCTAAGGGATCGCTAACGTCCGCCGAGTCCGAGGACGACCAGAGCGCCGCCGTTGTCGCCGCGGCTTACCGAAAGGGAGCCGCCCGACGACTCGGCCGCCCGTTTGGCGATATCGAGGCCGAGGCCGCTCGAACCGGCACCGCTGACCCCCCGCCCGAGCGGGTCGGACGTCCCGAAGCCCGGCCCTTCGTCGGCGATGGTCAGTCGCGCCCCTCCTGTGGGCCCCGGCTCGAGGAGGACCATGAAGGCCGTCCCCTCGGGCGTGTGGGCGAAGACGTTGCCGAGCAGCGCGTCGACGGAGGCCGCGAGCTCATCCCGGTCGAGGGCCACCGGGAGCGAGGACGGCGGCGCCGGGACGGTGAGCGGGCGATCCTGGTCTTCGGCGAGGACCGTCCAGAACTTCACCCGATCGGCGACGACCTCCACGGCGTCGCACCAGCCGGGCGCTCCGGACCGGGGCGGCCGGCGCGCGTCCGCGATGATCTGGTTGACCACTCGTTCGAGCGCGTCGACCGAGGCGCCCACGCGGGCCGCGTCCCCGCGGTCGCCGAGGGACTCGATGTCGAGCCGCAGCGCGGTGAGCGGAGTCCGCAGCCGATGGGACAGATCGGCGGCCGCCTCCCGTTCCTGCGCCAGCAGCTCCCGGATCCGGCCGGCCAGGTGGTTGAGCCCCGCCGAGACCTCGCACAGCTCGGGTGGTCCGGACGGGCGCGCCCGCGCCTCGAGTTCCCCGGCGGCCAGCCGATGGGACACGGAGGCGAGATCGCGTGTGGACCCGACGAGCGACCTCGCCATGCGGTCCGCGAGCAGGAGGCTCAGCCCGAGAAGGGCGAGTCCGAGCAGCGCCAGGATCAGCCACGCTCGCATGACGCCGCGGCGCAGCTCGGCGTCGGACACGTAGGCGCGGATGACCGCCGTGCCGGAGGGAAGACCCTGCACGGCCACGAGGATCTCCCGGCCCCGAGGCGCCTGCGCGGTGACGCTGTTGCCCCGGGCGGCGAGCTCGACGGCGCGTGACCGGCCGGCCGGCGTGCCCACCATGCCGCCGTCCGGGAGGAACACCGTGATCGGCCGATCCCCTGTGGCGGCGGCCTGTTCCACGGTCAGTGCGAGAGCCCGCCGGTCCAGGGTCGTCACGAGTGAGGCGAGCGACTCCGCCTCGAGGGTCGCGCCGCCGACCGCCCGGTCCGCGGCGACCGTCCGTACCAGCAGGGCCAGTGGCACGAGGAACGCCACGAGGACCAGGGACGTCGTCGCCGCCACGAGCAGCGCCAGCCGGCGCCTCATCGGCCCGGATCGACGAGCTTGACGCCGACACCGCGGACCGTGTGCAGATAGCGCGGGTTCTGTGCCGTTTCACCGAGTTTGCGTCGCAGCCACGAGAGGTGAACGTCCACCGTCTTGTCCGCTCCGCCGTACGGGAGGCGCCACACTTCCGTGAGAAGGTCTCGCTTGGTCACGACCTCTCCCGGGTGAAGGGCCAGGTAGTGAAGCAGGTCGAACTCCTTCGGGCTCAGGTCCAGCCGGACCCCGCCGAGCTCGGCCTCGCGGGCGCGTGGCTCCAGCCGGAGATCGCCGAGGACGATGAGCGGGTCCGTGTCGTCCTGGCCGGCGCGGCGTAGCACCGCCCGGATGCGCGCGTCGAGCTGCGCCGCGCCGAAGGGTTTGATCACGTAGTCGTCCGCGCCGGCGTCCAGCACCCGGACGATCTCTCCCTCGTCGTCACGGGCCGTGGCCACGATGACCGGCACGCGGCTGACCGCGCGCAGCATCCGCAGCATCTCCCGGCCGTCCAGGTCCGGCAGCCCGAGGTCGAGGATCACCACGTCCGGCCGGTCCTCGACGGCGGTGCGCAGGCCGGCCATGGCGGTGGGCGCGGACGACACGGCGTGGCCGTGGTCGCCGAGCGCTCGCACGAGCGTGGTACGGATCTTGGTGTCGTCCTCGATGAGCAGCACCTGGGGCACGCCTGCACGGTAACCCTTCCGTACGGGTGTGCGCTGTGGCCGAGCGTGCTCTTATGGGCGCCTTAACCCCGTCTTAGACCCGGCCGCGTCATGATTGCGAAATGAACCGACGTGTCCTTCTCCGCATGGCCGGCTGGCTCACGCTCGCCGCCGCCGCCCCGGCGGCCGGGGTCGCGGCCATCGGAGCGCTGGAGTCCGGCATCACCGAGTCGGAGGACGTGCGCCCGCTCGACCGGCAAGCGGTCGAGCGGGCGCTGAACGGGTCCGGGGCGACGCCGGCGTCCTCACCCCGCGCCCCGGCTCAGGCCACACCGGGTAAGGACGGCGGCCTCACCCGGGTGCTGCGCGCGGGCGGCGGGACCGTGACGGCCAGGTGCGGTACGGACGGGGTCACGCTCCTGGCGTGGAGCCCGGCGCAGGGCTACCGCGCCGAGGACCTGGTCCGGGGGCCCGTGGCCGTGGCGTCGCTCACGTTCGAGTCCGCGGCGCGGGAGTACGCGGTGACCGTCGTCTGTGAGGGCGGCGGTCCGGTGGCCCACACCGCCGAGGACGACCGTGGCCGTGGGCGTGGCCGTGAGCGTGACGATTGAGGTCGTACGGCCGGTGTGAGGCGGCGTCCGCGGGGAGGGCCGGTGCGGGCTCGGGGCCACGCGTGATCTGAGGATCGACGACGCCGTTGTCCCGGTTATCCCCTATCCGGATTATCGCTTATCGCCTTTATGTAACCGTTCAGGGTGAGCACTTCCCTGGCTCGGATGGTCAAGCGCCTTTACCCGGCCACTAACGGCCAGTCATCGCGCGCATGCTTCTGGTAGTCATATGGTGGCGTTCTTTGGGGGAACGCGGGGCCTTTCCCGACCGAGTTGTGGAGGCGGCCATGCTGGTCTGCATTCTCGCCGCGGCCGCGGCGGTCGGCGTGGTCATCGCGTCGGCCTGGGTGTTCCGGAAGATCCCCACCGACGCCGAACTCGAGGGCGAGACCTCCCGTCACTCCGGGTCCATGCTGTCCGCGTTGTTCCTGGTCGCGTTCGCCATCGCGATCGTGGTGCCGTGGAGCACGGCCGACTCCGCCCGGCAGAACACCTACGCCGAGAGCCGGGCCGCGGTGGAGGCCTCATGGTCCGCCACTGGACTCCCGGCCGCGGAGGCCGGACCGATCCAGGCGCAATTACAGGATTATGTTCGGTTTGTACTTACCAAGGAATGGCCCCTCATGGCGAGCGGAGAGCTCACTCCGGAAGGGTGGGCGCGGCTGCGAAAGATCCGCACCGAGGTCATCGGGCTGAGCGTCACCACCGACGACGCGAGGGACAGGCGCAATGACGTCCTTCAGCAACTCAGCGCGCTCTCCGCGGCCCGCACCCAACGGGTGGCGGATGCGAAGGCCGGCCCGCCCATCGGGCTGCACGTCCTCACGATCCTGACCGGACTGGCAGTCATCATCTTCCCGTTCATGGCCGGCGAGCGGCCACACGCCAAGACGGTCGTGCCACTGGCGGTGATGGCCGCGCTGCTCGGGATGGGCATCTATCTCGCCTTCAACATCTCGCATGTCTTCGCCGGCGGTCTCGCGGTGGAGCCCGACGCCTTCGACGCCGCCCTCCAGGAGCTGCGGCGGATCCCAGGGGGCGGCTGAGGGTGCGGCTCCTGCATGTCGGCGTGCTCGTGGCCGGGACGGCCGCCGGTCTCGGGATCGCGGCCCCCGCGGTCGCCGACGTTCCCGCCCGTACGACCACCATGCCGGCAACGGTCGTGGGCCGCCCCGCCGCGGCACCGGGCCGCCTTCTCTGCGTCGATCTCGACATCGCGGTCATCGTGCGGCTTCGGCTCGTCATCGGCGCGTGCCGGGCCGGCACCGGCCCGCCGCCTCCCGCTCCCGCACCGCCGCATAGCCCCGTCCCGCCGAGTCCCCCGAAGCCGAGCCCCCCGAAGCCGGTGCCCCCGGCCCCCCGGCCACCGAGGCCCGTGCCCCCGCCGGCCGTCCCCCCGCAGGCGGGCCCGGTGATCCCGCGCAACACCCCGGAGCCTCTGACGCGGAGGGCCCCGGACCCCACGCCGTCCGCGACCAGACGCCCGCCGGCCCCGTCGGCCTCCATGTCCGCCGGCCGCACCCGGCCTCCCCGGACCGAGCCACGGCCGCGTCGCCGCGACCCGCTGTCCACGGTCATCGTCATGGTCGTCCTGACGGCGGTCATCGCTTCGGGCGTGGGCCTGGCGTTCGCCAGACGATGAGCCGGTGACCGTCGCCTCCTCCGGAGCCATGCCCCGGGGTCGCGGGCGAGCACAGTCCGACCGCCGTCGACCGGCACGATCGCGCCGCTGATGAAGCTCGCCTCAGTTGCCCGGGATGCCCTCTCGAGCGACGTTACGGTGAAGCCGTGTGATCCACGCTGTCACGGCCGCCACTCCTGATGTCCCCCGGTGGCAGCCGGTCCTGCCCTGCCCGGCTTGATCCGCTCGGCCCCGGCACCCCGACCGTACGAAAGCGAGCGTGCCATCGATGTCCGACCAGGACCTCACCGAGCTGACCATCGCGGAGGCCTCGGCGCTCATCGCCGACGGATCCCTTTCACCGGTCGCTCTGACCGAGGCGTATCTCGCCCGGATCGCGGACGTCGATCCGGAGTTGAACGCCTACACCACCCTGGCCGACGACCGCGCGCGGAAGCAGGCGGAGCAGGCGGAGGAGGAGCTGTCCCACGGCGTCCGCCGAGGACCCCTGCACGGCATCCCCATCGGTCTGAAGGACCTCATCGACACGGCCGACGTCCGTACGACCTCGGGATCGGCTCTGCGCCGCGACCACTTCCCGGAGGAGGACGCGACGGTGGCGGCGAAGCTGCGCGCCGGCGGAGCCGTCCTGCTGGGCAAGCACGCCACCCATGAATGGGCGTGGGGCGGGACGACCAACAACCCGCACTTCGGGCCGACGCGCAACCCGCATGACGCCGAGCGGGTCCCCGGCGGCTCGTCCGGTGGCTCGGCCGCCTCGGTGGTGGCGCGCACCAGCCTGGCGTCGGTGGGCACCGACACCTGCGGCAGCGTGCGGATCCCGGCGGCCCTGTGCGGTTGCGTCGGCCTGAAGCCGACGTACGGCCGGATCAGCCTGACCGGGGTCACGCCACTGGGACCGAGCTTCGACCACGTCGGGCCGATCACCCGTACGGTCGCGGACGCCGCGCTGATGTACGAGCTCCTCGCCGGCGCCGACCCCACCGACGAGCGGACCGGGCGCCTCCCGGCGGTGGAGGTTCCCGTGCTCGGCGGCGACGTGACGGGCGTGCGGGTTCGCCGTCTGCTCGGATGGGCCGAGGCGATCATCGATCCGGCGGTACGGGCGGGCGTGGACCGGGCCGCCGCGGCGCTGGGCGAGATCGGGGCCGTGGTCGAAGCGGTGGAGATGCCGGACCAGGGGCCGCTCGTGGACCGGATCTTCACGCTCGTGCACGCCGAGGCCGAGCCCTGGCACCGCGCGGCGTTCGGCCGCGACGCCTCGGCCTTCGGCCCGGACCTCACGGTGAACCTTTCGCGGCCGCCGGCGGATCCGGTCACGCTGGCGCGCGTCCGTGCGGAGCTGGCGTCCACGACCGACTGGCTGATGGCCCGGCTCGAGGACGCGCAGATCCTCATGCTCCCGACGGTTCCGGCACTCGCCCCGCGGATCGGGACCGAGCACGTGGAGGTGGCCGGCCACGAGCTGCACGTGGAGTGGATGCTGACCCGCCTCACCTCGTTGTTCAACCTCACCGGCCTGCCGGCCATCACCCTGCCGGGCCGCGCCGGCCCGGGGCTGCCGGTCGGCGTGCAGCTCGTCGCGCGGCACAACGACGAGGCGACCCTGCTCCGCGTCGCCGACGCGCTGGAGCGAGCCATGTCCTGAGGCCCGTCTGGGGTTGCTCGCGGTGGAGCATGAACGCGCGGCCGCACAGCGGGCCGCCGAAGAGGGGGCCGCCGAAGAGCGGGCCGCCGAAGAGCGGGTGCGGATCGCCCAGGAGCTGCACGATGTCTCCGCCCACACGCTCGCGGTGATCAACGTACAGGCGGGAGTGGCCTCCGAGCTGCTGGCCGACTCTCCCGACCAGGCCAGAGAGGCCCTCGATGCCGTACGACGGGCCGGCCGTGCGACCGGCAGGTCCTATCCGTATTCGACATGAGGAGTGCGGGTCTGCTCTGCTTTCTCCCGTCCGAAGATCATGGACGAGGATCAGAGCGAGGAGCCCGAGCATGCACGATCCCCATCGCCGGTGGCCGCGGAGGGGGCTGGGCGCAACGGCGCTGGCGGCGTCCCTGCTGTTCGGCGGCGCGGCCTGCGGCGCGGGGACGGACCCGGCCGACAGCAGGGCGGTCACCCGCAGCGGCCAGAGCACCGTCCAGACCCGGCCGGCCATCGCGAGCGACACGGCGGCGTCCCGCCAGGCCGAGGTGCACAAACGACTGCGCGAACTGGAGGCGTCCTACCAGGGACGCATCGGAGCGTTCGCGTTGGACACGGCCAGCGGCCGCGTCGTCACCTACCGGGCGCACGAGAGCTTCCCCTACCTGTCGACGTTCAAGGTGGTGGCGGCAGCGGCGGTCCTGCGCAAGGCGCGCGAGGAGGATCCGGGCCTGATGGACCGCGTCGTCCGCTGGTCGCGCGACGACCTGGTGGAATACTCGCCGATCACCGAGAAGCACGTGGACAGCGGGCTGACCGTCGCGGAGCTCTGCGACGCGGCCCTCAAGTACAGCGACAACACCGCCGGCAACATGCTGCTGAAGCAGATCGGCGGACCGGAGGGGCTGACCCGCTTCCTGCGCTCCCTCGGCGACCCCATCTCCCGGCTGGACCGCTGGGAGACCGAGCTGAACGAGTGGTCCCCGGGTGAGAGGCGCGACACCACCACGCCCGCGTTCATGGGCCGCGACCTGCACCGGCTCACCGTCGGCGACGGCCTTGCCGAGGAGGAGAAGAAGCGGCTGATCGGCTGGCTGCGCGGGAACACCACCGGCGACAATCGCATCCGCGCCGGGTTGCCCAAGGAATGGACGATCGGCGACAAGACCGGCAGCTCCGGCGGGGCCGCCAACGACGTGGCCATCGCCTGGCCGCCGGGCTCCTCCGCCCCCGTGATCTTCTCGATCTCCACCAACCGGCGGGACGCCGACGCGCCCCGCGATGAGAAGGTGATCGCGACCACGGCCACGATCCTGGCGCGCGGCCTGGGCCTGCCGGCTTGACCCTCGCCCCTCCCACCCGCCGGGCGCCCGGCGGGTGGTGACCGCCGTGGCTACCGGCACCTCACCACCGCGCTCGGTTTCTATGCGGTGATGGCGTACGTGGTGGTGCATCTGCGCGACCATCCGGCCACGCGTTCGCTGCCGGCCGGGGTGGAACGGGGCGCGCCGCTTCGGCGCCTACGCGGTCACCGGTTAGGTCGCGACGGTCACCAGCTCGCCCACCGGGCCGGCGCTGCTGTCGGACGCCAGGTCACCATCGACGTGGCATCATCCCGCTGGTCCCCAGATTCCGGGAGCGGGACTGGTCGACACCCGGCTCCTGCGATGATCCCTCGGGGTCTTTCGCTGTTCAGGGGGGTGGGGAGGGGCGGGGTCGAACCGCCGACCTTCCGCTTTTCAGAAGTAGCAACCACCCTGATCGTAGGCAGCATGCCGAGGTAGGCGGCTGTCGACGTGTGCCTGGGGTCGTCAGTGGCAGGCGACGTTGCCGTCAGTGGTCGTCGCTTACCTGGTTATGAATTATGGCCACTCAATACGAAGCAGATGTACCTCACGCTGTTTCTAGGACCAGGTACGTTGCGAGACCGCGTTCACCGAAGGCGTGAGTGAGCATGTTGCCTCTGGGGTTGGCAGGGTTGAACGGTTGCCCGCTCCACGGCGCGGTCTCCAGCAAGGTGAACAGCTCGGCGAGCGGGCGTAGGGCTTCTTCGGGGACGGTGATGATCTGTTTCTCAGCGGCAGGGTCCAAGCCGAGCCGGTACACCTACCGTCCGGTCTCGCGCTCGGCGAGCAGCTCACGCCATGGTCTCCCCTGGGAGACAGCCCCCCCGGCCAGGATCTGCCCAGCGCGGGCATGCATCCGTCGACGTCCTTCGGGATCTCGCGCTGAGTCGCATGCCGAGATCCACCAGCGATGCACGAAGTCGTTCAACACGCCAAGATCCAGACTCACGCGGACCTCATCGAGCACGGCCCTGAGCCCGGCATCGAAGGCTTCGCGGTCTTCAGGGACGACCAGAGCGGCCCGGATGGCGCGCAGGTTCTTCTCTGGCTGGGGCGCATCTCCAGGAGCGAAGTCCTGCGGCTGTGCGGTCATGCTGAGCCTCCCCTCACTCCTGCAGAGCTTACAGAGCCCGGCCGACACGGCCGTGAAATCCTGTGCGGCGGTGTCCATCACGCATGAGGGCGCAGCGAAGACGGGGTGACCACACTGACCGTTCGCCGACGGATGTCATGAAGAACGGCCCCGAGCGATGTTCGCTTGGGGCCGTTCTGTCTGTTCAGGGGAGTGGGCAGGGGCGGGGGCGAACCGTCGACCTTCCGCTTTTCAGGAGTGACAACCACCCTGATCGCCGTGTTCTCGCCGGGGTCAGACGGTGGTCGACGTGTGTCGGTGTGAGCCGTTGGACGGGGTCGTTGTCGTCAACGTTGTCGTCAGTCGCACCGTACTCTCCGGAGACGACCGGCCCAGGATCGCAGAGCCGCCCGCCAGCGCCCGAGAACCGGAGACGGGACGTGATCCGAGGACAAGCCGACCCGGAGCGCATGGCCGGCCACGGCCCGAGCACCGGCAGCCGCGGGTAAGCCGGGTGGTCCTGGCCGGTGAGGAGGCCGACGGCCTTAACCGCAGGGATCGTCGAACCCGCCACGATCTGGATGGACTCTTCTCCTCGTCAGCCCGGCTCTGTCTCTGTGACGCGGCCGTCTGCGAGGTGCAGACGGCGAGTGGTGTGCACCGCGTCGATCATCCGGCGATCGTGGGTCACCAGCAGCAGGGTGCCGGGATAGGAGTCGAGCGCGGACTCCAGCTGTTCGATCGCCGCCAGGTCGAGATGGTTGGTCGGCTCGTCCAGAACGAGCAGGTTC
>DASYNF010000300.1:0-19131 GCA_036008685.1 Actinomadura sp. | reverse complement strand
GCCGCACGGCCACCCGCAAGCCATCGGTGACAGCCGGATACAGCCGGACACACAAAAACGGCCCCTGACCACGTATGTGCTGGTCAAGGGCCTTTTCGCTGATCTAGGAAGTGGGCAGGGGCGGGGTCGAACCGCCGACCTTCCGCTTTTCAGGCGGACGCTCGTACCGACTGAGCTACCTGCCCTAGAGGCACTCGCGCGCCTTCAGCGGTCCTGACGGGATTTGAACCCGCGACCTCCACCTTGACAGGGTGGCGAGCACTCCTAGCTGCTCCACAGGACCTTGCGTGCCGGGGGGTTTCACCTCGGCTGTGCCCGCTCGGGGTGACCCCGTTCTTGGCGACGTCCGAAAGCATAGGCGATCGCCGCGACATGCGCCAACTCGGTGTCGAGGCAGGCATGATCGATGTCTCCGCGGGCGGACGGAAGCCCCTGTCCGTAGGGGGTTGCCACCGGTCCGGGCAGGCGCGTTCGGGGCCGGACCGCGGTCCTCCCGAGCGGATACTGGAGAGATGACGCATCGGCAGCGGACCCGTCGCATGGCGGTGGAGCAGGAGGCCGTGGACTCCGGGATGGCCGAGCTCGTGCCCGACCCGGACCGTCCGAGCGCCTGGACGCTCATGATCGACGGGACTCCGCAGTCGCATGTCGACCTGGAGGACCCCGAGTATCTGCAGTTCGAGTACGTGCGGCGGCTGGGCCATGTCGTGGACAAGGCGGCACCGCAGGGCCGGCCCTTGCGGGTCATGCACCTGGGCGGTGGAGCGCTGACTCTCGCCCGCTACGTGGCGGCCACCCGGCCACGCTCGGGCCAGCAGGTCGTCGAGGTCGACGCCGCGCTCGTGGATCTCGTGCGCAGACGGCTCCCCTGGGACCGTACGTGGCGGATCCGGGTGCGGACCGGCGATGCCCGTGAGGTCCTGTCGCGGGCGCCGGAGGGGGCCTTCGACCTGCTCGTGGCCGATGTCTTCACGGCCGGCCGGACCCCCGCCCATCTCACCTCTGTGGAATTCGTCACGTCCGTCGCCCGGGCCCTCCGGTCCGACGGGATCTACGCGGCCAACGTCGCCGACGGTGCTCCGCTGGCCTTCCTGCGAGCTCAGGTCGCCACGGCCCGCGAGGTCTTCCCGTACGTCTGTGTGATGATCGAGCCGGGCGTCCTGCGAGGGCGGCGCTTCGGCAATGTGGTGCTGGTCGCCTCCGGGCGGGAACTCCCGACCGCCTCGCTGACCCGGCTCGCGGCCACCGACCCGTTCTCCGCCCGTGTCCTGTACGGCCGGGAGCTGAGCGATTTCACCGGGGGTGCCGCTCCTGTGACCGACGACACGGCCCGCCGGTCGCCGGAACCCCCGCCCGGGGTCTTCGGCCTGCGGACCTGACTCCCGCGTACGGTCCGATGGCCCGTGAATTCGTGAGCACCCGGATTTCCCCCGGTGGGGAGGAGCTCCCGTGTCGGATGGAGTCACTCGACGGAGGCTGGTGGCCGGTGCTGCGGGTGCCGCGGCCGCACTGGGCCTTCAGGCCGTTCCGGGCTTGGGCGCCGGGACCGCGACGGCCGCCATCCGCAGGTCACGGCGGTTCGATCTCACGGCGGGCTCACGGGCGCTCATCAAGGAAAAGGCGCTCAAGGGCGGAAGAGTCCTGCAGTCCTTCGCTTTCGACAACGCCAACCGGCACATCTATACGGTGCAGCTGATGTCCGGAAGCGCCATTCCGAGCGGCGATCTGTGCGTCACCGAGCTGGACCTGGCCGGGCGCAGGCTCGGGCACATGTACCTACGTGGATTCGGCCACGGCGAGCAGATCGGGATCGAGTCCGCGGGAGCCGGCGCGGTGCCGTACCTGTGGACCGAATATCGCGCCCGCGATGGCTGGGGGACCAGGCTGGCCCGCTTCAGGTTCGCCGACGGCGCGTCGATCGATTCGAGTCACCCCGGCATTTCCGATCGCACCCCACGCCTGCTCGGACTGGCGAGTCCGCGACCGGCGATCGACCCATGGCACAACCGTCTCGTGGTGCGTTTCACCCGAGACGGACGGCTACGGGCCGCCGTCTATGACCTGGACGACGCACGAAAGGGGCTGCTGGACGGTCGCCATCGGCTCGCGGAGGTGAGCCTGCCGGATCCGAGTCGCTCGACGCAGCCGGCCCAGGGGTTCGCCCTGTTCGGGCAGTACGTCTACCTCTTCCACGGCACCGCCTATGGCCGAGACGGCTCGAAGGCCCCGACCGGCAATGCGCATATCACCTGCGTCGACATGAACACGGGACGCGTGGTGGAGCGGCGGCTCACCACGGCGTTCAGAGGTCTCACCTTCCGCGAGCCGGAAGGCATGGCCATCCAGGTCACCTCGCCCGGAGACCATGCCCCTGAGGTGCGGCTGTGCTTCGGCTTCGCCTCCGGAGCGACCGGAGCACGCCGGGCCAGCATCGCTTACAAGAACCTCTTGATCTGAGCCCGGGATGCTGTGCTTCCGAGCCGAAGCCCGCTCGTTCCCGTACTTCCGCGATCCCATGTCTGCGTGGCCGGATGTGGCCACACCGTCACCGATCATCTTCTGTGCGTGACGGCGTTCCCCGTAAGGTCCGGATCAGCTCCGCGAGGAGGGACGCTGAATATGACGGTCGAGGCACCACGGGCCGATATCGCGCAGGACTACGAACAGGAGCGGCCCGCCCGAAGCCTCACCGGACCGCCCCGGCATCTGGTCTGGGGCGCCGCCGGTCTGCTGTCGGTCTATGCCCTCGTGGTGGTGTTCAGGCCCACCGCGGTCCTGCAATACCGCATGACCTTCCTGGCGGTGGCGCTGCCGCTGACGTTCCTGGCCTACCGCTCCGGTGTTCGCATCAGGAGACCCGGCAAGGCCGGCGCGGAGCCCGGGCCGGAGAAGGACAGCCAGGGGAAGGACAGCCAGGAGAAGGACCGGCCGGGGGTCCCGGACTGGCTGCTGGCCGTGGCCGCACTGGTCGTCATGGTCTATCCGCTGCTCGACTTCGACGCCTTCGTGACCCGCGGCACCGACCCGACGAGCACCGACATCGCCATGGGGATCGGCCTGACCCTGCTGCTCCTCGAAGCGGCACGACGGACGGTCGGCTGGGTGCTCCCGGCGATCTGCATCGCTTTCCTGCTGTACGGCTACTTCGGCGCCTACATCCCGTTCGGGTGGCAGATCGGGCACCGGGGCTATGACATCCCGAGCCTGGTGGACCAGCTGTACATGGGCACCGAGGGCTTCTTCGGCGTCCCCCTGGATGTCGCCGCGACCTACATCGTGCTGTTCACGATCTATGGGTCCGTGCTGGACCTCTCGGGCGCGAGCCGGTTCTTCATCGACGTGAGCTTCGCGGCCTTCCGCAAGTCCCGCAGCGCGCCGGGACGCACGATCACGATGGCCGGTTTCCTGCTCGGCACCGTGTCCGGCTCCGGGGTGGCCACCACGGTGAGCCTGGGGTCGGTCTCATGGCCCATCCTGCGCCGGGCCGGTTATCCGCCGGCCCAGGCCGGCGGGGTGATGGCCGCGGGCGGGATCGGAGCCATCCTCTCGCCGCCGACGCTCGGCGCGGCCGCCTTCATCATCGCCGAGCTGCTGCGGGTCAGTTACCTCAAGGTCCTGCTCTATGCGACCGTGCCGACGATCCTCTACTACGTCGGCGTGTTCCTGGCCATCGAGATCGACGCCCGGCGCCTGAAGACCCGGCCCGCGAAGGTGGACGCGCCGCCCTTCGGCAGGCTGCTCCTGCGTTTCGGTTACCACTTCAGCTCGCTGCTGCTGATCGTCGCGCTGATGGCGATCGGCCGTTCGCCCTTCCAGGCCGTCGTCATCGCCACCGCGGTGGCCTTCGGGCTGTCCTTCCTCGACTCCCGTCACAGGCTGACGCCGCGGCGCCTCTGGCGCGCACTCGTGCAGGGCAGCCTCGGCGTCATTCCCGTGACCGCGGTCTGTGCCGTCGCCGGCATCATCGTCGGGGTCGTCACGCTGACCGGCCTCGGGCTCAAGCTGAGCGACATCGTGGTGACCCTGGCCGGCGGAAACCTCGGGCTCACGGCGCTGTTCGCGGCGCTCGCCATCTGGATCCTCGGGCTCGCGGTCCCGGTGACGGCGTCGTTCATCATCGCCGCGGTGGTCGTCGCGCCGGCGTTGACCGGCCTCGGCGTCGCGGCCCCCGAGGCCTACATGTTCGTCTTCTACTACGCGGTCCTGTCGGAGGTCAGTCCCCCGACGGCGCTGGCCGCGGTGGCCGCCGCCGCCATCACCGGCGGTGACGCGTTCAAGACCATGATGATGGCCTGGCGCTACACCCTGCCGGCCTTCCTGGTTCCCTTCGCGTTCGTCCTCACCGACCACGGCGGAGCCCTCCTGGGGCTGGCGCCGTGGCCGGACGTACTGCTGGCCACGGCGGTGTCCGTCGTCGCCGTGGCCGCGCTGGCCGTGGTCACGGGTGGATGGCTCGTGGGCCCGGCCGGCCCGGCGGAGCGGCTGCTGTGCGCGGTCGCCGCCGTACTGCTCCTCTATCTCGAACCCGTCCCGGTGGCCACAGGGCTCTGCCTGCTGGCCATCGCGGTCGTGGTCCACCTCGCGCTCAGGAGGAAAAGGGCATGAAACGAATCATGGTCATGCTGGTCGCGGCGGCGCTGGTGGCGACCGGCTGTGGCAAGGCCGGCACCCGGCTGTCGATCGCCACGGGCGGGACCACCGGGGTCTACTACGTCTACGGCGGTGGCCTGGCGAAGCTCATCTCGTCCGATCTCAAGGGTGTCCAGGCCACCGCGTCCGCCACGTCCGCGTCCGTCGACAACCTCAAGTTGATCGCCTCCGGCCGGGCCGACGTCGCCTTCACCCTCGCCGACTCCGCCGCGGACGCCGTTCAGGGCAGAGAGTCGTTCCCCTCGCCCCAGCCGGTGCGCGCGCTGGCCAGGATCTATGACAACTACACCCAGCTCGCCGCGACGAAGGCCTCGGGCGTCAAGAGGGTCGCGGACCTGAAGGGCAAGCGGGTCGGCATCGGGGCGCCCAACTCCGGCACCCTGGTGATCGCCCGCCGCATGCTGGAGGCCGCCGGGATCGATCCGGGCAGTGGCCTCAAGGCCCAGCAGCTCGGCATCAACGAGTCGGTCCAGGCGATGAAGGACGGCACGCTCGACGCCTTCTTCTGGTCAGGGGGCGTGCCGACCGCGGGCATCACCGACCTGACCAGCACGAAAAAGGACGTGTCCCTGATCGACACCACCGATCTCCTCCCCGCGCTGACCCAGAAGTACGGGCAGTTCTATCGCGAGATCACGATCTCGGGCCGGGCGTACGGCCTGTCCGGTGACGTCAAGACCGTGGGAGTCCCCAACTACCTCATGGTCAGCGAGAAGATGAGCGACGATCTCGCCTATGACCTGACCAAGCTGCTGTTCGACAAGAAGGCCGACCTCGAGCGCGTCCACCCGGAGGCCGGGAACCTCGACAGGCAGTTGGCGCAGCAGGTCGCGCCGGCCCAGCTGCACCCGGGGGCCCGGCGGTACTTCACCGGAGGATGAGGCGATGGCGGACCTGGGGGGCGTGCGCCGCGACGATCCTCCTGTCCGCGGCCTGTGTCGAGAGCTGCGCCACGATCCGTGCCGCGCCGCGGTCCATCGCGGTGGAACTCCCGGACGGCACCATGGTGGCGTCACGTCCGGTCCCGGCCGGCGGGTCCTTCGCCCTGGCCTACGAGCACTCGGCCTACCGCGCGCCCGCCGTGGAGATCTTCGTGGTGCGCGGCGGCCGCTTCACGATGGAGGCCGTGGCCTCGCCCAATGAGGCCGTTCTGGACTACTACGCGGTGCCGGGACGCCGGGTCCGTACGTCCGGGTGGTGGCTGCTGCGCCCCGAGGCCCCGCAGCGCTTCGGCGAGCTTCCGCTGATCGCCACTCCGGTCGGCAGGCGAACGCTCGTCGCCGGAGGCTCCTGCACGCCGCTGTATCCGCCATCGGGGGCGTACGACCTGCGGATCCGGATCGAGCCGCACCGCCCGGCCGGCCGTACGGTGGCGTGTCCGCCGGTCGTGGCCGGCCTCGTGGGGGCGGTGGGACAGGGCCCTTGACCTCAGGAGGTCCTGTCTTTCCGGTATTCGGCGATATAGCGATATGCGGCCACGGTCCGGGTGGCCCTTTCGACGATGTCCTCGAGCCGCCGGCTGTGCGCGCCGCGCCAATAGACATGGCCGCAGGTGTCACATTGGCCGTAGACGTCATAGGACCGCCGGGTGCCGGGGCGGAGCAGGTGCTCCACGTCCTCTTTGCCGGCCATGGACAGCCTTCCGTTGCAGCTCGTACAGCGGGTCCAGGGGGCCAGGGGGGGCGCGAAGCGCTGGAGGAAGTCGTGCAGCTGGTCGTCGGGCCGGGCGCCGCGGACGTAGGCGCCGAGCCACAGCTTCCTGCGGCACAGCAGCCCCCGGTCCTGGGTCAGGAGCACCCGGCGCTCGGCGTTGGCCTGTACGACCAGTTCCTCGTCGTCACGGTCGTTGCTGTAGGCGGTGTCCAGGCCGAGCAGCCGGAGCCGGCGGGCCAGGGTGCCGAGGTGCACGTCCAACAGGAACGCCGGGGGAGTCACCGGTAGCTCCTGCGGCCGGCGCGGTGCCCGCACGGTCACCTCGTCGCCGCTCGCGGGGCGGTAGGACGGCGGTACGGCCCGGCCGGACACGAGGAGATCGCCGATCTCCGGGAGCGGGACGCCGAGCGACTCGATGACGTGACCCAGCGAGGAGGTCCCGTCATGGGGGACCTCCACGTGCTCGCGCCGGTGCCGGGGTGCGACGAACAGCCACAGCTCGGCCGCCAGGTGGATGTGAACCCGCGCCTGGTCCATCACTTCAGCATGCCACCCGCGTCCGGGCCGGTGAGGGACCTGAGCGCCTTACGGCCGCATCCTCCCGGCGTAGGTCGTGTGGGTCCCGTCAGTGCTTGGTGTTGTTCTCGATCAGTCGCTGGGCGATGGACCTGTCCTGGCCCTCTTCGGGGATCAGCAGCCACGCGAGCCCGTAGAAGACCGCGGCGATGCCGCTGGTGAGGATCGTGATGATCGCCAGCAGCAGCCGGATGATGTTGACGTCCCAGCCGAACTGCCGGGACAGGCCGGAGCAGACGCCGGCGAGGAGCCTGCCTTTTCGAGTGCGGCGGAATGACATCGCCGTGGTGTTGTCGTCCATGCCTCCATGCTGCCGGGCGCCTCGTCGCAGCGATATCGGGAATCGCCCTGAGACATCCCTGAGTCGGACCGGGCCCTTACCCGGGGGCGCAACGCCCCTTGGAACAGCCCCTTGGGGGTCCGGGGGCCCTCCGGGACCGGTCGGCCGCATCACTGGCGGCGCATGGAGACGAAGCCGACACCGTGGACAGGCAGAGCCTGCAACCTGCCGGCCGACGGCGCGGGCCTCCTGCACCCGGCCGGCCCGATTCGCCTGATATCCGAATGCAGGCCTCTTTCCTCTTACTTTGGCGCGTACATGACTTTTAAATGCTTCGACGTCTTTGTAAGATTTGTTTGGGAGCCCTATTTGGCGACAACCGGCTTTCCTGTCGGCTAAAGGTTGCGATATTTTGATGCCGACACGCAACTGGTCGCTCGGTCCTGATGTAGACGAAGGACCGAGCGGATCTGTATCTAAGGGAGGAAACATGAGTAATTCGGTCGTCACGCCCGCTTGGCGGAAGAGCAGTCGAAGTAACGACCCGACGATCGGCGCGTGCGTGGAGGTCGCCGCCATCGAGGATGCGCGGGCGGTTCGGGACTCGAAGAACCCGGGTGGACCTCAACTCGCGTTCTCGGTGGCCGAGTGGCGGACGTTCATGATCGCCATCAAGAGCAACGAATTCGAGCTCTGAAGGGAAGCCGACTGGGAGGCGTGGTGCTCGACCCGGCCGCGCCTCCGTTCAATCCGTAGTCCGATCAGTCGAAATTACCCTCTTTTATCGCGCGAAAGAACGTGCATAGCGCGACCTTCGAAAAAATGATCATGGGACCACTGGCGTCCTTGCTGTCTCGTATGGCGCAGTAAGGGCCCATCGCCGCCATGCTGACGCAGCCGCCACTGGAGTCGGATTGGCTGCTTTTGCGCCATGAGGCATTGTCCAGCTCCTCTTGACTGACCATTCCCTCTTCCGCTCTGTAGCAGCATTCAATGGTCGCGAGGAAGCGGGTCGGAATTGCCTGCAGGCGACTCGGACCAGAGCTGCTCACCGGGTCACAGTTTGTTGACTTTTTAGGGCGCGCCAATAGGGAGTAGGAAATATACCTACTGCACTATACGTGGGAAAGTCTATGTTGTCCACATGTCGACCAGGTGCCACGTCAATCACCGGACAGTGGGCCTAAACGGACATTTCCGAGTGACCTTATTTCGTGTTGAGGCCCGATGGCCTATGTATATCTATCCCTTGCCCGGGAAGTGTATGAAGGCTTGGCTTCGGCAACAGTGCTTTGCCGTGGATCGGAGACGGGGCCCCGCCCCCACGGGTGGGGCCGCCGCTCGCTGAAATGATCACACCGGGATGGGATGGATATCGCAGTCGGCTCGGATGCCTTGACGGGCCGAGATTACCGCCGGATGGCCATCCCCGAGAGCTCTGTGCAGCCGCGCCATCGCGTCCGCGAGCCGTGTTTCGGCCTCCGCCTCTTCACCCATGGCGCGCAGATCGAGTCCGTGGTTGAGGGCGCAGGCGAGGGTGGTGGGATGGTCTTCCCTCAGGACCTCGCGGGCGCGCCGCAGTGACTCACGATCCATCTGAAGCGCGCCTTCGAAGTCGCCGAGCGCGAAAAGGTCGCTGGCCAGGTTGATGCAGCAGACGATGGTTCGTGGGTGGTCCGGGCCGAGTACCTCGGTCAGCGTGGCCAGAGAAGCCTCGTCCAGCTGTCTCGCCTCGGCCAGCCGGCCGTCCAGCCGGAGGGCGACGGCCAGATTAACATTGGCGGCCGGTGTGTTGGGATGCCTCGGGCCGAACATGGCCTGGTAGTGCTTGATGGTCTCTTTGGCCAGCGAGATGGACTCGGCCAGGTTGTTCACCTGCCGGAGATTGACGGCGTGGTTCAGGGCCGCGGCGACCGTCCCGAGGTGGAGCTGACCGTAGCGTCCGCGGAACAGGGTCATCGCCTGATCGGACAGCTCCAACGCCTTGTCGTGATCACCGGCCTTGCGCTCCATGACCGAGATCATGGTGAGGCTCTCGGCCAGGCCCGCGGAGCCGGGCTCGTACACCTTCTCGAGGCGTTGGATGTGCTGTCGCATCAGGTCGCGTCCCTTGACGTACCGGCCGGCCTCCATCTCGTCCACCGCGATCGCGGCCAGCGAGCTGATCGTGCTCGGGTGGTCCTCGCCGAGGACGGTGACCAGTCGCTGGTGGGTGTCGTTGTCCAGCACGAGAGCACGCTCCGGATCACCGGTGAGCCGCAGGTCGATGGCGTACAGATGCGCCTGCCGCAAGGTGGTGGGGTCGTCCTGGCCGAACTTGCGCCGTACGACCTCGAAGGACTGCTCGTCCAGTGCCAGCGCCTGGGCGAAGTCGCCGAGGTAACGGAGGTCGCCGCCCACGAACTGCTGGGCCTCCAGGGTCCGCTCGTCCTCCATGCCGAAGCTGGACCCGAGGGTGTCGCGCACCCGGACATGGTGCTCGTAGGCCTCGGTGAAGCGTCCGTGCAGCCGCAGCGCGCGGCCGAGGTGCAGACCCGCCGCGAGCGTCTGCTCGTGATCCGCACCCAGCTTGTCGGTCCAGGTGTCGACCGCTCTCTGCGCCAGGCTGAGGAATCCGTGGTGGTCGCCCCACTGGAACAGGAAGTCGATCTGGTTGAGGACGAGTTGCCGGGCCCAGGGGTCGTCGCAGTCGATGATGTCGGAGTGCAGGACGTGCGGCAGCAGCTCCGCGTACTGCTCCCAGTGGACGGACAGGTCCGGGGCGTTCGGGTCCGCCTTGGCGAGCAGCTGATGACCGCAGTGCCGGAGCTCGGCCGCTTCCTGTGGAGTCATCTGGCCGACGAGCACCCGCTGTACGAGCCGGTGCAGCATGACGGTGTTGTGCCGATGACTGATCTTGGCCAGTGCGTACTGGTTGATGGCGCGCACGGCCCGGCCCAGCTTGACGGGGTCGGACAGCACCTCCATGAGTTCGGGCGGACCGCCGACGTTGCGGCTCCCGGTCAGCAGCCGGCGGGAGATCGGCTCTGGCGCGAAGAAGGCACAGACCTGCAGCAACTGCAGCGCACCGGGATCGTTGGCGCGCAGCTGGTCGAGAGAGACGTTCCAGGCGGCCGCGACCGGAAGCTCGTAGGCGGCCGGTGCGGCGTCGTGGAGAAGTTCGGCCGCCTTGTCGTGCTTCTCCCGAAAGAGGTGCAGATATTCCGCCACGGGCATGCCGGTCTCGGACAGCCACACCGCCGCCTGCTCGATCGCGAGCGGTAGGTCGCCGAGAAGCTGGGCCAGCTCGTTGGTGTCGGCCTCGTCGAGCTCGGGACCGCGCAACCGGAGCAGCGCGATGCTCTCCTCCCGGGCGAAGACGTCGACCTCCAGCGAACTGGCCACGCTCGTCCACGCCTGGTTGCGCGAGGTCACCAGGATCTTGCCCGGACCGTTGGTGGGGAAGAACTCCCTGACGTCGTCGAGCTGTTCGGCGTTGTCGAAGATGAGCAGCCAGTTGCGGTAGGGACGTCCGAGCCGGAGCGCCTCTCGCACCGCCGGAACCGCGACATTGACCTCGGCGCTGACCGGAAGCCCCAGGTGGGAGGCGAGTTCGGCCAGGCTCTGCTGGATCTGCCCAGGACGCTCCGATGGGATCCACCAGATCAGGTCATAGTCATGCATATGCCGGTAGACGTATTCAATCGCGATTTGCGACTTACCGACTCCGCCCATGCCATGCAGGGCCTCAGGCAGGACGGCGGTCGTGCCCTGCGAGAGCCGCTGGTGGAGCGTTTCCAGCATGGCTCGTCGCCCGGTGAAGCTGATATTACGCGGAGGGACGTTGCCCCATATCGGTGGCGGTTCGGTGGGGCCGCGTTCTGCCGCCGGGGGGATGGTGCGGATCGTCACGCCGACTCCAGGAAAGAGGGCTTTGTTATCGATGTCCGCTCTGTCTTCCGAAGAGCGGTCGTCATTCAGTGCCTGATCGTTGAGAGTGCGCATGGCGCTATCACTACCCGCCGTAGGCGGTAGTGCAGGCGCGTTTGGCGCATCACGATAATCATTACCTGGCGCCGGCCCACGATCATCATGGTCTGGGTTCAGCGTTGCCAATTCGAGCGCTATGTCCAGATCCTGGGCGGGCCGCAGATAAGGGCCGGCGAGTGCTCTGAACGCGTGGAGCAGTGGCTCGGCGAATGGGACGACGTCCGCGGTCATGGGCGGCGCCTCGACGCGATGCGGAGCCACGACCATGTCGCGCAGATCGCGCAGCACGCTGACCCGATCGCCCAGGTGGTCCGCAACGGTCATGAGCACCCTGGTCGTCTCAGATCGGCGTCCGGCGGCGAGCAGCTCCGCGCGAGTGCCGGGGACGAAGTCATAGGTCACCGTGTCCGCGGCATCGAGGTCATGCCCGTCACTGGGCCCTACCCGCTGTAGCAGGCCACTGCCGACGAGTTCGGCAAGGTCGGCCGGCCGTGAGCCGGGCAGCATGGTGCGCTGCACCAGCCGCATCACCGGGAGGTTCAACGGCGCGGCCGCGAGATGGACGGCCAGCGCGTACACGGTCGGCGTGGCGGCGGCGCGGAACCGCTGAACCAGCTCGGCGGGAGAAGTCTGCGGCTCGTCCTCGGCGTGCCGCGGGGCCGGGCCAGGGTCCGATGAGGGATGCGGCTCCTCTTGCCGGACCGGGCTCCCCTGATCCCATGGCGTCTCATTCCCCGCGCACACTGCGACCGGGCCGTGCCATTCCTGATCGGCGGCTGTGACGAAGCGCGTCCATCCGGCCAGTTGCCGGGGGCCCATTTCCAGCATGGGCACGCACACCGCGGCGGGAGGGGCCGCTTCGAAGCCGGCGAGCTCAGGTGCGGACAGTGATGCCTGGTACGCCTGGTTGGCCAGCGCAGGACCGGAGGTGCGGAGTTTCGCGGTATGTGCCGCGATGCCGGTTCGGCGCCACTGCCGGTGGGGCAGCATCTGCACGATGGCGATGGGGAAGCTCCGCCCCCATTCCGCCAGCGCCTTCTGCGCGGCTGCGGCATGCCAGGCGTCGCCGACCCCGTCGGTCAGGATCAGGATCAGCCGGCGTTCCCGCTGGCCGAGACCTGGCAGGGACGTGGCCGGCAACCGGCGAGCATTGGGGCCGGTCCCGCGCAGCGTGAGCGCGTCGGAAGTCGTGACGTCGGTGTCCAGCAGGTGCAGCCGTATGCGCTTGAAGGCCCCCACCGTGGCGATGCTCTCGATGAACTGATCGGCCACCGGACGGTGCAGGGTGGCGAATCGGCTGTCGTCCACGACAACATCGAGATCAAGCCAGCGCTCCGGGGCCGGACGGCTCACCGGCAGCCACAGGCCGTCCTCGGCAGCGCGGACAGCGGTCGCCTCGTCGTCGAGCTCGGTCCGGGCGGAGCGGGACTCCGTCGTCCGCTTGAACGGGCGCAACGCATGGGCCACGCGGCGCCGGTTGAGAAGTGGCGGCACCCCGGAGAACGGGTCGTCATCGGCTTGGCCACCTTGCCACACCGGCCGCGGGCTGGGACGGACGAACCCGGTGATGCGCTGAGAGCCCGTGGGGCCGGGCCGGTACGGTGAGCCGTCCGCGACCGGATCGGCCACCGTGGTGCCGGAGTCCGGGTCGTGGGTCGTGTCCTCGCCCGCGGGCGAGGACATCGCCGATCCTGTGGCCGGCCGACCGGCGTCGTCCTTGAAGGGCGGGTTGCCCGGGAGCCGCTGGAGCCCTCGCTCCGCCGGATCCTCTTGCGTCGGCGCCCTTCCCGAGCCGTCCCGCCAGGGGGAGCGTGCCATGGCGGCCTGCTGACAGGCCAGCCACAAGGCGTCCGCGACCTCGTACCAGGCAGGGCGGTCGCCCGGCGCTGGCGTGTGCCTCACGCTCCGTGCCGGAGAACCGGAGGACGGGCCGTTCACTCCGGTGCCGCATCTGAGCTCAGGCGTTGCCAGACGAGATCCAGCACCCGCCCCCAGGAGGAATCCGTTGCCCGGGCACCCGAGGTCGCCAGGAAAACGGCGTTGAGCAGCTGGTCGGCGGCGAGCTCGCGATGGACCTGGCGATATTCCATGAAGTCGTGGATCATCTGAGCCGCGTGCTCGCCGGAACGCTCGGTGAAGTGCGCGGCCACCATGTCGGCCAAGCCGTTCTCATCGGGTTCGTCCATGGTGAAGCGAAGGCAGCGGCGCAAGAATGCCGGAGGAAATTCCCGTTCCCCGTTGCTGGTAATGATGATCATTGGAAAAGCCCGACACCGGACGTGGCCCTCGGCGATGGCCGCCATTTCCTTGGAGTCCGATGTGTGGACGTCGACCTCGGGTTCTCGGGCAGCGACTCTGATCAGCTCGGGGATTCTGTATTCGCCTTCCTCGAACACGTCCAGCAGATCGTTCGGCAGGTCTATATCGCTTTTGTCGAGCTCATCGATGAGGAGCACGCGTGGCACTTCATAGGGGAGCAATGCGGTTCCGAGCGGACCGAGTTGCAGATATTCGCCGATGCTCGAGCCCCGCCGTGCGTCCGGATCTGATTGTTCGCCCGAGATCTGACGCGCGGTCGCGGCATCCTGTACCCGGCCGATGGCGTCGTACTCATAAAGACCCTCGCGCAGGGTGCTCCGGCTGCTGATGGGCCAGCGCAGCACTCGGCCGAGGCGCAGTTCGCGGGCGATCCGATAGGCGAGGCTCGACTTTCCGACTCCGGGTTTTCCGGTGACCAGGAGCGGGCGGCGCAAAAACAGTGCAGCGTTGACGGCGTCGACCTCACGGTGATCAGGCTGCCGAGCCGTGAGGTTCTCGACCGACCCGAGCCTGCGGTCGAGGTCCCGGTCGTCGTCCGGGGGCGGGGGGCGCACGGGTCCGCCGTCGAAGGCCCGCCATGGCGGCGGCGCCGGCAGTAGTTCGCTCAGATGGATGTCGTGCAGTGGCCGACCGGTGCCACGATAGATCCACCAGGCTGACCGGCCATGGTCGGTGGACGTCGTGCTGCTGTGACCTGCTCCGTCCCTGCCATCGGAGGAAGGGGCACCGGGTAGCTCGTCAGCGCTCATCGGCGACGTCCCCTTCTGGCCTGGGTACTGCTATATACCCAGCTTGTCTGCTATCTCAACGTGGCGAATCCCGAGCAAAACAGGCAGAGATAGAAGCCTAGTCCGAGCATGCGCTCTTTGGTCGTGATCCGCAAGCCGATCGGTGATATTGGCTCTCCATTACGCCAATTCGAAGCCACCGAATAGCCGTTACAAGACCTGCGGTGGACGCAGTGGCGGTGCGTCCCCCAGGAAGTGGCTCGGGTCGTCCCAGAGAAGAGACACCTGGGGGCTGCCTTGATCTGTATGTTCGTCGTCCCGCATCGCGTTTCCGCGAAGCCGCTTGACGTCACCGGGAAGGCCGCGGAGGTCGGGCCGCTCGACCATCTCCCGGAGCGCGTGCTCGAACTCGGCCACGGTGCCGTTGGTGCGGCTCCACAGGACCACGGGCACGCCGGTCCGCAGGGCCATCCACAGCTCACTCCGGCCGGGTTCCCGGTCCGGGGGTGAGCTCAGGACACAGGCGACCACGTTCCCTTGGGTCAGCAGCCGGTCACGGAGTCGCTGCGGGTCGGGCGGCGCCTCAGCCGGCACCCAATGAGCGGTGCCCTCGGCCTCGAGGAGTATCCGCCACCGCTGCCGCCAGGCCCGGTGCAGGTGGAGCATGCGCAGCCGCTCATGGCTGCGGACCAGGAGTTCGTACTCGCTGCCCAGCGGGGTGGGGTGGGGCGTGCCAGGCGGGTCGCGCGTCCACTGGTCAAGGTCGAGATTCAGCAGTTCGAGTGGCAGGACGAACTCGATCACCAGAGAGTCGTCGAGGTCGTAGGCCCAGCCGACCTCGGCCTCCTGAACGAGTTCGGCGACCTGGTCCGCCACCTCGTCCAGAGCCACCTCGCGGTCTTCCCCCGGCTCCGGTCGCCATTCGAGCGGATGAACCTGCCGCCAGTGCGAGAGCCGGTAGAGCTCTCGTCCGTCCTTGGTCTCCGGCAGTCGCTCCAGCTGGATGATCAGATAGATGGGCAGGTCGGGACGGACCTCAAGAAGTTCCGGCTGGTCTCGGATCCGGCCGAGACGGTCGACCGCGCTGGACGCGCCGGACTTCCGCAGCTCGTCCAACTGCGTGTTCATCCACTCCCGTAGCCGGTCCGAGCGCCATTTTTCTCGCTCGTCCGACATGCCGGAACCGATTCGACGACGCATCACCTGGATGAGCAACTCCACGAACACCAGATGTGGCGGGAGACCGTCCGGCCCGGCGTTGCAGTCCAGCAGGATCAAGAAGGCGTCCGAGGCGTCGGACAGATGCCGCGGAGCCTGCGAACCACCGCCCGCGGCGGTATGGAAGAGCCTGGCCAGGGACGGCATCGTCAGGCCTTCCAGCACCTCCTTGACCTTCATCTCCGCCGGGGCCGGGAGGTGATCCCGTGCGGGGCTGACCAACCTTCGGACGTGGGCCACCGCCGCGGTGGGGCCCGCGATGAACTCCACCGCACTCACCAGCGCGGGCATCCCGCCGGGACATTCACGGCAGGTGGCGACCAGGTTGTAGAACCACACCCTCGGGGTGCCGTTGCCGGGCAGCAGCAGAGGGGTGCTGAGCGCCTCGCCAATGGCATGGACGAGTACGGAGCGGCCGGCCTCGTCCTGGAGATCACGGATCTGGATCAGCGCGTCGGCGATCTCCCGGGTAAGCCGGCCGACGTCATCGGAACCGGATGGGCCAGGCCGGCTCTCCAGTTCATCCACCATGGCCCTCCTCGATCTCCCACTCGTGACCGGCCAGGTCCGCCGCCACCCACACAACGTGCCGCATGAGAAGCGAGTCGCCTTCCATGAGCCGGAGAGCGGTGAGCAGTGCCGGCAGTCCGTCCTTGTGGTCCCTGCACGCGAGTACGAGATTGAACAGGTGTATCAGCGGTCGCGGATCGTGCCGGATGTGCGCCGAGATCGACGCAGGGAGCAAGGCCGTCAGATCGGACCTGCCCGCGTCGCCGCTGAGCGAGGGAAGTGCCGCCAGCGCCTTGACGAAGGCGAAGACCGGGACGTCGCTCCCTGAGCCCTCTCCGGGCGAAGCGCAGCCCACACCGGACGGGCCGGTCGGCTCGCCCACCATCCACCTCCAAGGGCTCGGCACTGGCTTCCCCTGGTGCATGTGATGCCTCTCGGAGCCCTTCATGCGACTGGTTATGACGCTGGTGATTCCTTTTTGGTTCCCCTGTCCAAGTCGGCTTGGTCTCGATGGCTTTCCCCAGATCCAGGACTTACCGTATTACCTCGGTAAGTTCTGTGTCCCGTGCCATGTTCAGCCTGCTTGTCCCGTGCGCCGCGCCATTTTCGTCTGCGACATCGTCTCGTTCGGCGGCGCCACCAGGCACGACCGTATCCAGATGCGTCTGCGGTGGGCTCTGTACCAGGGGCTGCGGCGGAGTTTCGGCGACTCGGTCAGGCCGTAGATTCCAGCCGGTGGTCGAGGGCGGTGTGGCGCCGGCCGGCTCCGGCCGTACGTACGGCGGCGGCCAAGGCGCGGCGGGAGCCGGCCAGCACGACCAGTTGCTTGGCCCGGGTGACGGCGGTGTAGAGCAGGTTGCGCTGCAGCATCATCCAGGAGCTCGTCGTCAGGGGGATCACGACCGCCGGGTATTCGCTGCCCTGTGAGCGGTGGATGGTCATGGCGTAGGCGTGCGCGAGCTCGTCCAGTTCGGCGAAGTCGTAGTCCACGCTCTCGTCCTCGTCGGTCAGGACGGTGAGGCTCTGGTCCTCCAGTGACAGGCCGGTCACGACGCCCACGGTGCCGTTGAAGATCCCGGCCGCGCCCTTGTCGTAGTTGTTGCGCAGCTGGGTGACCTTGTCGCCGACGCGGAACATCCGTCCGCCGTAGCGCCGCTCCGGCATTCCGTCGCGGTGGGGGGTCAGGGCCTCCTGGAGCAGGATGTTGAGGTTGCCGGCGCCGGCGGGTCCTCGGTGCATCGGGGCCAGGACCTGGATGTCGCGGCGCGGGTTCAGGCCGAACTTGCGCGGGATGCGGCGGGCCACGATGTCGACCGTGAGCTCTGCGGTGGCCTCGGTGTCCTCGCAGGGGAACAGGAAGAAGTCCGGAAACCCCTGGGTCTGCGGAGGACGGCCGGCGTTGATCCGATGCGCGTTGACCACGATCCCGGACTGCTGTGCCTGGCGAAAGATCTTGGTGAGCCGTACGCGGGGGATCGCCTCCGCGGCGAGCAGGTCACGCAGCACCTCACCGGCCCCGACGGAGGGCAGCTGGTCGACGTCGCCGACCAGCAGCAGGTGCGCACCACGGGGGACGGCCTTCACCAGCTTGTTCGCCAGGATCACATCGACCATGGACGTCTCGTCCACCACGACCAGGTCGGCGTCCAGCGGATTGTCCCGGTCGTACTTGGCGTCTCCGCCCGGCTGCAGTTGGAGCAGCCGGTGGACGGTCGCCGCCTCGTGGCCGGTCAGCTCGGCCAGCCGCTTGGCCGCCCGGCCGGTCGGCGCGACCAGGATCACCTTGGCCTGTTTGGCCTTGGCCAGCTCGACGATGGACCGGACGGTGAAGCTCTTGCCGCAGCCGGGCCCTCCGGTGAGCACGGCGACCTTGGCGGTGAGCGCGAGCCGTACGGCCTCCTCCTGCTCCGGCGCGAGCTCGTGGCCGGTGTGGTCCCGCAACCAGGCCAGGGCCTTGGGCCAGCCGACATCCCGGAAGGCCGGCATGCGGTCCTGGCCGGCGTGCAGGAGCTCGAGCAGCCCGGAGGCCACGGATCGTTCGGCCCGATGAAAGGGCACCAGATAGACCCCGGCCACCTCGCCCTCTGCCACTGGCACCGTCTCCCGGACGACCCCTTCGGCGGCCACGAGTTCGTCGAGGCAGGGTCCGACGAGTTCGCTGTCGACGTCGAGGATCTTCACCGCTTCGATGATCAGGTTCGGTTCGGGCAGGTAACAGTGGCCGTCGTCGGCGGCCTCCGAGAGCGTGTACTGCAGGCCCGCCTTGATCCGCTCGGGACTGTCGTGCGGGATGCCCACCGCGCGGGCGATGGTGTCGGCGGTCTTGAAGCCGATGCCCCACACGTCGGCGGCGAGCCGGTAGGGCTCCTCGCGCACGACCCTGATGGACTCGTCGCGATATTGCTTGTAGATCCGTACGGCCAGGGAGGTCGACACCCCGTGTCCCTGGAGGAAGACCATCACCTCTTTGATGGACTTCTGCTCCTCCCACGCGTCCGCGATGAGTTTCGACCGCTTGGGTCCCAGGCCGTGCACCTCGACGAGCCGTCCGGGTTCCTCCTCGATCACGCGCAGGATCTCGGTGCCGAAGTGGTCGACCATCCGCTCGGCCATCTTGGGGCCGATCCCCTTGATCAGCCCTGAGCCCAGGTAGCGGCGGATGCCCTGGATCGTGGCGGGCAGCACGGTGGTGTAGGAGTGCACCTCGAACTGCCGGCCGTATTTCGGATGGGACGTCCAGCGGCCGGTCAGCCGCAGGCTCTCGCCGACCTGCGCTCCGAGGAGCGCGCCCACCACGGTCAGCAGGTCGCTCCCGGAGCGCTCAGCGGCGACCCGTGCGATGGTGTAGCCGGTCTCCTCGTTCACGAAGGTGAACCGCTCGAGCACCGCGTCCAGTCGGCGCAGCTCCGGTGGCGCCGCCGGTTGAAATCCCGTCACGACTGACATCTTGCCCGTACGTTCGGACGACCACGGCCGCGACCCAAAGCACAAAGATCGTCGGCCGTCGGCCGTCGGCCGTCGGCCGGCCTGCGGCCCGAAGGGCCGGTTCCGGCTGCGAACGGGGCTTGTCCGGCCCCCGCCGGCACGGCACAGTGAAGGCATCCGTGAGCCGTCAGATGTGAGCCGCTGTGGACATGCAGGACAGTGGGAACGCTCCCGCGAACGGGTGGGCCCCCTCAGGGCGCTGCGCCATCGTCGTGTGCGACATCGCCTCGTTCGACTCCGAGC
>DASYNF010000299.1:0-4975 GCA_036008685.1 Actinomadura sp. | reverse complement strand
CTCCGACTCAGCGAAGGAACGGTGCCAGCCGATACGGCTGCTCACCCGGTTCCTGGACCTCCACAACGACAGCCGGGAGTTCTCCGGGCCGGACTTCTAGCCTCGCGGGGTCCAGACGTAGGGCGTTGTGGTCGTCACGGCCTGGAAGCCCAGGCGCCGCAGGATCGGACTACTGTCCTTGGACGCGTCCACCTGCAGATACCTGACACCGCGCGCGGTGGCGCGCTGGGCACGGCAGGCGACCAGAGCACGGTAGATCCCTCGTCCTCGCCACTCGGGCACCGTCGAGCCTCCCCACAGTCCCGCGAACTCTGTGCCCGGCCTGAACACGAGCCAGGCCGCGGAGATGACCCCGCCTCCCGCCTCGGCCACCATGACGGCGATCTCGTCCGGGTCCGCGGTGACCCGCCGGATCAGGTCGTCGCCGAGCCAGCTCTGGTCCTCACCCCAGACCGCCGACTCCATCTCCGCGATCCGGCGCATGTCGGTGTCGGTGGTGACCTGGCGAAGGACGACTCCGCCGGGCGGCGCCGGCTCCGCCGCCATCTCCGCCGCGACGCCGATGAGGACGGTTTCCTCTTCCTCGGCCACGAAGCCCGCGGTGAGCAGCCGCTGGGGGAGGTCCGCGGGCAGATCATGGCCGTGGATCTTCCACTCGACCGCTTCACCCCGCTCGGCGAAGTAGTCCCGCTGCCGGGCGATGAGCCGATCCAGCTCGAGTCCTCGTACCCCCACGTCGCGAGGCGCGCTGACGAGGCCTCTGAACTGACCGGTGATCCGCAGCAGCGGCCCGTCGCCCTCGTAGGTCACACCGATGGGCGGGGTGGAGGGCGCTCCTCGCAGCTGCTCGTCGTAAGCGGCCAGGAGGACGTCGATATCCATCACCCGCCCGACTCTATGGACCGCGTGGCAACCGGTTTCTCGGAAAAGGCCCGACCCGCTCTCTCATGAGCTCGTGGCGCGGGTGAAGCGTGCGGCCCACTCGCGGATGTGGTCGGCCAGCTCAGGTGGACGGACGACCTCGAATTCCGCACCGACCGCGCCGAGCGCCATGGTCGGCCAGTCCAACGAGTCCGCGGTCATCCGCAGCCGGCATCGCCGATCGTCGAGCCCCTCCACCGTCGCTCACTGTCCGACCATGGCGCGTACGGTCACCGCGGATGCGTGCACCACCGCCTCGACGGTGTGCGGCACCGCGGGGACGTTGCCGATCCCGGCCCGGACGAACGCCACGGCGTCGTCGGCCGGGAGCTCGCGCGGGCGGAACCTCGCTCCCGTGCCGCATGGGTCCTCGAGACGGTCGAGCCGGAAACTCCGCCAGTCGTGCCGGGTCAGGTCGTAGGCGACCAGGTACCAGCGGCGCCCGAGCGATACCAGCCGGTGGGGCTCGACGTGCCGGTCGGTCTGCTCACCACCGCGCGCCGTGTAGGAGAACCGCAGCCGCTCCTCGTCCCGGCAGGCCTGCGCGACCGCAGTGAGCGTCCCGGCGTCGACCGGATAGCCGAGCTCCCGCAACCGGTCCACGTCCCGGCGCAGCGTTCGCACAGAGACTCCGAGCCGGCCGGCCTGCTCGGCTCCCGGCCAATAGCGATGGGTCTGGAGCAGGGAGAGCAACCGCAGCATCCGTGAGCTCGTGTCGGCCATGTCCCCAGCCTGGCGATTATTGAGGTCGAAAAGTGGCCGGTATCGCTCGTCCTGGCGGTGGGCCAGCCAATTATTTCGGTTTGGCCAACTTTATGGCGATTTGTACCTACTAACGGGATCATCCGAGAAGTCTTGTAAAGCCGGCCTGGACGGGACGACATGAGCGACTTCGACGGGATCATCGTGGGTGGCGGGCCCAACGGCCTGACCTGCGCGGCCTATCTGGCCCGCGCCGGGTTGAGAGTCGCAGTGGTCGAACGGAACGCCAAGGCCGGTGGCGGCTGCTCCACCGAGGAGCTCACACTGCCGGGGTTCCGGCACAACACCCACAGCAACTACCACTTCATCGAGGAGGGCCCGGTGCCCTCCGATCTCCGGCTTCGGCGGTACGGGCTCCGTTACCTCTACCCCGAAGTGCAGCACTCGACGATCTTCCGGGACGGTCGTGCCGTCACCGTTCATCGCGACGCCGAGCGGACCGCCGAGTCGTTCGCCCGGTTCTCACGGGCCGACGCCGACACGTGGCGGGAACTGCATGCGACCTTCGCCGTCCAGGCGCGGGAGCTGATGAACGGCTTCCTCTACTCCCCGCCGTTGCGCCCCGACCAGCTCGCCGAGCGCATGCGGGGGCCGTTGGCCGAGGAGCTGTTCAGCTATATGCCACAGACGTTGTACGAGGCGGTGGACCGGCATTTCGAGAGCGAACAGGTACGCGTGCTGTTCAAGTCCTTCCTGCACGCCATTGCGATCGAGAACGTCCCCGGGACCGGCGCGTTCTTTCCCCGGCTGCTGTCGCGCATCACCCGGCTCGGCGTTCCCGTCGGCGGGGCCCACAGCGTCGCCCTCGCCCTCGAGCGGGTGATCACCGAACATGGCGGCACCGTCATCACCGATGGTCATGTCGACCGGATCCTGGTGGGCGACAGTGGCGCCACCGGTGTACGGCTTGCCGACGGCGAGGAGCTGACCGCGAGCAGGTTCGTGGCGAGCTCCGTGGACGCCCCGCAGACGGTGCGGATGGCGGGGCCCGCGGCCTTCGGCGCCGAACTGGCCGCCAAGGTGGAGGCCTACAAATGGGCGGGGCACAGCATCGTCACCTTGCACCTGGCCCTCGATGAGCCGCCGAGCTACGCGGCCGCCGACTTCGATCCGGACGTGTCGAGAGCCTTCCTGGTCGTCCTCGGCGCCGACGACAGCGAAGACCTCACCCGGGTCTTCGAGCAGATCCACGCCGGGCGGCTGCCCGACCGGATGGCCGGCAACGGCGCCTGCCCCTCGGTCTTCGATCCGTCGTACGCGCCGGACGGCAAGCACGTCGCCTTCTGGTGGCCCTGGGCGCCGTACGATCTCGATGGCGATCCGGCGACCTGGGACGCACGGGCCGAGGAGATCGGTGCGCGCATGCTCGGAGAATGGGCCGACTACGCCCCCAACCTGCGGAGGAGTGGAACCGTCCTCGACCGCAGGCTCTTCTCGCCGTTCGACATCGAACGGCACTGCATCAACATGGTCCGGGGCAGCCACCATGTAGGTGCCTATGAACCGGCACAGATGGGCCCAAATCGGCCGGTACCGGAGCTCGGGCACTATCGCACCCCTGTGGACGGGCTCTACCTTTGCGGTGCCAGCAGTCATCCCGGCGGTTCGGTCTCGGGGGCTCCCGGCTACAACGCCGCCTTGGTGATCGCCGAAGATCTCGGGATCAAGCCGTGGTGGGAGCCGGTCCCCGCCCCGGCCTGGAACGAGGCGGACTGACCCGTCGTACCGGACCCGGACGAGGGCGATTGGTTTACTCTGCGCCTATGTCCGACGTTGTTCCTTCCGTACGGCCCCAGCCGATGATCGCCGTTATCGACGTCGAGAAATCCAGCCTGTGGTATCAGCGGGTACTCGGCGCCACCGGCGGTCACGGTGGCACCGAGTACGAGCAGCTGCTGGTCGACGGGAGGATGGTCATGCAGCTGCACCGGCTCGAAGTCGGGCACCATCACGGCACTGTCGGAGACCCTGCCAAGCCGACCGGGAACGGTGTGGCGCTGTGGTTCGAAGTAGATTATTTCGAGGCTGTCGTACGCCGGATCCGGGAGGCCGGCGCTCAGGTCGTCACCGATGTGCACGTCAACCCGAACGCCGGTCATCGCGAGATCTGGATCCGCGACCCCGACGGCTATCTCGTCGTCTTCGCCGAGTCCGCCGCCTGAGGAACAACGGAACCGTTACACCCAGTCCTTCTCTGGAGTAGCCGCTTTCAGCAGGGCGTCCGCGCCGTTCGCGACCGGCTCGCCGTGCGGGACGCACAGTGTCTCCACCTCCAGTGCCGCCAACGTGCGGAAGGAGGTGATGGCCCGCTCCCTGGCCACGTTGAACGGGCCGAGGATCGCCCGGCCTCCGCAGTGGCGACGATGTCGCCCGGGAACAACACGCCGCTGGAGGGCAGGTGGAGCGCGATGCTCCCCGGAGTGTGGCCGGGCACGTGCAGGACATGGACGGGTTGGCCCAGTCGTCGAGGGTGTCGCCGTCGTGCAGCTCCACGTCCACCTGCACATGCTGCAGGGGCGGGACGTCCGTGTCGGCGAAACCCGCCATGACCTGCTCGTGGAGGGCGCGTTCCGAGGCGGTGACGACCGTTGCTCGCCCCTCACCTTTGATGAGGCCCCCGGGCCATTGACAAACACCGATGATCACAATCTGAGACATTGCCGTCTTCCCTTCGTGGTTCTCTAGGGAGACGAGACAGGGGAGCCCGGTGTGACCGGTTCTTCCGGACCGAATCGGCCGAGGTGCTCCTCACCGAGGTGGCGCGGGCTTCAACTCAGATGCTTGAGCTTCGGCCACAGCACCGGCCATGGGGCCCGCTGTCCACGGCAGAGCCACACCGGCTTGCCCTGCTCCTCGTTGTCGAGACCGACGCCATTGTCGATCTGGCCTGCGACGGTCACGTCGGTCCAGAAACGGCGCAGATATGCCGCACCCTCGGCGCCCTCCGGCCCCACGTAGATCGTGGGGCCGCCTGTGCCCGTGGGCCGTCCGAAGTGCCAGAACCCGTTGTGGCCGCTGTATGCGCGAGGCAGGCCGAGCGCCGGGCCGTAACGGTCGAGTGCTCCCGCCTCGCCGTAGCTTCCCGTCACGATGGTCGTCCGGGAGCGTTCGCCCACCGGCAGCGCGCGATAGACCCGGGCCACCTCGGCGGTGAACCTGGGCCAGCCGACGGTCTCGGCCGCGTCCGGGTTGATGTGCGGCTGCGGGGTCTGGGCCAGCAGGCGGACCGGATAGACGGGCAATGTGAACGCTACGGCGGCGACGCCGCTGATCGCATACGTCGGAACCGAAA
>DASYNF010000298.1:0-16222 GCA_036008685.1 Actinomadura sp. | reverse complement strand
GGCGAGGTCGCCTACAGCGAACGCACCGCCGACGGCATGCTCCGCCACCCCAGCTGGCGCGGCCTGCGAACCGACAAGCAACCCCAGGACGTACGCCGCGAAGACTGATCCCCGGCCTGGAGACACAGGTCCGGACATGGGAACTCCCGGGCCCGGAGCACTGCGGGTTGCTCCGGACCCGGGAGGGCCAAGGGGTGGCCTCAGCCGGTGTGGACCTCAGCCAGGAGGTCCGGCACCACCGTCTTGCAGGTGGCACAGCGCATCTCGCCGGGCTTGAGGCCGGCCTGCTCGGGGTGGACGGGGGGTTTGATGTAGCTCAAGCCGCCGCCAGCGGCCTCGAGCTCGGCCTGTTCCAGGTCCGCCTCGTGGCGCTGGTTGAGGATCGCCTCCAGGCCTGCCATGGGGTCCTCGTCGTACCTGGCGTACATGTATCGCCTTCTGGCATTCGTCGGGGTGTGGCCTGGGCCGGGCCGGTGGGGTCCGGCCCGGCGCAGGGGAGGTGCCGCTAGAGATCTTTAACGGCTGGGGTTATCGATCTGGTGACGGCTGGCGTTGGGCCTGTTAGGCAGGACCTATGAGGTATTCCGATGGCGGTGGGCTGTCTGCGGAGGAGCGGGCGCGCCGTGAGCAGGTGCGGCTTGCCGCGGCCGAGATGATCGAGGCGGGCGCCAGTGACCGGGAGGTAGCCCGGCGTTTGCGGGTCACCCGGATGTCGGCGAACCGATGGCGCCGGGCCTTGGCCGCTGGTGGGCGGGAGGCGTTGGCCTCCAAAGGGCCGGGCGGTGCCCGCTGCAAGCTCAGCCCGGCTCAGCTGCGGGCGCTTGAGATGGAACTGGACGCCGGGCCTGCGGTCCATGGTTGGGGTGAGGATCAGTGCTGGACGCTGGCGCGGATCGCCGCGGTCGTCCACCGCCGGTTCGGTGTTGACTACACCCTGGCCGGGGTGGATTTACTGCTGCACCGGATCGGCTGGAGCGTGCAGGTCCCGGCCCGCCGGGCCACCGAGCGCGACCCAGCGCGCATCGCGGGCTGGAAGGACGAGCAGTGGCCCGCCATAAAAAGATGGCGGCGGACCTGGGCGCCTGGCTGTGCTTCGAAGACGAGGCCGGCCAGGGGCTGAGGTCGCCCAAGGCCGCACCTGGGGACGACGTGGCAAGACGCCGATGGTGTCCGTCACCGCCGCGGGCACCCGGGGTGTCTCGATTGCCGCGCTGATCTGCACCCGGCCTGGCCGCCGAACGCAGCTGATCTATCGCACCCACGTCGACCGCGGGCCATGCAAAAACCGGCGCAAGGGCTTCACCGAGAGCGACTACGCCCGCCTCCTGGACGCTGCCCACCAGCAACTCGGCGGGCCGATCGTGCTGTGCTGGGACAACCCCAGGCACCCACCTCAGCCACACCCTGCGGCAGCTGATCGCGGCTCGCACCTGGCTGGCCGTCTACCAACTGCCGCCCTACGCGCCGGAACTCAACCCGGTGAAGGCGGTCTGGTCCCACCTGAAACGCTCCCTGGCGAACCTGGCCAAGCACGGCATTGACCAGCTGACCTCACTGATCAAGACCCGACTCAAACGGATGCAGTACAAGACCGGCCTCATCGAGGGGTTCATCGCCAAGACCGGTCTCGACCTCACACCGCCGTAACCCCAGCCATTAAAGATCTCTAGCTCAGATCGAACCCAACACGGTGATCACGAACGCTGAGTACATCGGTCACCTTCAGGTGTATACGTCCTGAGCCGGCTGGCCGAGATGGAACCGGCCCGGAGAGGCCGCATGTCCGGCCCAGACATATCGGCTGCGGCCCGCGTGTGGGCCGCCTTGAACGTGTGGAGGAAGTCCTCACCGATTTGGCAGGCAGTATCTACCTCCAAGCTGGGGTCAATGGTTCATCGCGTTCTTCGCGTGCATGTACTACGGGATGCTCCGGCCGGAAGAGGTGTGCGGGCTCCGTGTCCAGGACTGTCACTTGCCAGAAGAGGGCTGGGGGAGGCTCACGCTCGAGAAGACCGACCCCGCCCCTGGGAAGGACTGGACCGACGACGGTGAGGTTCACGAGTCGCGTGGGCTCAAGCATCGGTCCCGCAAGACCGTACGGCCGGTGCCGATCCCGCCCGAACTCGTGCGGCTCCTCCGAGAGCACATCAAGCAGTTCGGCAGCGGCCCGGACGGGCGGATCTTCCGCAGCGTCAACGGCAAGCCGATCAGCCCGTCCACCTACAGCAAGGTGTGGAGCCAGACCCGCGAGAAGGGGCTCGCCCCCGAACAGTACGCGTCCGTCCTGCTCAAGCGCCCGTACGACCTACGCCACTCGGGCATCACAGTTCGGCTCTACGCCGGGGTGCCGGCCAAGCCGGTCGCCCAATGGGCCGGCCACAGCGTGGAAGTACTCCACCGAACGTACTCGCAGATCCTTGACGGCTTCGATGAGACCTGGTTCGAGCGTATTGATCATGTTCTAGGCGGGCAGCCTAGACGAGACGGTTGATGATTTTTTAAAGGGGCGGGGGCCCGCAGTGCTGCCCCCGTCCCTTTTCGCATAGGGCGACAAACAGCGTTAGCCGCACATATAGGGCATCTCCGAGTTGATCCGGGAGAGCCGAGGACAGGCGCCAGGGGTAGGGCTATACTCGGTCGTGGCCGACTTGAGGCGCCCGCTTTAGCTCCGTGAACCGGGTTACTCCACGCTACCTGTCAGCGTTGCCTCAAAATATGCAGTTCGGCTGATAACGAATATCTCTATGCACGCCACTTGGGCGCGCTCGTGCTTGCTTTGTAAAGCTTTATCCCTGGTCAGGCAGGGAATCCCCTTCTGTTGAGAGGGGACATGCTTTGCACTGCGATGCAGGAGTGCGTCTTTTTTGTTGCCGGAAAGGAGGTAGATAAGTGAGCTGGCTTGAAGAAGTCACGCGGGCGTCCCGGTCCTTGGCTCAGGTAGCGCTGAGCAGTTGGTCCGGGCTCGCCCGCGTGTGCATCCTGCTGCTGTCGTTAGCAATAGCAGGCGCGGTGTTCCTTGCCGTGTTCGACACCATCCGTAACCTCTGACAGATCACCAATGGGCGAGGCAAGTAACCTCCTCACTGTACGTGCCGTACACCCGGCTGGCGGAAACTTCACCACAGAAGTGTCCCGCCGCGCCGGGTGTACGGCCACACCGATGGCCGCGTAGTCGTCGATCTGGCTGTACCCGTGCTGTACCCGTGGACAGCGGCGTACGGGTGCTCTGACCGGCATACGGCTGCACATGAGAAGACCCCCGCCTGACCGTGTTCCTGCTGGTCAGGCGGGGGTCTTCGCTGCTTGCGGAGGGTGCCCCCGGCAGGATTCGAACCTGCGGCTCACGGTTTAGGAAACCGTTGCTCTATCCCCTGAGCTACGAGGGCTTGTCGCTGCTGAAGCCTACTGGAGCGGGCGCGGTGGCGCTGTGCGGGCGCTGATCATCTCGCGTATATTCCGCGTTCTCGCTCCAGGTCCGGTCCTGCGGCACCCCCAGAGTAGCGGTCTACGGCGAGTGGGTGCTCCTCCATCGCCGGCCCTCGCCCGGCCCCCAGGCCGCACGCCCGAAGCGGCGGGCCTCGGTCTTGAGGGGTAGTCGAGCATTACCCGTCCCGGCTCGCTACGCTCCTGTCCTGTGCTGGGTCCGCAGGGGGAAGAGATTGTGTCGCAGGCCGAACACGGCGATGGGCCCGGATCGGCGGAGGCGCCGAAACCCGTTCCCCTCCTTTACCGGCCGCGCTTCAGAGCCGGCGTCGTCGCGGTGCTCGCGGTGCTGGTCATGATCGGAGCGGTCCTGGCCGGGATCGGAGCGACGCGGGACCATCGGACGGTACGGGCCGCCGCGCCCCAGAGCCCACAGGCACCGATCGCCGCGGCGCCGCAGCCTCCGAGGCCCCAGGTCTATCCGACGGTAGGAGAGCTCGTCCCTCCCGCTGCGGCGAGTCCGCAGACGACCCCGACGCCGGCTCCCACGAAGTCGAAGCCCAAGCCGAGAGCGACTCGGTCCCGGGCGGAGAAGCGCTGCCCCGAGAACTGGCGGCGGTCGCCCTTCTTGGTGCAGTGGTGCAAGCGGAACGGTTACCGCACTGACTGAAATCCGCTGATTCCATAGGGTCACATCGGAATCCTCCTGATCTGTGTAGTAACGTTCCTCGGGCTGTTCCCCCCACAGCCTCCGGAGTATTCACGTGCCAGCTCCCCGGTCAGCTGGGCTGACCGCGGTCTTCCTGGTGATGGCGTCGCTTGTGCTCATTGCTGCACCGCATGCCTTGATATCGCCTGGGATCGCAGCCCAACGCATACAACGCGACCCCGTCGAGGACCTCAACCGGCAGGCCACCAAGGCCCGCGCGGATTTGGACAAGGCGACCAGGCGGTTGGCGAGCCGCCGGAAAGAACTCGCGAAGTCGCAGCAGAAGCTCCGCGCCACGTTGGGCGAGCTGGGCAAGGCCGACGTGGAGCTCGAGCAGATGCGGGGTCCTCTCGCCGAGCTGGCCAACGCCGCCTACCAGCAGAAGGGCGCGGCCGGGACGATGGTCGTCTTCGGCGCCGCCGCCCCCGAGACGGGGCTACGGGCGGCCGCCGACGTCAGCCACATCGCCTCCGGCCAGCAGGCCCTGCTCCAGCAGGTGACGTCGGCCCGGCAACGCCGCGAGCGACTCGCGTCGACGGCCCAGGAACTGCAGTCGCGCAACGCCGTCGAGCAGACCAGGCTCCAGCAGGAGGTGGACGCCCTCAAGCGGCGGTCGGCACAGCTCACCCACCAGCTCGACCAGATGCTCGACCGGATGCAGGCGGGCGAGGAAAGGCGGCTCGCTCTGGGCTGTCCCCGCAGCCTCGTGGCCGACGCCCGCAGGTTTCCCAACGGCCTCATCCCGGACCGCTACCTGTGCCGGCTGCCGCAGCCCGGCAGGAAGCTCCGAGCGGACGCGGCCTTGGGCTTTTACAAGCTCAACGCCGCCTACAAGAGGCGCTTCCGCGTCAACATGTGCCTCAGGGACTCCTACCGGAGCCTGGCCCAGCAGCAGAGTCTCTATGCCAGCCGCCCTCCCGGTTATGCCGCCTCTCCCGGAAGCAGCAACCACGGCTGGGGCACCGCGGTCGATATCTGCGGGGGTGTGCAGAACCAGGGCACGGTCCAGTTCAACTGGCTGCGGGCCAACTCGTTGAAGTACGGCTGGTTCCACCCGGCGTGGGCCTACAGCAGCCCCTTCGAACCCTGGCACTGGGAGTACCAAGCACCGACGGGCTGAGGTCCCGGCCGTACGGCCGTCCGCTCAAGCACCCGCGACGATGGTCACCGAGAGCCGGGTGCCGGCGCCGGCGAGGGCCATCGACTGCTCCCTGCCGGTGGCCAGCACGACGAGGGCGCCCTGGTCTCCCTGCGATCCCCTGGGGACGGCGATGACCGGCACCGCCGAGGCGACGAGCCGCGCCCGCGCCGTCTGCACCGGAGCCACGTCGTCCATCGGGGCCGGTGCGGCCGCCAGGACGTCCACCCGGTCGCCCGGCCGGAGCAGCCGCACGGCTCCGGCGTCGGCGACCCGCACCGGGGTGGCCACCACCTCCGGCCCATAGCCGCTCAGCAGTCCGGCCCCGACGAGCCGCGCGTCCGTCAGGGGTTCCCCCCGTCGCATGGGCCCGGCGAGCACTCGCCCGGACGCGCCCGACCGTACGGCCCCGTCGGGAGCCGCGGCCACGGGCAGCGTGACCCACCGCATGTCCCGGGTCCGGAGTGTGGTCCCGCCCGGCAGGTCACGGACCGCGGTGAGCAGCCGTACGGCCGGCGGCGCCGGAGGTCGCAGCGCCAGCAGGGCCAGGCCCATCGCCGCGGCGGCGAGGAAGGCGGCCGCCACCCGGCGATGGCGAGCCGGCCCCAGGCCTACCGCGGCGGCCCGCGGGCTCATGGCAGTTCGACCGGGAGGGCGATGCCGTCGAGCGCGTGCGCGCAGGGGCAGTCGCGCTCGGCCGGCAGGGCGTCGACCAGCTCGGCCACCATGGGCCGGAGCCGGTCGATGTTGTCCGCGAAGACCTCGAGGACCTCGGCGTGCGTGACTCCCGCGCCCTCCTCGACCCCCGCGTCGAGATCGGTCACCAGGCAGATGGGGGTGTAGCAGAGCGCGAGCTCCCGGGCGAGGACCGCCTCGGGATGGCCGGTCATGCCGACGAGCGTCCAGCCCTGAGAGGCATACCACCGCGACTCGGCGCGGGTGGAGAACCGCGGCCCCTCGATGACGACCAGCGTGCCGCCGTCCACAGGCGACCAGCCGGTACGGGCGGCGACGTCGACGGCCGTCCGCCGCCCCATCGGGCAGTAGGGATCGGCGAAGGACACGTGCACCGCGCCCTCGTCGTAGAACGTCTGAGGGCGGCTCTGGGTGCGGTCCACGAGCTGGTCCGGGATGACGAGGGCGCCCGGCCCGTACGCCGGGGTGAGGGAGCCGACGGCGCTCGGCGCCAGGACCTGGCGCACGCCCAGGGACCGGAGCGCCCACAGGTTGGCGCGGTAGGGGATCATGTGCGGGGGATAGCGGTGATCGCGGCCGTGGCGGGGGAGGAAGGCGACCCGGCGGCCACCCGGCGCGGTGCCGATGGCGATCCGGTCGCTGGGCGCGCCGTAGGGGGTGTCGACGGTCAGTTCCTCGACGCTGCCGAGGAACGAGTAGAAGCCGGATCCGCCGATGACCCCGACCTCGGCGACGGGCTGTGACGTGGGCATGGCGCCGACCCTAGCCGCCGCGGTCGCACCCCGGCAGGCCCGGAGCCGCATTGTGGATAACCACCCGCCCGCCGAGCGACCCCGCCCCTCACCGCCGCGATCTTGCAGATGTTCGCGCGAACGACTGCAAGATCACGGCGGGAAAAGAGCGGGGAGTCCCCGCTCTCACGTTCGATCGCGCGCCGGCCCGATCCGATGCCCGATGATGATCCCGGCCGATGGCCGGTCAGGCGGGAGTGCGGCCACGCGCACGCGGGCGGGATGCGTACGACCGGGGGCGTACGCGCACTCGCGCTCAGGGACGGATCCGCCTGGTCAGGCGACCTTCTCCGAAGAGGAGGACGATGATGAACCGGACGAACCGGACGAACCGGAGTCGCCCGAGCTCTTCGACTCCGACTTCGCGGACTCGCTCTTCTTGCCTGGCTTGTCAGGGCCGCCGGGCTTGTCAGGGCCGCCGGTCGAGATCGCCGAGGATCCCTTACCCGAGCCGCGGCTGTCGGTCCGGTAGAAGCCCGATCCCTTGAAGATGATGCCGGCCGCGGAGAAGATCTTGCGCAGGCGACCGCCGCACTCCGTGCACTCGGTCAGTGGGTCGTCGGTGAACTTCTGTACGACCTCGAGCCGCTTGTCGCACGCGGTGCAGGCGTACTGATAAGTCGGCACGGGCTCCTCCTCGCTGCGCGCAGCCCCTTACGGACTGGCACTCTTGTCTAACGACTGCTAATGGTACCTGTGGGACCGCAGCGGGTTACTCACCGGTCTCACCGAACCAGCCGGCCAGCTTGCCGCGCCGGTTGACCGCGCGCAACCGGCGCTCGACCTCCCGGCGGGCCGCCGCGGTCGCGACGACGAGCAGCACGTCCCCGCCGCGGATCTCCGTCGTCGGTCCGGGCACGAAGCTGCGTCCGTCCCGGACGATCAGTGTGATCGAGGCCTCGGAGGGGAGCCGCAGCTCGAAGATCTCGACTCCGCTGAGCTGAGAGTCGGGGGGGACCCGGACCTCCAGCAGATCGGCGTTGAGCTCCTCCAGCGGCGCGGCCTCCACCTCCAGGTCTCTGGCCTCACCGTTGACCGTGACCCCGCACAACCGCGCGATCAGTGGGAGTGTGGGGCCCTGGAGGAGGGTGAAGAGGACGACGATCACGAAGACCAGTGCGAACAGGCGCTGCGCCCCCGGCACGTGGTGGGTGATGGGGACCGTGGCCAGCACGATCGGCACCGCGCCCCGCAGGCCCGCCCATGACAGGAACGCTCGCTCCCCCCAGCCGATCCCGGATCCGAGCGTGGAGATCAGCACCGACAGCGGCCTGGCGACCAGCAGCAGCACGAATCCGATGATCAGCGCGGGCAGGATCTCGAAGGGCAGATCCGCCGGGGACGCGAGCAGGCCCAGCATGACGAACAGCCCGATCTGTGCCAGCCAGGCGATGCCCTCCGCGAAGCCCCGGGTGGCCGGCCGGTGCGGCAGCCGCGAGTTGCCCAGCACCAGCGCGCAGACATAGCAGGCGAGGAAGCCGCTGGCGTGCAGCAGTGCGGCGGCGCCGTAGGAGCCCAGGGCCAGCGACAGCACCGCGATCGGATAGAGGCCCGAGGCGGGCAGCGCCACACTGCGGAGCGCGTGCGCGCCGAGCCGGCCGATCACGAGCCCGACCACCGCCCCGATGGTCAGCTCGTACACCATCAGGCCGAGCATGGACCAGAGATCCGGAGCGTGCCGTCCCATCGCGCTCAGGATGAGGACGAGGATGACGACCGGTGCGTCGTTGAAGCCGGACTCGGCCTCGAGGATCCCGGCGAGCCGGTTCGGCAGTGGGAGGCGACGCAGTACCGAGAACACGGCCGCCGCGTCCGTCGGAGCCAGGACGGCTCCGAGCAGGAACGCCAGCCGCCAGTCGAAGTGCAGGAGCCAGTGGCCGGTCACCGCCACGACCACGATGCTCACCGCCGTGCCGACGGTGGCGAGCGAGAGGGCGATGGGCACACCCGGCCGTACGTGATCCCAGTTGGTCGTGAGCCCGCCCTCGGTCAGGATGACCACAAGGGCGGCGAGGCCCAGGGTCTGGGCCAGCTCGGCGTTGTCGAAGCGGATGCCGAAGCCGGCCTCGCCGATCAGGAGCCCGAGACCGAGGTAGGCGAGCAGGCTGGGCAGGCCCACCCGGTAGGACAGCCGCACGGCGAAGATGGCGGCGATCACAAGGACGGCGCCCGCGAGCATCCAGACTTCGAGCCGCACGCGAACCACCCTCCGGAGCTGCCGTCATCACTGTGGTTGTAGTGATCCTACAGATTTGAGTGTCTAATGCACACTTGTGGTAAAGCGATAACGGCCCGGCGGCACCGTTCAACGGCTCTCCTGAACGAGACCGTCCGGCTCTCGACCGTCCGGCGATACCGGCCAGAGATATCGGCCGGTGACGCCGTTCGGCCTCTCCGTCCGGTGACGCCGTTTCAGCGGCGGCGGATCAGCGGGTCCATCTCGTTGACGACGTTGACCACCGGGTCGCCGTTGACGGCCGCGCGGAGGTTGCCCATCACCAGTGACACGATGTTCAGCTGTGCCTGCGCGGTCGCGCCCGCGACGTGCGGGGAGAGCAGCACGCTCTCATGGGAGCGCAGCGGATGTCCCGCGGCGGGCGGTTCGGATTCGTAGACGTCCAGGGCGGCCCCGGCCAGGTGTCCGTTGTCGAGCGCGTCCAGGATGCCGCTCTCCGGGACGATGCCGCCGCGGGACACGTTGATGAGCAGGGCTCCCCGCGGGAGCAGCGACAGCCGCTCGGGTCCGAGCAGCCCGGCTGTCTCGGCCGTCTGGGGCAGCGCCACGATCAGGATGTCGGAGCAGGTGAGCAGGTCCTCGAGCCCGCGGTACATCGCCGGCGATTCCGGACGGCGGCGCCGGGACCAGTACGACACCTCGCAGCCGAGGGCGACGAACAGCCGGGCGACCTCGGTGCCGATGGCGCCGAACCCGACGATGCCGACGCGCTGGGTGTGGATCTCCCGGGTCCCCCGGGCGAGCAGGTCGCTCTGGGACCACTCGCCCGAGCGCATCCGCCGGTCTCCCCAGGACACATGGCGGGACAGGTCGATGGCCGCTCCGAGGGTCCATTCGGCGACGGCCCGCGCGTTGGCCCCGGCCGTGTTGGCGACCGGCACGTCCGCGGCCGACAGCGCCGTCAGGTCACAGGTGTCGACCCCGACCTGCGGCATCTGCACGAAGGCGAGGCGGGAGGCGGCCGCGACCGCGGCGGCGTCCAGGGCGAGGACCCCGGTGAAGTCGCCCACGACGATCTCGGCGTCGGCCATCGCGGTGTGCAACCCGTCACGGTCCCTGGTCTCGGGAAAGGTGACCTCGGCGTCCAGACCCGTGAGGATCGGCCGCACGATCTCTGGATCGAGCGGAAGGAGCGCCAGGATCCGCCACGGAGCGTCAGCCATGCGTCATTACTATCAGAGCGCACAACCGCGCTATCGGAGCGCACAACAGCAAGATCACATCGATGAGGAAAGGTGTGGTCTTTGCGGTCGTTCGCGTGGCGAAGGCCCCCGCGGCCCTTCAGGACAGGCGGGTGAATCCGCCGGACGGGGTGACCACGGCCCGCACGCGCCGGTCGTGGGGCTCCCCGGGGAGCGCGTCCACGAACTCGGAGTCATAGACCATTCCGATCGTGAGGATCTGCGGGCCGACCCGGGCGAGCGCCCGGTCGTAGGACCCGCCGCCCCGGCCCAGCCGCAGCCCCGTACGGTCGACCGCGAGGGAGGGCACGAGCACGACGTCCGCCGCCTCGACGGCCCGCGGGCCCCGGGGCTCGGCGGTCGGCTCCAGCAGGCCGTACGGCCCGGGCGCGAGGGAGTCGGGCCCCTCATAGGTCGCCCAGTCGAGCTCACCGCCCGGCAGCAGCCGGGGGAGCAGCACGTAGGAGCCGCGCTTCCACAGCCCGAACAGCAGGCCGCTGGTGTCGGGTTCGGCTCCGATGGAGACGTAGGCCGCGATGGACCCGGCCATCTCGACCTCCGGCCGGGTCAGCACGGCGTCGCGCATCGACCGGGCCGCGGCCGCGCGGTCCTCGGGGCTGAGCGTCACGCGTGCGGACAGCAGCGACGCCCGCCACGCGGCCTTGTCCCCGGCGGCGTCCTCGGCTCCGTCCTCGGCTCCGCCAGGCATGATCGTCATTGACTCTTCACCGTGGCCTCCAGGGTCCTGCACGACTCTCCGCCTTCCGGTGACTAGGGTCTTTGCATGGCCGACTTCTCTCCTGTCCTCAAGGCGGTCGTCCCGGCGGCCGGACTCGGAACCCGATTCCTGCCTACCACCAAGGCGACCCCCAAGGAAATGCTGCCCATCGTCGACAAGCCGGCGATCCAGTACGTCGTCGAGGAGGCGGTCTCGGCCGGCCTCACCGACGTACTCATGATCACCGGTCGCAGTAAGCGTTCCATCGAGGACCACTTCGACCGAGCCTACGAGCTCGAGGAGGCCCTGCGGGCCAAGGGCGACGAGGACAGGCTCGCCTCGGTGCGCGAGTCCAGTGACCTCGCCACCATGCACTACGTCCGCCAGGGTGAGCCCAAGGGGCTCGGCCACGCGGTCAACTGTGCCCGCCAGCACGTCGGCGACGAGCCCTTCGCGGTGCTGCTCGGCGACGACATGATCGACGCCCGTGACGCGCTGCTCACCCGGATGATCGAGGTCCGCCGGCAGTACGGCGGCAGCGTCATCGCCCTCATGGAGGTCGAGCCCGACCAGGTCTCGGCCTACGGCTGCGCCGCCATCGATCCGACCGGGGACGACGACGTCGTCAACATCACCGACCTCGTCGAAAAGCCCGCGCAGGAGGACGCGCCGAGCAACTGGATCATCATCGGCCGCTATGTCTGCGACCCCGCGATCTTCGACGTGCTCGACAAGACCCCGCCCGGACGCGGCGGCGAGATCCAGCTGACCGACGCCCTCCGCACCCTCGCCGGCATGCCTTCGGAGGAGGGCGGGCAGGTGCACGGCGTGCTGTTCCGCGGCCGCCGCTACGACACCGGCAACAAGCTCGAATACCTCCGTACGGTCGTGCAGTTCGCCTCCGAACGCCCCGACCTGGCCCCGGAGTTCATGCCGTGGCTCCGTGAGTTCGTGGAGTCGCACCCGTCATGAGCGCCCCACTGAAGAGCGTCGACGATCACCTCGCCGGGATCCTCGGCGCGGTTCCGCTGCTGTCGCCGCTCGAGGTCGCGCTGCTGGACGCCGAGGGCACGGCACTCGCCGAGCAGGTGACCGCCCCCGTTTCGCTGCCGCCCTTCGACAACTCGGCCATGGACGGCTACGCGGTGTGCGCCTCCGACGTGGAATCGGCGTCTCCGGAGACCCCGGTCTGCCTCCCCGTGATCGGCGACGTCGCGGCGGGCGACGACGCCGTCATGGCGATCCGGCCCGGCCTGTCCGCCCGGATCATGACCGGCGCGCCTCTGCCGGCCGGCGCCGACGCGGTGATCCCGGTCGAGTGGACCGACGGCGGCACGGCCGAGGTCAAGATCACCCGGTCCGCGCCCCGCGGTCACTACATCCGGCGCGCCGGGGAGGACGTACGGGGCGGGCAGGTCGTCATGGAGCCCGGCACCCGGCTCGGTGCCTCCCAGATCGGCATGCTGGCCGCCGTCGGCCGGTCCTCCGTGGCCGTACGGCCCAAGCCGCGCGTCGTCGTCATGTCCACGGGCAGTGAGCTCCGCGAGCCCGGCACGCCGCTCGCCCCCGGGCAGATCTGGGAGTCCAACAGCTTCATGCTCGCCACCGCCGTACGGGAGGCGGGCGGCATCGGCTACCGGCAGGCGACCGTGGCCGACGACCCCTCCGCGGTGCTCGAGACGATCCGCGACCAGCTCATGCGGGCCGACGCGATCGTGACGTCCGGGGGTGTCTCCATGGGGGCGCGCGACGTCGTCAAGGAGGTCCTCTCCGGGGTCGGCACGATGGAGTTCGGCAAGGTCGCGATGCGCCCGGGCAAGCCGCAGGGCTTCGGCCTCATCGACGGCATCACCCCGATCTTCACTCTGCCCGGCAACCCGGTGAGCGCCTATGTCTCCTTCCAGGTGTTCGTACGGCCCGCCCTGCGGGCCATGCAGGGGCTGCCGCCGGAGTCGCTGCCGACCGTGGCCGCCGTGCTCACGCGGGACCTGAGGTCGCCCGCGGGCGTGCGGCACTACGTGCGGGGCATGCTCGAGTTCTCGGGGCCGGTCGGCGGGGAGCACTGGTACGCCGTCACCCCGGCGGAGGGCCAGGGCTCCCATCAACTCGGGTCGCTGTCGGGCGCGACGGGTCTCATGGTCGTGCCGGAGGACGTCGAGATCCTGACGGCCGGTTCCCGGGTGGAGGTCATGAGGCTGCCATGACGACGGACGGTGACATGACGACGGACGGTGACATGACCGCGGACGGTGACATGCCGGCGGACGGCTCCGGTGAGAGGGGCTTCACGCATCTGGACGAGTCCGGAGCGGCCCGGATGGTCGACGTGTCCGCCAAGGACGTGTCCGTGCGCACCGCCACGGCCACCGGCTTCGTACGGCTGGCCGCCGGCTGCGTGGCCGCGTTGCGACGCGGGGACGTGCCCAAGGGCGACGCGCTCGCGGTCGCGCGCATCGCGGGGATCCAGGGGGCCAAACGGACCCCGGACCTCGTGCCGCTGTGCCATCCCATCGCCCTGCACGGCGTCTCGGTGACGCTGGACGTTCGGGACGAGGGCGTGGCGATCACCGCGAACGTCCGTACGGCCGACCGGACCGGCGTCGAGATGGAGGCGCTGACCTCGGTCTCGGTCGCCGGGCTCGCGCTGATCGACATGGTCAAGGCGATCGATCCCGGCGCGGTCATCACGGACGTACGGGTGGAGGAGAAGACCGGTGGCAAGACGGGAGTCTGGCGCCGTGCTCAGTGAGTCCGTGTCCGATGAGCCCATGCCCGATGAGCCGGCACCGGCCCGCCGGCGTGATCTTGCAGTCGCCCGCGGATGCTCGCGGGTCCCGAGGAGGCGCTGATGATCCGGGCGATGGCCGTGACGATCTCCAACCGCGCGTCGGCCGGGGTCTACGAGGACCGGTCCGGACCGGTCCTCGCAGACCTGCTGCGGGCCGCCGGCTGTGAGGTCGAGGGGCCGTTCGTCATCCCCGACGGGGAGCCGGTCTTCGAGGTGCTGCGCGACGCCGTCGAGGCCGAGTACGACGTCGTGGTGACGAGCGGTGGCACCGGGCTCACACCGACCGACCAGACGCCCGAGATGACCCGGCGGGTGATCGAGCGCGAGGTTCCGGGCATCGCCGAGGCCATCAGGCTCGAGGGCCGGGCCAAGGTCCCCGCCGCGATCCTGTCCCGCGGCCTGGCCGGCCTGGCCGGCCGTACCCTCATCGTCAACCTGCCCGGCTCGACCGGGGGCGTACGGGACGGTATGGCCGTGCTATCGCCGGTGATAGGCCACACGGTCGATCAGATTCGCGGTGGAGATCACCCTCGTTCCGATTGATTGACGACGGCTGGAGATGGCGTCCCGGCCCGGGCCGGGGAATCATGGGATCTGTGGAGCGCATGCGGGGTTGGCCGGTCACCTTGACGGAGGGCCTTGTCGGCTTGCGGCCGTTGCGGCTGCGCGACGCGGCCACGTGGCGGGACCTGCGGGTGCGCAACGCCGAGTGGCTGCGCCCGTGGGAGCCCACCAACCCGGAGACGCCGCTGTTCCGGACCGGGCTCGGGCCGTACGTCAACATGGTCCAGGCCATGCGCCGTGAGGCCCGTCAGGGTCTCGCGTTGCCGTGGGTCGTGACGTACGGGGACGACTTCGCCGGCCAGCTCACGGTCGGGGCGCTGGTGTGGGGCTCCGCCCGTACCGCGCAGATCGGCTATTGGATCGACCGGCAGGTCGCCGGGCGCGGGGTGATGCCCACCGCGGTCGCCATGGCCGTCGATCACTGTTTCTTCACGCTCGGGCTGCATCGGGTCGAGGCCAACATCCGGCCGGAGAACACCGCGAGCCGCCGGGTGGTCGAAAAACTGGGATTCCGGGAAGAGGGGATCAGACGCCGGCAGCTCCACATCGACGGGGCGTGGCGCGACCACATCTGTTACGCGCTCACCGTCGAGGACGTTCCCGGAGGCCTGCGGTCGCGCTGGTTCGGCCGCGACCGCCGGGCGTTTCCGCGGTCGTCCTCGTCACCGTGAAGTCACCGTGAAACCTTGACGATCAACAGGGTTTCGGTGAATAACGGGTCACCTTGCTCCCGATCTCGCGACACACCGTCCCTTATGCTCGTCAACCGAGGACAGTGGGTCTTAGCGTGCGGGGCGTGAGCCTACGTGCGCCCAAGGTCATCTCGCCTCCTTGGCGCGCACAAAAGGTGGGCTCGTGAGCAGCACGGTCCTCTACCTCGCGATCGTCGCGGTGTGGGCTGTGGTCCTCGTACCCATGTACCTGCGACGCGACACTTCTCGGCTCATGCCCCGCCGTACCGACACGGCATTGCAGGACGAAGACGACGGGACGGTCGAGGAACGCCTTATCGACGTCACCGACGTCCGGGAGGACGCCTGGGAAGGCCTCCGAGAGGACCCCCACAGCGCCCACCATCCGCCGGAGCACGATGACCCGGGCTCGGAGGACTACGAGGAGATCCTCGCCGAGGACCTCGAGGACAGGCGCCCGCGACGGCTTCGCCGCTCGACCGTGATCGCCCGGCGCCGGCGCCGTACGTTCTTCCTCGTGCTCACGCTGCTCGCCGCGATCGGGACGGTCGCCGCCGGCCTGGCGCCGTGGTGGGTCACGGTGCCGCCTGTCGTGCTCCTCCTCGGCCACATGGCGCTTCTGCGGACCGCCGTGGGCGTGGACCTGGCCCGGCGCGAGCGGATGCTCGAGATGCGCGCTCAGGCCCGTGTCGCGGCCCATCTGGCCGAGCAGGCCCGCGTGGCCGAGGAGGCCGTCAAGGCCGAGATCATCGATCTCGCCGAGCGCGCCCGCGCCCGGGACGTCTTCGACCAGTACGCCGACGGGGTCGCACGGGCGGTCGGCGACTGACCAGGGTGCTCCGATGCGCGAACATCCCCGAAGGTTTGCTAACCTTGCTCCGTCCCTGGGGATGTAGCGCAGTCCGGTAGCGCACCTCGTTCGCATCGAGGGGGTCAGGGGTTCGAATCCCCTCATCTCCACCAGGACGCGTCTTGGACGCGTAGGCGCCCACCTGCTCTTCACGCAGGTGGGCGCCTTGTTTTGTAGATCGTCACTGTCCGGTCGTGTCCGGCTGGCGTCGGCTTGCGGCGGGTGCCCGTGCCGAATACGTGCCGGAGTTTCCAGGGCTAGAGGCTGTCTCGTAACGCCTTGGTCGGATGAGGGATGATCGTGGACGGGACGCTGGTGCCCACCCGCGACCGCAGCGTGGCGGCCTGGGCGAAGAACTACCGGCATTCGGTCAATCTGCAGGTGCTCATCAATGCCGATACCCGCCTGGTGGCGGTCGGTGGTCCTCAGCCGGGTA
>DASYNF010000297.1:0-7433 GCA_036008685.1 Actinomadura sp. | reverse complement strand
CCCCCCCCCCCCCCCCCCCCCCCCGCAACTCGATGTCCACTCGATGCCCGGCTCCGCGCCCGGCTCGGCGCCGTGTCCCGCGCCGCCGCGATGCCGCCGCGATGCCGCCGTGATGCCGACGCGATGCTTCGCACGGCCACTTCAGGACACCGGCGAACGCTTGCTCCACCAGGTACAAGGCGAATACGACGCGTCTGACCCGCTGTGAGCCGGAGCGTGACCGTCAAGAGCCTTGCCCGCGTCCACGCGTCCGGTCATGCTGAGACCTCCTGGAGCGTTCCACCCCCGCGAAGTGGAGACACTCATGAGGATCGGGCTGGCAGGGGCCGGGCGCATCGGGGCATGCCATGCCGAGACGCTGAGTGAAGTCCCAGAGGTGGAGTCTCTGGTGATCGCCGACACCGACACTCCCCGGGCGCGGCGGCTCGCCGGCGCCCTGGCCGGACGGGCCGGACCTGGAGGGGGCGGCCCTGTCCTGGCCGCCGACTCGGTGGAGGGACTGTTCACCTCCGGAATCGACGCGCTGGTCGTGGCCGCGGCCACGGACGCGCACGCCGGGCTGGTGCGGCGCGCCGCCGCGGCCGGCCTGCCGGTGTTCTGTGAAAAGCCCGTCGCGCCCGACGTCGCCGGCACGCTGGCGGTCATCGCGGCCGTACGCGAGACCGGCATTCCGGTACAGGTCGGGTTCCAGCGGCGTTTCGACGCGGGATACGTGGCCGCCCGTGATGCGGTGGCGACCGGCAGGCTCGGATGGCTGCACACCATCCGCTCGTGCACCCTCGACCCCGCTCCGCCGCCGAGGGAGTTCATCCCCGTGTCCGGCGGGATCTTCCGCGACTGCGCCGTCCACGACATCGACGGCATCCACTTCGTGACCGGCCGTCAGGTCGTGGAGGTCACGGCCCTCGGGGCCAACCGGGGAGACGAGGTCTTCCGCCTGTGCGGTGACGTGGACACGGGCGCGGCCCTGCTGACCCTCGACGACGGCACGCTCGCCCTGATCTCGGTGAGCCGCTACAACGGCGCCGGATACGACGTGCGGCTCGAGGTGCTCGGCTCCAAGGACAGCGTCGTGGCCGGCCTCGACGACCGTACGCCCCTGAGCCCGCTCGACGGAGGCGGCTCCGGCCGCTTCTACGGGAGCTTCCAGGAACGGTTCGCGGCCGCCTACACGGCAGAGCTGAGGGCCTTCATCGACCTGGCCGCCGGCCGTGCCGAGAGTCCCTGCACGGCGGAGGAGGCGCTCGAGGCCCTCTATGTCGCCGAGGCCTGTGAACTCTCACGGCGCGAGGGGCGGGTCGTCGGCGTCGATGAGGTCAGGGCAGGCCGGACCGGCGTGACCCGACCGTAGCCGACGGACATAGGATTTGTGCGCTTTGTCCTTGAGATGCCCGCCTCTGGCCGGTCATCATCAAAGGCCATCGGGGTGATCGACTATCGACGCCCAGTATCTGGGGTCCCCGAGGCGAGGAGAAGTAGCGATGAAGCGATTCGGCACCGCGGGACTGGCCGCGGCCGCCATGGTCGGCGTGCTGGCGCTGGGCGCGTGCAGCGGCTCCGGCGGCAAGAAGGCCGTCGGCGAGGAGAGCAAGGCGGTGTCCGGCGGCGGTCCGAGGATCAAGGTCGCCATGGTGACGCACTCCGCCCAGGGAGACACCTTCTGGGACATCGTCCAGAAGGGCGCGAAGGCGGCCTCGGCCAAGGACAACGTGGACTTCCTCTACTCCGCGGACCCCGAGGGCGGCAAGCAGGCGCAGCTCGTACAGGCGGCCATCGACCAGAAGGTCGACGGCATCATCGTCACGCTCGCCAAGCCCGAAGCGCTCAAGGACGTGCTGAAGAAGGCCACCGACGCCGGGATCCCGATCGTGACGATCAACTCGGGGGCCGACAAGTCGGCCGAGTACGGCGCGCTCGTGCACTTCGGCCAGGACGAGAAGGTGGCCGGCGAGGCGGCGGGCACGCAGTTCAACAAGCTCGGGGTCAAGAAGGTCGTCTGCGTCATCCATGAGCAGGGCAACGTCGGTCACGAAGACCGCTGCGCGGGCGCGAAGAAGACCTTCAGCGGGCAGCTGGAGAACCTGTTCGTGCAGGGCTCCAACATGCCGCAGGTGAAGTCCTCGATCACCGCCAAGCTCCAGGCGACCAAGGACGTCGACGGGATCCTGACCCTCGGCGCCCCGTTCGCGGCGACCGCCGTGGACTCGGTCAAGGAGGTGGGGAGCTCGGCCAAGATCGCGACCTTCGACATGAACAAGCAGTTGATCGCCGCGCTCAAGGCGGGCTCCATCCAGTTCGCCGTGGACCAGCAGCCCTATCTTCAGGGCTACGGGGCGGTCGACGAGCTGTGGCTCTACAAGCACAACGGCAACGTGGTGGGTGGCGGCCGTCCGGTGCTGACCGGCCCGGCCATCGTGACCAAGGAGACCGCCGACTCCATCGGCCAGTTCGCCGAGCGGGGCACTCGCTGACCTCGAGGGGCGCCCTCCGGGGCGCCCCATCTCGACCGACCTAAGGAAATCCCCCGTGAACCAGACCATCGAGCGGTCCGCCGGGCCGGACGAGCGCGTCACCGTCAGGTCCCCGCTGCGCCGGCTGCTCGGACGCCCGGAGATCGGCGCGCTCATCGGCGCGCTGGCGCTGTTCGTCTTCTTCGCCGTGACCGCCGAGACGTTCCTGCGGGCCGGCGCGTTCTCGACCGTGCTGTACGCCAGCTCGACCTTCGGCATCATGGCGGTGTCGGTCTCACTGCTGATGATCGGCGGTGAGTTCGACCTGTCGGCCGGGGTCATGGTGACGACCTCGGCCCTCGTCGCCTCCATGTGCAGCTACCAGCTCAACCTGAACGTCTGGGCCGGCGTGGCGATATCCCTCGCCGTCACGCTCGCGCTGGGGTTCGTCAACGGTCTGCTGTACGTGAAGACCGGGCTGCCGAGTTTCATCATCACGCTGGGCACGTTCTTCATGCTCGCGGGCGCCAACCTCGGTGTGACCAAGGCGGTCAGCGACAACGTGGCCACCCCCTCGATCGCGGACATGGCGGGGTTCCAGGCGGCCAAACAGGTCTTCGCCTCCGACCTCACGGTCCTCGGGGTACAGATCAAGATCACGGTGGTGTGGTGGCTGCTCATGGTCGCGGTGGCGACCTGGCTGCTGCTGCGCACGCGGGCCGGTAACTGGATCTTCGCGGCCGGCGGTGCCGCGGAGAGCGCCAGGGCGGTCGGGGTGCCCGTGACCAAGACCAAGATCGCCCTGTTCATGGGAGTCGCCTTCACGGCCTGGTTCTCCGGCATGCACCTGCTCTTCGCCTTCGACTCCGTACAGTCCGGTGAGGGCGTGGGCAACGAGTTCTTCTACATCATCTGCGCCGTCATCGGCGGATGCCTGCTCACCGGGGGGTACGGCTCGGCGGTCGGCGCCGCCATCGGGGCCTTCATCTTCGGCATGACGAACAAGGGGATCATCTACGCCGAGTGGAACCCGGACTGGTTCAAGTTCTTCCTCGGTGCGATGCTGCTGATCGCGACCGTGGTCAACCTGGTGGTCCGGCGACGCGCGGAGGTGTCGGAGTGAGTGACAGGGAAGCCCCGCTGGTACGGCTGAGCGGCGTCGGCAAGCACTACGGCACCATCATCGCGCTGCACGACGTCTCCCTCGAGGTCTCCGCGGGTGAGGTCGTCTGCGTGCTCGGCGACAACGGCGCCGGCAAGTCGACCCTGATCAAGATCGTGGCGGGCCTGCACCGCCACGACTCCGGTACGTACGAGGTCTCCGGAGAACCGGTGTCCTTCGGCTCGCCCCGTGCGGCCCTGGACCGGGGCATCGCCACCGTCTACCAGGACCTCGCGGTCGTGCCGCTCATGCCGGTGTGGCGCAACTTCTTCCTGGGCTCGGAGAAGCGCAAGGGCATCGGCCGCCTCGACATCGACTTCATGCGGCGCACCACCAAGTCCGAGCTGCTGGAGATGGGCATCGACCTGCGCGACGTCGACCAGCCCATCGGCACCCTGTCCGGCGGTGAGCGGCAGTCCGTGGCCATCGCCCGCGCCGTCTACTTCGGCGCCAAGGTGCTGATCCTCGACGAGCCGACCGCCGCGCTCGGCGTGAAGCAGGCGGGCGTGGTGCTGCGCTACATCGTGCGGGCCCGCGAGCGCGGTCTCGGCGTCATCTTCATCACCCACAACCCGCACCACGCCTATCCGGTGGGGGACCGGTTCCTGCTCCTCAAGCGCGGGCACGGCATCGGCTATCACCGCAAGGGAGAGGTCACCCGGGAGGAGCTGACCGCGCTGATGGCCGGCGGCGCCGAACTCGAGCAGCTCGCCCACGAACTCGAGGGCGTCGAGTCCGGAGCGGCGGCGGAGCTCTCCGCCGAGGCCAGGCGGCTCGGTCTCACCGACGCCTGATCCCCTCGGTCATCGCGGCCGCGCCCCCGTCCGTACGGCCCGGCCCTGACGGGTGCGTTCGGTGGCCCCTGGGCGGGCCACCGAACATACCGCTCATGGCACCTCCGCCCGGACGGCACCGCCGAGGACCGGGTCGTCGGCCCGGAGGAGTTCGCCGACGTGCTGGCGACCACCTTCGGCATCGTCCTCGACCCCGAGGAGACCGCGTTGGCCCTGCGCGCGATCGCCGGCTGACGCTGGGGACTCCTCCTGCCGTCATCGCGCGCGGTCGGTGTCGTCGCTTTCTTGGGGCGGGCGGGGTTGGCGCCGCTTATCGGGTTGAGCGCGAAGTTCGGCCTTTGCTATCACTGGCGGGTTCGCGAACGCTGATCATGAAGCACCGGAAGGGCTGGCCGGCATGGTGCTCGGAGACCTGGTGAGGCTGCGGCCGATGGAGTTGTCGGACGCTGAGGCGCTGTGGCGGTGGAACCACGACCCCGACGTGGTGCGCTGGATGGACGATGGCTACGCCCAGCCGCTGGCTCAGGTCAAGAAGCGGATGGAGGAGCGGCCGCGCAATACGTACGGCGACGTGCTCTTCGGGGTCGAGGTCGTCGCTGACGCAAAGCTCATCGGCCTGGTCCGATTGCGCGACGCCGAGCCGGAGACCGGATGCGCCGAGCTCGACATCTATCTCGGTGAGAAGGAGTACTGGGGACGCGGCTACGCCACCGACGCGATGCGGACGATCTGCCGCTACGGCTTCGAGAAGATGCGCCTACACAAGATCACGCTGACCGTCGTCACCGAGAACCACGCCGCTCACCACGTCTATCAGAAGGTCGGCTTCGTCGACGAAGGCAGGTTGCGTCAGGTCTTCCGACGAGATGGCCGGTGGTACGACATGTTCACGCGCTCCCACCTCGCCGCACGGGCGTCCACGAGGATCTGATCGGGAGCGCGCTTCCGGAAGGATTCTTCGCATGACCGATCTGGTCATCCGCCCGCTGCAGACGGGCGAGGAGGAGCTGTTCGTCTCACTGTCCGAACCCGCACTGGTTGGGCCTGCGCGGGCCGGCCTGGACTACGGTACGGCCACCGGGCGCCGGCAGTACCGGCCCGAGTGGACGTGGGTCGCACTGCGCCACGATCGCATCGTGGCCCGCGCCGCCTGGTCGGGCGGACCCGCCGACGACGAGCCGTACTCCCTCGACAGGTTCGACTTCGGCGATGACATCGAGGCTGGTACGGCGCTGCTGCGCGCGGCGCCGTACGACAAGGAGTACATACTCCGGCTGCCGGTCGGCTGGCGGGACGAGCCGCGCGTGCGAAAGGCGGCGGAACTCCGCATCGCGGCGGCGCAGCGCGCCGGAATGCAGATCATGGTAGAGCGATTTCGCTACACCTGGACCCCGTCATGCGGCCTGCCCGAACGGCCCGGCCGGCTGGAGTTCCGGCCGGAGCCTCACGACAACGTCGTGCTGGACGTGCTGCGGCGGGTCATGGAGGGCACTCTCGACGCGCACGAGTGCCGCACCGCCGCCGAGCAAGGGGTCGACGCGGCCGCCCGTGAGGAACTGCAGTTCGTGCACTGGATGCCGTCGCCACGCGAATGGCTGCGGCTGGCGTACACACCCGACGGTGACGTCGCCGGCATCACCGTTCCAGGCCACAACCACACGGCGCCGGTGATCGGTTTCATCGGCGTGGTCCCCGGTCAGCGAGGTCATGGGTACGGCTACGACCTGTTGATGGAGGCGACGCGCATGCTCGCCGGACAAGGCGCGGACCGCATCCTCGCGGACACCGACACGACGAACACCCCCATGGCCGCCGCCTTCGCCCGCGGCGGCTACCCGATCACCGAGGAGCGCGTGTTCCTGCGCTGGCCATGCACGGACGGCAGGGATACCTCGATGGAGTAGCCTCCGGGATCTTGTCGTTTTCGGGCATCGGCAGGCATCGCAGACCCCTTGGAGGCTTCGGAATGGCGCAGATCAGAGAGCTCTACCTCACTGCGGCCACGTCGGCGGCGAAACTGCTCGCCGCCCCGCAGGTAGCCGCCGCATGGCATGAGCCGAGCGCGTTGCCGAAGCTCGGCGTCCAGGGTCTCGCCGGCCATCTGGCCGGGCAGATCTTCTTCATTCCCAAGGTGCTCGCCGAGCGCGCGCCCGCCTCGATCTCCGCGCTCTAGCCCTTGCGTCGGATCATCGAGTCGATCAACGACTTTGTCCTTGGGGTCGGCTTCGGGAGTTCCGGGCCAAGGCGGCAGGTAACAGAGTTCAACCGGCCGACCGTGGACCACACGGCCCGTGCCGCTGACCGACCGAGCACCTTGCGCCCTCGACCCTCTGCGATCGGAGATCCCCATAGCCACCGTGCATAGCACCATCGACCGCACCAAGGCCCGTACCGAGGTGGGGTTGTCCATCCTCCATCGACCAACCCGCACCATCGTCATGTTGGGCGGTGATATCGACATCGCCACCGCCCCGGCGTTGCGTGACCGTCTGCCGGACAGGGTTCTCCGGCCATGGCGTGACCGGGCGTGAGGGCTGTGGCACCGGTGACCTCCGGGATGCTCATGGAGATCCCCGCGGAGACCGTGTACGGCTTCCTCTCGCATTTGCCCAACCACCAGAGGATGGGCGGCCGCCGATTCCGGCTGGAGGCCTTCGCGACCGACCGGCTCGGCGCCAGGATCGTGATCTGCGGACCCCTGGGCATCCGCCGGACCGTCGAGACGACGATCACGTATCTGCATCCCTCGCGTGGCGTGGGCGGCACGGCGGCGGTCGGCCGCCGGACGATCGCTCACGTGCACTGGACCATCCAGGCAGCCGGTGAGCGGTCGTATGTCGCGCTCACCATGACGGTGCTGCGCATCGGGGTGCTGGACCGGTTGCTCCTGGCGGCCGGCGGCAGGAGATGGCTGGCCCGTAGCTTCCACCGGGTCCTGACGCTGCTCTCCACCACCATCGGTGCGGCCGCCCTCGATGCCACGCTTCCGGTCAGTGCGCCCGGCGGAGATCAGAAAGGTTGATCCCG
>DASYNF010000296.1:0-3916 GCA_036008685.1 Actinomadura sp. | reverse complement strand
AGACCTCCCCGGAGCGACGTCGGGCCATCGCCGACCGTTATCGAGTCCGATGTGCCCTGGTGGCATACCACCGGGTCATCCGGAAACCCGGAGCCCTGCCCGGTTTCCGCATTCAGAGCCGGACGGCGGACGGCCGCTCTGTGCTGCTCTGTCGTCAGTGAGCCTCAGCGGAGGGCCCTGCCGTCAGTGAGCCTCGAGGAGACGGCCGGCTCGTACACCACGACCGTGGACGCAACTCCTCAGAGGCCTTCCCTGGTTTCGTCGCGCTCTTGGGAGCGCGGGGTGGGTTGATGGGACAGCGGCCCTGTGAGGTCGTACGCGCTTTGCCATGAGCACCTATACGCATCAGCGTGTGATGCGTATAGGTGCTCATGGCAAAGCGACCACGAGGCGATGTGGCTACAGGTGTCCGCACGCGAACAACTGCAAGATCACAGGCGGTCATGGCCGAGCGACGGCGACGGTGACGCACAGATGTACGTCCGGTGCGAATGTTCGACGAACCGGTCTTGAGTGCTCTCCGGCACCGTGAGCCGCGGCTGGTCGGTCGTCTAGTGGTGTTCGGTGATGGGGGAGGGGGCCGGTCGCCGTTGCCAGGCGTGGAGGCCGGCCGGGGTGAGGAACGCGTCGAAGACGAGCTCGGTGGCGCCGATGAGGATCCCCTCGGTGCCGAGCGCGGATGCCACCAGCTCGGGCGGATGGTCGCGCCGGAACATCATCAGGCCCTGGAGGTAGGCCCCGCGGATGGTCTCGTTCGCGTGGGTCCGGAGGTCGGCGCCCATCCCGGAGAACGTCACCACCTGGGGATCATGGGCGTTGACCAGCGAGCTGACCCCCTGGCCGAGGGCGTGCGCGGTCGCGGTCAGAGCGGCGGACGCGCGGCCGTCTCCGGCCACCGCCGCGGCGATGATCCGCTGGGCCTCCTCGCGGCCCTCTCCCGGCGTCACCTCACCACCGGTCAGCCGGAGCAGGGCGTTGGCGCCGACGTCCAGGCTCCAGCATCCGGTGGCGCCGCACGCGCAGGTGCCGGTCCCCCCGGTGAGGGGCATGTGCCCGAATTCGCCGCCGGTGCCGTGTGCGCCTCTGAGGGGACGTCCGCCGAGGATCAGCGTTCCACCCACGTCGAAGTCCACGTGCAGGTGCAGGCCCACGTCCACGCCGCGCAACGCGCCCCGGCGGGCCTCCGCCAGCCCCGCCAGCGTCGCGTCGTTGTCCAGCAGCACCGGCGGCGGCGGTTCCTCCTCACCGCCGCCGTGATCTTGCAGTTGCTCGCGCGGCCGGGCCGCGGGCGGTCGCGTCAGTGGCCGTTGTCCCTGGGGTCGCATGGTGAGCAGTGCGGTGGCCTCGACGTCCCGCCAGCCGAGGTGCGGCACGTCCAGCAGCCGGCCGTCGCGTACGGGACCCGGGACCGCGACCCCGACTCCCACGACCCGTGACCCGAGTGCGCGGACGTGCTCGCGCACGGCCTCCGCGAGGTCGCTCAGCACCGTCTCGGGTGGGCCGGCCGGGTGCGGCCGGGTCTCCCGGGGGGCAGGCCGGCCGCCGAGCCCGGCCACGGCGATGGTCCAGGAGTCCTCGCGAAGGTCGACGGCGAGCGCGAGCGGGCCATCGGGATGGGGGCCCGGCACCCGGGTGGGCCGGCCGCGGGCCCGCTGTGGAGCGGGCTCTTCCCGGACGAGCCGGCCGTCGGCCAGCTCGGCGACCAGCACCGTCGCCGTACCACGAGACAGGCCGAGGTCCTGGGTGAGCCCGGAGCGGGTGCGCCTGGCCCCGCCGTCGTGCACTGCGCGCAACACCCGCAGCAGGTTGTGAACGCGCAGCTCACCGCTGGTCGTCGCCCCGTCGCCGTCCCGCACGCGCCCATTGTGCCAGGTGGGTACGAGCCTTATGCTCTCGCCAAAAGCAAAAGGGAGGCCCGTGTGTCGGTCGAGGCAGAGGTGCGGCGCGCCCGCGTCAGCGTGTTCGGTTACTTCGGGCTCTGTGGCCTCCTTGTCGGGGTGTGGGCGGCCGGGCTGCCGGCCCTCGACGAACGGCTGGACCTCGGGGCGGCCCGCCTGGGCACGGCGCTGCTGTTCATCTCGTTCGGAGCGCTGATCTCGATGCCCGTCGCCGGCCGGCTGTGCGACCGGTGGTCCAGCCGGCGGGTCTGCCTGGTGGCGGGCCCGGCCAATGCCCTGGCCCTCCTCGCTCCGGCCCTCGCGCCCTCGTACGGGCTGCTGATCGTGGCCGCCCTGGCCTTCGGCCTGGCGCTGGGTGTGCTCGAGATCGCCATGAACGTCCACGCGGTGGAGGTGGAGCGCCGCTACCCCCGCCCCATCATGTCCGCCTTCCACGGTGTGTGGAGCCTCGGCGGGGCGGCCGGGGGAGTGTTGACCGCCGCGGGCCTGCGCGCCGGTGCCGACGCGCAGGCCCTGGTCGTGGTGGCGGCCCTGCTGGGGGTGGCGCTGAACGTGCCGCCGGCCCGATGGCTGCTGGCCGGCGCGTCCCCGGCCGCGAAGTCCGAGCCGGCGGGGGCGTCGCCGCGCAGGAGCGTGCGGCGGCCCCTGGTCGTGCTCCTCGGCACGGTGGCGTTCGCCGGCGCGGTGAGCGAGGGGGCCGCCATGGACTGGGCCGTCGTGCACGCCCGCGACGTGCTGCACGCCACCCCGGCCATCGCCCCGCTCGCGTTCACGACCTTCTCGGTGGCGATGACGACGGTCCGGCTCGCGGGCGACGGGCTGCGCGGGCGGCTCGGCGCGATCCGTATCATCCGGTTCGCCGGTCTCGTCGCCGCCGGCGGTTACGCGCTGGTGCTCATCGCCCCGGTGAGCGAGCCCGCGCGGATGGCCCTCGCCATGGCGGGCTGGGCGCTGGTCGGCGTGGGACTCGCCACGATCGTGCCGGTGGTGCTCAGCGCGGTGGGCGCCACGGAGCACGCCGCCGGGCGAGCGCTCTCGACGGTGACCATGTTCGGTTATGCGGGGCTGCTGGCCGGCCCGCCCGTGATCGGGCATCTCGCCGAGGCGACCTCGCTGCCCTTGGCTCTCGGAGTCCCCGCGGCGCTCACCGTCTACGTCGCCGTCGCCGGACCGGCCGGGATCACGGCGCTCACCCCGCCTCGGCGGGAGAGCACCGTGCCGGAGTCCGCCGTCGCATGATCACCGTGAGCATGTGGTGCCAAGCGTGATCACTGAGGACATGTGATCCTGAGGGGAGGGCGGACGGCCACTCCGGCCCCCGGGGCGCCTGCTACGGGCCCGCCCCGGGGGGTGCCTGCTCGGGGCGGCTCAGCCGGAGACGTTCTCCAGCAGCTTGCGGCGCTGCTGCTCGCCCAGACCGCCGACCCGGCGCTTGTCGTCGATGCCGGCCTCCTCCATGACCGCGGCGGCCTTCGCCGGTCCATAGCCGGGCAGGGCCTTGAGGACCTGGAGGACCCTGGTCTTCTTGACGATGTCATCGGTCCGGGTGAGGACGTCTCCGAGGCCGAGCGAGCCGGCCTTGAGCGCCGCGAGGAGCTCGCTGCGTTCCTTGCGGGCCTGCTGCGCCTTCTCCAGCGCCTGTGCGCGCTGCTCGGGGGTGAGAGTGGGCAGAGCCATGTAGCGTCTCCTTGTTCGTTGTCACCGGCCCGTAGCGGTGTGCGACGGGCATTCGCCTCATCATGGCGAACCCCTACGACATTCGTGGCGACATGCCGCAGATCGCAGGAGTTCACGCCATCAGCCGACGCTGGGAAAGATCTTGTCTACCACGCGCGCGGACATCTTGCCGTGGTCCGGGTCACCTGTTTCTTGGCGGTCCACCACCGCGTCGTGCTTGCGCGGGACGGTCCCGGGCTTCCGGGAGCAGGCCTGTACGCCCGCCGACGACGCGCTGCTCTGCCGCCACTGAGGTCGGTGGCCCGGGATGTGATCGTCGGTTTCGGCGGCCCTCGTGAGGG
>DASYNF010000295.1:0-5633 GCA_036008685.1 Actinomadura sp. | reverse complement strand
GGCCCTCAACGGGGCAGCTTGACCACCGAGACGAAGAAGTCGTCGATATGGCGGACGACGCGGATGAACTGATCGAAATCGACCGGCTTGGTGACGTAGGCGTTCGCATGCAGGTCGTAACTGCGGAGGATGTCCTCGTCGGCCTCGGAGGTCGTCAGCACGACCACCGGGATCGAGCGCAGCTCCGGGTCGGCCTTGATCTCCTCGAGCACCTCGCGCCCGTCCTTGCGGGGCAGGTTGAGGTCCAGGAGCACCAGGTCCGGGCGGACGGCCTCGGTGAACCGGCCTCGGCGGCGGAGATAGTCCGTGGCCTCCTCTCCGTCACTGACGACGGTGAGGTTGTTCTGGACCTTGTTGTCGTCGAACGCCTCCTTGGTGAGGAGTACGTCGCCCGGGTCGTCCTCGACGAGCAGGACTTCGATCGGGCGTGGCAGTTCAGTCATCGATCTCTCCGGTCGGGAGGGTCCACCGGATGGTGGTGCCCGGACGCTCTGCCTCAGCGTCGGCGTCGACGTCGGTCTGGGTCTCGGTGCCGGTGTCGGATCCGGCGTCCAGCCAGATCCGGCCGCCATGGTATTCGACGATTTTCTTGCACATGGCCAGGCCGATCCCGGTCCCGGAGTAGGCGTCCTGCGAGTGCAGACGCTGGAAGATCAAAAAGATCCGGTCGCGGTATTTCGCGTCGATGCCGATCCCGTTGTCGCTGCAGGAGAACTCCCACATCCGCCCGTCCCGGCGGACCCCGATGTGCACCCGCGGCGGGTCGTCTCCGTGGAACTTCACCGCGTTGCCCACGAGGTTCTGCAACAGCTGGGTGAGCCGGCCCTTGTCCCCGGGCAGCGCCGGGAGCTCGTCCGAGGTGACGACCGCGCCGGCCTCCTCGCACAGGCCGGAGAGGCTGTAGAGAGCCCGCTCGAGCGCGACCTGCATGCTGACCGACTCCTCCCGGCGGTCTACACGGCCCACCCGGGAGAAGTTGAGCAGGTCGTTGATGAGCGTCTGCATCCGCTTGGCGCCGTCGACGGCGAAGTCGATGTACTGACGGCCCCGGTCATCGAGCTTGTCGCCGTACTTCCGCTCGATCATCTGGCAGAAGCTCGCCACCTTGCGCAGCGGCTCCTGGAGGTCGTGGCTCGCGACGTAGGCGAACTGCTCCAGCTCGGCGTTGGACCGGCGCAGCTCGGTGGCCTGCTGGTCGAGCAGCCGGCCGGTCTCGGAGGTCAAGCGCCATTCCTCGATGATGCGGTGCCGCATGCCGTCCACGATCGCGGCGAGCTCGACGAACTCGGCCGACCCACTGATGTCCAGGGGATGCGCGAAGTCCCCCTGCGCCACGGCCCTTACCTTGGCGGCGAGCGAGGACAGCGGCCTGAGAACGGTCCAGCGGATCAGCAGCGCCAGGCCGAGCGAGGACAACACGACCATGACCGCGGCCATCGCGAGCGCCCAGTAGACGTCGTGGGTGCGGGCCCGCAGCCCGTCCGCGAAGGTCTTGTACACCGCGGACAGGTCCCGCTGGAGGCCGGCGTCGGCACTCCGGATCCCGTCGAAGAGCTGCCGGCCCAGCTGTTCGCTCTTCTCGGAGGGCCGTGCCGGCCGCCCACGGGGCCGGCGTGCGGTCGCCAGCGGCTCGGCGTACCGGGTCCGCCAGTCCCCGGCCGCCGCGTCCAGCCGGGTGATGTCGGCCACCGCGGGCCCGGCTCCGTCGACACGGGAGAGCATCCGCCGCATCGTGGCCGAGGTGTGGGCCTCCTCCGCGATCATCTTCCGGTAGTCGGTGAGATGGGAGGGATCCCCCGTGGCGACGTACTGCCGGATCGCCGTGTCCTGTCCCCCGATGGCTCCCCTCAGCCGGCCCTGCAGCAGCGCGGCCGGGACGACCTTGTCGACGAGCATCCCGCGGGCCAGGCTCTGCTGGTAGATCGCCACTCCCGCCTGGGCGATCCCGGCGACGAGGAGGATGGCCAGCAGCACCCCGCCCAGGCCGTACCACTGCCCGAGCCGGACCCGGCTGAGCCTGCCGCCGGACTTCGACGGGGTGATCGGCCGGAGTACGGGCGGCTCCGCGTGATCGGCCCCGCCGTGGCCCCCGGAGGTTTCGCGGCGGTCCCCGGAAGGATCGCCGGCCGGCTGGACCACCGGCGAGGAGAGCTCATCGGTCCGCATCGGTGTCCTCCCGGGTCAGCAGCAGGACCGCGAGATCGTCGGTCAGCACGCCGCCGTTGAGGTCCTCGACCTCGGCGACGAGCGTGTCGATCAGGTCCGAGCCGGTCTCCCCCCGTGCCCACGCCTGTTGGGTCAGACCCACCAGGCCTTCGGTGTCGAGGCGCTCACTTCCCTTGCCGACCCGCCCCTCGATCAGCCCGTCGGTATAGAGCATCAGGCCCCAGGAACCGGCCAGCTCGATCGAGGTCATCGGCCACTCCGCTCCGGGGATGAGCCCGAGCGCGGGTCCACAGGGCCCGTCGGGCAGCGCCTCCACGCCGGATTCGGAGAAGATCAGCGGACGCGGATGTCCCGCGCGGTACATCAGAGCGCGTTCCCGGGAGGGTTCAATGGTGATCATGCACAGGGTCGTGAAGATCTCCTCCGACCACCGCTCCAGCGACAGCACCCTGTCCAGCGTGCCGAGCAGCGACTCACCGGTGTGCCCGGCCAGGACCAGCGTGCGCCAGGCCATGCGCAGGCGGACCCCGAGCGAGGCCTCGTCCGCGCCGTGTCCCCTCACGTCACCGATCACCAGGTGCACCGAGCCGTCCGCGGTCTGCACGGTGTCGTAGAAATCGCCGCCGAGCAGCGCGCGAGCCCGGCCGGGCAGATAGCGGGTGTGATGGCGGAGCACGGGGTCGTGGATCAGCGGTACGGGGAGGAGACCACGTTCGAGGCGGGCGTTCTCCAGGCCCACGATCCGGGCCTCGACGAGCTCTCGCTCGGACTCGTCGGCGCGTTTGCGTTCGAGCGCATAGCGGATCGCGCGCTCCAGCAGCGGGGCGTCCACCTCCTGCTTGACGAGATAGTCCTGTGCTCCCGCGGCCACCGCGGACACCCCGACATGGGCGTCGCGAAGGCCGGTGAGGACGAGCACCGCCGCGCGGGGAGCCATGATCAGGACCTCACGGAGCATGTCCAGCCCGTTTCCGTCGGGCAGGGTGAGGTCCGCCAGCACACATCCGACCTGGGAGGCCTCGGCCGAGAGCAGCCGCCGCGCCTCGGCGAGGCTGCGGGCGACGGTCAGGTGGACCCGTAGATCGCTTTCGTCGAGGAACTCCTCCACGAGGAGCGTGTCCCCGGGGTCGTCCTCGATCAGCAACAGCTCGAGCGTGTCATGCGCCGTGGCCGAGGTGATGAGAGGGCGAGGTGGGCTGACTATGCTCAAATCGCACCGGGCCTTTCGTGGGGGACAAGGGCTTCCGCGGTGCCACACCGTCTCGGCGGGTCGGGCCGGGGGACGCCCGAGAGGAGGGTGATGGTCAACCGCTCCCTTCCCGCCTGAACAGACAAATCGCCCTTATCGGGCGCGTCGCCACAATAGCCTCCGACGTCGCTGTTCGCCGGAGACTGACGCGGACACACGCCGGCCGGCCGGCATCGGAGACGATACTCCCGACGTTTGCTATGCAACAACTGTTGCTGCCCGCAACGACGCCGTTCCTTCCGTCCGGTGACCCGGCTCACGCCAGTCTGGTGATCGCGCCAGGCCGGGCCGTGCCCGTCCCGGACTCCACCGTAGCGGCGTGGAAATGCGCGAGTCCGGTCAGCAGGGCGGTCCGTGCGGACGGCGACATGGCGGTCAGGGTCCGGGCCAGTTGTTCGCGCCGCACCGCCCGTATGTCATCGAGGAGGGCCTGGCCGTCCCGGCTCAGCCGCACGCTGATCTCCCGTCGGCTCGGCCCGGGGTCGCGCACCAGCAGCCCGGCGGCCTGCAGCCGGTCGCACAGGCGGCTCGCCGATGGCGGCGAGGCCTCGAGCTCGGTGGCGAGTCCCCCGACGTTGACCATGCCCCGCCGCTCCACGATGAAAAGGACCCGCATCTGGGTCGCGGGAACCGGAGCCGTGGGGACATGGTGCGCGCGCCCCCAGACCTCACTGAAGGTGACGGCGAACTCATCGATCGCGGCCGTCAGCTCCGCCAGTCGCGACGACTCGTCCACGGCTCCCATAGGGCTACTGTTCCACACACGACCCGGATCGCGAGGGCGCCCTTACCAGGCCACAGCCGAAAGCCTCCCGGGTCCCCCATGCTGGTCCTGGAGGCGATGACCCATGCATGCCGACCGGCTCCGCGAGGCCGAGCAATCCATCTGGAAGGCACGACCGCACGCCGTCGCGAGCACGGCGGTCAAGGCCGTCACGACTCTCTGCACGGCCGTGGAGGCCGAGATCTATCTGGCCGACTATCCGATGACCTTCCTGATCCCGGTCATGTCGTGCCTCGACCCGGTGCGGATGGACAACACCCCGGCCGGGCATGCCTTCGCCGCTCAGCGAACCATCGTCGAAGCGCCGGACGGGCCGGCGGAAGGCCCCTGCCGCACGCACCTCCCCATCACGGTCCAGGGCGACCGGCTGGGGATCCTCACCGTCTCCTCGGCGCAGGAGCTCGCGGCCGAGGAGCTCGTAGTGCTCAGCGTGATCGCGACCGTAATCGCCCGGGCACTCAAGATCGCCGACTTGGGCACGGACATGTACCGCCGCGTCCGCCGCCGCGACCGGCTGACCCTGGCAGCGGAGATCCAGTGGGAACTCCTCCCGGGCCGGTCGTGCCGGTACGACGAGTACGACCTGGCCGGCCACCTCGAACCCGCCTATACCGTCTGTGGCGACAGCTACGACTGGGCGGCGAGCGCCGAGAAACTCACGGTGACCGTGAGCAACGGCAGGGGACAGGGGACCCCGGCCGCGCTCCTGACCCACCTGGCCGTCAGCGCCATGCGCAATGCCCGGCGCTCGGGCTCCGGCCTGGTGGACCAGGCGACTCTCGCCAACGAGGTGATCTGCTCCCAGTACGGCGGGGATCACAGCGTCGCCACGCTCCTGCTCGAGTTCGACACCACCACAGGAGAGGCACGGGCCGTCGACGCGGGATCTCCGCAGATCTGGCGGATGAGGGGCGGCAAGATCGACCAGATCGAGCTGACCGCCCAGATGCCCCTGGGCATGTTCCATGACACCGACTTCACCGAGCAGCGGTTCACGGTCGAGCCGGGAGACCGGTTAGTGATCGCCAGCGACGGCGTCCATGGCGCCGTCTCGCCCCGCGGAGACCGCTACGGAGCCACGGCTCTCACCCGGGCGCTGCGCCGGACGCGTCTCCAAGACCCGGCCGAGGCCGTCCGTAGCCTGACCCGCAGCCTCCTGGACCATTACGAGGACACCGAGCTGACCGACGACGCCGTCTTCCTCTGCATGGACTGGACCGGCCGCGTTTGATTGTGCTCGCTCCGCTCGCACGGCGAGCGGGCTGCCTTCATCGTCGTGATCTTGCAGGCGTTCGCCGCCTGCCGGTGAACGTTCAGCGCGTGGCGGCCGTGACCGCGGCGGCGACGGTGTGGGGGTTCGCCGGGACCGGAACGCCCTGCACGAAAACGGTCGGGGTCGCGGCGACCCCGCGCGCCAGCGCACGGTCGGTGACG
>DASYNF010000294.1:0-1774 GCA_036008685.1 Actinomadura sp. | reverse complement strand
CTCGGCCCGGCCACCGACATCTTCGCCTGGGGTTGCACCATCGTCTACGCCTCGAACGGCGTCACGCCATTCGGGCAGGACTCCATCCCCGCGGTGATGCACCGGATCCTGCACGAACAGCCCGACCTAGGCGAGTAATTCCTAATTGATCACGGCGTTGGCGTCTGTCTGCGGGCATGCGAAGAGGGTGCCCAAGATCAGTTTTGTGAAGACAGACCTGGACACCCTCGTGATCGCACTGTACGTAAAGATCGACGACGATGCGGCCGGTATCGCCCGGTTGCCGGGACGGCCGCCGAAGTTGAGTCACTCGGAGTTGCTGTGCCTGGCGGTGATGCAGGCGATGCTCGGCTATCACTCCGAGGCCCGCTGGCTGCGGTACGTCGACCGTCATCTGCGTCACCTGTTCCCGTCGATGCCCGGGCAGTCGGGGTACAACAAGCGGCTGCGGGCGGCGTTGCCGCAGATCAAACAAGCGATCCGGGTGCTGGCCATGAACACCGACTTTTGGCACGACAACGTCTGGCTGACCGACTCCACCCCGGTGCCGTGCGGGATGTCGCGGCCCACCGCCCTGCGCAGCGAGGTCGCCGGCTGGGCGGGCTACGGCTACTGCGCGTCACACTCCCGGTTCTTCTGGGGGCTGCGCCTGTATCTGGTGTGCACCCCGGCCGGGATGCCGATCATGTGGGCGCTGGCCGACCCCAAGATCGGTGAGCGGGAGGTGCTGGCCGCGATGCTCGAGGTCGATGCCGACCTGGCCAGGCAACGCCAGGGCTTGTTGCTGATCACGGACAAGGGATTCGCGGGCAAGAAGTTCGAGCAGTCACTACGTTCCGAACACGGCATCACCCTGCTGCGCCCGTCCCGCAAGAAAGAGGTCCTACGAGCGGGCGAGCCAATGCTCAAAAAGGTCCGCCAGCTCATCGAATCGATCAACGACACCATGAAAGGCCAACTCGACCTGGAACAACACGGCGGCCGCACCATGGAAGGCGTCGCCGTCCGCGTCGCCCAACGCATCCTGGCCCTGGCCGCCGCGATCTGGCACAACTTCCAGACCGGGCAGCCCGTCAACCGATCCCTGACCGCCTACGACCACTAACCGTAACCAGAGTCATTAGGACTTACTCGTCTAGGAAACACGCCCTAAATGCGGCGTGTCGGCTCGGGCTCTGCCCCGGTGGCCCCATAACGGAGATCACGAGAGGGACCCACCGGTGGTCCAGGAGGACCGCACCGGCGCCGAGCACGACCGCGGTCATCAGGTCAAGGCCGCCGAACCGGCCAGGGTCAGAGCGCGGGGCTCGAGCGGAGGCCGTCGAACACGACGGCCAGTGCGCGCTCGCGCACGGCGGGGTCGCCGCCGGCGTGCCCGGCCGCCTGCGAGGCCCCGACCAGGAGGGTCATCACTTCGGCGAGGCCGATGTCACCGCGTACGGCACCGGTCTCCTGGGCACGGGCGAGCAGCGCGCCGAGCGCGCGTTTCAGCTCCGGACCGGTCTTGGCCGCACTCTCCTTGACGTCGACGCCCGCCTCGGCCAGCGCGGCCGAGAAGGCGTTCTTGGTCGCGCTGTGGCCGACGACGCGGGTGAAGAAGGCGAAAAAGGCCTCGCCGGGATCCTCCGCGGACGCCAGCGTCTCCGCCTCCCCTGCCAGCCTGCGCAGCTGGGCGACGAACACCGCCTCGAGCAAGGCCTCCTTCGTCGGGAAGTGCCGGAAGACGGTGCCGATGCCGACCCCCGCCTCCCGGGCGACCTCCTCGGTGGAGGCG
>DASYNF010000293.1:0-73801 GCA_036008685.1 Actinomadura sp. | reverse complement strand
CGATCGGGCCGATCTCCTTCGCGACGAACGCCCGCAGGTCGGCGGCCAGCGCGGCGCCGTCCTCGATGCCGCCGCGCACCGTGACGAACGCCACGATGCCCTGCCCCGTCGTCGCGTCCGTCGCGCCGACGACGGCCGCCTCCGCGACGGACGGGTGACCGACCAGCGCGTGCTCCACCTCGGTCGTGGAGATGCGGTGGCCGGAGACGTTCATCACGTCGTCGACGCGGCCGAGCAGCCAGAGGTCGCCGTCGTCGTCGAGCTTCGCGCCGTCGCCCGCGAAGTACCGCCCGGGGAACCGCGACCAGTACGTCTCCCGGTACCGCGCGTCGTCGCCCCAGATGCCGCGCAGCATCGACGGCCACGGCTCGGTCAGCGTCAGGTACCCGCCGCCGCCGGGGCCGACGGCGTTGCCGTCGTTGTCCACCACCTCGGCGGAGATGCCTGGGAGACAGCGCATCGCGGCACCCGGCTTGGTGCTGGTGACCCCGGGCAAGGGGCTGATCATGATGGCGCCCGTCTCGGTCTGCCACCACGTGTCCACCACGGGGCACCGGTCCCCGCCGATGTGCGTGCGGTACCAGACGTACGCCTCGGGATTGATCGGCTCGCCCACGCTGCCCAGAACGCGCAGCGACGAGAGGTCGTGCTGCGCGGGGATGTCCTCGCCCCACTTCATGCTGGTACGGATGGCGGTCGGAGCGGTGTAGAAGATCGTGACCCCGTACTTCTCGATGATCTCCCACCACCGGCCCCTGTGGGGGGTGTCCGGCGTGCCCTCGTAGAGGACGCTCGTGGCGCCGTTGGCCAGCGGGCCGTAGACGACGTAGGAGTGGCCGGTCACCCATCCGATGTCGGCCGAGCACCAGTAGACGTCGGTACGGGGCTTGAGGTCGAAGACCGCGTGGTGGGTCCACGCCACCTGGGTCAGGTAGCCCCCGGAGGTGTGCAGGATGCCCTTCGGCTTCCCGGTCGTGCCGGAGGTGTGCAGGATGTAGAGCGGGTGCTCGGCGTCGAGCGCGACGGGCTCGTGCTCGGCGGGCTGCCGGTCGACGAGGTCGTGCCACCACACGTCGCGATCGTTCCAGGCGACGTCCTCACCGGTCCGGCGGACGACCAGGACGTTGGTCACCGAGGGGCACTCCGCGGCCGCCTCGTCCACGACCTCCTTGAGCCCGTACGGCTTGCCGCGGCGGAAGCCTCCGTCGGAGGTCACCACGAGCTTGGCCTCGGCGTCGTCGATGCGGGCGCGCAGGGCCTTGGCGCTGAAGCCGCCGAAGACCACCGCGTGCGTGGCCCCGATGCGGGCACAGGCCAGCATCGTGATGGGGAGTTCCGGGATCATCGGCATGTAGATGGCGACCCGGTCGCCGGTCCGTATCCCGAGCTCCAGGAGGGCGTTGGCGGCCTTGCTCACCTCGCTCTGCAGGTCGGCGTAGGTGATCGTCCGGGTGTCGCCGGGTTCGCCCTCCCAGTGATAGGCCACCTTGTCCCCGAGGCCGGCCTCCACGTGCCGGTCCACGCAGTTGTAGGCGATGTTGAGGCGGCCGCCGACGAACCACTTGGCGAACGGGGGGTTGCTCCAGTCGAGGACCTCGTCCCAGGGCTTCTCCCAGCTCAGGCGCTCCGCCTGCCGTGCCCAGAAGCCCAGGCGGTCGGCCTCCGCCTCCCCGTAGGCGTCCTGCGTGACATTGGCTTCCGCGGCGAGTTCCGGCGGGGGGGCGAAACGCCGGGCTTCCTGCAGCAGGTTCGACAGTGTCTCTTCGCTCACGCGGTCTCCTTCAAAGGGTCGATCTCCGGCGCGCTCGGTAAGCCCTACTCCACCAGGGACTCATGGGGGCTCACAAGTGCGTCGGCACTGCCCGGGCCGGCCTGGATGCTATGTGACCCAGGCCACTGCGGCTCCGGCCGGGGTGGGATCGGGAACGACTAGGGTCGGGCGGGTGAGTGACCCATTTGCCCAAGTCGCGGAGTTGCCGGGATTGACCGACGCGGTCGCGGAGGCCCGTGGCGCGGTCGACCGGCTCCTCGGCCACCGGATCCTGCGGCGCCGCAGCGCCGAGGTCTCCGCCGAGTCGGCCCTTCGGGGCGCACGCGCGTCCGCCGCACTGGAAGGCGTCAGCCTGTCGCTGGAGCGGCTGCGAGACGCCGTGGGATCCGTCGCCGAGGCGACGGCCGGGGAGAGCACGCCCCAGGAGAGCGGGGACCGGATCGCCGCCGGGGCCGGGGTGGGGGACCCGGTCGTGCAGGGCGCGCTACGGGTGTCCGCGGAGATCGGTTCCCTCGCGGCGACCTGGCGGCAGGCGCCCTGGCAGGTGCTCGCCCGCCTGCATGTCCTCGCGGCCGCGGATGTCGCGCGGCCGGACGACCTCGGGCGGCCGCGGACCGAGGGGCAGGAGGCCGAGGACCCCCTCGGGCTCGGGTCGCCGCCGGGACCCGCCGAAGTGGCCGCCCGGCTCGACGCGCTCGCGGCCCTGCTGACCCGGCCGACCAGGGCTCCCGCGATCGTCGTCGGGGCGATCGTGCACGGTGAGCTGCTCGCGCTGCGGCCGTTCGGCTGGGGCGATGGAATGGTGGCCCGGGCCGCGCAGCACCTGACCCTGGTCGAACGGGGCCTGGATCCGAAGTCGCTGACCGCTCCCGAGGTCGGACACGCCGAACTCGCCGAGGACTACGCCGAAGCACTGCGCGCTTATATCAGCGGATCCCCCGAAGGGGTGAGCCGGTGGGTGCGGCACTGTGCGGACGCGGTAACCGTCGCCGCCCGCGATTCGCTCGCGATCTGCGAAGCCTTCATGCGGGGTTGACCCGGCTTCTCCATGTGCGAAGGATCCTGCGACGGCAGCCAATGGGTCCCAATGGGTCCCAACGGGTACTGTTCCGAAACATTTCGGAGACGCCGTCGGCCGCACAAAGCGAACGGCGTCCCGGCCGGGACGCCGTCGCCGCTACGTCACACCGGGTTATCAAGCGTGCACCTGATATCCGTCGGACCGGGTCAAGCCCGTCACAACGCGCCTCCCGCGGCTGGTCGCGCGTGGGTACCCGGCTGCCGTGCTCGGACACGAGGTCCTAACTCCTGTCTACGCCCGATTCAACGGCTTGACAAGCCAGGGCCTGGGAAATGAACGAGCGTGGGTCAAGGGCGCGTCATGGAACGGTGGGGGCGGTTCATCACCACCACAGAGGCCCCTTCGCATACGGACCATTCGGAACTGACGGCACTTCAGCCGACTCGATGACTCGGCGTGATCGATTCTTTATGTTGATCCGACCTCACTCAGGTCGGGAAAGATCTACCTTCCGTGCTGTAGCATCCCAGTGTTGTCAAGGCCTTCCCAGGTCGATAGGCGACCGGTGTGGTCGAAAAGGTCATCGAATGTCAAAACTTACGACAAGGTTGTGACCGCTTCTCCACCCGCTGATAAAAAATCCTGATCCCTGTCCGATTTGCCGCGACGAGACTCCGGGCGGTCGGGCAGCATATGTTCGATCAGGCAGACTTCGTGACCTCGGCTTTACGTCGTCTATAGATCCAATTGACGATTCGCCTTGTCACGTACCCGAGGCTCTCTTGGGAAACGGCCCGGCTCTACCCCCCCGGAGCCGGACCGTCGGGCGACCCCCGCTCCCCCCCAGCGGGGGTCGCCTCATATCTACGGTCAGGTCTCCGCAGCCCGCCGAAGTTATCCACAGGGTGGGGAAACCTCTTCCGCCGGTCGAGGTCCGCGACGCATGGTGGTGCTCCCGTGACGCCTGTGCTGGGAGACGCAGATGGCCACCTCCGCACTGATCGCGACCGCCGACCCCGCGACCGCCGACGACCTTCTCCGCCTGGCCGCGGCCGCCGACGTCCGGGCCGAAGTCGCGGACGACCGGGACCGGACGCGCGCCGCGTGGGGACGTCCCTCGCTGGTGCTCCTCGGCGCCGACCTCGCCCCCGGGCTCGTGACGGCCGGGACGCCGAGACGCCCCGGTGTCGTTCTGGTGACCCGGCACCGGGACGACGAGGAGGTCTACCGGCTCGCCGTCGAGATCGGGGCGGAGGAGGTCGCGATCCTGCCGGACGCCGAGGCCCGCCTGGTGGACGTGCTCGCGGCGGCCGCCGAACCCGCGGACGGCGGCGCTGTCACGGTGTGCGTGACCGGGGCACGGGGCGGAGCGGGCGCGAGCACCTTCGCGGCGGTGCTGGCGCTCACCGGAGCCCGGCACGGCCTGCGGACCCTGATCGTGGACGGTGATCCCCAGGGCGGGGGCCTGGACCTTCTCCTCGGCCACGAAGAGGCGCCGGGGGCCCGATGGCCGGAGTTCCTGGAGGTGCGCGGCCGGCTCAGCGCCGCCGCGCTCCGGGAGGCGCTGCCGAGCGTCGGCGAGAGGGCACGGCCGGGCGGACACGGCGGCGAACTCGCGCTGCTGTCCTGGCACCGCGGCGACGCGGACCCCGTCCCGCCCGGTGCCATGCGGGCCGTCCTCGACGCGGGCGCACGCGGCTTCGACCTCATGGTCCTCGACGTCCAGCGCCACCTCGGCGACGCGGCGGTGGAGGCGCTCGTCACGGCGGATCTCGCGCTGCTCGTGGTGCCCGCCGAGGTACGCGCGGTGGCGGCCGCCGCTCGTGTCGCCGGCGCCGTGGGCCGCCACACCTCCGACGTCCGCGTGATCGTACGGGGCCCGGCACCGGGCGGGCTCACCGCACAGTCGGTGGCACACGTGCTCGGCCTCCCCCTGGCCGGCACGGTCACGAGCGACCGCCGGGTGGCGGCGGCGCTCGAACACGGGGATCTGCCCGCCGTCTCCCGCCGCGGCGCGCTGACCGGCCTCTGCTCCGGCCTGGTCGCGCAACTCGCCGGCCGTGCACGGTCAGGGGCCCGGACGTGAACCGGTTCGTGGACGCCGTGCGGGGCCGGCTCGCGGAGGCCGGAGGCGTCCCCACCCCGGCACAGGTCGCGGTGGCCCTGCGAGCGGAGGAGCGGGTCCTCGGCGATGCGGAGATGCTCACCCTGGTCGAGGAGCTGCGGGCCGACCTCGTCGGTGCCGGACCGCTCGAACCGCTGCTGCGCGATGCCGAGGTCACCGACGTCCTCGTCAACGGCGCCGACGACGTGTGGATCGATGCGGGTTCCGGGCTCGTCCGCACGGCGGTGAGGTTCGAGGACGAGGCGACGCTGCGACGGCTGGCCCAGCGTCTGGCCGCCGCCGCGGGCCGGCGGCTCGACGACGCCGCGCCCTACGTGGACGCCCGGCTATCCGGCGGGATCCGGCTGCACGCGGTGTTGCCGCCCATCGCCGGAGGCGGCACCAGCCTGTCGCTCCGTCTTCCCCGCAGGCGGGCCTTCACCCTCGATGAGCTCGTCGCGGCGCGGGCGGTGCCGGAGGCCGGAGCGGCCCTTCTGGCGTCCCTCGTCGGGGCCCGGGTGGCCTTCCTCGTCACCGGCGGCACCGGGACGGGCAAGACGACACTGCTCGCGAGCCTGCTCTCCCTGGTCCGCCCCGGTGAGCGGCTGGTGCTCGTCGAGGACTCCGCCGAGCTGCGGCCGGCGCACGACCACGTCGTACGGCTCGAATCCCGGCCGCCCAACGTGGAGGGCGCCGGTGGCGTGCGGCTGCACGACCTCGTCCGGCAGGCCCTGCGCATGCGGCCGGACCGCCTCGTGGTGGGGGAGGTCCGCGGCGCCGAGGTCGTGGACCTGCTGGCCGCCCTCAACACCGGCCATGAGGGCGGCTGCGGCACTCTGCACGCCAACGCGGCGGCCGACGTGCCGGCCCGCCTGGAGGCGCTCGCCTGCGCGGCCGGGCTCAGCCGTGAGGCGGTGCACAGTCAGCTGGCCGCCGCGCTCGACGTCGTGATCCACCTGGTGCGGGAGCCCGGCGGGCCACGCCGGGTGGCGGAGGTCTGCCTGCTGCGGCGTGGGCGGGAGGGGCTCGTGGAGGCGGTTCCGGCCGTGTCCTTCACCGCCGCGGGCGAGGTCGTCTCCGGCGCCGGCGCCCCCGCGCTCGGCATGCTGCTGTCCAACACGCGGACGACGGCGCCGGAGGGGGGTGCGCGGTGATGATGGCGGAGCTCGCGATGCTCTGCGCCGCCGGCGCCGTCTGGACCTACGCCGGGCCGTCCCATGCCCTCCTCAGGCTGCACCGGGTGCTCGGCCGGGGCGGGCGGTCATGGCCGCACGCCGTCACCGCGCACGCCGGCGCCGCGCTGCGGGCCGTACGGATGCGGCGAGAGCGGGCACGGGTGTGGCGCGCCGCGGTGATCGAGCTCTGTGACGGGGTGGCGGCCGAGCTGACCGCGGGCCGGGCCCCCGGGCCGGCGTTCGCGGAGTCGGTGTTGGTGCTCGACCCGGCCGCCGCCGCCGCACTGCTGGACGCGCGTCCCGATGAGCGGCTGCCCGACCTGCTCGTCCGCACCTCTCAGGCCCCCGGAGCCGAGGGTCTGCGGCTGCTCGCCGCCTGCTGGCGCGTCGGTGCCGAACACGGCGGGGCCCTCGCCGGTGTCGTCCAGGCCCTGGCCGACGGGTTGCGGGAGGAAGAGGCGCACCGGCTGGAGGTGGCGGCCCAGCTGGCCGGGCCACGAGCGTCGGCGCGGTTGCTCGCGGGACTGCCCCTGCTGGGACTGGGCATGGCCGCGGCGCTCGGCGCGCGGCCACTGGCCTTCCTGTTCGGGACCCTGCCCGGAGCCGGATGCCTTCTCGGCGGGGTCGGGCTCGATGTGCTCGGGCTGTGGTGGACCCAACGGCTCGCCACCGCCGCGGAGACACCGCGTTGAGCGCCGCGGTGGGCGCGGCCGGCGCGGTCCTGTGCGCCGCCCTCGCCGGCTATCTCGTCACGGGTGGCCGCACCGAGGCCGCGCGCCGGCTGGCCCGCGTCGTGACGTCTCCCACAGGCGTCGTGACCCGACCTGGAGGCGTGGTGCCGCGACCGGAGGAAAGGGCCGGTCCCGGCCCGGCGCGGATGCGATGGTGCGCGGCGGCGCTCGCGGGCGTGGCCTGTGCCGCCCTGGTGGGCGGGGCCGCCGGGCTGGTCGCCGGCGCGGGGGTGTCGATCGGCTGCGACCGGCTGCTCGCGCGGATGGAGCCCCGCGAGGTCCGGCGGCGGCGAGCCCGGCTGCTGGCCGACCTGCCGGTGGCGGTGGAGCTCCTGGCCGCGTGCCTGTGCGGCGGCACCTCCTGGGGGGAGGCCGTCGACGCCGTGGCCGATGCCATCGGAGGCCCGCTCGGCGAGGAGTTGCGGGCGGTGGCCGCTCAGGTCCGGCTCGGTGCCGATCCCGCGAAGGCCTGGCTGACCCTGGCGAGGGAGCCCGCCCTCGCGCCACTGGCCCGCACGGCCGCGCGGGCCACCCACAGCGGTACGGCGCTCAGCCCGACCCTGGCCAGGCTGGCCAAGGACCAGCGCCGCTCGGCGCGGGCGGCCGCCGCCGCGCGGGCCCGGGCCGCCGGGGTACGGGCGGTGGCCCCCCTCGGACTGTGCTTCCTTCCCGCCTTCGTCCTGCTCGGCATCGTCCCCACGATCGCCGGCATCGCGTCCTCGATGATGCTGCCCTGGTGAGCCCCGCTTCGTGACCGTCTCACCGAGAACATGGGCAGCTCGGATCGGCCCCACCGCCTTTGCCCGGGCTGCATAGGACAGCCAAGGCGGTTCAGGACAGCCAAGGTGGCGTAGGACAGCCGACCTCTGCCCTCCGACACCGACCTGCGACAGGCCCATCTCCGCGAACGTCTGCAAGATCACGCAGGGATAGGACAGAGGACCTGATGGGTGTGTTCGGTGGCCCTCCGGAGGGCCACCGAACACACCCATCAGGAGAATCCGGCCGCAGAACCCTGCAGACGGCTGCCTCAGGTCGCATCTATCGCCAGAACATCGGGCTGCGCGGCCTCACCACCTCGCACGCGGGTGCGAACAACTGCAGGATCACGCCGAGATCCCTGCCGTGATCTTCCAGAAGTTCGCGCTCGGATCGACTCACGGCCGGATCCGGCCGTCACCGCCCGCTTGGCGACCCCAGTCTGCTCGGGGTCGTCCCCGTGATCACGGGCGCCGCGTCCTCGATGCTGCTGCCCTGGTGAGACCTGGGTTCCGGGCCGGTCAGCCGGTGGGAGCCTGATCACCCGGCCGGGCCCAGCCGCGGTGTTCGCCCTCGTCGATCAACCGGCGAGCCGCCTCCCACAGGGCCGGGGCGGCGTCCCCGATCGGCGCCTTGCGGGCCCGGATCTCATCGGCGGTGACCCCGGGGGACCGCCAGGTCCCGCCCCGCGCCATCCAGTTCAGCAGGAGCGGCTGCAGCCGGTCCATGGCCTTGGCGAAGCGCGCCTCGGGGGTGCTCCGGGCTTCGAACTCGTCCCAGAGTTCGCGCATGCGCGCGCCCTGGTCCGGGGGCAGCAGGGCGAACAGCCGGTCCGCGGCACGCTGCTCACGCTCCACCTGGTCGACGCCGGCCACGGCGTCGTACAAGGGGGTGTCCCCGGCGTAGATCTCCACCAGGTCGTGCAGGAGCACGAGCTTCACGGCGTGCCCCACATCGATCGGCTCGCCCGCGTATTCGGCGAGCACGATCACCATCATCGCCAGATGCCAGGAGTGCTCGGCGTCGTTCTCGCGCCGACTGACGGCCGCCAAGGGGGACTGCCGCAGCACCGTCTTCAGCCGGTCGATCTCGACCAGGAACGTGAGCTGATCGAGGAGCCGGCCCTCGATGCCTGGGGGAAAGGGGTTCGTCTCGATGAGCAGGTCCGGTCGCCGATCCGTCATGACGTCATCGTTCCACGGAGGTCCGGTCGGCCATCGCGGCGTCGCGGTCCGGGGTTATCCACAGAACGCGCTTCGGTCCCCAATCCCGGCCGTGGCGGATGCAGGCTTGCCCCCGGGACACCGGAAATGGCGTCCATGACGGGACAAGGAGGGGTCGTTATGCACCTGTCGCAGGTCATGATCCGGAGATACGGCATCACCCGGAGATACGGGCGTACGGCCAGGGAGAGCGGGATGTCCACGGCGGAATACGCGGTGGGCACCGTGGCGGCCGCCGCGTTCGCGGGGCTGCTCTTCAAGATCGTGACGAGCCCCGAAGTGCGCCGCTTACTCACGGGGATCATCAACCGTGCGCTGCAGCTGGCGGGGTGATCCCGGTGCCAGGGCGCCGGGACCGGGACCACGGGTCGGCCACGGTGGAGATCGCGGTGGCCCTTCCCGCCCTGGTGCTGGTCACGGTCGCCGCCCTCTGGGGAGTCACCGCCGCCGCGGCGCAGGTCCGGTGTGTCGACGCCGTACGCGCGGGCGCTCGGGCCGCGGCCCGCGGAGAGTCCCTCCCCGCCGTGCGGGCGGTCGTGGCCGGCGCGGCCCCGGCGGGTGCGCGGGTCGGGGTCTCCCGCGGTCCCGAGACGACCCGGGTGGAGGTCGCCGTGGCCCTTCGTCCTCCCGTCCTCAGCGGGCTTCCGGCGCTCGGCCTGCGGGCCCGCGCCGTCGCGTCGACCGAGCCCGGCGTGCCGCCGAGCGGGGCGTGACGTCATGAGGCCGGTCGTCCGCCGGATCCACCAGGGGTCCCAGCGGCCTCCCCTCGGCCCGGCGGGCGACCACGGGCGCTTTCGGGTCGCGGGTGCGCGGAGCGGGGCTCCCGCAGGTGATCGGGGGTCGGGGACCGTGTGGACGCTGGCCTTCATGATGCTGATCTGGCTCGTCGCGGTGCCGGCGATGACGGTGGGCGCGGCCAGGGTGGCCCGCCAACGAGCCGAATCGGCCGCCGATCTCGCGGCGCTGGCGGCCTCCGCCCACGCCGCCGAGGGCGCCGGGGCCGCGTGCCGGCGGGCGTCGGCGGTGGCGCGGGGAGGCGGCGGCCGGCTTTCCGCGTGTGAACTGCACGGCCGCGTCGCGGACGTCACGGTCGCGGTGACCCTGCACGTCCCGGTCACCGGCCGGCTGATCGCCCGAGCCCGCGCGGGGCCGGTCGAGCAGGTGCCGTAACCTCACACGCCGGCGCTCGTTGTACTAGCTGTCAACAGGTCCGCGCCGAACGTGGAGCGAGTGTCACGCCGGGTCCGGGCCGCCGATTTGTTTTTGTCATTCATCCGTGACTCATGCTACCGGCGGGTTAGGTACGCTGCCGTGAGCGCATGGGCACCAAATAACACAATCGTATTCACTCGACCCAAGCGCCGCAGAATCACGACGAAGGGATTCACACCGTGACGAGGATTCGCAGGCTCGGTGCGGTGGCGCTCGCGACACCCCTTGCGATCGGCATCACCGTCGTCGGAGTGACGGCTCCCGCCCAGGCGGAAAGCGGGATCAGCAGTCCGGCTGAGACCGTCACGAGCGGCAGCAGCATCACGGTGAGCGCCAAGGTCAATAATGTCGTCCGCGCCGAACTGCAGGTCGCCCCTCCGGGCGACGGCTATTCCACCATCGCCAGCGGTGGCAACCTGCTCGGCCCGACCCGGCTGTCCAACACGGTCGGGATCCCCCGCAACGGCACCTACCAAGTGCGCCTCAGGGGCAGTGTGACCGGCGGCGTCTACGACGCGCAGAGCTTCAAGGTGAGCGTCCCCCCGGCCGCGCCGAGCGGGCTGCGCAGCAGCGTCAACGAGAGCAAGGCCGTACTGCGGTGGACCCGCGGTGCGGAGCCGGACCTCACCGGCTATCAGGTCGCGGCCCAGGGCGTCCCATCGCGCGTCCTCTCGACCGCGGCGCTGTGCAACGAGTCGGAATGCGGCACGACGGTGACGCTTCCGAAGGGCCTGACCGGCTCGGTCGCGCTCTACGTGCGTTCGCTGCGGTCCGATGGCTCCGGCGGGACCGTCGGGTCCAGGCCCTCCGCGTCCAAGGCGACGGTCGCCGCTCCTCGCGGCAGCGCCACGGGCGCCACGCAGAGGACCACCGCGGCCGCTCCGACGAGCGTGGGGCTGCCCGGCACGCCACCGGTCAACCCGCTCACCCCGCTGCAGAGCAACTCTCCGATCACACTGCCTTCGGTGACGCCCGAAGACGCCACATCCGGATTCGAATACCCGGCTCCGGCCCCGGAAGTGGCCATGCCGCCGGCGGGCAACGCCCCCAAGGCGCAGAACGTCTCGGCCACGAGCCCTCTCCAGTGGGGCAAGAGCGTCGCCATCGCCCTGGTCCTCCTCATCATGGCCGCCTTCCTCATGACCCGGACCCGACGCGCTCGGCTCGCCGAGGCGTCGAGTGGTGGCGCCGCGGTGAAGGGCAGGGCCGGTCGGGCCGCCCGTAAGGAGGCCGCCAAGGCGGCGGCCGAGGGTGGGCCGGCCGAGACCGCCGGCAACGCGATGACGGTCGCGGCCGCCGGCACGGAGGCCTCGGCCGAGGCCGGCGCCGCCGGACGGGACGAAGCCAAGACCTCGAGCCGGCGCGCCAACGGTGGCTACCAAGGCCGCCGCCGCGCCCAGTAGGCGCCGCTCCGACAGGAACCGAGAAGCACACGCACTCCGCCGTGATCGTGCGGTCGCCCCCGGGTGGCCGCGATCACGGCGGAGTCGTCCGCGGACGGGTGTCACGCCGGACCGGCGGCCCTCTCCCGACGGTGCCTGAGCCGGACCGAGGTCGTACGGATCAGGATCCGGCGGTCGTTCGGCCGGCGGGAGCATCCTGCGGATGGGGACTCCCCGCTTCGCCGGCGGGCGCGCCTCGCAGCAGGGCCGCCAGGAGTTCCAGCGCGCCGGGCTTGTCCAGGGGTTCGTTGCCGTTGCCGCACTTGGGCGACTGGATGCACGATGGACAGCCCGCCTCGCACTCGCAGGCGGCTATCGCCTCGCGCGTGGCCCGCAGCCACTCCGCCGCCCCCGAGAAGCCGCGCTCGGCGAAGCCCGCCCCGCCCTCGTGGCCGTCGTACACGAATACCGTCAGCAGTCCCGTGTCGGGGTGCAGGGGTGTCGACACGCCCCCGATGTCCCATCGGTCGCAGGTCGCGAAGAGCGGCAGCAGCCCGATCGAGGCGTGCTCGGCCGCATGGGCCGCGCCCGCGAGATCGAGGTCCCCGAGCTCATCCCGCCGCTCGTCCGACAGGGTCCACCACACCGCCCGCGTGCGGAGCGTGCGGGGCGGCAGGTCGAGGGGCTTCTCGCCGATCATCTGCCCGGACTGCAGCCGGCGCATCTGGTAGGCCACGACCTGTTGCGTCACCTCGACCGTGCCGAAGCACAGCGTCGCCTCGCCCCACCTGGACGTGCGCAGGGTCTCGAGGATCCGGATGTCGGTCACGTCCCGTGCCGTCGTCGTATAGTCCGGGTCCGCCGGCTCGACGAGGGCGACGGAGTCGTCGAGATCCAGCGTCTGCACGACATAGGACTCGCCCTGGTGCAGGTAGACGGCCCCGTCGTGCACGGTGGTGTGCGCCGAGGGCTCGTCCACCGTGCCGAGCAGCCGTCCGGTCCCCGCCTCCACGACCTGGACCGGCGCGCCCCCGGCTCCGCGGATGTCGGCGAGGTCGGCGGCACGGTCGCGCCGGGCCCAGTACCAGCCGGTCGGCCGGCGCCGCAGCATGCCGCGCCGCACCAGATCGGGCACGAGGCCGGTGGCCGCGGGACCGAACAGTTCCAGGTCCGCCTCGGTGAGGGGCAGTTCCGCCGCGGCCGCGCACAGATGCGGTTCCAGGACGTACGGGTTGTCGGGGTCGAGAACCGTGGCTTCGACCGGTGAGCCGAAGATCGCGGCGGGATGGTGGACGAGATAGGTGTCCAGGGGGTCGTCCCGGGCCACCAGCACCGCCATGGCGTCCTGCCCGGACCGGCCCGCCCGGCCCGCCTGCTGCCACAGTGAGGCCCGCGTGCCGGGCCAGCCACAGATCAGGACCGCGTCGAGGCCGGACACGTCCACGCCGAGTTCGAGGGCGTTGGTGCTGGCCAGCCCGACGATCTCACGCCGTCGCAGCGCCCTTTCGAGCGCGCGCCGCTCCTCCGGCAGATAGCCGGCGCGGTAGGCCGCGACCTGGTCGGCCAGGCCCGGCGCGACCTCGGCCAGCGCGCGTTTGGCCGCGAGCGCGACCGACTCGGCCCCGCGTCGCGATCGTACGAAGGCCAGCGTCTGCACGCCCTCCACGACCAGGTCGGCGAGCAGGTCCCCCGCTTCGGCGGTCGCGGTGCGGCGGATCGGCGCCCCGCGTTCACCCCGTAGTTCGGTGAGCGGTGGTTCCCACAGGGCGAAGGCGGTGGCCCCTCGAGGGGAGGCGTCCTCGGCCACGGCCGTGACGTCGAGGCCGGTGAGACGTCCGGCCGTCGCCGCCGGATCGGCCGTCGTGGCGGAGGCCAGGATGAAGACCGGTGAGGCGCCGTAGCGCGCGCAGACGCGCCGGAGCCGGCGCAGCACCTGGGCGACGTGCGAGCCGAACACGCCGCGGTAGCTGTGCGCCTCGTCCACGATCACATAGCGCAGCCGGCGCAGGAACGACGCCCACCGGGAGTGTGACGGCAGCAGTGAGCGGTGCAGCATGTCGGGGTTGGTGAGCACATAGTTGGCGTGCTGACGGACCCAGGTGCGCTCGTCCGGCGGTGTGTCGCCATCGTAGGTCGCCGCCCGTACCTGCGTGATCCGCAGTGACCTGAGGGAACGCAGCTGATCGGCCGCGAGGGCCTTCGTGGGTGAGAGGTACAGCACTGTGCCGCCCCCGGGGGGGCGGGATCTGAGCCCCCGTGCGCCCTGGCGGAGGTCCGGGGTCTGTTCGCTCTCGTCGAACACGGCGGAGACCGCGGGCAGCAGATAGGCGAGCGACTTTCCCGAGGCCGTCCCTGTGGCGATGATCACAGATCGTCCGGCGTGGGCGTGCTCCGCGGCCGCCGCCTGGTGCTGCCACGGAGCCTCGATCCCGGTCGGCTTCAGCCGGTCGACGAGAAGGTCCGGCACCCACTCCGGCCAGTCCGCTCGCCTGCCCTGACGTGCGGAAACGTGTTCTACGTGGGTGATCCGGTCACTGCGGCCGGGGTCGCGGAGCAGGCGTTCGAGCGCGCGGTGCGACCCCGCCGGGGCCGCCTCCGGGGGGCCCTGGCCGAGCTCTGGTTCGGAATTTCGCGAAGACACAGGTTTCCAGTCTTACATCGTGGGGAGAACGTCAGGACACGTCCCGGCGACGGACGTACGGCCACTCATGCCCGGAAACGGCTGAGTGGCAGGTCGTGGATCTAGGTACGAACAGTCACCTCAGTGGCGGTTTCGTGTGAACTCGGCGCCGGAGCGTGGTTGAATCACGGCCGGGGTCCCGTTGCCCCGAACCATTCGCGGCACGGCGCTGGAGGATTTGTGGACCTAAAGGTGAACGACTACACGACCGATGACGGCCTCACTGTCATCAACGTGGAGGGGGAGATCGACGTCTACACGGCGCCGAAGCTCCGTGAGAAGCTCATCGACTTGGTCAATAAGGGTAAGTTCCACCTGCTGGTGGACATGGAGAAGGTCGAGTTCCTGGACTCTACGGGCCTCGGCGTCCTCGTCGGAGGGCTCAAGCGGGTTCGCGCACACGATGGGTCGCTGGAGCTCGTGTGCACCCAGGAGCGCATTCTGAAGATCTTCCGGATCACCGGGCTCACGAAGGTCTTCGGCATCCACAACTCGATCGAGGAAGCCCAGGAGAACCGTAAGAGCCAGAAGTAGCGGCCGGAAAGGTCGCACCCGAGATGGCCCCCGACATGGCGACTGTTGAGCTTTCATTCAGTGCTCTCCCCGCGCACGTCCGTACGGCGCGCCTGATCGTCACGGCCGTTGCCAGGCGCAGCGGCGTTGCCGAGGTGCTGCTGGACGAGGTCCGGCTGGCGGTCGGCGAGGCGTGTTCACGGGCCGTAGAGGCCCATCAGCGGCACTGCCCGGACGAGCCCGTACAGCTGGAACTGATCTCCGACGGCGATCGCCGGTTCGAGGTCATCGTGAGTGACACCGTGCCCGGAGAGGATGCGGCGGACGGCGCGTCGGCCGCGTCCTCCTCGGGTGAGCCCGGAGCCCCGGCGGAGTGGGGGGAACTACCCGGATCGTTGGGCGACGGCTCCGGTGACCTCGGTCTCGCGGTCATCTCCGGACTCGCCGACGATGTGGTGATCTCCTCGACACCCAAGGGCATGCAGATCCGGATGAGCTGGCCCACCGGCTGAACCGGCGCCGGGCATGACCCGGCCGACCCACGTCACGCTGCGCGCTGTCCCCGCGCGCTCCCACCGCGGAGCGCGCGGTTCAAAGGCCCGCGCAGGTCAAATCCGCGCATATGCCGGTTTACGTTTTTGAGCCGATGGTATTAGGGAACTGTCAGGCTTCTAATTCGGCCAGCGCGTGCGTAGACTCCCGGCACCGCAATGCCCTGCCGAATGTGCTAACCGGTCATGCCGATGGGGTGCGCCTCTTTGGCATGGCCGGTGAGGGTAGGGCTTGGCCCCTGTCGAGGAGGACGGATGTCTGGGCAATCCCTATCCAGTCCGGCCGGTGCAGAAGTGAATCTCGTCGGCGGCGACCTGACCTTGGTCGTCGTCGTCGGCGTGATCGCTTTGTGCGCGTTGGCCGTAGCCGGAGGCCTGGTACGCCAGGTGCTGGCCGCGGGCCAGGGCACGGAGAAGATGCAGAGCATCGCGCTGGCCGTACAGGAGGGCGCCGGAGCTTATCTCAAGCGCCAGTTCCGTACGATCGGCATCTTCGTCGTCCTGATCCCGTTCCTGCTCCTGTTGCTGCCGGCGGACACCACGAGTGTACGGATCGGACGTTCGATCTTCTTCGTCGTGGGTGCGCTGTTCTCCGGGATCACCGGGTTCGCCGGAATGTGGCTGGCGGTGCGAGGCAATGTCAGGGTGGCCGCGGCGGCCCGTGAGTCCGGCGAGAAGCTGGCCATCCGGATCGCCTTCCGCACCGGTGGCGTGGCCGGAATGTTCACCGTCGGACTCGGTCTGTTCGGCGCCGCGCTCGTCGTGTTCGCCTTCAGGGGTGATGCGCCGGGTGTGCTCGAGGGATTCGGTTTCGGCGCGGCACTCCTCGCCATGTTCATGCGGGTCGGCGGCGGCATCTTCACCAAGGCCGCCGACGTCGGCGCGGACCTGGTCGGCAAGGTCGAGCAGGGCATCCCGGAGGACGACCCCCGCAACGCGGCGACCATCGCCGACAACGTGGGCGACAACGTCGGCGACTGCGCCGGCATGGCGGCGGACCTCTTCGAGTCCTACGCGGTGATGCTCGTCGCCGCCCTCATCCTCGGCAAGGTCGCCTTCGGCACCGAGGGCCTGGTCTTCCCGTTGATCGTGCCGATGATCGGTGTGATCACCGCGGTGATCGGCATCTTCGCGGTGGCGCCGCGGGACCGGGACCACAACGCCATGGCCGCGATCAACCGGGGCTTCTTCATCTCAGCGATCATCTCGGCCGTCCTGGTCGCGGTGGCCTCGTTCCTCTACCTGCCGTCGTCGTTCGCCCAGCTGCACGGGCTCGGTGCCTCGGTCGCCTCCGACCCCAGACTGGCCGACGTGGATCCGCGCCTCGTCGCCATCGTCGCCGTCATCATCGGGATCGTGCTGGCCAGCGTCATCCAGGTGCTGACCGGCTACTTCACCGAGACCAACCGCAAGCCGGTCAAGGAGGTCACCGAAAGCGCCCGCACCGGCCCGGCCACCGTGATCCTTTCCGGCGTCTCGCTGGGGCTGGAGTCCGCGGTCTACTCGGCGCTGGTGATCGGTGCCGCCGTCTACGGCGCCTTCCTGCTCGGTTTCGGCAACACCACGCTGGCGCTGTTCGCCGTGGCGCTGGCCGGTACGGGCCTGCTCACCACCGTCGGGGTGATCGTGTCCATGGACACGTTCGGGCCGGTGTCCGACAACGCCCAGGGCATCGCCGAGATGTCCGGTGACATCGAGGGCGAGGGCGCTCGGGTCCTGGAGAGCCTCGACGCCGTCGGCAACACCACCAAGGCGATCACGAAGGGCATCGCCATCGCGACGGCGGTGCTGGCCGCGACCGCGCTCTTCGGTTCCTTCCGTACGACCGTGGAGGCCGCGCTCGGCAGGGCGACGCCCGACGTGAAGACCGCGCTGGGCAACTTCCAGACCTTCAGCCTCTCGGTCGACTCGCCGAACGTGCTCGTCGGGCTCCTGATCGGAGCCTCGGTGGTGTTCCTGTTCTCCGGCCTCGCCATCATGGCCGTGGGCCGGGCGGCGGGCCGGGTGGTCATGGAGGTGCGCGAGCAGTTCCGGACCAGGCCCGGGATCATGGACTACAGCGAGAAGCCGGACTATGGCCGGGTCATCGACATCTGCACCCGGGACGCCCAGCGGGAGCTGGCCACACCGGGCCTCTTGGCGATCATGACTCCGATCGCGGTCGGGTTCGCACTCGGCTACGCGCCTCTCGGGGCCTACCTGGCCGGGGCCATCGCGGCCGGCACGCTGATGGCGGTGTTCCTGTCCAACTCCGGAGGCGCGTGGGACAACGCCAAGAAGCTCGTCGAGGAGGGACACCTCGGCGGCAAGGGCTCCCCGGCGCACGAAGCGACGATCATCGGTGACACGGTCGGCGACCCCTTCAAGGACACCGCCGGCCCGGCCATCAACCCGTTGATCAAGGTCATGAACCTGGTCTCGCTGCTGATCGCGCAGGCCGTCGTCACGACCGCGGCGAACACGCCGCTGCGAATGGCCATCGCCGCGGTGGCGGTGGCCGTGGTCGTGGGCGCGATCGTGATCTCCAAGCGCCGTGCGGCACCGCTCGGCTCGGCGGAGGAGACCCGCAGGGAGGCTGCCGTGCCCGGAGACGGCGGCACTGCGGCGTCCGGCAGGGGTCCCGGTGGTAAAGGGCCGGGTGCCCGGGACAAGGAGGACAAGGAGTCCGCGAGCACACCCTGACACCGGGCGCCGCCGAGCACTGAGCGCGGGCGGGCACCGGACGCCGGGAGGCGCTCGGCGCGGTCGTGCGCCGGCCTGGTGACGCGGCGCCCATCAGGATGCTCCGGCCGTACGGCAGCGATCACGATCGCTGCCGTACGGCCTCGCCGGTCCACGCGGACGGGACAGGACCCGTGCGGTGACGTCGCGGAGCCGTGGCCCTACGGACGCCCCATGACCAGGCGCGGAACCGGGCGACCGAGGACCGGTGAGTTCGTGACCGGCCCTCAGCGCCGTCCGGAGACGGGTGACCGTAGTCTGTAGGTGACTGAGGGAGGCATCACGGTGAGTGGGGAAAAGGCGTCGGTCTCGGGGGCGAAGGGGTTCGCGATCGTCTTCGGCTCGATGATCGGCATCATCGGGTTGTTGTGGCTGATCTCCGCGCTGGTCGCTCCACACTGAGATCACGCCGATGCGCAAGCTGATCGTTTTGCGGCACGCCAAGGCCGCGGCCGGGCTGGGACTGCCGGACTTCGAACGGCCCCTCACCAGCCGGGGGCGGCGGGATGCCGCCGCGGCCGGTGAGTGGCTCAGTGACGCGCGGCTCCGGCCGGATCTCGTCCGCTGCTCGCCCGCCGAACGCACCCGCGAGACCCTGGGCCGCCTCGGGGTGGAAAGCGAGGTCGGGTTCGAGCCCGCCATCTATGACAACGACGTCGGCATGCTCCTGGAGCTGCTCGGCGGGACCGGCGACGACGTCGGCACGCTGCTGTTGATCGGCCACAACCCCTCCCTTCACCAGCTGGTCCACGACCTGACCGGCGACGGCGGTGAGACGTTTCCCACCTGTGCCATCGCTGTGATCGACATCGAGGGCGACTGGGCCGGGATCCGGCCCGGCGTCGGCCGCCGTACCGCGGGCTGGAGTCCCGAGACCTCAGCCTGACCGCGCGACGCAGGGCGACGCCGCCGTGCGACCCGCGGAGGCGAGCGGCGGACCGGGGGGTGCCGCTAGGTGAAGTTTCCGCGCTTCAGGATCCCGGCCAAACGTCTCGCCACCATCGATTACGCGATCACGGCGGCGGCCGGTGTGTCGCTCCCCCTGCTCATCGGGACACTGACCGGGCGTGGGAGCGAGGGATCGTTGTTCGGCCTGGGCGCCTTCCTGGTGGGCAACTCGGCCGTCCAGGGGCCCTACGGCATCAAGGCCCGCTATCTGTTCGGCACGGTGGCCGCCATCGGCATCGGGGTGGTCATCGGCGGGACCGTGAGCGGACGCCCGTGGCCCGCGGTGTTCGTGCTCACGGTGGTCGTGGCGGTGGGAGTGATCATCCCCAGGGTCGGGACGATGTTCGCCCTGGGGGCCATCATCGCGGCCGTCCGCCCTCCGGTCGGATCGTTCACGGTCGAGCTGGTCGCGATGATCACGGGCGGGCTGTGGATCACGATGCTGTTCCTGATCCCGTGGCCGCACCGGAGGCTGCGCCCGTTCCGGGTGGCCGCCGCGGCCGGGGCCAGAGCGCTGGCCGACCTCATCGACGCCCTGACGGAGCCCGAGGAGACCTGGGAGGAGCGGCGGCGTGCCGCCGCCGACAAGCTGAAGGCGACCCGGGAGGCCTGCGAGCTCTATCCCACGGACGACGGCGGTGACGTGGAGCCCCCGTTCGGGAGACTGATGGGCGCCTTCGCCGCCGCCCTGCACGAGATCGTGGCGTTGCGGTCGGTCATGGAGGCGTTGCGAGAACGCTCGTCCGAACTCGTTCCCGAGGACGAGTTACGGCCGGCGGCCGAGGCCCTGGCCGACCGGATCCGGCAGCTGGCGAAGGCGATCGAGACCGGGCGGGCCTCCCGGATGCCGGAGCCCGACCCGGCCGTGCTCCGCCGCGCGGCCGAGCGCGTCGAAGAGCTGAGGGTCACCGCGCTGGTCGACCGGAAGGATCCGGTGGCGGCCGCGCTCCTGGACCATCTCTCCCGCGCGCTCCACCGCGTCGTCCGGACCGTCGAGTCGGCCGAAGAGGCGGTGGCGGGCGGCCTCACGGTCGGCGTCACCGTCCCGCGGATGCCCAACCTGAGTTTCGTGAGGGAGTTCTGGGAGACGCTGGTGGCCGACGTCAGGACCCGGTCGCTGCGGTTCCGCCGGCTCACCCGGACGGGGGTGGCCACCTTCATCGGCATGGTCATCTGGGTCCTGCAGCCCTTTCCGCACGGCTACTGGCTTCCGATCACCACGGTGATCTGCATGCGGTTCAGCTATGGCGAGACCGGGACCTATGTCAACGAGCGGGTCGCGGGCTCGGCGATCGGAGCCGCGTTCGGCGCGGTGCTGCTGGCGCTCGCCCCGAGCCGGCTGCTTCTCGTCGTGTTGATCTTCATCAGCGCGATGGCCGCCTACGCGCTCCGTTCCCTGGGCTACGTCTACTGGGTCATGCTCAACACGCCGCTGGCGATGATGCTCGTCGACTACTCCACTCCCATCGACTGGCAGGTCGCGGGGGAGCGGGTGGCGCTCACCATCGGCGGCGGTCTGATCGCGCTGGCCTCCGCGCGGCTGTTCTGGCCGTCCAGCGGGCATCCCGCGATGCTGATGGACCGGCTGGCCACCCTGTGCGAGGCCTACGCCGGCCTCGTACGGGGGGTCGCCGGGCGCCTCGACGGTGCCGACATGTCACTGGAGGAGCGGTTCGACAAGGCGGCCGAGGCCGTGCACGACATCACCGAGTCGGTGCTGCGGCTATCCGAGGAGCCCTACCCCGAGGAGGAGCGGGTCGAGGCCCTGCGCGACGTCATCGCGGCGGCGCAGCGGCTCGACGACGAGCTCATCACCGTAACGAGGCTGACCGGCGGGGACAGTGTGGACGTCGGCCCGGTGACGGCCATCCTCGACCGGATCGCCGAGCGGCTGGAGCAGGCGGCGGGCGACCTGCGGTGCGGGCGTCCCCCCGAGGCGGTCGAGCTGGACGTCGACGCGCAGCTGTCCGACCTGGACGACTTCCTGTCCCGCCTGACCGCCCGGCGCCGCGCCGAGCTGGGCGAGGGCACGGACCCGCGGGAATGCACGGAGCTGCGCCGGTCCATCACCGAGCTCGCCGCGATCCGCCACACGCTGCGGGACCTCTGCGTCGACACCGAAGATCTCGTCCGTGCCCTCCAGCGGGCACGCCCGTCCGTGCGGGAAAGGCCCGCGTGGTTCAGGTTGTGGCATCGCTGAGGACTTCGAGGGGATTGGCCAGCACGTCGGCGAAGGCCAGTTCCGCGGCGCCGATCAGGGCCGCGTCGTCCCCGAGCTCGGAGGTGCGCAGCCGCAGTTCCTCCCGGGAGGCTCCGAGCACATTGGTCCTCAGCCGGCTGCGGACCTGGGCCGCGGAGCTGAGGTAGACCTCGCGGAGGATGCCGCCGAAGACCACCATCTCCGGGTTGAAGATGTTGACCAGGTTGGCGACGCCGAAGCCCAGCCAGTCGCCGACGCGGTAGAGCGCGTCCCGGGCCACGATGTCCCCGCGTTCGGCGGCGTCCACGATCGCGCGGACGGCGTCCCGGCCGGTCGGGCCGGCCCGCCCCTCGCGGCCGGCCGCGCTGAGCAGTGCGCCCTCGCCGGCCTCGGCCTCCAGGCAGCCCTGGGAGCCGCATGCGCAGGGCCGGCCGCGCGGGTTGACGACCATGTGCCCGAGCTCACCGCCGTATCCGGCCGCCCCGCCGAGCAGCCGTCCGCCCACGATGATCCCGCCACCGATGCCGACGTCACCGTGCAGGTAGATCAGGTTCTGGCACGCCGTGCCGATGCCGCGCTGATGCTCGGCCAGTGCCCCGAGGTTGGCATCGTTATCCACCGCCACGGTGCGGGGAAGGCCGAGTTCGCGGGAGAGGGCGGCACCGAACGGAACCTCGGTCTGCCCGATGTTCGGGCCGAACCGGACGAGTCCGTCGTCCCTGCGGACCACCCCGCAGAAGGCGGCCCCCGCACCGACGCAGACCGTCTCGGGACACGCCTGGCACAGCATCTGCCGGGTGAAGGCCGCGAGGGAGGTCACGACCTCGTCGAGGTCGAAGGAACCGCGTGCCCGCCCGGCCTCGCGCCGGTCCAGGACCACGCCGCCGAGCCCGATCCTGGCGGCCACGAGGCGGTCGACCCCGATGTCGAAGGCCAGGACGTACACCTTCCTGGACTCGGGCCGGACGACCAGCGAAGGTCGTCCGGCCCGCCCGGTCACCCGGGGCAGCTCCTCGCGTACCAGCCCCGCGGCCGTGAGGTCCGCGGTGAGCGCCATGATGGTGCTCCGGTTGAGCCGCAGCCGGTCGGCGAGGACCGCCCGGGAGGTCGGGCCGTGCAGGTGGATGAATCGCAGCAGCGTGCCGAGGTTGTGCCGGCGGATCTCCTCCTGCGAGGGACCGGCACGCATCACGCGGCCGGTCCCGCCCGCCCGTCCTCGACGGTCATCTCAGCCCCGTCGCCGCGGCCCGCTTCCTGGACAGCGCGTCGACGCCGGCGGCCAGAAGGAGCACCAGGCCGGTGACCACGTACTTCACGCCGGCGCTGTAGCCCATGAGCCCCATGCCGTTGTCGATGACCGCGACCACGGCACCGCCGAGGATCGCGTCCAGGACCCGGCCCTTACCGCCGAACAGGCTCGTCCCGCCGATGACCGCCGCGCCGACGGCATAGAGGAGCACGTTGCTGCCGCCGGTGTTGGGGTCCACCGAGTTGGCCCGGGAGGCGGCGATGATCCCGCCGACGGCGGCCATCGCCGAGCAGATCACGAAGGCCGAGATGCGGATGCGGTCCACGTTGATGCCCGCCCGGCGGGCGGCCTCCCTGTTGCCGCCGACCGCGTAGATGTGCCGGCCATAGGCCGTACGCCGGAGCACGAAGGTCCAGCCGATCAACAGGACGACGATGACCGGGACGACGATCGGCACCCCCTTGAGGGAGACCACGATCGCGTTGCGGCTGCGCTCCAGGTTGAGGACCCAGACGGCCACACCGGCGACCACGGTGACGAGGACGACCCGGAGGGCGATCAGGGACATGGAGTCGGCGACGAGGCCACGCCGGACGCGGCCGCGCGCCCGCCACAGCTGGACGCCCGCGTAACCGGCGACGCCCACGACCAGGATGATCCAGCCCAGCAGGGGAGGAACGTTGTCGTTGGCGATGGACAGGATGGTCCTGTCCCGGATGGAGATGTTGGAGCCCTCGTGAATGAGCATCAGCACGACGCCCTGGAAGGCCAGGAACCCGGCCAGCGTGACGACGAAGGACGGGACGCCGAGCTTGGCGACGAGGACACCGAGCACGAGGCCGATGACCGCCCCGGTGAGTAGCGCGGCGAGGACCGAGGCGTACCAAGGCCACCCGTGGCCGGTCAGCAGCACGGCGAGCACCGCCGCGCAGACCCCGCTGGCGAAGCCCGCCGACAGGTCGATCTCCCCGAGCAGGAGGACGAAGACCAGGCCCATGGCGATGACGGTCACCGCGGCACCCTGGGTGAACAGGTTCGCGAAGTTGCCGGCGGACAGGAAGACCGGGCGCAGGACCGTGAACACCGTGCAGAGAATGACGAGCCCGAGGATCGCGGGAAGGGCTCCGACGTCCCCGCCCCGCACCCGGCCCATGTAGTCCCGGACATGGGCGCCGATCGGCGCCGGGGCCGTGTCCGGGGTTCCCTTCGTGATCGTGTCGGTCATGCCTTCGCTCCGTTCGGGCCGTCTCCGTTACCGAGGCCCAGGTCACCGCTGCGCCCGGAGGTGATGAGTTCCACGATCTGTGCGTAGGTGACGTCCGAGGTCTTGACCTGGGCGGCCATCCGGCCGAGGTACAGCGCGGCGATGTGGTCGGAGACGGCGAAGACGTCGTTCATGTTGTGCGAGATCAGCACGACGGCGAGTCCCTTGTCGGCGAGCCGCCGGACGAGCTCGAGCACCTGCTGGGTCTGCGCGACGCCGAGTGCGGCGGTGGGCTCGTCGAGGACCACGACCTTGCTGTTCCACAGCACGGCCTTGGCGATCGCGACGGTCTGCCGCTGTCCTCCCGAGAGGCTGGAGACCTGCTGCCGTACGGACTTGACGGTGCGGACCGACAGCCCGCTGAGGGTCGTGGCGGCCATCTCCTCCATGGTCGGCTCGTCCAGGACCAGCCCGCTCTTGCGCTCACGGCCGAGGAACATGTTCTGGACGATGTCGAGGTTGTCGCACAGCGCGAGGTCCTGATAAACGATCTCGATGCCGAGTTCGGCGGCATCGCGTGGGCTGTTCACCTGGACCTGCGTGCCGTCGAAGAAGAACTCGCCCGAGTCGATCGGGTGGATGCCGCCGATGCATTTGACCAGCGTGGACTTGCCGGCTCCGTTGTCGCCGACCAGGGCGGTCACCTCTCCCGCTCGGGCGGAGAAGGCGACGTCGTGCAGGACCTGGACGGGACCGAAACTCTTGTTGATCGTGCGCAGCTCGAGGACGGGTGTCGCGGGCATGCTGAGTGGCTCCTTACCGCCGGCGGCCGCGTGTTCCCTCGGGTGGCGACGGGAACACGCGGCCGGTGCGTTACTTGATTCCGGCCTCGGTGCACTTGGCGGCGAACTCGCCCTTGCACAGCTGGTCCTTCGTGACGTAGCCGTCCGCCACGACGTCCTTGACGGTGTCCTTGAAGATGGATTTGGGCTGGAGAAGCACCGACGGCACGTCGCGGTTGCCCTCCGGGTCGTGCACGGTGCCGTTGGCCTCGCCCTTCTGGCCGTTCGCCAGCCCGACCGCGAGCTTGGCGGCGGCGTCCGCCTCCTGCTTGATCGCCTTGTAGACGGTCATGCACTGGTCGCCGGCGAGGATGTTCTGCAGGCCCGGCACGCTCGCGTCCTGGCCGGTGACCGGAACCTTGCCGTTGAGCTTGTTCTTCTTCAGCACCGAGATGGCCGCGTTGCCGAGGTCGTCGTTGGCGGCGAGCACACCGGCGATCTTGTTATTGCTGGTGAGCATCTGCTCGAAGATGGTGTTCGCCTGGGCGGGATCCCAGTCGGGAACGGACTGGTCGGGGCCCTTGACGAACTCCTTGGAGTCGTACTTGGGCTTCAGCACCGAGTCGTAGCCGCTCTTGAACAGCCTTGCATTGTCGTCGGTCGGTGACCCGTTGAGCTCGGCGACGGTCGGCTTGGTGACCTTCTTGTCCGCCAGGCACTTGACGAGCCCTTCACCCTGGAGCTTGCCGACGACCGTGTTGTCGAAGCTCACGTAGTACTGGGCGCTGCCGCCCAGTGTCGGCCGGTCGTAGTCGATGGTGGCGACACCCTGGGACTTGGCCTTGTCGAGCACGGCCTTGCCGGTCCCGCTGTCCAGGTTCACGATCATGAGCACGGTGGCGCCATTCGTGATCATCTGGTCGGCGATCGTCTGGAACGTGGTCTTGTTGTTCTGCGCGTTCTGGATGTCGTAGGCGATGCCCGCGGCCTTGAACGCCTCGCCGAGATACTTGCGATCCGCCGTCTCCCAGCGGGGGGAGGACTTGCTGTCCGGCAGGATGACCCCGACCTTCCCCTTGGCCTTGGCCTTGGCCGGGCCGGCTCCCGCCGACGTGTCGTCGCTGTTGCCGCCGCAGGCGGCGAGACTGACCAGCATCGCCGCGGACACGGCGGCCGTGCTGAGGATCCCCTTGCGCATTTGCAGGGTCCTTTCGGTGCGTGCCGCGCGTCGACGCGGCATGGGAGTGGGTTGTACCAGCGCGCTGGATGACGGTCCGGGTCACGGCACGCCATTGGTCCGAATGTTGTGTCCGGCAACGTATGTCGGAATTCGGGCGTAGCGCTAGAGGGAATGGCCGCCTTATTTGTTGCGCGGGATAACAATCGGACAACGAGCGGAAACCTCGTGGAAACCTGGCGGCAACCCGGCTGTGGGACGAAACCTCATGACCCCCGGTGGACGGCCCCGCGTGACGCTCGCCGGCGGTGTACGGGTACCGGGTGCCGGCGGTGTACGGATGGACCGGCGCGGCCGCACCGGACCTCCAAGGTCACGCCAGGGAGACGGTCACCGTGCGAAAGGGCCGGGAGAGATGCGGCGTCGGCTGGACTGAGGAGCGGCGGGAGCTTGCGACCAAAGTGACGAGGGAAGACGGCGCCTCGAAGGCTCACGAGGTGCCGCGCGGAGCGCGGCCATGAGCAGGAACGAGCGACCGGAGTGACGAGAGAAGCCGCCGCCTGGAGGCGTCCCGAGCCGCCGAGCCGGAGGCGCGGCCATCAACACAGTCCCGAGCCGCCGCGCCGGAGGCGCGGCCATCAAACAGAGTCCTCGGCGTCGGCCGCCTCGATCTCTTCGCGGGAGATCCCGAGGAGAAAGAGGATGGCGTCGAGATAGGGCACGCTGACGGCCGTGTCCGCGGCCTGCCGTACGACGGGCTTGGCGTTGTAGGCGACGCCCAGCCCGGCGGCCTGGATCATGTCCAGGTCGTTGGCCCCGTCGCCGATGGCCACGGTCTGGCTGATGGGCACGCCGGCGTCCGCTGCGAACCGCGTCAGGGCCGCGGCCTTGCCCGGCCGGTCGATGATCGGGCCGACCAGCCGCCCGGTGAGCCGGCCGCCGGAGACCTCGAGCGTGTTGGCGGCGGAGTAGTCGATCCCGAGCTCGGCGGCCAGCGCGTCGGTCACCTGGGTGAACCCGCCGCTGACGATCGCGAACTTGTAGTCGAGCCGCTTGAGTGTGCGCACGAGCGTGCGGGCCCCGGCCGCGAGCTCGATGCGACTCCGTACGTGGTCGATCGCGGCTACATCGAGGCCCGCGAGCAGCGAGACCCGCTCCCGCAGCGAACCCTCGAAGTCGAGGTCGCCCCGCATGGCCGCCTCGGTGATCTCGGCGACCTTGCCGATCTGCCCAGCCTGCTCGGCGAGCAGTTCGATGACCTCACCCTGGATGAGGGTGGAGTCGACGTCCATCACGATCAGCCGCTTGGCCTTGCGGTGCAGTCCCGCACGCTGCACGGCGACGTCCACCTGCTGCTCGGCCGCCTCGGCCGCGAGGCCGGCGCGCAGGCCCTCCGGGTCGGCGCCGGAGACCTCCAGCTCGATGCAGGTCACGGGATAGTCCGCGAGCCGCTCGATCCGGTCGATGTTGGCACCGTTGGCGGCGATGCGGCCGGCGATGCCCGCCATGGCGGCCGGCCGGAGCGGGCTCCCGAGCACGGTGACGTGCAGCCGGCCGCGGTGCTTCGGGGAGCTCCTGTCGCGTCCGGCGGAAAGCTCGATCTCCATGTCGAGGTCCGCGGCGATCTTTTCGGCGGCGGTCCAGACCTGTCCGACATCGGCGCTCGAGCCGTACGAGATCAGCACCCCGAGGATGAGCCTCCCGCGGATCACGACCTGCTCGAGGTCGGCCACGGTGACGGGAAATCTGGCCAGCGTGGCGAAGAGCCGTGATGTCACTCCGGGGCGATCGCGGCCGGTGAGCGTGATGAGCAGCGTGCGCTGAGAGCCATCCATACTGCTCACCAAACTACTGGGCCCTGGTCACCGTCGCGTCTGGGGTCCACTATCCGGACAGGGGCCTGGCGGCCGGTCGCGCCCGGCACGCCCGTGGCAGGCCGTGTCCCCGGAGCGCCGCGGCCTCCCCGGGCCTCAAGCGGGCGGTTCCCGCCGGCCTTCCGAGACCCGCAGGGCCGTCAACACGGCGAAGACCGCGATCACGGTCGTGAGCGCCCCCGCCACGGCCAGCCCGAGCCCCAGGCGAGCGGTGCCGAACCCTGTGACCAGCGCGCCCGCGACGCCGATCACCAGCGCCGCGCCCAGCGTGTCGCTGATCTGCAGCGCGGCGGAGTTGGCGCCCTGGTCGGCGGGGGCCGAGAGGTTGAGCGTCAGCACGCTCAGGCTGCTGTAGGCCAGTCCCATCCCGGCGCCGGCCACCATCCAGGCCGGGACGGCGAGCCAGCCGTTCACCGGGACGCCGACCGCGATGCCGGCGATTCCCACGGTGATGAGCACGGAGCCGAGGGCGACGAGGGTGTGGTGTGGGCGGGCGGTCCGGCCCTGGTACCACGAACCGGTGGACCAGCCGATGGCCCCGAGCGTCAGGGTGACGCCCGCCTCGGTCGGCGTGAAGCCGTGCAGGGAGGTGAGGGCGAGCGGGATGAAGATCTCCGTGCCGAAGAAGGCCCCGGCCAACAGCCCGCGGGTCGAGATCACCGTCGGCAGGCCGCGCCTCAGCACCAGGGATCCGGGTGGCAGCAGGCGGGGCAGCCCGAAGGCCAGTCCCGCGACGCCGGCCACCGCCACGGGCAGGACCGGCCACCGGACGTGCTCGATGGCGAACAACAGCGCGCCCGCCCCGGCGGCCAGGGCGATGGCGGCGCGGACGCGTCCGCGCCGTGGCGTCCGCGCGGTGTCGCCGCCGGAGTCCCGGAGCGAAGGGAGCAACATCATCATGGTCGGGACGACCAGGGGGATCAGCCCGAGGAAGACGGCCCGCCAGTGCAGGTGCTCGGCGACGAATCCGGCCACCGCCGGGCCGACCAGGGACGGCACCACCCAGGCGGCGGACAGCGCGGCGAAGACACGGGGCCGCAGCGCCTCGGGATAGACGCGTGCGACCACGACATAGATGGCCACGCCCGCGGCGCCGGCGCCGAGCCCTTGGACCGCGCGCCCGGCCACGAAGACCCACATCTGGGGTGCCACGCCCGCGATGAGCAGACCGCCGACGAAGGCCGCGAGGCCCGTCATCAGGGGCTTTCCCGGGCCGACCCTGTCCGACCAGCCGCCGGCGACCACGTTGGCCAGCAGGCTCGCGATCAGGAAGGCGCTGAAGCTCCAGGCATAGAGCGAGAGCCCGTGCAGCTCCCGGGCCGTGACCGGCATGACCGTGCCGACCGCCATCGCCTCGAAGGCCAGCAGGGTGACGACGAGGACGATGCCGACGGTCGGGACGCGGTAACGGCCGGACAGGATCGAGGGGGGTTTTTCGAGGGGAGAAGCCGTTTCGACCATGGTGGCCGTCATCGTAGAAGCCTGTCGTTCATGCTTCGACGCTAGGGAAGGTCCCGGCCACGGGCCATCGGCCATCGGGCCGGGATCCCGCCGGTACAAAGTCCTACGCCCCGGTGGGCCGCCGCCGTGGGGCCAGGCGGCGCGTGCCGGCGCCTCAGGCCGGTCCAGAGCCGATCGCCTCCGATGACCGGCCCCGGCCGGCACCCACCTGGGGTCGTGTCCGGCCGTACGGTCAGCGTTGGTTGGCGGCCGCTCCGGCGATCACCGGCTCACGGGGCTCCACCGGCCCCTCGACGACATCGGCGACCACGCAGGTGATGTTGTCCGGGCCGCCGCCCTGGTTGGCGGACTCGATGAGCCGCCGTACCGCCTCGTCGGGGTCGTCGACAGAGGTCAGCACCTCATAGAGCTCCTTGGGGCCGACCACCCCGGTCAGGCCGTCGGAGCAGAGGAGGTAGCGGTCGCCGGGCCGGGCCTCGCGGGCCGTCATGTCCGGCTCGCCCTCGCTGCGGCCGTCGAGGACGCGGAACAGCACATGGGACAGGCGCGAGGATCCGCTGCCGTCCTCGAGCAACTGGTCCAGCGTGTGGTCCTCGGTGATCTGGAAGAGCTCGCCCCCGCGGAGCAGATAGCCGCGAGAGTCACCGATGTGGGCCAGTGCCATGTGCTGTCCGGACCGGAGCATGGCGGTCAGGGTCGTCCCCATCCGGTCGAGCTCGGGATGGTCGGCGATCGCCTCGCGCAGTTTCTCGTGGGCCCGGCTCACCGCCTCGCCCAGCGTGTCCACGAGGCGCTCGGGTGGCACTTCCGCGTCGATGTCACGCAGTGACCGGATGACCGTCGAGCTCGCGACCTCGCCACCGGCATAACCGCCCATGCCGTCGGCGACCGCGAGCAGCCACGGACCCGCGTAGGCGGAGTCCTCGTTGTTCTGCCGGCTCACGCCGACGTCCGAGCCTGCGGCGTATCTGATTGCGACGTTCATACCGTTATCGATGTCGACCTCGTGAGTAGAGTTCGCTAGTCCTCGACGATGCCGTGCCGGACGGCGTGCAACGCAGCCTGGGTACGGTCGCCGAGACCGAGCTTCATCAGGATATTCGAAACATGACTTTTGATCGTCTTCTCCGAGACAACGAGGACGCGGGCGATCTCTCGGTTGGAGCGGCCGAGCGCGATCTGGGCGAAGACCTCACGCTCACGGTCGGTGAGCGCGGCCGGTGCCCGGTCGTCCCAGCCGGGGTCTCCGCGCCGAGCACGGCCTGGGCCGCCTCGGGCGCGAACAATACATGTCCATCGTGCACCGCGGATGGCCCGCACGAGGGCCTGCGGGTCGATGTCCTTATACAGGAAGCCGGCGACGCCCGCCCGCACCGCGGGGAGCACATGGCCGCGATCGGTCATGCTCGTCAGCACGATGACGCGCGCCGTCACCCCGCGCGGGGCGGTCAGGGCGGCCTGTCCCCCGGAGCCGGGCATCTTCAGGTCCAGCAGCACCCCATCCGGCTGGAGGGCCTCGGCCCGCGCCACCGCCTCGGCCCCGTCCGGCGCCTCGCCGACGACCTCGATGTCCTCGTGCACGCCGAGGAAGGTCCGGAGACCCTGCCGTACGACCGGGTGATCGTCGGCGATCAACACCCTGATCAACGCGGCACCTCCAGCCGTACGCGCGTGCCCCGACGGGGCTTCGAGCCTATGGTCAGGCGGCCTCCCGCGGACGCCGCACGGTCCCGCATGGACGCCAGGCCCATCCCGGCGTGCCGCCCCCCGGCCGCGACGTCGAAGCCGCGGCCGTCATCGGACAGCTCGAGGATCACGTCCGCATCGGACGTCCAGAGCCGTACCCGGATCACCGTCGCCCGGGCGTGTCGCACCGCGTTGTGGAGCGCCTCCTGGGCCACGCGCAGCACGGCCGCGCTCACGGACCGCAGTGCCGCGCTCCGGTCGTCACAGGTCGCGCAGTGACCGCTCACGGCTCCGACCGTAACTCTCCGGGAGGCCGGTCAGGGGACCGGGTCGAAGGCGCTGTTGTGCGCGGCGACACGGGCGCGCCGTACGGCGCGGTCCAGGAGCCGCAGGGCCTCGGAGCGGAGGCGCATCTGCTCGGCGGTGAGTCCCTCGCTCTCCACCTTGCGGGCCAGCTCCACCACGACCGTGAGCCGTCCGGCCAGCGCGGCCACCCGGTGGGCCCGGGCGGGATAGCCGGGGGCCAGCCCGCCGGCCGGCTCGCCCTGGTTGGACTCTCTCACCACCGACAGCGCCTCGGCCATCTCGGGCCGCCAGTCCGACACGTCCTCGACCGCCGCGAGCGCCTCCGTGGCGTCCCGTAGGGCCAGGGTGAGCTGGTGGTCGGCCTCGGGCAGCGAGGGGACGTCCGGGACGCCCGGCCGCGCGTTGAGAACGTTCCAGCGCACTCCCACGTAGGACGAGCCGCGGCGGTCTTCGCCGGGCACCAGCCCGACCGGCCCCTCCGGCAGTGCGACCACCACCGCTTCGCCGACCTCCAGCGCGGCGGCGTTGAGCTCCGGCGGGCCGGTCAGCCCCAGCAGATCGCCGGGTACGGGCAGCGCCAGCTTGAGCGCCGTCATCCCCGCCACCCGCAGGGCCCCGAGCCCGCGCCGGAGGGTCACCTCACAGGTCTCGCCGGGCACTCCCGTGATCACATGCCGCTCGTTCGCCCGTTCGATGGCATCGACCGCCTCGTCCAGCCCGACATGGCCGGTCAACCAGGCGTTGCCCCAGGCGACGAGGGCCGAAGAGGCTTGTGCGACGTGCATGCCGACCACCATAAGTGCTCCAGATGGCATAAGTTCGTCCCCGGAGATGGGATTCCTGGGGAAGGACGCCATGGCCGGAGAGGTACTGCGACTTCGCGGCGTCGGGGTCAGACGGGACGGGGCGCGATTGCTCCGCGATGTCGACTGGACGGTCGAGGAGGACGAGCGGTGGGTCATCATAGGGCCCAACGGAGCGGGCAAGACCACGCTCCTTCAGGTCGCCGCGACCATGCTGCATCCGAGCGAGGGGACCGTGTCCGTCCTCGGCGAGCGGCTGGGCCGGACCGACGTGTTCGAGCTGCGGCCGCGCATCGGTTTCACCAGCGCCGCCGTGGCCGAGAAGGTGCCCGCGAGTGAAAAGGTCATCGACCTCGTCCTGACGGCGTCCTACGCGATCCTGGGGCGAGGGCGGGAGGAGTACGACTCCACCGACCTGACCCGGGCCGTCGAACTCCTCGACGCGCTGGGCTGCGCGAACCTGATCCGGCGAAAGTTCTCGACCCTCTCGGAGGGAGAGCGCAAGCGCGTGCTGATCGCGCGGGCGCTCATGCCCGATCCGGAGCTGCTGCTGCTCGACGAGCCCGCCGCCGGACTCGACCTCGGAGGCCGGGAGGATCTGGTCGTCCGGCTCGGCCGCCTGGCCGAGGACGCGGCCGCGCCGGCCATGGTCCTGGTCACACATCATGTCGAAGAGGTGCCCGAGAGCTTCACGCACGCACTGCTGGTCCGGCGCGGCTCGGTGATCGCCATGGGCAAGGTCGACGAGGTGTTCACCGGAGAGCACCTGTCGAAGTGCTTCGGGCTGCCCTTGACCGTCGAGCGCCAGGACGGCCGCTGGTACGCCCGCGCGGTCCGGTGACCGGCGGGGGACCGCCGACCTGAGCCCCCGGGGTCCAGGTGGTGCGGGGGTTTGCCTACGATCGTGCGGGTGACCAGCCGACCCTCCCGAACAGTCCGCATATGAACGTCCTCGAGGCCGCCGCCGTCCTGGGTGCCGGCGTCGCCGCCGGAGGCATCAACGCGGTGGTGGGTTCGGGGTCGCTGATCACCTTCCCGATGGTGGTCGCGCTCGGCTATCCGCCCGTGGTCGCGAACGTGTCCAACAACATCGGCCTGGTCCCGGGATCGGCCGCGGCGACCTTCGGCTACCGCCACGAGCTCAGTGGACAGCGCGGCCGGCTGCTGCGTCTCGGCACCGCGTCCGTGCTCGGGTCCCTGCTCGGCGGCGTGTTGCTGCTGTTCCTGCTCAGGGACGCGTTCCAGCTCATCGTGCCGGTCCTGATCGTGGCCGCCCTGGTCCTCGTCATCGCCCAGCCGTGGCTCAACGGCCGGCTGGCCACGAGGCGGGAGAGGCCGCGCGCACATGGCGGCCCGTGGCTGTGGCTCGGGGTCTTCGGCGCCGGCGTCTACGGTGGCTATTTCGGCGCGGCGCAGGGGGTCGTGCTGGTCGCTCTGCTCGGCATCTTCTTCGACGACGACCTGCAGCAGATCGTCGGTGCCAAGAACCTGCTCTCCGGCCTGGTCAACGCGGCCGCCGCGGTGCTGTTCATCGCCGTCGCCGACGTCGACTGGCTCGTCACCGTGCTCATCGCGGTCGGTTCCACCCTCGGCGGCCTGCTGGGCTCCTCGTACGGACGCCGCCTGCCGGCGGTGGTCCTGCGCGGATTCATCGTCGTGGTCGGACTCGCCGCCGTCGTCAAGCTTTTGCTCGGCTGACCAGCCTTCTGTACGTACCTAACCGGTTCAAAGCTTCTTCAGGTGGGTATAGGTCGAATATATGTTCGACGGAGGTGAGGGTCACGCCATGAAGGGCGACTGGGTCGAGATCGTCGTCGATGCCGGTGAAGCGACACGGACGTATGAGGTGGCGGCGACGCGCGCCGGGCGCAGGGTCGACATCTCGAACAGGCGCGGTGTCGTGGAGGTCAGTGAGGTCACCCGTACGGGCACGCCGGTCCGAACGGCGCGGTTCATGGCCAGCCGGGTGCTGGCCCTGGTCGAGCATCCCGCCGCGGGCGCCGAGCGGCGGCCCCCGGCCGACGGGACGGGCCTGGCGGGCTGAGGGGTGCGGCCTCGGGTGAGGCCGAGATTTTTTTTACCCGGACTCCTGGGGCGCAGGTTCAAGGCGACGATTACTCAGAGCAATGAAAGGGTAGCGTTGTGTGTGGATCGCTCCTGCGTAACACCACGAGAGGGTTCCCCCATGACGCAGCTCGATGATTTATTAACCCATCCCGACGGCTCCCCGGACGTGCGGACGGATCCCGGCTCCGTGGCCCGGCCCGCCGTCGAGGGCGGCGGGGAGTGGATCACCCCGGCAGATGTGCACAACAAGGTGTTCTCCACCGTGCGCCTCCGTGAGGGCTATGACCTCGGGCAGGTGGACACCTTTCTCTACGAGGTGGAGACGACGCTCGGCGGGGTGCTCCGGGAGAACGCCGCGCTGCGGGCCCGGTTGAGCGCGTCCAGGTACGACTCGACGGCCGCCGAGAGCGCTTCGCGGATCGTCGGACTGGCCCAGGAGACGGCCGACCGGGCGGTCGCGACGGCGCACGAGCAGGCCAGGGACATCCTCGCCGCGGCCCGTGACCATGCCGAGGCGGTGAGACGAGAGGCCCACGACTACGGCAACCGCCTGAGACAGAGCCTCGAGGTCCAGATCGGACAGCTCCGGGCCCTGCTGGTCGAGATCGATGAGCAGGAGGAGACCTACTGATCACAACGCTGGGCGTGTGCGCGAGATCCGATCACCATGTGGTGCCGGCTCGACAAGGAGGTGCCGACGATGTGGCTCATGGAGTGGACGCACCATGTGGAGCCGACGCTGGGGGAGGGGCAGCCCTCCCCCGCGCGAATCTGGATCGCGGTGATCCTTGTGTCGGTGTCGACCATGGGCGGCGCATGGCTCGCGCGGCGCAGGTCCAGGCATGTGGTCGCCTGGCTGGCGATCGCGTCCGCGACCATGCTGGTGGTGACCCTGACCGACCTGGTTCCGGACGCCTGGCGCGACGCCGTGGCGACCGGGGTGCCCATTTGGATCATCGGCGCCGCGGCCGCGGCCGGTTTTCTCGCCATCACCTTCCTCACCCGTGAGGACTACGGCCTCGAGGTCGCCTCCCACGAAAAGATCGTGGCCCGGCACGCTCCCGGCCGGCACCGACGGCTGAAGGAGATGGCCGGCGCCGCGTTGTTCGGCGGGATGGGCACCGCGGCCGCCCTCACGACGCACCGCGCCATCGAAGGGGCGACCCTGGCGCTCAGCACTTCGGCGGTCGTCGTCATAGCGCTGATGGTGCACTCGGCCAGTGAGGGCCTGGCTCTCGCCGCGATGCTGGACATGGCCGAACAGCGGATGGCCCCGTGGCTGCTGGTGGCCTGCTTCAGCCCGGTCGTGGGTGTGCTGTTCGCGACCTTCGGCCCGTTGCCGGGGCGTCTGGTCCCGGTGCTGCTGGGGATGGTCGCGGGCGTGCTGATGCGTACGGCGCTGGTGGGCCTGAGGCTGGCGGTGCGCAAGCACGAGGGCGAGCGCCCGGTGACCCACCACCTGGCCGTCGCGGCGGTCGTGGCCATGACCGTCGCGGCGCTGCTGGCCATGGCGCACGAGGCGCAGCGGCGGGTCGGACGTGACCACCCCACCCGTTACCTCGAGACCTTCGGCCACGGCACCCGGTCCCCACGCCGCGAGGAAGACGACGTCGAGCCGGCGAACGGACACGGGCATCGTGGCACGGCCGCGTCCCCCCACGGCCGGGCCTCCCACGGCCCGGTCCGGCGTCATGGTTCCCCGGTCGCGGGGGGTGGGGGAGCCACGGGACAGGACGCCCCCGCACAGATCCCGTCCGGACCCGGCTTCTCGGGAAACCCCGGCCCGGGCCCCGGGCCGGGGGCGCAGAGGTCGCCGACGTGGAGGCCACCGGGTGGTGTGAAGACCCCGCAGGGCAACAGACCCGCGGAGCCCACATCGGCGCCCCGATCGACAGAGCACGGACCCGGTCATCGGGATCCGGTCCACGGGTCCGCGGAGCCCACGGCCACGCCCCGCCGAGAGCGGGGCACCGGAAGCCCGGGCGAGCGGACGCAGGATCACGGAGCCCGGGACACGAGACGGCCGGCGCTGAAAACGGGCGTGGGCACGTCCGCGCACCCGTCCCCGGCGGCGCGGAGGCCGGCGCCGGCAAGCTCCGGGGGCCGGGCGCCGGGGCCGAAGGCTCCGGCCCCGAGAAGGCCGGCCGGGCGTGGTGAGGCAGACGTCCTCGCGGCGGTGAAGGCCGGCCGGATCAGCCTGGCGGAGGTGTTCCAGCGGGACGATCCCACGGTGAGACGGCTCCTGGTGGCGCGGCTGCTCGGTGCCCTACCCGGTTGTCAGCGCGCCGACGTGCGAGCCCTGCTGTCCGGTGACCTGGGACAGGCGCGGCGCCGTGTGGGGGACCTCAGCCGGTGGCAGCGCCAGAGCCTGCTGAGAGCCGTCGCCCGTTGCCCCGGCTCCCGGGCCGGTGAGCGGTGATGTGCGGACCCGCCACGGCCTCTCGGCCGATAGACCGAGGGCTCAGGTCTTCGGCCGCACCTGCACCATGCCGGCCTCGCTGAGCCGGGTCTCGAAGGCGGGCTGACGGCCGGTGGCGGGGCCGTGGACGACCGCGCCGTCGCGGATCCGGAACGTACTGCCGTGCCAGGGACACACCACGCAGAGCTGGTCGGTGCCGGAGGCGTCCCGCTCGTACACCATGCGGCCCTGGTGCAGGGGCCCGGCGAGGTGTGCGCACCGATCGGCGAGCACGTGGATGTCATAGCCGGTTCGGAGAACGAACACGCTGATGTAGCCCAGGCGGCGGTGGACCGGCCAGCCCTCCGGCAGTTCATGGGCGGGACACAGGTCCTGCCAGCCGAGCGGCACCAGATGTGCGACCGGCTCGGCGTGGCTGGCGCCGGCGCCCAGCCGATACGACAGATGGCCTCCGAGGTAGGCACCCGCGAGCAGCGCGGTCAGGCCGGCGTAGCCCAGCGTCCGGCCGGCACCTTCGTGGCCGCGCCGCCGTACGCCCAGTGAGAGCAGATAGAGGCCGCTGGCCGTGATGGTGCCGAGCGCGTGGACCAAGCCGACCCGCTGCTGTTCGAGGTGCAGCGACGACCAGTCGGTGAGCCCGGTGAGAGCCGTGGGGACCGCGGCCGTCAGTCCCAGGGCGATGAGGGTGGTGGAGGCCCGCTCGGTGCCGGGCATGAGATCGAGGACGGCCGCCGAGGTCCAGCAGCCCACGGGGATGTCGGTCAGCGGAGGGTGCGCCGGGTGGCCGAGCGGGACGCCGTGGAGGGCGTCCCTGATCGGTCCGGGTGGAATGGTCTTCCGGACCGCCCGGGCGATCTTCCGCACCGGGCGGTCGAGCTGCCGGGCGGTCTGGAGACTCTCCGCGAGCTCGACCGGATGCGCCCGCGGCAATGGCCGGGCTCCGCGACTGAAGATCTTGCTGGCTCTGTGGTTCACGATCCCGATCCCCCTGTGCCCTAGCGGAGTGCCGTAGCGGAGGCCCGTAATCGACAGTAACTCCCGGGTCCGCCCTCCACTACCGCCGGGTCAGCGCCCCGTGCGGGCACGGAAGAAAACCGCCGGGCGGGTTCGCGGCCATGGCCGCCGGCCGATGGCGGGGTTACGGTTAAAGGAAGGGCAAGAGGCCGCCTCTGAGGAGGCGTGATGGAGCCTTGGGCCGTCTGGATGGTCATAGCCGCCGCGCTGGGTGTGGCGGAGCTGGTGAGCCTCACGCTCTCACTCGGCCTGCTCGCGGTCGCCGCGGTGGCCGCGGGGCTCGTCGGGCTGGCGGGCCTGCCGCCGGCCGCGCAGGTCGGCGTCTTCGGGATCGTCTCCGTCGCCGGGCTCGGTTTCGTACGGCCGATCGCCGCCCGTCACATCCGTCAGCCACCGACGCTGCGTTCGGGGGTGGCCGCCCTCGTCGGGCGAGAGGCGCTCACCCTCACGAAGGTCACCAAGTACGCGGGCCGGGTGCGCATCGGCGCTGAGGAGTGGACGGCCCGGCCCTACGACCCGGAGGTGGTCATCCCCGAAGGTGCGGCGGTCGACGTCCTCGCGATCCAAGGGGCGACCGCCCTCGTCTATCCCCGGGAGGTGTCATGACCGACATCGCCATCACCGTGTTCATCGCCCTCATCGGTGTCGTCCTCGTGCTCGTCACCGCGGTGATGCGCGCCGTGTGGATCATCCCGCAGGCGCGGGCCCGCAACGTCGAGCGGCTCGGCCGCTATCACCGCACGCTCGAGCCCGGCATCAGCTTCATCATCCCGTTCGCGGATCGGGTGAAGCCTCTGATCGACCTGCGGGAACAGGTGGTCTCCTTCAAGGCCCAGCCCGTGATCACCGAGGACAACGTGGTCGTCTATATCGACACGGTCCTGTTCTTCCAGGTCACCGACCCGAGAGCGGCCGACTACGAGATCGTCGACTACATCAAGGCGATCGAGCAGCTGACCGCGACCACGCTGCGCAACGTCATCGGGACCTTGGACCTCGAAGCGAGCCTGACCTCGCGGGACCGGATCAACACCGCGCTACGGGGTGTCCTCGATGACGCCTCCGGCAAGTGGGGGATCCGGGTCACCCGGGTCGAGATCAAGGCCATCGAGCCGCCGCCGTCCATCAAGGACGCCATGGAGAAGCAGATGCGCGCGGAGCGGGAGAAGCGCGCCGCCATCCTGACCGCGGAGGGGCTGCGGCAGTCCAAGATCCTCACAGCCGAGGGCGAGAAGCAGAGCGCGATCCTGAAGGCGGAAGGCGAGAAGCGGTCGCTGGTCCTCAGGGCCGAGGGCCAGTCGAGTGCCATCGAGACCGTCTTCACGTCGATCCACGAGAACGACCCGGATCCGAAGCTGCTGGCCTATCAGTACCTCCAGACGCTGCCACAGCTCGCGCAGGGGGAGGGCAACACGTTCTGGGTGATCCCCGGTGAGCTGACCTCGGCGCTACGAGCGGTCTCGCAGGCCTTCGGGGGCCCGGCCGACGAGCCCGGGGAGGTACGGGGCGGTGGTGAGGGGCCGGTCGCGGCTCCGGCCGGCCGGGAGGATCTCGCCCCGGCCGAAGCATAGGCGAATGTATCGTTTTCTTGACTAAGTCGTGTTTACCTCGGTAGGTTGCACTCGTGACCAGAAATCCCAAACCAGCGACGCCACCCGTGGCAGAAGAGCTGCGCGGTGCGGGTCTTCGGGTCACCGCTGCCCGTGTCGCGATCCTCGAGACCGTACGGGCGGGAGACCACCTCGGGGTCGAGGCCATCGCCACCGGCGTGCGAGACCGGGTCGGCCATGTTTCCACGCAGGCCGTCTATGAGGCCTTGCGCGCGCTGACCGCCGCGGGACTCCTGCAACGGATCGAGCCCGCCGGGAGCCCGGCCCGATATGAGGGGCGTGTCGGCGACAATCACCATCACCTGGTGTGTCGCCGCTGCGGAAAGATCACTGACGTCGACTGTGCCGTGGGCCCCGCGCCCTGCCTGGAGCCGGTGAGCGATGCCGGCTACCAGATCGACCAGGCCGACGTCACCTATTGGGGCATCTGCCCGGATTGCCAAAGGGCAACCCGCGGACCCGAGCCGTCAGGAGGCCCGGCCACGGCCGCGTCTTCCTCCGGTTCCGGAACCGCGGTGACCAATGAGGCGAAGGAGAACCGCACACCATGACCGACCGCCCCGTAACCACGACCGACGCGGGCATCCCCGCGCCGAGCGATGAGTTCTCGCAGTCCATCGGACCCAACGGCCCGCTGCTGCTGCAGGATCACTACCTCATCCAGAAGATGGCGCACTTCAACCGCGAGCGTGTGCCGGAGCGCGTGGTGCACGCCAAGGGCGGCGGCGCCTACGGTGTCCTGGAGATCACCGAGGACGTCAGCCAGTTCACCAAGGCGGGCCTGTTCCAGAAGGGCCAGCGGACCGACCTGCTCCTGCGCTTCTCCACCGTCGCCGGTGAGCTCGGCAGCGCCGACACCGCCCGTGACCCGCGTGGCTTCGCGCTGAAGTTCTACACGGAGCAGGGCAACTACGACATCGTCGGCAACAACACGCCGATCTTCTTCGTCCGGGACTCGCAGAAGTTCCAGGACTTCATCCACTCGCAGAAGCGCCGCGCCGACAACCACCTGCGCGACAACAACATGCAGTGGGACTTCTGGACGCAGTCGCCCGAGTCCGCCCACCAGGTCAGCTTCCTGATGACCGACCGGGGCACCCCGTACAGCTGGCGGCACATGGACGGCTTCGGGTCGCACACCTTCCTGTGGTACAACGCGGCCGGGGAGAAGTTCTGGGTCAAGTACCACTTCAAGACCGACCAGGGCATCAAGAACTTCACCAACGCCGAGGCCGCCGCGCTGGCCTCCGAGGACCCGGACCACCACATCCGCGACCTGTTCACGACCATCAACAACGGCGAGTTCCCGACCTGGACCGTGCAGGTCCAGGTCATGCCGTTCGAAGAGGCGGCGGACTACCGGTTCAACCCGTTCGACCTGACCAAGGTCTGGCCGCACGGTGACTACCCGCTGATCACCATCGGCAAGTTCACCCTGAACCGGAACGTACAGAACTACTTCGCCGAGATCGAGCAGGCCGCGTTCGACCCGGCCAACCTGGTCCCCGGCATCGGCGCCTCGCCGGACAAGATGCTGCAGGGCCGGCTGTTCTCCTACCCGGACACCCACCGGTACCGGATCGGGGCGAACTACAACCAGCTCCCGGTCAACCGGCCGCAGTCGCCCGTGCACTCCTACAACCGTGACGGCGCCATGCGTTACGACAACCCGGGCGACCCGGTCTACGCGCCGAACACCGTCGGGGGCCCGGCCGCGGACCCGGAGCTGTGGAAGGGCGACAGCTACCACGTGGCCGGCGACATCATCCGCAGCGCCTACGCCCCGCACGCCGAGGACGACGACTACGGTCAGCCCCGCGCGTTCTGGGAGAAGGTGCTGAGCGACGCCGACCGCGACAACATGGTCGGCAACATCGCCGGGCACGCCTCGGCCTCCGAGGTCACCACGGAGATGAGGACCCGCGTGGTCGAATACTGGACGAACATCCACAAGGACCTCGGTGACCGCGTCGCCAAGGCCCTCGGGGACAACGGCCCCGGCGGAGACGTTCCGGGCAAGTGACGTTGGACGGCCACGTGACGGCGTGACCGGCTGACACCGCCTCCCGAGAGGGCGGCCGGACCACGCGGTCCGGCCGCCCTCTTCCGTTTTCCAGACCTCCGGGGCCGTGGTCGACCGGGCCCGGGCCGGGGTTCAGGAGGCGGCGGGGCGGGCCGTCACGTCGGCGCAGTGACGCAGCCCGGTCTCGCCGTAGTCCATGCCGTGGTTGTCGGCCATGCTCACCACATCGACCCCCGCGGCCCGTACGGCCTGGAAGGCGGACGGAGGAGCCCGGAACACGAACTGCTTCCGAGCCGTCGCCGCCGGGAATGACGCCCTTTGCCCACCCTGATCTCCTCAAACCCGCTGATGTCTGGATATTTGGATGCGATCGACGAGGCCGGAGTTCTCGCCGTGCGATCATGAAGGTTGTGAGCAGCGTCACTCCGAAGGGGTCGCACTGTGGACATCGGGAGGATCAGAGCCGAGACGCCGGGCTGTGCGGAGGTCGTGCATCTCAACAACGCCGGTGCGGCTCTGCAACCGGCGTCCGTGCACGAGGTCGTGACCGGACATCTCCGCCTGGAGATGGACATCGGTGGATACGAGGCCGCCGACGCCGCGGCGGACCGGCTGACCGCGTCCTATGAAGTGCTCGCCCGCCTGATCGGCGCGCACCCGGATGAGATCGCCTACGTCGAGAACGCCACCCGCGCCTGGGACATGGCCTTCTACGCGATCCCGTTCCGCGCCGGGGACCGGATCCTCACGACCACCAGCGAATACGCCAGCAACGCGATGGCCTATGCCCAGGTGGCGGCCCGGCACGGCGCGCGCGTCGAGGTGGTCCCCGACGACGAGCATGGTCAGATCTCACTCGACGCCCTGGCCCGGATGCTCGACCAGGGAGGGGTACGGGTGGTCACGATCAATCACGTGCCGACCCACGACGGGCTCGTCAATCCCGCCGCCGAGGTCGGCAAGCTGGCACGCGCGGCGGGCGCGCTCTACCTTCTCGACGCGTGCCAGTCCATCGGGCAGCTCACCGTGGACGTCCGGGAGATCGGCTGTGATCTCCTCTCGGCCACCGGACGCAAGTTCCTGCGCGGGCCCCGGGGCACCGGCTTTCTCTATGTCCGGCGGGAGGTGCTCGAGCGGCTCGAGCCTCCCTTCGTCGACCTGCGCTCCGCGGACTGGACCGGTTCGGACTCCTACCGGCTCCGTGCCGACGCCCGCCGGTTCGAGACCTGGGAGCGTTTCGTCGCGGGGCAGCTCGGGCAGGCGCAGGCCGCGGCCTACGCGATGGACGTCGGACTCCAGGCCATCGAGGAGCGTGTGATGGCGCTCGGGAGCGCGTTGCGCGCGGGGCTCGCGGATCTGCCGGGTGTCACGGTTCACGATCGCGGCCTCCGCAAGAGCGGCATCGTGACGTTCACCCACGCCCGGCTCGGAGCCGCCGAGATCGCGGGACTGCTGGCCGAGCGGCGCATCAACGTCCGGGTGGCCGACCAGACCTACCGCTATGACTCCGGGCACCGGCCGGTCCGGCGGGTCCGGGCCTCCGTGCACTACTACAACACCGAGGCCGAACTCGACCACACCCTGGGGACGCTGGGCGCGCTGTTCCACTGACCCGGGCCGGGGCGCCGGCGGGAGGCCTGGCCGTGGTCCCGCCTCCCAGAACGATACGAGCGTGACATCCTGGGGCGACTCAAACCTCCGGGAGGCAGGGTGTTCTCGAAGAAGGTGTTGGCGTCGGCGCTGGCCGGTGCGGCACTGATGACGGCGTCGTGCGGTGGCACCGGCGACGTTTCGGTGGGGAAGGGCGGCACGGCGCCGTCCTCCGCACCGGCTTCGGCGCCGCCCCTCAAGCGGTCGGCCGTCAAGCGGCCCATCATCGTGGCCTTCGGCGGCGACGTTCACTTCGAAGGCTCTCTCCGGCAGCGGCTGGCCAACCCCGCGACCACGTTCGGGCCCATCGCCGGCACGCTGCGCCGAGCCGACCTCGCCATGGTCAACCTCGAGACCGCGGTCACCACGGGCGGCACACCGGCCCCGGGCAAACAGTTCACCTTCCGTGCGCCGCAGAGCGCGTTCACGGCACTGAGGTCCGCCGGGGTCGATGTCACCTCGATGGCCAACAACCACGGCATGGACTACATGGAGCCCGGCCTCAGGGATTCACTGGCGGCCATCAGGCGCACCCGCTTTCCCACCGTGGGGATCGGGCGCAACGCCGATGAGGCCTACAAGCCCTACCGCGTGACGGTGAAGGGCAACCGGCTCGCCATCATCGGTGCCACGCAGGTGCTCGACGACCACCTCATGCAGGCGTGGACGGCCACGGACACCAAGGGCGGGCTCGCGTCGGCCAAGAACGTCTCCCGCATGGTCGAGGCGGTGCGTGAGGCACGGCGTGGCTCCGACGTGGTGATCGTGCACCTGCACTGGGGCGAGGAGCTGAAGGAGTGCCCGCTGCCGCGTCAGCAGGAGCTCGCCCGGCAGCTCGTGGCCGCGGGGGCCGACGTCGTCGTCGGCGGCCACGCCCACATCCCGCTCGGCGGTGGATATCTCGGCGGGAGCTACGTCCACTACGGCCTCGGGAACTTCCTGTTCGCCTCGGCGCACGACCGGACGGCCAACAGTGGTGTGCTCCTGCTGAAGCTGCAGGGCGGCAAGGTCACCAAGGCGGCGTGGAAACCGGCCCGGATCTCCGCCGGTCTCCCCCTGCCGCTCAGCGGAGCGGCCGCCGTCACGGAGACCAGACGCTGGAACGGCCTGCGCGGCTGCACCGGCCTGACCGCCCGGCCCTGACCGCCCGGCCCTGACCGCCCCGCCCTGACCGCCCCGCCCTCACCGGGGCTTCGAGCCGCCCGAGCCGGTGAGGCCGGGCGGCCGGTGGGAAACCCGGTGGAAATTCAGGCCGGGCCATGGGGTGGAAAGCCACGAACGCCCTTAGAGTCGTCCTAACCCGAGGGTCCACATATCCAGACAAAGGCGTCTCCGGGCGGTTGAAGCGCCACAGGCCGGCGAATCCGCAGAGCAACGACGCCGGAGGCCGGCGAGCCCGCCCTGATCGCCCTCGTGCGCGTGGGGGGAAGGGGATGATGTAAGGGTGACCGAGGCCAGGACCCCGCTCCGCCGTCGCCCGGCACAGCGTCGCAGTGCCGAACGCGTCCAGCGCATGCTGGACGCCTGTGCCGACATCCTCGACCAGGACGGCTACGAAGGCCTGTCGACCACACGCATCGCCCAGCGCGCCGGAGTGGCGATCGGCTCCCTTTACCAGTTCTTTCCCGACAAGCGGGCGGTCGCCCAGGCACTCGCTCTGCGCAACCTCGAAGGGTTCGGTGAACGGGTCTCACGCCTGATCGAGCAAGGCGGATTTCCGCACTGGACCGACTCGGTCGGAGCCGTCATCGACACCTTCGTGGACATGCACCGCACCGTGCCCGGCTTCCGGGTGATGGGCTTCGGCGACGTGGCCGACGTCAACCTGCTGGACGCCTCCGCCGACAACAACTCCGTGGTCGCCGACCGGCTGCGGACCATGGTCGTCGAGGTCTTCGGTGTCACCGACACCCCGGAGCTCGCCCGGGCCTTCGCCATCGCGGTGGAGGCCGGAGACGCGGTGCTCAAGCTCGCGTTCCGTACGGACCCGAATGGTGATCCGGAGGTCGTGGCCGAGGCAGACCGGCTGATCAGCGGCTATCTCGCTACACATATAGACATTTCGTGACCCCATGGGAACGAACCCGCGCCGTCCTGCGGTCTTATGGCAGACTCCCTAAGTTCATGACGGCAAAGGACAGGTGACCTTCCGTGGACTTCAACAAGCTCCAGGCCCAGCAGAGCCTTCTGGTCAGGCAGCGGGTCCGCCTGGCGGTGAACCAGTACGAGGTGCACACCGTCGCTCCGGACGGCTCCGAGGGCGAGATGGTCGCCTTCGCACAGCAGAAGCGGCTGGCGTTCAAGGAGCAGGTGACCATCTTCACCGATGACAGCAAGCAGTACCCCTTCCTCGGCTTCAAGGCACGCCAGGCGCTGGATCTGGGCGCCACCTATGACGTCACCGACCACAACGGCGCGCCCATCGGCAACTTCCGCAAGGACTTCAAGCAGTCCCTGCTGCGCTCGACATGGCACCTCGAGCAGCCCGGCCTCGGCGTCACGACCGGCCAGGAGCGCAGCCCGGTGGTCTCGATCCTCCGCCGCTTCGTGGACTCTCTGTCCTGGCTGCCCTACCACTTCGACTTCAAGGTCGGCGAGCAGACCGTGTTCTCGGTCGACAAGAAGTGGGGCCTGCGGGACCGCTATCTGGTCGAGATCCAGGACGGCCGGCTCGACCGCCGGCTCGTGATCGCCCAGGCCATAGGACTCGACGCGTTGCAGGCCCGCTGAGGCGGACCTCCCAGCGGGCGCCCGCGCCCGCGTACATCCAGGAGCTGATGACCGAGATGAGCGGTGAACAGCTCACCAGACCCTTCACAGGTACGGCGGCGGACGTCCCCTACGTCGCGCTGCCCCCAACGGCGATCGATGCCGCGCCGGCCGCGGGCCCGCCCCGGCTGATCGTGGCCTGGCACGGCTTCGATCCACCCTGCACCGAAGCGGCCTTCGCGGCCGCGGTCCCCATGACCGGCGTGCCGGCATGGCGCGTGTTCCTGGGCCTGCGGCCGCCCGGCGGGGGCCCGCCGGAGGTCCGCGACCAGGTCTTCCTCGACCTCTTCGGTCCCGCGGTGGAGCACGCGGCCGACCGGCTGCCCGCGGTCCTCGGCGAGCTCCGGCGGGAGTTGTCGATCGAGGAAGGCCCGGTCGGCCTGGTCGGATTCTCGGTCGGCGGCGCGGCGGCACTGCTCTCGCTGGCCACCAGGGAGATTCCCCTGTTCGGCGCCGCACTGATCTCGCCCGTCGTGGCCCCCGCCCGGGTCATCGCGGCGTTGGAGCGGCGCTCCGGCCGTACGTACGAGTGGACCGACCGGAGCCGGGCCATCGCCGACCGGCTCGACTTCGGCGCCCGAGCCGAGGAGATCGCCCGGCGAGACCCCGCGTTGCTGCTGGTCTGCGGCACCGACGACGAGATCGTCACCGCCGCGGACGTCGCGGGCCTTCGCGATCTGCTGACCGCGCGCGGGCTCACCGATGTCGAGGCGGTCACCTTGCGGATGGCTCACGCCCTGATCGCCGAACCCGGCATGGACCCGAAGCCGCCCACGGCCGAGGCGGTCAGCGTGGACCACGCGCTCACGGACTGGTTCCGCGGCCGGCTGGCCGCCACGCCCGCCCCCGGCCCCCGGCCGGCGTCCGAGACCATGCCTTTCAGGGGGGTCATGTCCATGTCCCCGAACAGCTACGCGGGGAGCTCTCCCGGCCACGTGTGAGCCCACGTCGCCGTCCACGCCCGGGAGCGCTGCTCCGAAGAGGCACACGGCGACCTGGACCGAGGCGCCGCCACTCGGCTCCCCTACGGCGCCCTGCCCGTAGTGCCCTGCCCGGCGGCCGCCCGGCCGTTGTTCAGCAGGTCTGTATCCAGACGGCTAAATAAGGGTAGATAAGTAGGCATTTGCGGCTTTTGATGTGTATAGCCGCAGCGACTAGGCATTTCGTGGTTCGAAAGGACATGGTCGGACTATGGCTCCCCATCGCTTTACGTGATACGAACATATGTAAAGCAGGGCGTCGCCTGTGATGTCAGGCGTCCACTGCGACCTGACGCGAGGGAGGCTCGCCAAGTGACCATGCACGACCGCTACACAAGCCCCGTCAGCCTCGGTACCTGGGACGTACCCGCCGCTGGTGCGGCGAGTTTCACCTGGGAGTACGACAACGGCCGGGACCGGCTGCTGTCGCTCTACCAGAAGGGCAAGGACAAGCAGTGGGACGCGCAGTTGCGGATCGACTGGGACGTCGAGGTCGACCCGCTCAACGTGGCCCAGCTTCCCGAGCAGTTCAACCCGCTGTTCGGCTCCGACATCTGGAACAAGATGTCGGAACGGGAGCGCGAGGAGTTCGGGCAGCACCAGGGGTCGTGGCTGTTCAGCCAGTTCCTGCACGGTGAGCAGGGCGCGCTGAACGTCTCCGCGCGCATCGTGCAGTCCGTCCCCGACCTCGACTCCAAGTTCTACGCCGCGACGCAGACCATGGACGAGGCCCGGCACGTCGAGCTCTACGCCAAGTTCCTGAACGAGAAGATCGGGATGTTCTACCCGCTCAACCAGGACCTGGCCAAGCTCCTCTCGGAGTCTCTGAGCGACAGCCGGTGGGACCTGCCCTACCTGGGCATGCAGGTTCTGATCGAGGGCCTGGCCCTCGCGGCGTTCGGTCTCTACCGCGACATGTCCGGCAACCCCCTCGTCAAGCAGTTGCTCGCCTACGTCATGCAGGACGAGGCCCGCCACGTCGCCTTCGGCCGGCTGGCACTCAAGGACTACTACGCCGAGCTGACCGAGAAGGAGCGCGCGGAGCGCGAGGAGTTCGTGGTCGAGGGCTGCTACCTCATGCGCGACAGGTTCAAGGGCAAGGAGATCTTCGAAACCCTGGACATGCCGGTCGACAAGTGCATGGAGTTCGTGGACAACTCCGAGATGTACACCCTCTACACCTCGCTGCTGTTCAGCCGCATCGTCCCGTGCGTACGGGACATCGGGCTGTGGGGTGACAAGGTCCAGGCCGCCTACGCGGACATGGGCGTCCTCGACAACGCCAAGGCCGACCTGACCGCGCTCATGCGACAGGACGAGGAGTTCGCCGAGCGCTACGACGAGGAGAAGGCCGAGCGCGAATTCGCCACCCGGAAAAAGGAAGTCGACGAGGCGATCGAGCTCGGCTCCGAGTAGGGCGGGAAACACCGGACCCCCCGTTGGCAGGTGGATCTTTAAACACCTGTTCATACATTGCCCAATCCGTTGTACGACCTTGTGAGGTGTACTAACGTCCCCGCTCGATGGTGCGGCCGAAGCTCGAACCGTCGGTTCTCGGCCGCCCACGGGGATTCGGGCAAATGATCCCGGGGGGAAAAGTGAATCGTTCGATGAGGACTCTGCTGCGGGCATCGCTCCTGGCGGCGGTGACGGCCGGTGTGGGGATCACCGCCGTGCCCATGCGGTCGGTGAACGGCGAGGCGCCGGTCGCCTACCCCGTTCCGATCGTCACCGGCAAGGGCGTTCCGGCCCGCCACGCCCAGGGTGACCCGCGGCGAGCCGTGACGGCGCTGGGCGGAGGGGCCGCCAAGGACACCGGTCTGAGGGTGTCCTCCTCCGGCCTCCTGGCCAAGTGCGCGTCCGCGCCCAGCGGCCCGGTCCGAAGGGTGACCGGAAGGCGGCTCGACCGCCTGTCGAGCGGCACGTCGATGCTGCCGGTCCGGCAGCCGGCCGACTACCGCGTCCCGGTGCACGACCCCAACGCGGTCGTCATGCTCAGCAAGCAGTTCAACGATCCGTTCGGGGGCATGACCGTGTCGGGCGCGAGCCTCGACACCTCTCCGGGCACCCCCGCCGCCGTACGGGACGTCGGGGTCGAGCAGTGCGACTCCGTACGTAAGATCCGCCTCACCCGGCCGGGCGGCGTGGTGACGCGGCGGGACGGGGCCGGCCGTGATCTCACCGGCCCGGTGACCTCGCTGAGCTCCGAGCCGACCCGGCTCTCCCGCCACCTCGGCCGCGGGAAGAACGGCCTCCTCGGCGGCGTCCCGGCCCCGGGCCGCGTTCCGGTGATGCCCTGAAACCGGCCGCCTGTCCGGCGGAACCGCCGTGGGGCGGCACCGGCGCCGCTCGAATCCGCGGACGGTCCGGTGACCGCACGATCACGGGTGAGGGGGGTGGGTGATGTCGGGGTGATGGTCGGTCTTGAGGATCGGGATCTTGACCTCGTCGTCGATCCGCGGGGGGCCGAGGTCGGCCCGGAACCGCTGATTGAGCTTGATCCGGATCTTGGCCAGTAGCCGCCTGTGCGCCGGGTGCTCCACGCCGTCGACGTCCGGCGCGTCGATCGGGACCGCCGGCGGCCTCCGCGTCTCGATGATCGGCGCGAGATCCTCCTTGGTCGGCCGCCGCAGGACCTCCACGTACGCGCCGTTGGGCAGCAGTTTGATGGTTCCGGTCTCGACCCCGTGTTCGACCAGGTGCCGCTCATGGCGCTGCAGGCCGAGGCAGATCCGGTACGCCACGATGTAGGCGATGACGGGCCCGATGAACACGGCGAAACGGAGGAACCAGGTGGTGCCGTACAGGGGCACGTTGAAGGTCTTCGCGATCAGGTCGTTGCCGCCGGCGATCCAGAGGAGGCCGTAGAAGGTGCAGCCCGCGACGCCGAGGCCGGTACGGAACGGCACATCGCGCGGCCGGTCGAGGGCATGGTGGATCCCCGTGTCCCCCGTGATCCACCGTTCGATGAACGGATAGACCGCGAGCCCCACGAACAGCGCGCCCGGGACCAGCAGGGCCGGGATGACGACGCTGAGCTCGATGGTGTGCCCCCAGAGGTTGAGCCCCCAGGAGGGCATGAGCCGGAGCGCTCCCTCCATGAATCCCATGTACCAGTCGGGTTGTGATCCGGCGCTGATCGCGGCCGGGTCGTAGGGTCCGAAGAGCCAGATCGGGTTGATCTGGAAGAACGTCGCCAGCAGCACGGTCGCGCCGAGGACCCAGAGGAAGAACGCGATGGTCTTGGCGACGAAGACGGGGAAGAACGGATAGCCGCGCACGGTCCGGTCGGTGCTCCCGAGGCCGGGATACTGCGTGTGGGTGTGCCGCCAGGTCAGCACGACCGCGTGCAGCGGGATCAGCGCGAGCAGGATCCCGGGGATCAGCAGGATGTGGATGGTGTAGAGACGGGGGATCATCATCTCGCCGGGGAACTCGCCGCCGAAGAAGAACATGTACACGTAGGTGCCGACGACCGGGATCGCCAGGAGCACGCCGGCGAAGATCCGCATTCCCGTGCCGGACAGGAGGTCGTCCGGGAGTGAATAGCCGAACAGGCCGTTGACCAGGACGAGCATGAACAGCACGACGCCGATGACCCAGTTGATGTCCCTGGGCTTGCGGAACGCGCCGGTGAAGAAGTTGCGGAGCATGTGAACCGTGATCGAGGAGAGGAACAGGATCGTGGCCCAGTGATGGATCTGGCGTACGAGCAGGCCGCCGCGCACCTCCAGGCTGATGTTGAGCGCCGACGCGTAGGCCTCGCTCATGTGCAGCCCGCGGAGCTGGCGGTAGGACCCCTGGTAGAGGACCTCGTTCATGCTCGGGACGAAGAACAACGCCAGATAGACCCCGGTCAGCAGGACGATCGCGAACGAGTAGAGCGCGATCTCGCCCATCAGGAAGTCCCAGTGGTCCGGGAAGGCCTTGCGCAGAGCCTTCTTGGCGAAGGGCGCGAGGCCGACTCGGTCATCGAGCGCCTTGGCGGTACGGGCGAGGACCTTGGGTGCCTTGCTCATGCCAGATCTCCCACGAGGACGATCCCCTCGGAGGGGTCGCGTCGCTGATCGTCCGAATGACGGTTTTCCTGCCACTACCCGTGGAGACGGGGCAAAAGCCGAAAACCCGACAGACCCGGGACGAACTGACCTGGTCAGGAGCCTTTCTTTACCCGGCCGTGGAGCCGGGTGGGAAGTTCATGGCCCGATGGGCCAGGTGTGGACCGGTTCGTTGGTGTTCATGAGCTCGATGTAGCGCCGCGTCATCAGCCGCAGCGCCTCGCGCCGGTCGACCCCGGACGACCCCTCGATGGCGCGGACCGTGTCGATCTGCCAGGTCGAGCCCGTACGGCCGGACAGGCAGCGCTGCTCGATGATCCCGAGCAACCGGTCCCGCCGGGCCGGCTCGACACCCCACTCGTCCAGCCCCTTGTGGGCCAGCGGCAGCAACCTCCGCAGGGCCAGCTCGGTCGCGGGCACGTCTCCGAGGCCGGGCCAGTAGAGCAGTGCCTCGATGCCGTCCCGCGCGGCGCTGTGGAGGTTCTCCGCGGCGGTGGCGAAGGACATCTGGGACCAGACGGGGCGCTCCTCCTCCGCGAGCGCCCGTACCAACCCGTAGTAGAACGCGCCGTTGGCGACCATGTCCACCACGGTGGGGCCGGCCGGCAGGACCCGGTTCTCGACCCGCAGGTGGGGCCTGCCGTCGACGACGGCATAGATGGGACGGTTCCAGCGATACACGGTCCCGTTGTGAAGGGTGAGCTCGCCGAGCTCGGGGATGTCGCCGCGTTCGAGGGTGGCCAGGGGATCCTCGTCCTCGCAGATGGGCAGCAACGACGGGAAATAGCGGGTGTTCTCCTCGAAGAGGTCGAAGACCGAGGTGATCCACCGCTCACCGAACCAGACCCGCGGCCGCACCCCCTGGGCCTTGAGCTCCTCGGGCCGGGTGTCGGTGGCCTGCTCGAACAGGGTGATCCGGGTCTCGTGCCACAGCTGCCGGCCGAACAGGAACGGCGAGTTGGCGGCGAGCGCCACCTGCGCCCCGGCGATCGCCTGCGCCGCGTTCCAGTAGGGGGCGAACCCGTCCGGACTCACCTGTACGTGGAACTGCGCGCTCGTGCAGGCGGCCTCGGGGGTGATGGAGTCGGTGTAGGTCGTCAGCCGTTCGGTGCCGTCGATGACGATGTGCATGTCCTCACCGCGCGCCGCGAAGATCTGCTCGTTCAGCAGCTTGTAGCGGTGGTTGGTGGACATCGCGTCCGCACCGATGTCGGTCTCACGCAGGGTGGGCAGGATGCCGACCAGCATGAGCTCGCCCCCGACCGAGCGGGCCCGCGCCCCTGCCTTGCGCATGCTCTCGGCGATCTCCTGTTCCAGCTCGCCGTCGGTGCCGAGCTCGCGCGGCGGCACGTTGATCTCCAGGTTGAACTGCCCCAGCTCCGTCTCCCAGAGCGGGTCGGCGATCGCGTCCAGCACGTCGGAGTTGCGCATCAGCGGTATGCCCTCGGCGTCGACCAGGTTGACCTCGATCTCGAGGCCGATGTGCGGCCGGTCGAACTCGAACTGCGACTCCTGCAACATGCGCGCCAGCACATCCAGGCACCGGCGTACCTTGTCCCGGTAACGTCGCCGGTCGTCCCGGCCGACAGAGATCGGGGTGACGTCCCTGCCCATTCGTTTCCTCCGCCCAGATGACTTCACCTGATGATCTGCCACGATGGGAGTCGGTCAAACCCTCTCTTTTGGGTTAGCCTCGGACGAGAAGGGACACGGAGAGGACCAGGCCGGCGCTGACGACCAACACGGTGAGGCCGATCGCGAACCTCGGTGGGGGGAGCGGGCGGCCGGCCCGCAGGGCCCGCTGACACGAACGCCAGTGGAGAAACGCCAGCACGCTGAACACGGCGCCGCTGATGACGGGGACGACCGACAGCATGAGGCGCACCGACGACGGACCGACGCGCCTGCCGAGTTCGGCCAGGGCGACCCCACCGGCGATCAGTGCCAGAGACGTACGGATCCAGGCCAGAAACGTGCGCTCGTTGGCCAGTGTGAAACGGGGATCGGGCTCGCCGGACTCTGCTTCCATGAACCAATGGTCCCTTGGCCGGCAGCTGAAGATCGCGCTCACTCGCTCGGTTGGATGCGATCTTGGCTGGGGAGATAGTTGACACACGTGTCGCACATGCGGTTCGGGGGGATCACATGCGACTGGGACCCCGGTCCATTCGCGTCCGGGACACGCTGATCGCCACATTGCTTTCGCTGTTCGCCTTCGGGGTACCGGCGGCCGGGGCGGACGTGGTGATCCGCAACGCCACTCAGGAACACTATTACCGGGAGGTGGAATACGCCGCCCGGCGCGTGGCCGTCTCGCTGGCCGAGGGGCGGCCGATGCAGAACCCTCTGCCGCCGGATCCCAGTGGCGTCGCCCTGATCCAGGTGGTCGACACCCGTGGCCGTGTCCTCTACTACACCCGGGCCGCCGGCCAGATCCCGTTGACCAGGGTCCGGCCGCCGGGCACGCACCTCTTCCGGGACACCGTTCAGTGCCGCCCTGGGCGTGGCTGCATGTACGTCCACGTCGCACGCCTCGTCGTCCGAGGCCACGGGACGGACGGAGAGGTGCTCATCTACGCGGCCAAGCGGGTGCCGGCGATCCTCCAGCCGGGCGTCCTCGAGCTCATGACCACGACCGTCGTGCTCTCGCTGGCCGGGCTGACCTCCTGGCTCACCTGGTACCGGGTGGGCCGCACCCTGGATCCCATCGAGGCCGTCCGCACGCAACTCGCCGAGATCAGCGCCAGTGACCTGAGCCGCCGTGTCCCCGAGCCGTCGACCGAGGACGAGATCGCCCAGCTCGCCCGTACGGCCAACGCGACCCTGGACCGGCTCGAACGCGCGGTCGGCCGGCAGCGGCAGTTCACCGCCGACGCTTCCCATGAGCTCCGGACCCCGGTGGCCGGGCTGCGGGCCAATCTCGAAGACGCCCTCATGCACCCCGAGGACGCCGACCTCGAGGCCACGCTCGGCGCGGCGCTCAGGGACACCGAGCGGCTCGAGGCCATCATCACCGATCTGCTGCTGCTCGCCCGGCTCGGCACCGGGGGGACGGCCCTGCAGGAGAAGATCGACCTCGCCGACCTCGCGACCGCCGAGGTCAGTGGGCGCCCCGCCGACATCCGTACGACCCTCGAGCCGGGAGCGATCGTCACAGGCGTGCCGATGCAGCTCGCCCGTCTGCTCGCCAACCTCCTCGACAACGCGCAGTCCTACGCGGACAAGGCGATCGACGTCGAGGTCCACCGAGAGGGTGACGAGGCGGTGCTCTCGGTCACCGACGACGGCCCGGGGATCCCGCCCAAGGACCGCGAGCAGGTGTTCAAGCGGTTCGCCCGGCTGGACGCGGCGCGCAGCCGGAACGCCGGCGGCTCCGGGCTCGGCCTGGCCATCGCCCGGGACATCGCCAGGGCGCACGGCGGCACGCTGACGGTCGAGGACAGCCCGCGCGGGGCCCGCTTCGTGCTCCGGCTGCCCCTCGGCGGCTAGTACGGGCCGGCACGCGCGTACTGAGATCTCCGCGCCGGGACGTGGACATGGACGTGCCCGGGACCCCGCTCCGAATGGCCGGGGACCCGGGCACGGCGCTGAGCGCGAGACCTCCGGGGTCCCTGCTCAGGAGGCGCGTACGGCCTGGATCTCGAGCTGGATGTCGACCTTGTCGCCGAGCATGACCTTGTCGCCCTGCAGCGGGACGTTGAACTCGAGGTTGAAGTCCTTGCGGGTCACCACCGTGGTGGCGGTGAAGCCGGCGCGGACGCCGCCCCAGGGGTCGTCGCCGACGCCGTTGAACTCCACGTCGAGGGTGACCGGACGGGTCACGCCCTTGATGCTGAGGTCCCCGTCCACCAGGTAGTCGCCGCCGTCGGCGCGCACGCCCTTGGCCACGAAGGTCATCACCGGGTGGGCCTCGACGCCGAAGATGTCGCCGGACTTCAGGTGCGCGTCGCGGTCGGCGTTACGGGTGTCGATCGACGCCATCTTGATCTCCGCGGTGGCGGTGGACGCGCCGAGGTCATCGGCGATGACGATTTCGCCGGAGAACTCGGTGAAGCTTCCGCGCACCTTGCTCATGAGGTGCCGGATGCCGAAGGTGACCTCGGAGTGCGCCGGGTCGATCGTCCAGGTGCCCGTGGTGAGACCAGGGGCGACGGTGCTCACGGTCATGTTCTCTCCTCATAAGTTGAAGTTTCAACGATTACATCAGCATATGGTTGAAACTTCAAGTTATCGTCCGCACTGTGGCCCGGATCACCCGCTCAGGTGGGCGGGGCTCCGGGCCGGGGGCCGACCGTGAGCACCTGCGAGATCACGCGGGGGAGGGCACGGCCGCGGGGGTGCGCCGGCGGTGCTCGAGGGCCCCGCGCAGCTGGGCCCGGCCCCGGTGGATGCGGCTGCGCACCGTGCCCACCTTGATCCCCAGGGTCGCGGCGATCTCCTCGTACGTCAGCCCCTCGATATCGCACAGGACGACGGCCGCGCGGTATTCCGGGACGAGCGCGTCGAGCGCGGTCTGCACGTCCGCGTCCAGGTTGCTGTCGTCATAGGCCTGGGCGGGGCTCGGCTCCCGGCCCGGGAGCCGTTCGGTCGACTCGTCGGAGAGGGCGTCGAACCTGATGCGCTGCCGGCGTCGCGCGCCGTCGAGGAACAGGTTCGTGGTGATGCGGTGAAGCCATCCTTCGAACGTCCCGGGCGAGTAGGTCGAGAGCGACCTGAACACCCGGACGAAGACGTCCTGTGTGAGGTCCTCGGCGTCGTGCCTGTTGCCCGTCAGTCGATAGGCCAGCCGGAAGACCCGAGCCGAGTGCTGCCGGACGATCTCCTCCCAGCTCGGAGGAGTCCACGCCACAACCCCTGCGCCCACGATTACCCCCGCCCATGATGCGAAATTGTTACCGCTAGCATGCCCCTACCCCGATAAAAGCGGCGTAAGGCCCGGGGTCCTCAGGAGTTACAGGAGTCTCACTTCGGTCAAATCCAGGTCGATCGCTGTGAGCCATGTCACGACACCGGCCGTCACCGGGGCGCCGAGGTTCTACCCGGCGGTGAAATGATCGAAGAGATCCGGATCCACCCGACTTATGAGGAGCCCGATGGGGCAGCGCAGCTACAACCTCGCCGACCTGCTGGAGATCCTGGCAGAGGCCGGACCGGATCGCCCCGCGCTGGTCGCCGGCGACCGGCGCCTGTCCTACGGTGAGCTGGACCGGCGGGCCAACCGGGTGGGGCATCACCTCGCACAGCACGGCATCGAGCCGGGTGAGCACGTCGCCATCCTCTCCTACAACCGGGCGGAGTGGCTCGAGACGATGCTCGGGGTCTTCAAGATCCGCGCCGTCCCGATCCCGGTGAACTACCGCTACGTGGCCGGGGAGCTGCACCACGTCCTCGCGGACTCCGACTCGGTGGCACTGGTCGGTGAGCGCTCGCTCCTCACGCGCGTGCAGGACATCAGGCACGGGCTGTCCAAGCTCCGGCACATCATGATCATCGAGGACGGCGGCACAGAGCCCATCGACGGGGCCGTGTCCTACGAGGAGGCGCTGGCCGCGGCGTCCCCGGAGGGCGGCTTCCCGCCGCGCTCCAGCGATGACCGATACATCCTCTACACCGGCGGCACCACGGGGTATCCGAAGGGCGTCGAGTGGCGCTGCGAGGACATCTTCTTCGCCGCGCTCGGTGGCGGCGACCTGCTCGGCGATCCGATCGGCAGTCCCGAGGAGATCGCGGGCAACGCCGCCAAACCGGCCATGGCCGTGCTCGACTGCGCGCCGGTGATGCACGGGGCCGGGCAGTGGGTCGCGTTCATGGGACTCTTCGGCGGCGCGAAGGTGGTCCTCTCCACCGACCACGGGTTCGACCCCGCCACGGCGCTCGGCCTGGTCGAGCGGGAGCAGGCCAACGTGCTCATGATCGTCGGTGACGCCATGGCCCGGCCGGTCGCCGAGGAACTCGGCAGGGGCTCCTATGACCTGTCGTCCCTCGTGGTCGTGGCCTCCGGCGGCGCGCCGCTCACCGCCGGCGCCCGCGAGGCACTGCGCGAACACCTGCCGAACGTCATGTTCCTGGACAACTACGGCGCTTCGGAGACGGGCGCCTGCGGCCCCTCGGTCGAGGGGACCGAGGGCACCGCGAGCTTCAGGATGAACGACTCCGTCACGGTGCTCGACGACGACCTCAGGACGGTGGCACCGGGCCGGACCGGCAAGCTCGCGCGCAGCGGGCACATCCCGCTCGGCTACTACAACGACCCGGACAAGACCGCGTCGACCTTCTTCACCGATGCCGACGGCAAGCGCTGGTCGGTGCCGGGGGACTTCGCGAACCTGCGGGAGGACGGCACGATCGTGCTGCTCGGCCGCGGTTCTCTGGTCATCAACACGGGCGGCGAGAAGGTCTATCCGGAGGAGGTCGAGGTCGCGCTCAAGGGCCATCCGGACGTCCACGACGCCATCGTGATCGGCCTCCGCGACGATCGGTTCGGCCAGCGTGTCGCGGCCGTGATCGCCCCGGTCACCGGCGCCCGGCCCACCCTCGACGACCTGGCCGAGTACTGCCGCGGGCGGCTCGCCGCCTACAAGCTCCCACGGCAGCTCGAGCTCGTCACGGAGGTGCGGCGGACCGCGATGGGCAAGCCGGACTACACCTGGGCGAGGACCGTCTTCACCGGCGCGGGCTCGTAGCGAGGGCGATCACGCCGGCGCCGTCCCGGATCCGTACGTACGGGCGGTGCCGCGGGTCGTGAGCCGGTCAAGACACAATCTCCGCAACGCTGGGCATGTCGTGGCCACAAACCGTGAAAAATCCCCCCATGGGTGCCGAAGAGGGGATTCTTCTCGCGAAGCGCTATCGCCTGCTCTCGGTGGCCGGCCGTGGGGGGATGGGCACCGTCTGGCAGGCACATGACGAGACCTTGGACCGGGACGTGGCGGTCAAGGAGGTCACTCTGCCGGACCGGTTATCCGATGGCGGCAGGTCGCTGAGCCGCCGGCTCATCGCCGAGGCCCGGGCCACGGCCGCGCTCAACCACCCTGGGGTGGTGACCGTGCACGACGTGGTCGAGGAGGACGGCCGGCCCTGGATCGTGATGGAGCTGGTCCATGCGCGGTCGCTTCAGCAGGTCATCGACGAGGGTGGCCGGCTCGAACCCCGGCGCGTGGCGCAGATCGGCCGGAGCGTGCTCTCGGTCCTGCGGGCGGCGCACGCGGTGGGCATCCTGCACAGGGACGTCAAGCCCAGCAACGTGCTGCTCACCTACGACGGCCGCGTGGTGCTCACCGACTTCGGGCTGGCGATCAGCAAGCTGGAAGGCGCGTCCTCGCGGTTTCGCGGGATCGAGGGATCACCGCCCTATGTGTCTCCTGAGCAGATACGGGGAGAGTCGATCACCGAGGCCTCCGACCTCTGGTCACTCGGGGCGACGATGTACACCGCCGTCGAGGGACGCTCTCCCTACGGCCGGCCCGATCCGCTCGCCTCGCTGATCGCCGTCCTGGTGGAGGACTACCGGCCCCCGGTGCACGCGGGCCCGCTCAGACCAGTGATCGACGGTCTCCTGACCAGGAACCCGGCCGACCGCGTCAGCGCGCAGCAGGCGGCCAAGCTGCTGGACCGGGCGGTCGGCCACAGCAGGCCGCCGTGGCGGCGCGCTCGCCTCCAGGCGGGCACGTTCACGTGCGTCCTGGTGCTCTCGGTGGTCGCGGCCATGCTCGGGGCCTGGTCATCCCGCTGGACCTCGGTGGGCACGGGTGAGACGGTCTCCGCCACCGAGGAGACGGCGGCCACCCGGACCATCTCCTACCGAGGAGACGGCTTCTCGGTCGAGGTGCCCGCGAACTGGACGCGGGTCATGCGCAGCGACGGCGTCTACTGGTACGACCCGCACGCCAACCGTCACCTGCGCATCAGCCGGGCGCTCGGTGACCCGTTGCACGGCCTGCGCGAGGCGGAACGGCGGGGTACGGCGGCCGGCACCTTCCCCGGCTACCGCAAGCTCCGGCTGGAGGCCGCGCCGCAACTCGGCCCGAGGGCCGCGGAATGGGAGTTCACCTGGGGTCAAGGCCGCCTGCGGGCTCTGGACACGCGGGTGAACGGTCACGACCTGTTCTTCGTCGGACTCGACGACCAGTGGACCCCTGGTCAGCGCCGCTTCGACGCCATCCTCCGGTCCATCCGGCCCACCTAGCCGGTCAGAGGCCGACACCGCCGGCCACGCTGCGCATGGCCAGGGCGAGGCATGGTCAGGGCGTGGTCAGGTCGTTCGCTGCAACTGGAGCAGGAACTCGACGTTGGAGGAGGTCTTCTTCAGCTTGTCGAGCAGGAGCTCGAGACTCTGCTGGGTGTCCAGGCCGTTGAAGACCCGGCGCAGCCGCCACGAGAGCGCGAGCTCCTCGGGGTCCATGAGCAGCTCCTCACGCCGCGTGCCCGAGGCGTTGACGTCCACGGCGGGGAAGAGGCGTTTGTCGGCGAGGGACCGGTCGAGCTTCAGCTCCATGTTCCCCGTGCCCTTGAACTCCTCGAAGAAGACGTCGTCCATCCGCGAGCCGGTCTCCACCAGCGCGGTGGCGAGGATCGTGAGCGAACCGCCGTTCTCGATGTTGCGTGCGGCGCCGAAGAACTTCTTGGGCGGGTAGAGCGCGGAGGCGGCGACGCCTCCCGCCAGGATCCGGTTGCCGGGGGGCGCGGACAGGTTGTAGGCGCGGCCGAGCCTGGTGATCGAGTCGAGCAGGATGACCACGTCGCGGCCCTGCTCCACGAGCCGCTTGGCGCGTGCGACCGCCAGCTCCGCCACGGCGACGTGCTCCTCCGCCGGCCGGTCGAAGGTCGAGTGGATGATCTCACCGCGCACCGAGCGCTGCATGTCGGTGACCTCTTCGGGGCGCTCGTCCACGAGCACGACCATGAGGTGGCATTCCGGGTTGTTGAGCGCGATGGAGTTGGCCAGCGCCTGGAGCACCATCGTCTTGCCGACCTTCGGCGGTGAGACGATCAGGCCGCGCTGGCCTTTGCCGATCGGGCTGACCAGATCGATGATCCGGGTGGCCAGGGCGCCGTTGTCCAGGCGCAGCCGCTCGTTCGGATGCAGCGGAGTGAGCTCGGCGAAGTCGGCGCGCTCCTCGCCGGGTGCGAGGCCGTTGACCGTGTCGACGTGCACGAGGGCGCTGAAGCTCTCCCGGCCGGAGCGAGAAGACCTGGCCGTCCCTTCGAGGGCGTCTCCGGCGCGCAGCCCGTTCGCGTGGACCTGCGCCAGCGAGACATAGACGTCGTTCGGTCCCGGGAGGTAGCCGCCGGTCCGTACGAACGCGTGCTTCTCCTGGAGGGCCAGCAGGCCGGCGAAGGGGACGGTCAGGTCGTCACCGCGCTGCCGGGGGACGGTGCCCGAGGCGGGTCCACGCCGGGTCGCCGCCGCAGGTGGGATCTCGGTAGTGGTCATGGGGTCCTTTCGCGGGGGCGTCGCGGCGCTCCCCATCGGGACCGCGTACGGACGGGGGCGACCATCACGTGTACGCGGGGAATGGAGGACTCGGCTCCGTGCGGAGCGAGCCGGTGCTCGACCACGACCCGTGTCTGGATCGGTCCGTGTCCGGATCGGCCCGTGCCTTGATCGGGGGTGGAGAGCCAAAAGCCGTGGCACTCAGATCGGCCCGGCACGTGCCGATCCAGGAAACGGATCGGCCGGGGTCGGCTGGAAACCGACCGGGAGGCGCCTGAATCCGCCTCAACCCGCCTCAACTGTCGAACGGGATATGGATCGGGATATCGAGCGGGATCTCGAGCGCCAATCCGGAGCGTACCCCAATGCCGCCCAAACCACACGAGGGCACGGCCCGGGTATCGCGACGTTCAGTTCACCGGCGACACCTGGCATGAGGCGACGGGGACGTGGGAGCCGGCACCGCCGATCCTCGCCGGACCGGCGGCCGGATCAGGCGCATCGCGCCGGTCCGGCCTTCCGGCCGTCGCGGGCGGCCGGCCCCTTCGCCCCGGCCCCGGTGCCGGACCCGCGCCGCCGCGCCCCGGTGCCGGACCCGCGCCGCCGCGCCCCGGCGCCGTCCTGGGACCGCCGGTTCGAACTCCCGGGGTTTCCCTGGCTGGACTTCTTCTCTTCTTCCTGGCCTTTTGTCTTTTTCTTCGGCTGCTTGCGCGGGTCGTCTCGCGGGCAGCCCGTCTCCCAGAACTTCCAGCCCTCGGAGGTCGTCGGCACGATGGCCACCCCGGAGCCGACTTTCCGCAGTCCGCAGTCGCCGTTGCGGTGCCACTGCTGAAAGCGGATCCGGTGGCCGAAGACGCGATAGCGCATGTGGCCGTACATCCCGTCAGTGATCCCCCGGACGTACTCGTGCTTGAACTCGATGCTGTGAAACCTCGCGAGATCACGGACCACCTCTTTGCGAGCTCTCCAGAGGAACGTCCGGAAGTTGAATTGCTTCAGCACTTCGTGATGCCCTCGAACCCGCGCCTCCACGGTGTGCCACCGCTTCACCCAGACGAACATCTTGCCGCCCGGGCCATCGATGAAATGCGTCCCCGGGATCCAGAAGCTGTGCGGCCTATGGGATTTGATCTTGTAGAAATCGTGGATCCGGCACGTGGTCTCACTCCGGCCCGCCGGCCCGCCGGCGGCGGTGCCCGGCGACGCGCCGTCGTCGCCGCCGGGTGAGGCGGGGGCGCCGGTGGTGTCGACGCTGTTGGCTCCGGCCCGGGCCCCGCCCGGGTCCGCGGTGGCGCCCGGGTCCACGATGTCCGCCGAGGTCGCCGCCGTGGCGGCGGGCAGAAGCGGCACGGCGGGCAGGATGGGTGACACGCCGCTGAGAAGGGCCATGAACGTGCTCACGGATCCGGCCGCCGCCGACGCCGCGAGCCTCTTCAACGGCATGGGAACACCCTTCCTTTCGGAACGCGGCCCTGAGGGTGGGGTAGGTGGCCCTGGACGGCGGAAGGACGCTCAGCGGCTGAGGCGCTCCCACGATACGAGGGGTCCGTCGGCGACCTCGGTCCGTGACCGAGTGCGACGATGCTCGTGCTGTCCGTAACCGGACGTTATCACGCCTCGATCCCCGCGGAAGGGCGCGGGACCTCGGCCGTCACGGCAGATGGGAATGGGCTCTGCCGGAGGGACGCGGATGACTCTATGGAGCCATCTCGGCGATTGCGCCACGCACGGGCTAGGCGGCCACGCCCTGGGGAGTCAGCAGGAGCACCGATGGCGCCACCTTCTCGATGCGGCCGCCGTGCCCGAAGGCCAGGCCCGCGCCGAAGTCCAGGAACCGCGTCAGGGTCGGCTCGTCGGTGCCACTGAGATCTATGATCACCGTCGCGCCGGTGCGGAAGAGGTCACCGATCACGGGTGCGTCGTTGTTGAACTGCCGGGCGTGCAAGGTCACGATGTGGGGCCGCCGGCGCCGCGCGGGCGCGGGCAACGCGACGACGGCCTCGTCGTCCTGTTCGCCGAAATCCAGCGGCTCGTCGGTGAGCCCGAAGGAAAGCATCGCTTTGCGCAGCAGTCCGGCCATGGGGGAAGGGTAATGGACCGGCCGGTAACCGGTCTGGGCCGTCCGGCACTTTCCCCGGGTGCCGCGGAGTCGGGCCGTGGCCGTGGCCGCGGACCGCCACCAGAGGCCGTCCGCGGCCAGGATCCGGCCGAGGTCGCTCTGCTAGACTGAGCGTAGCTCCTTGTGATCATTTAAAGCGCCTGGTGAGACGTACCTCAGGCGCTTTTTTGGTACACCGGCCTTGGCCCGGACGGGGGCGTTACGGCATGCGGGACCCGCACGGTGCGAGCTCCGCCACCCCCTGAGGGAGATCGACATGGCTACTGGCACCGTGAAGTGGTTCAACTCGGAAAAGGGCTTCGGCTTCATCGAACAGGACGGCGGAGGCCCGGACGTCTTCGCTCATTACTCCAACATCGCGGGCCAGGGTTACCGTGAGCTCCAGGAAGGGCAGCGGGTCCGGTTCGACATCACGCAGGGCCAGAAGGGCCCGCAGGCGGAGAACATCACCCCGGAATAACGGCAGGCTCGAGACTGGAGATCCAAGGCGAAAGACCCGACGCGCCGGCTCCTCCCCTGACGCTCCACGCGCATGATCAGGTGAACCGGGGCCGGGGTGTGGCCTGGCCGTCTCGCCCAGGCCGTACGACCCAATCTGGTCCAGGCCCATCCGGTTCAGGTCTGGTCCAGGTCCGGTCCAGGCCGAACGGCCTGCCGGGGCCGCGATCTCACCGGCCGCTGAGGCGGCCGCGAACCTCGATCGAGGAGAGCAACGCGGTCGTCGCCTCGGCGATGGCCTCCACTGCGGCGTCGAAGGCCTCGGCGTTGTGGCCGGCCGGGCTGCGGAACCCCGAGACCTTCCGTACGTACTGAAGCGCGGCGGCGCGAATGTCCTCCGCTGTGACATCGTCGGCGAAGGGCGGACGTAGGGTCTTGATGCTGCGGCACATGACCGCATTGTCGCCCGGCCGGCCCGTGGGGACGGTCCCGTGGCGGAAGAACCCCCGCCGGGTGAAGGCGAGAGCGAGCCCGGCCGAGGATGAGGCCCTGCGATCTCGACGTTGTGCACAGCTCCTGTGGACAACGCCGGCGTCGGTGACGGGTCGGAGTGTCCTGCCGCCGGAGCCGAGGCCGGTGGAGGCATTCGTCAACGCTCGGGGCGATCCGCGGTGGCACGCGCGGTCGCCGGGTCCACCTGTGGAGGGCTGGAGACGCGTGAATCCGGCGGGCACTTGTCCACAGGCCTGTGGACAAGTGCGGGACCGGCCACGTCGAGATGGCGGCCGCGGTGGTGACCCGGGTGCGGGCCAGTACAAATCCCTCTAAGCGGTCCGTCTCGTACGGATGGTGAAAAAATCGAGTAAATTGTCCTTGGGACGCGGGAACCAAACCCGGCAGGCCACCGTCAATTACCGATAGGGGCCGACTGTGGGGTCCCTCACCATATGTAGACCCACTCGGACCAGGCATTGCGGTCCTGGAGCCGGGATTCCCCCCGAGGTGCGACAGTTGCGCGTCATCAAGTCTGTGTGGTCGTTTCCCCATTACGCGGTCGGCGGTGTGCTCGCCCTGTCGCTGATGGCCACGACAGCGTGTCAGGCCGGTTCGACCGCCTCTTCGAGATCCAACGCCAAGCACGAGGCCCAGGCCCAAGTGTCGATCACTCCCGCGAACGGGTCCACCAAGGTCCGTCCCGACGGTGGTGTGCTGGTCAGGGCGGCCGGCGGCAAACTCGACACGGTCAGCGTCAAGGCCGGAAACAAGCAGATCCCCGGCGACTTCAATCCTGAGCGGACCGAGTGGCGGTCCAAGTGGACGCTCTCGCCCTCCACGGCCTATGCGGTCACCGCGACCGCCAAGAACCCCGCGGGCACGGCCGCCCAGGCGGCCGGCACCTTCAAGACCCTCACCCCCGAGCGGACGGTCACGGCCTCGCTGGACTGGATCCTGGAGGGCAACAAGGGCAAGAAGTACGGCGTCGGGATGCCGATCATCCTGGACTTCAACCGGCCGGTCTTCAACAAGGCCGAGATGGAGAAGGCGCTGGAGGTCAAGGCGCAAAAGCCCGTCGAGGGCGCTTGGCGGTGGATCGGCGACCAGAAGGTGATCTATCGGACGAAGACCTACTGGCCCGCTCACCAGAAGGTCACCGTCACCGGCCACCTGGCCGGGGTCCGGGCCGCCAAGAACGTTTACGGGACCAAGGACTTCACCCGGACGTTCGCGATAGGCACGTCGAGAATCAGCGCGGTGAACCTGAAGACGCACAAGATGACCGTTCAGGTCGACGGCAAGAAGGTTCGAACGGTTCCGATCAGTGCCGGCAACGGCAGCACGATGGAATACACGACCACCAGCGGGGTCCACCTCACGATGGAAGAGGACAACCCCGTCCGAATGGTTGCACCAGGCCGCAAAAAGGGCGATCCCGGCTACTACGACGAACTGATCAACTATGCGGTCCGTATCTCCAACAGCGGGGAGTATCTCCACGAGACCGCCGGCGAGAACTACGCCCTGGGGCAGGTCAACCGCAGCCACGGCTGTGTCCGGCAGTCGGCCAAGGACGCCATCTGGTTCTACCGCAATGTCCAGCCCGGCGACGTCGTCAAGATCACCGGTTCCCGCCGCAAGCTGAACTGGGACAACGGCTGGTCGTTCTGGCAGATGTCCTGGAAGTCGTGGAAGAAGGGCAGCGCCCTCGCCTGACCGTTTCGACGGGCGGTCGCACCCGGCCGCGTCGCTCGATCCGTTTCGAACCATCCGTGACCGCCGCGCGTGCGGAGCGCGGTACGCCGCCGGCCCGAGGTCGCCGTCCAGCTCCTGGGCGACCTCGGGCCGGCGGGCGTCCGGAGGCCGCGCATGGAGAGGCGGGGGCGGGGGCTAACGGGCCGCCGGGCGGGCTTCGCCCTCGAGGATGACGTGGCGTGCCGGCAGGTCGATGCCCTCGGCGCGGTAGCGCCTGTGCAGGCGCTTGATGAACTCGTGCACGACGACGTACTGATCGCTGAACGTCCGGGTCCGCAGGATCACCGAGAACTCGACGCTCGACTCGGCGAAGGTGTGGAACCGCACCACCGGCTTGTGGTCGTACACGGCGCCTTCGACGTCGGCCATCACCTCTCCGGCGACGTCGACCGTGACCCGCTCGACCTCGTGGAGGTCGCTGTCGTCGGCCACCATCACCTGGACGATCACCGACATGTCCCGGGCCGGCCGGTGGTAGTTCGTCACGATGGCATCGGCGAAGCGGGCATTGGGCACGATGAGCAGGTTGTCGGATAGTAGCCGGATCGTGGTGTTGCGCCAGTTGATGTCGACGATGTCGCCCTCCTGGCCATCGTCCAGACGGACGTAGTCGCCGTGTTCCACCTTCTTGGACGCGAGGATGTGCACGCCCGCGAAGAGGTTGGCCAGGGTGTCCTGCAGGGCCAGCGCCACCGCGAGCCCGCCGACCCCCAGCGCGGTGAGGAGCGGTGTGATCGACACGCCGAGGCTCTGCAGCAGGACCAGCGCGCCGATCCCGATGACCACCACGCGGGCGATGTTGGCGAAGATCGTCACCGAGCTCGCGACCCCGGTTCTGGCCAGTGTCACCGACGTGACGATCCCCGCGGCCAGGCGCGCGGCCGCGATCGAGACGGCCAGGATCAGCAGGGCGACGAGGATCCTGGCGATGGCCTCCCGGATGCCGGGGCGGACGTTCAGGATCAGCACGGCCGCCCACACCCCGCCCGTGGCGGAGGCCGTCACCGCCAGGTCGCGCAGCAGCCGGACGCCGAGGTCGTCCCAGGCCCACCGGGTCTCCCGCACCCGCCGGCCCAGGCGTCCGAGCACGATCCGCAGCGCGACCCCGATCGCCACCATGCCGGCCGCCACGGCGACCGCCAGGATCACGCGTCCCCAGTCCATCGGTTCCAACTCCTCTACGACGTGGGGATCCGCAACCGCCCACAGCTCTCGGCGCACCGCCCGTACATCCGGCACCGCGGGAGCGGCATCGCCCGGAGCGCCCGCGTCGTACGTCCGGTCACCCGGAGTACGTTCTTGATGACCGCTCTGACCGTGATGCTCCCGCTTTGGGGGATCGTAGCGAGGGGCATGGGGACCCGAGCCGGCCCGGTAGGTCGGCCGGTACGGGCCGGACGTCGCGCGATCGGACCCACGGCTCCTCTCGGGCGTGCCCCTCCATGGCGCTGACCTGCGAAGCCCGGCCTCCATGCGAGATGACGTCACGGACGTCCGCGATTTGTTCATCGATGTGTTGGTCTATGGCCATGTGCTGCCTTTCACGTCCTGGGACCCTGTTGGGCGATCGACTAAGGAGACGGCAGATTGCGTATATCCCTCGCGCTGCGTAGCGGGCTGGCCATGGCGGCCGTCGGTGCCCTGACTCTGGTGGGCACGTCCGCGGCCCACGCGGCACCCCATCACAAGGCCCCCGACGCCAAGAGCCCGATTAAGCACGTTGTGGTTCTCTACCAGGAGAACGTCAGCTTCGACCATTACTTCGGCACGTATCCGAAGGCGGCGAACACCGACGGGCAGCCCTTCCACGCCAAGAGCGGCACGCCCCGGGTCAACGGGCTGTCCGACCGGCTGCTGACCCAGAACCCGAACAAGTACAACCCGTCGAGGCTCGGCCCGGCGCAGGCGGTCACCTGCGACCAGGACCACGACTACGCCGCTGAGCAGAAGGCCTTCAACGGCGGCAAGATGGACAAGTTCGTCGAGCACACCAACGTCGAGACCTGCACCAAGCCGATGTACGGCGCGCCGGGTCTGGTGATGGACTACTACGACGGCAACACCGTGACCGGGCTGTGGAACTACGCCCAGCGGTTCTCGATGAGCGACAACAGCTACAACACCACGTTCGGGCCCTCGACCCCGGGCGCGCTCAACCTGGTCTCCGGGCAGACCCACGGTGCCATCGCCCGTGACGCCAAGGGCAACGCCATCGATGACGCCTATGCCGTCCAGCACCCGGACGCGGCGCACGTCGGCACGGTCACCAACGACCCGCAGCCGTTCTTCGACGACTGCTCCAACCACGCGCGGGCGACCGCCGAGCTGACCGGCAAGAACGTCGGCGACCTGCTCAACGCCAAGGGCGTGAGCTGGGGCTGGTTCCAGGGCGGCTTCAAGCCCTCGAGCCGCGGCGCCGACGGCACCGCCGCCTGCGCCACGACGCACAACAACATCGCGGGCATCGCCAAGGGCGACTACATCCCGCACCACGAGCCGTTCCAGTACTACAAGTCGACGGCCAACCCCCGTCACACCGCGCCGGCCTCGGTCGTCGAGATCGGCCACAACGGCCCGGCCAACCACCAGTACGACATGAGCGACTGGTACGGCGCGCTCGACGCCGGCAACCTGCCCGCGGTCAGCTTCCTCAAGGCTCCCGGCTACCAGGACGGTCACGCGGCCTACTCCGACCCGATCGACGAGCAGCACTTCGTCGTCGACGCCGTCAACCGGATCCAGAAGTCCAGGTTCTGGAAGGACACGGCGATCGTCATCGGCTATGACGACTCCGACGGCTGGTACGACCACCAGATGTCGCCGATCGTCAACCCGTCCTCCGACCCGGCGACCGACGCGCTCAACGGCCCCGGCCAGTGCGGCAAGGGCAAGCCCGCGGGCGGCTACCAGGACCGGTGCGGCTTCGGCCCCCGCCTGCCGCTCATGGTCATCTCGCCGTACGCCAAGGTCAACCACGTCGACCACAACGTGACCGACCAGTCCTCGATCCTGCGTCTGATCGAGGACAACTGGCTGAACGGCCGGCGGATCGGTGACGGCTCCTTCGACCAGCGCGCCGGCTCCCTCGGTGGGCTGCTCGACTTCCGCCACCCGAACGCCAAGCCGTTCATCCTCGACCCCGAGACCGGTCAGCCCGTCTGACCCACGGCTCGAGAGCGGTTGCCGAACGGCGCCGTACGGATCCCGATCCGTACGGCGCCGTTTCACGTCACGTCACGTCACGGGGGTGTGGTCTCCCTCGGCACCGGGGATGGGATGCGCCCACGACTCCTCGAAGGTCCGGGCCAGGGTCAGGCCGGCCTTCTCCATCACCCGGCGGGATGCCGTGTTGACCGCCATGGTCCTGGCGATCACCCGCGGCACGCCCAGCTCGGTGAACCGTCGCAGGATCAGCCGGTCGGTCTCCAAGAAGACGTGCATGTCCGGCAGTGGCTCCTCATCGGCAGCCGTCACGGCCACCCATCAGAGCAGTTTCAGCCGCGCCGCGGCAAGGCCGAGGCGGGCCGCGACCACGGCGTCACGACCCCGCGTCGCGGTGCCTTGAGCGGTGGCGTGGCGCGTCGGCCTGTGGGTATGACCACCTCGCTGTCCGTCCGTTGCCCCTGAAGGGATCCGTCCGTGCTCGTAGCCTTTTCCATCACCCCGATCGGGGCCGGCGAGGAGGTCGGGGAAATCGTGGCCGAAGCCGTACGGGTCGTACGGGACAGCGGGCTGCCCTATCACACCGACGCGATGTTCACGATCATCGAGGGGCAGTGGGACGAGGCCATGACCGTGGTCCGGCAGGCGGTCGATGTGGTGCGGGCCCAGTCACCGCGTGTCAGCCTGGTCCTGAAGGCCGACATCCGCGAAGGGGTGACGAGCGGGATCACCGAGAAGGTCGAGACGGTGAAACGCTACCTCTCCGAAGAGGAGTGACCGCGAGGGCCCGTACGTATGCGGCTCTTCTCATCCGGGCGCGTGACGGTCGTCGCCGTGGGCATGCTGCAGGTCTTCCGTGTCCACCGGCTGGTTGGTACTTTGATCAAGTCCGTACGGCGAGGTGGTGACACGCTTGGTCGAGATACACGGAGTGTGTGACAGCGCGTTCTCCGGGGTGCGGGATGCCTTCGAGGACAACTTCGAGCAACGCGGTGAGCTCGGTGCGGCCGTCACCGTGCTGGCCGGTGGGCGTACGGTCGTGGACCTCTGGGCCGGGCACGCCGACGCCGCCCGTACCCGATCGTGGGACCAGGACACGCTGGTCAACGTGTGGTCGACGACCAAAGGCGTGGTCGCCCTCTGCGCCCACATGCTCGTGGACCGGGGCCTCCTCGACCTCGACACGCCGGTCGCGAAGTACTGGCCCGAGTTCGCCGACGCCGGCAAGGCCGGCATGCCGGTCCGCCATCTGCTGTGCCACCGGGCCGGACTGGCCGGTCTCCGGGAGCCGCACAGCATCGCGGACGTGTGCGACTGGGAGCTGACGACCGGCCGGCTGGCCGCCACCGAGCCGTGGTGGGAGCCGGGCACCGTCTCGGGCTACCACGCCTGCACCTGGGGACACCTGGTCGGCGAGGTGATCCGGCGGGTCTCCGGCCGGCTGCCGGGGGACTTCCTCCGCGACAACGTCACCGGGCCGCTGGGAATCGACTTCCACATCGGCCTGCCGTCATCGGAGCACGGCCGGGTCGCCGAGCTGGTGCAACCACCGGCGCCGGGCGGCAGCGAGATCGCCGAGATGTTCGCCCGGCTCCACCCCGCCGCGGTCGCCGCGCTCACCAACCCGATCCTGACCGCGGCGGACGGCAACACCCCGACCTGGCGCCGCGCCCAGGTCCCCGCGGCCAACGGGCACGGTACGGCCCGTGCCGTCGCGGCGTTGTACGGCATCGCGGCCTTCGGCGGCCGGTACGACGATCACCAGGTGCTGGGCGCCGCGGCCGTCGAGCAGGCCCGCGAAGGCCAGGGGAGTTGTGTCGATCTGGTCCTCGGAGCCGGGCTCGGCGGCGCCGAGATGGAGTTCGCCCTCGGCTTCGGCCTCGGCGGGCCGCGCGGGTCGTACGGCCCGAATCCGCGGGCCTTCGGGCATGACGGATACGGCGGCTCGTGCGGGTTCGCGGACCCGGAGAACGGGATCGCCGCCGGTTACGTCATGAACCGCATGGGCCCGCTGATCATGGACGACCCACGCAAGATGGCCCTGGTCGAGGCGGTCTACGCCGCGCTATGACGAGGCCGCAGCCGGCCCGTCGTGATGTGAACTGGCGACACTCCCTGCCGTGATCTCGCAGTCGTTCGCGGTAGCCGGCGCGAACGACTGCAAGATCACGATGGGAAGAGGCCGGCCCGGCGCGGGGCCGCTCACGTCGTCAGGTTCCGGCCGGGGCCAGGCCCGCCTGAGGTGAGCCGAGGAAGGCGGGGTACTTGTCGCCGGCCTTGAGCTGGCCGCCATAGATCTCCGAGATCGTCACGAAGACGAACCCCTTCTGGCTGAGCTTGTTGAGGATGTCGGGGACGGCGGCCACGGTCGTCGGCTTGACGTCGTGCAGGATGATGATGCCTCCGGCCTGGGCCTGGGTCACGACCCGGTCCGCGATCTTCTTGCTGTCGCGATCCTTCCAGTCGACGGGGTCGACGGACCACAGGACCTCTGACAGTTTGTGCTGTAGGCAGATCCCGTCGAGCTGCTTGTCGGTGTAGCCGTACGTGGGACGGAGCAGTATCGGCGCCTTGCCGCTCGCCTGCTGGATCGCGTTCTGGGTGCGGTTGATCTCCGTCAGCACCGTCGCCGCCGGCGCCCCCTGCAGCTTGGCGTGGCTGTAGGTGTGGTTGCCGAGCTCGTGTCCCTCGGCGGCCTGGCGCTTGACTATCTCGGGATACTGCACGACCTGCATACCGAGCAGGAAGAATGTCGCCTTCGCGTTCTTGGCCTTGAGCATGTCCAAGACCTTCGTGGTGTCGGGCACCGGGCCGTCGTCGAAGGTCAGCGCGACGCACTTCTGCTTGCGGCAGTCGACCCTGGCCTGCGGAGCCGTGGCCGCCTGGGGCACCCGGGTGTTCTGGCGGGCCGGGGCGTTGTAGAGGACTTTGCCGGAGGGGCCGGTGGCCGTTGTGCTCTTACCGGCTTCGGGCGAGAAGACGGTGACCGCGGCCGTGACACCGACCGCGCCCGCCAGCGCGCCACCCAGCGTGGCCAGCACCACGGTCCGTCGTCTGACCGGGATCCTTGTCGAGAATCTGATCTTGTCTGCCACTTTTCTGCCCCCGGGTCACTGGTGATCTTGGCTATGCGCAGGTTCAGGGGCGGCTACGAACGGGTCCCGGAGATCTGGGTGCGGGACTCGCGGCTCAGCCCCTTGTTCTGGTCGTACCCGGGGACCATGGCCGTCGGACAGTTCCCGGCGCCAACACCTGATGACAGGACGTGCCGGTAAGGGCAAACCCGCGACGTCGCCGTCGGGACCAAAGGGATCTCGAGCCGATCGTCGCCAAGGGGAGGGCTTCGGCCGGGTCGGGCAACGGTCGATCGCAGGCCTCACCGGTGCGGCCGACGCTCCTGGCTCTCCCTACGGCGGTGAATCCGCCGGCGCCCGTGACCGGTGTCTCGGCCGCAGGGCCGCTTCACTCCGGTATGGACCTGCGGGCGCCTCGGCGCAGCCCGCCGAGGGCCGTTTCGACGACCTTTTCGGCGTCAAGCTCACCATCGTCGAGCCGGGCGGGTACTGGGCCGATCTCTACACCCGCATGCACCAGACCACGCCGCTGGAGGCCTACGCGCCGCTGCGCGCCGAGATGGAGAAGCAGTGGGCCGAGAGCTCCATCGACAGCGAGCCCCGGCTCGCCGCCGAGGCCGTGATGAAGCTGGTCGACAGCGACGACCCGCCGCTGCGGCTACTGCTCGGCAGCATGGTCTATGACCTGGCCTTCGACACCTCGCGGCGGCGGATGGACACCTGGGCCGGCTGGGAACAGGTGAGCCGCGCCGCCGAGCAGGCCGTCCCCGCCGTCCCGGCCCCCCGTTGATCCGCGGATCAGACGGCGTACGGGTGGGTCGTACGGCGTGCGAGTGAGTCGTACGGCGGTCCGGACCCGGCCGCGGTGTTCGTCTCCATGCGAGATCCTTCCGGTGCGCACAAGCGCTTCCGGCGCCCCGTGCGGGCGCCTCACACAGAGAGGTCCGAGCACGGCCGGGGATCTTGACATCAGGTGTTCCCGGCTATTTTTCTGACCCGGACGTCAAGGTCGGGCCGCCCGCTCCGACCACTATGCGAGAGGCGCCCGCACCGGGCGCCGGACCAGGAGGAGCGAAGCCGTGAAATACCTGCTGATGATCTACATGAACCCCACGATCTTCGAGAGCCTGTCGGAGGAGGACCGCAACGAGGTGTTCCGCGGCCACGACGAGTTCATCAAGGCGATCACCGAATCCGGCGAGATGGTCGGTACGGAGGCGTTGGCCGACCCGTCCAACAGTGCCGCCGTCCGGGTACGAGACGGAGTCCCGGCGGTGACGGACGGGCCGTACCTCGAGGCCAAGGAGTACGTCGCCGGCTACTACCTGCTCGACTGCGAGAGCAAGGAGCGCGCGATCGAGCTGGCCGCACAGATCCCGGATGCGAAATACACCGCGATCGAGGTACGGCCGCTCATGACCGGCCTCTGACGACGGAGTTCTGATGACGACGGAGCTCCGATGACGGATGCCGGCGTCGAGGGCCTGCTGCGTGAGCTGGCGCCGCAGGTCCTCGGCGCGCTCGTCCGGCGGTACGGGCGGTTCGACACGTGTGAGGACGCGGTCCAGGAGGCGCTGCTGGCCGCCGCCGTCCAGTGGCCCGGCGAGGGCCTACCGGACAACCCCCGGGGCTGGCTGATCACCGTCGCATCGCGCCGGCTGGTCGACCAGTGGCGCAGCGACGAGGCACGCCGCCGCCGGGAGGCCACCGCCGCGGCCCTGGTCCCGGCCGGCGAGTTCGTGGCGCCGGCCCCCGGCGATGCGCACCCGCCGGACCAGGACGACACGCTGACCCTGCTGTTCCTGTGCTGCCATCCCGCGCTGACCCCGGCCTCCCAGGTCGCGCTCACCCTGCGCGCCGTCGGCGGTCTCACCACGGCCCAGATCGCCCGCGCCTTCCTGGTCCCCGAGGCGACCATGGCCCCGCGCATCAGCCGGGCCAAGCAGCGCATCAAGGCCGCCGGTGTCCCGTTCGGCATGCCGCCAGAGTCACAGCGGGCCGACCGGCTCCGGGTGGTCCTGCACGTCCTCTACCTGATCTTCAACGAGGGCTACACCGCCACGTCCGGCCCCGACCTCCAGCGCGGCCAGCTGACCGGCGAGGCGATCCGGCTCACCCGCGCGGTCCACCGGCTGCTGCCGGACGACGGCGAGGTCGCGGGGCTGCTCGCGCTCATGCTCCTCACCGACGCGCGACGGTCGGCCCGTACCGGATCCGACGGCGCGATGATCCCGCTCGCCGAACAGGACCGGGGGAACTGGGACCGGCGATCCATCGCCGAGGGCGTCGCGCTCATCACCGACGCGCTGTCGAGGACACCCCTCGGCCCGTACCAGCTCCAGGCGGCGATCGCCGCCGTCCACGTCGAAGCGCCACGCTCGGAGGACACCGACTGGGCGCAGATCCTCGCGTTGTACGACCTGCTCCAGCGCATCGCGCCGGGCCCCATGGTCACGCTCAACCAGGCCGTCGCGGTCGCGATGGTCCGGGGTCCGCGAGCCGGGCTCGCGGTGCTCGAGACCCTGGACACCGACAGCCGGGTGGCCGGCCATCATCGCCTCCACGCCGTACGCGCCCACCTGCTCGAGATGGCGGGCGACCACGCGGCCGCCCGCTCGTGTTACCAGCTGGCCGCGCGGCGTACGGCCAGCCTCCCCGAACAGCGCCACCTCCAGGCCCGCGCCGCCCGGCTCGGACCAGAAGGTCCGTAGCCACCCCGAACCGGGACCGGTCAGTCGCGCTGCCGCATCTCGACGTTGAGCCGCAGGGCTTCCTCGAGCTGGTCTTCCAAGATGATGATCCGGCAGGCGGCTTCCAGGGCGGTGCCCTGATCGACCATCTCCCGGGCGCGGCCGGCCAGGCGCAGTTGGTAGCGGGAGTAACGGCGGTGGCCGCCGGACGAGCGCTGCGGCTCGATCAGTTTCGCCTCGCCCAGGCTGCGCAGAAACGCCGGGGTGGTCCCGAGGATCTCCGCGGCGCGGCCCATGGTGTAAGCGGGGTAGTCGTCATCGTCGAACTTGGCGTCCGGGGTCTGCTGGGCTGGGTCCATCGCGCCTTCCACATCACGAGGGCCCCGGTGCGTAGCACCGGGGCCCAGGGTTTTTGGGTTCAACACCATCTACCGACACAAGAGCCGGCTTGTCGTATCCGCATGTCCGCCTGACGCGGCAGACGGCGCGGGGATCGCGTAATCGTGACCGGA
>DASYNF010000292.1:0-26255 GCA_036008685.1 Actinomadura sp. | reverse complement strand
GCGGAAGGTGACATGTGCTTGGAGACCGAGGCCCGCCGTGGATCCCGGCGGGCCTCGGTCTCGAACAGATCGCACGCCTCGACGGCCACAGCGACACAACGTCACCGAGACGGTCTACCGGCACCAGATCCGGCCTGTGATGGAGGACGGCGCGACCGCGATGGACCAGATCTTCCCAACGACGATCCGGGGAATTAGTCGCCGAAGACGGCTCAGGCCCCCGTTCCATGATCGAAACAGGGGCCTGACCTGCGCGTACGGGCGTGAAGCCCAGCTCCCGCGATTGGACTCGAACCAATAACCTGCCGGTTAACAGCCGGCTGCTCTGCCAATTGAGCTACGCGGGATCGCGGTGGAGACTGTTCACGTCTCTCCAGCGGGCTCTAGATTAGCGTATGCGGGGCCGTGTTCGCGCATACGGCCTTCCCCGACTGGTCTTCGCGCCGTTGGGTATGCCTAGGCGCGTATCGGCAGCACTGGGGGTGGGCTATGAGATACCGCGCGACCTTCGTCGCCGGGGCCGCGGTCGGCTATCTGCTCGGCACCCGGGCCGGTCGGGAGCGCTACGAGGAGATCAGAAGGCTGGCCCGCCGTGTCGCCGAGAGCCCGACCGCTCAGGAGGTGGCCGGCCTGGTCCGCGCGCAGGCGGGTGCGATGGCGTGCACGGCCAGGGTCAAGGTCACCGGCACGCTGCAGAACGTCTTCGGCGACCGGATCCCGGGCGTGTGCCGCTCCGATGACCGCGGAGTGCCGCGGTCGACCGAGACCACGTCGACCTACCACTGATCTTCACAGCCCGGTCTGCCGCCGGAGATCCTCCAGCAGCTGCTCGGCCTGGGCCCGCAGTCCCGGATCGTCGGGGTCCGCCCCGGGCTCGAAGACGAAGGACCAGTGCGGCTCGCCGCCCCCGGCCGTACGTCTGCCGACGATGCGCACCCGGCGGCCCCCGGGGAGCCGGCCCTGGTGATCCACCACGACGGTGGACGTCACGCGCTCCCGCACGGTCTCCGGGACCGATCCCGGGTCGGTCAGCCTGACGTGATGCTCGGCCGTGCCTCCCGGTTCGTGAACATGCAGCCAGCCGTCCTTCCATGACGCGTGGCCGATCCGGTCCCAGGGAAGCCGTACGAACGCCGGCGCGGTGGTCCCTTCGGCCCGGCCGGCCGGAAGGTGCAGTGCCATGGACGTGGCCACGACGTACGATCCCCCGCGGGTGGGCGCGTGGGTGAGTACACGCTCGGCCCGGTGCAGATCCAGGGCGAGGCGCACCTCCTGGGGCAGGTGACCGCGCCTGAGCGCGCCCTTGACCGACGCCCGAAGTGATCCTTTGTGCGACAACGACATGGGGCCACCGTACCGATCAGGCCGGGGAGAGATGCTCCCGCCGGTCACCACGGGGACCCACCGACGCGGGATCATCGACCCGGGCCAGCAGCCAGCCGACGATCTCTTCGCCGGCGGCGACTCCCGCCGACCGGCTCACGGTCGTGCCGTCGTGCGTCCATCCGGTTTCGGCGAGTTCGCCGTGCGGGGGACGGATCGCCGCGTCGGCCACCTGGAGCAGCCCGGTGTCGAGGAGGGAGTCGCCGGCGGCCAGCAGGAGGTCCGCGCCGGTCCGGCGGGCGACCTCGGCCGCCGCGGCCTCCTTGGTGAGCGGCGCCGGGAGGCAATAGACCTTGCGGCCCTGCAGGGACGTGGTCCAGCCGCGCTCCGCACACCAGGAGGCGAGGTCGGCCACCCACCCGGCGGGGAGGGCCGGCCGGTCGACGACCGCGTAGCAGAACAGCCCCGAGGCGATGCGCGACTTGATCATGAAGTCCCCGCCGGTGGCGGCCAGGCGGGCCGAGACCTCGGCGGGTTCGGCGCACCCGGCCACCCGCGCCCGGACCAGAGTGGACCAGTCCTCGTCCTCGGCCCCGTCGACGATGAGACGGCCCCCATTGGCGCAGATGGCGTAGCGCGGGGGACGGCGCAGGAGGTGCACCCGGGCGTACTGCTCGGGCGTACGGGTGGTGGTCGGCACGAGCGTGGCCCGGGCGGCGAGGGACTCCAGGCCCGCCGCGGCCGCCTCGGTGATGAAGGACAGCGGCCTGCCCTGGTAGAGCTCGACGCAGACCAGCCGGGGCAGGTCCGCGTCCGGCCCGGAGAGGCCGAGCGCCGCGGCCGAATAGATCAGCGTACGGTCGAGGTCGGTGCACACCACCGTGCCGGCGAGGGCGTTCCCGGTGCCGGCGCTCATCCGAGCGGCACGCTTCGCGAGTAGCCCGGCCGGATCAGGCCCACGCAGGCATAGGGCAGCGCGTCGGGCTCCACGGGTATGACCGGCACCCCCCGCTCCTGCGCCAGGAGCCGGATGTGGTCGAGTTCCCCTCCCGCGTCCGCGCGGGCGAGGATCTTCCACGGCACCCGCCTGAGCAGGACCCGGGTCGTCTCCCCGACCCCTGGCTTGATCAGGTTGAGGTCGGTGATGCCGTGCCCGGCGCCGATCCGGCGTACGGCCTCCCAGCCGGACCAGTCCGGCGTCCGGTCGCCGGCGGCCACGAGCGGCGCGTCCCTCGCGACGCGATCGGCGACCTCGCCGAAACGCTCGCACACCGCGTCGAGGAACCGCGTGGACACGTCGGCGTCCCGGAGCTCGGCATAGAACTTGGCACCGTGGAAGTCCGAGGGGCCGATCAGCCGGTCGTTCAGGACCGTACGGCTGACCAGGCCGGAGACGGTCGAGTTCAGGCACGCCGAGGGGATGAGGAAGTCCTCTCTGGTTCCGAAGATCCGCACGCAGCGGCCCGGGTCCGCGAGGACGGCCACGTCCGCGGGAAAGCGCACGCCCGCCGACCCGGCATAGGCGTCAAGCGCGTCGGCCAGCTCACGGGTGATGGCCCCCTTGCCGGTCCAGCCGTCCACGAACATGACGGTGCCGGGGTCATGGTGGGCGGCGAGATAGCGCAGCGCCACCGTGTCGATCCCGCGGCCCCGCACGATGCTCGCCGCGTAGTGAGGGAGATCGAGGCCGTGGGCGAACGCCGCCCACCGCCGGACCAGGATGCCGACCGGAGTCCCGGCCCGGGCCAGCGAGACCAGCACGGCCCCGGGCCCGCGCTCGGCGAGGATGATCTCCGTGATCACACCGACCGCATACGCGAGCCGGGCCGCCGAGGCGTCCAGCGCCTGCTGGAACAGCCGCTGATAGTCCGCGCCCGGCTGGTATTCCACGGGGAGCGACTCGGCATAGTGCGCCCGCCCGGCCTGGATCGCCTCTTCCCGCTCGTCGGTCGGCGCCTCGAGCCGGACGTCGGACAGGTCGGTGAGCAGCCAGGCCACGTCCCCGGCCGGATAACTTCCGAAGCCCGGGCCCCGCAACGGCTCGGGCAGGCTCGTGGCGCTCCCGGCCCGTACGGCCGTGTGCCGAGAAGTCACCGGGCCTCCCGCCCCTGGCCCGCATCGGCGGTCCGCCCGGCCTCACGGGCACGCCCCTCGCCGCCACCCCGGCCGGCCCGGCGGATCGCGCCGCCGTCGCGCTGGGAGCGGTGAGCGGGTACGGGGACGTACGCGGGAACGGTGGCCAGCACGACCGGCGCGCCGAGCACGGTCAGCAGGCGGAGCAGGCCGGCCTCGAGTTCGCCGGTGTCGGCGGCGTCATCGACGACGAGCACGACGGCGTCGAACCGGCGGCCCGGGTCGGCTCCCGGCGCGACGTTGTAGGCGTAGCGCTCCCCCGGCCCGTCGGCCGGATCGTCATGTGCGGGGAACGTGAGCCGGGTCCGGATCGCATAGCCCGGGTCGTCGACGGGCAGCACCGGCGAGCGCGTGGTCGTCGAGGAGCGGACCTCCACGTCGTCGAGCCGGTCGGCGAGGGCCTCCGCGATCCGCAGCGGCACGTACATCAGCTCCTCGAACCCCAGCACGAGGATCCGGCTCCCGGGCGCCGGGCGCGCCTCCGCCGGGCCGCCCGCCATGGCGGTCCCCAGCGCGTCCGTGATCCTCGCGGCCATCGCCGGGAGCGCGGCCTCGAGCACCTCGGCGTGCGCGGCCGTGAACCCGTGCCTCCCGCCGTCCGGGAGCCCGGCCGGCCAGTCCAGCTCGACCCGCCGGACCGTCCCCTCCCCCGGCCGTGATCTCGCAGTTGTTCGCGGCCATCCGGCGGGCGTCTCGTCCGAGGCGATGCCCGGAGGAGCCGGTACGGCGGGTGCGTCCGTCCCCTCGGCCGAGGCCACCAGCCGCCGCGCCGTCTCGAGCAGGCCCTCCGGCAGCACCACGCGGCCCGTGGCGAGCGCGACCGCCTCGATCCGTACGTCCAGCTCCGCGGCCAGCAACTCCATCGCGGCACGGTCGGCGGGACCCCGGAGATCGACCAGTGCCGCCACGACGTAGTGCGTCCGGGGCCGGACGGCGTGCAGCGAACGGATCGTGTTGAGCACGGTGGTGCCGGTCGAGAGCTCGTCGTCCACCAGCACGAGAGGAAGGCCGGCCTCCATCCGGGCGCTGTCGGCCGGCAGCATCAGATGGCTGGTCGCATGGCTGTGCTCCTCCTCGAACCCCCCGTAGGTGCTCACACCGCGCACCGGCCGGCGGGTGGAGTGCAGGTAGTAGGCGCCGCCGAGGGCCTCCGCGACGCAGTGGCCGAGCGCGGTCGCCGTCTCGGCATACCCGAGCACCACCGCCTCGAGATCCGGCCCGCGGGCAAGGAGATCGTCGCGCAATCCGATGGCCGCATGCGCGTTGCCCTTCAGCGCCTCGGCGAGCCGGCCGCCGAGGACCACGGCCCGCTCGGCGGCGTCGCTCCCCCGATCCGCGGGCGGCGTGGCCATGGCCGCCGCCAGCACCGCCCGTACCCGCTCCCCGAGCAGCAGTCCGGCACCGCGGACGAGCCGCGGGTCGGCCGGCACGTGCTTGCCGAGGACGGCGGAGACCAGCAGGTGGGCGCGGCGGGGATTGCGGCGCACGGCCAGGCCGAGCAGCTCCGCGAGGCCGACGCCGACGGGACGGTCCACGTCCTCGAGAGCGACGCCCAGCCGTGCGGAGACCCAGCTCCCGGACCAGTCCGGGGACATCCGCACGCCCATGCTCACGACCGCCTCACGCGGCGACCACCGCGTGGAGCAGCTCCGCGAACGTGACGTCCTCGGCCGCCACCCCGAACACCCGGGCGCGCAGCAGTTGCCGCTCCGCCCAGGCGCGATGGGGCTTGGCCTCGTTCATCTTGTTCGCGTAGCTGCTCGCCATCGCTCCGCCGCCGTCCTCGCCGAGGATGTCCGTGGCGTCACAGAACTCCTCGTGAGTCACCACGGACATCGCGTGCACGGCCGGCACGTGGCTCGGATGGATCACCGTCTTGCCCGTGAGCCCGTTGGCCTTGTCCAGGTGGACCTCGCGGATGAGACCGTCCATGTCCGCGGTGATCAACCGCTGCCGGAGGGTGGCCGCGGACTGCCGGTCGAAGGGAGCCTGGCGGAGTTGCGGTTTGAAGATCCGGTCCCCGGCGGAGAAGTACTCCCACACCGGTCCGGTGATCACGAAGCCGGTGTCGTCCGCCCGGCCCAGCACGTTGACCACATCGGCGATCACGCTGGCGACCGGGTGGATGTCATAGATCGTGAGGTCGGGAGGCCGCCGCAGCCCGTACGCGGCGCACAGGTCCGTGGCACCGAGGCGGACCGCCAGCACCCGGTCCCGGTGCTTGGCCAGCAGCCCGGCGACCTGATGCAGCATCTCGGCGCGGGTCTCCTTGAAGGCGGCCTCACGGGTCTCGATGACCGGCATGGCCAGCAGCCGGCGGCCGCTCACCGTGATGGTGTCGCCCAGCGCGTCGAGGAACTCGCCTCCCGAGGAAGCGTCGAACTTGGGGAGCACGAATCCGGTGACCAGCTCGATGGCGTCGCCGAGCCTGCGGGTCAGGTCGAGGATCTGGCCGGGCACCCGGACCCGGATGAACAGCAACGGGCACCCGGCCGCTTCGGCGTGCGCCCGCCGCAACTGCGCCACGAGGTTGTGCTCCGCCGCCGCGACGTCCTCATCGGGGATGGCGTCCTCGAGACAGACCACCATGCTCATGACCCCCCGTGCCGCCCCCTTGCGGACGACCACGGCCAGGTCGGGGCGGGTCGCGGGGGTGTAGAGCGTGGCACCGAGCGCGACGGCCAGCGTGGCCGGGTCGTCGGTACGGCTGAAGGACTCCGGGGGCCGATGGAACAACCGGTCCCGCCGTTCCCCCGGAACATGGCCGAAGTGCCGCATTAACCCGGGGCCCTCCGCCCGGCCCGGCCCACGTCGCATCGATCCGCGGCCACTACAGGTGGGATGCCACTGCGGGCACCAGCTGCTCGACGGTGCGGCCCGACGCCGGGACACCGATCGCGGTCATGGACCACCCCTGGCCGTCTCGCGTCACCTTGGCCATGATCTGCGCGTTGTGCGGACCACCGCCGCTCAGGTCGTAGCGGGCCAGCTCCTGGCCGTTGGTCTCGTCGACCAGACGGCAGAAGGCGTTCTCGATCTCGGAGAAGTCCTGCCCCGTGAAGGAGTTGACGGTGAACACCAGCTGGCTCACGCCGGCCGGCACGGCCGGAAGGTCGACCTTGACGGACTCGTCGTCCCCCTCCCCCGCACCGGTGAGGTTGTCACCGGTGTGGACCACCGAGCCGTCCGTGCTGCGCAGCTGCCGGAACCAGACCACGTCGACCAGTTCGCCGCCCGGCCCGAACAGCAGGCACGAGGCGTCCAGGTCGATCGACTGCGTCTTCATCCGGCCGAACAGGCCCTTCTTGGCCGCCGCGTCCCAGCCGAGGCCCATCCGCACCCGCGTGAGCGTCCCGCCTCCGGACTTGGTCAGCGAGACCTTCTGCCCCTTCTGCAGCGATACCGACATCGCCCGCTCCCTTCGTGTCGCCGCTCGGATCAAACCTTGCTGGACTGGAGCTCCTTGCCCCCGGACGGGGGCTCCTGCTCTTCTTCACGTTCACGCCGGTTGCGGACGACCGAGCTCACGAACGCGGCGATGATCAGTCCGGCGCCGGTGCCGCCGGTGATCAACTCGGATACGTGGGTGCCGATGCTCACCAGCATGCAGACCGCGAGCGCGCCGATCGCCCAGTGCGCGCCGTGCTCGAGGTAGACGTACTCGTGCAGGGTCCCCTTGCGCACGAGATAGACGGTCAGCGACCGGATGTACATCGCGCCCACACCCAGGCCGATCGCGATGATGATGGGATCCTGGCTGACCGCGAAGGCTCCGATGACGCCGTCGAAGGAGAAGGACGCGTCCAGCACCTCGAGGTAGAGGAACAGGAAGAACGCGGCCTTGCCCGTGGCGAGGGCGAGGCCGTTGGGGCCCTTCTTCTCCGCGGCCTCCTCGATCCCCTCACCGGCCTCCGAGAACAGCTCACCGAGCCCGTTGACCAGGATGTAGGTCACGATTCCGAGCACCCCGGCGATCATCACCTGGCTCGGGTGGTCGGCGAAGTAGCCGGACACCGCGACGAGGGGGACGGCGGCGACCACGACCGACAGCTGGTCGAGCTTCCCGATGCGGGCCAGCGGGGCCTCGAGCCAGGGAAGCCACTTCTCCGAGCGCTCCTCGAAGACGAAGTCGAGGAACAGCATCATGAGGAACATCGACCCGAAGGCCGCGATCATCGGATAGGCCTCGTGCAGCTTGTGCGCGTACGTGCCGCCGTCGGTGAGCGCGAGATTGATGGCCTCGACCGGGCCCAGTTCGGCCGTTATTCCGACGATCAACAGCGGGAACACCAGGCGCATGCCGAACACGGCGATGGCGATGCCGAGGGTCAGAAAGATCTTTTGCCAGAACGGGCTCATCCGGTCCAGCACTTTGGCGTTGACAACGGCGTTGTCGAACGACAGAGAGATCTCGAGGATGGCCAGGATCGCGACGAGCACGAGCCCCGACGGTCCGTCGTACAGAAGAGCGGCCAGCAGCCCAACGGCCGTGATGGCGAAAGACCACCCGAAGGTGCGAAAAATCATATGATCAGGTCCCACTCACCGTTACCGACACCCAGTCCCGTTCCTTCATCCGACATTGACGCCGAAGTCCATGGCGATCCCGGCGAGCCCGGACGCGTAGCCCTGCCCGACGGCGCGGAACTTCCATTCGCCGGCATGCCGGTAGAGCTCGCCGAAGATCATGGCCGTCTCGGTGGAGGCGTCCTCGGTGAGGTCATAGCGAGCGAGCTCGGAGCCGTCGGCCTGGTTGACGATGCGGATGAAGGCGTTGCGGACCTGACCGAAGCTCTGCCCGCGGGTGTCGGCGTCGTAGATCGACACCGGAAAGACGACGCGCTCGCATTCCACCGGGACCGCTGCCAGGTCCACCTTGATGGCCTCGTCGTCGCCCTCTCCCTCACCGGTGAGGTTGTCCCCGGTGTGCTCGACGGATCCGTCCGGGCTCGTGAGGTTGTTGAAGAACACGAAGTGCCGGTCGGAGATGACCTTGCCGCCCGGGCCGAGCAGCAACGCGGAGGCGTCGAGGTCGAAGCCCGCCCCTGTCGTCGCCCTGGCGTCCCATCCCAGTCCGACCAGAACGGCGGTGAGGTTGGGGGCCTGTTTGGTCAGTGAAACATTGCCGCCCTTGGCGAGCGAAACACCCATCAGTCGGCTTACCTCTCGTGTGGATCCAGTCGTCAGTTGTCAGATGTCGGTGCCGAAGTCCATCGTGATCCCCGGCAGGCCCGAGGCATGGCCCTGGCCGACGGTGCCGGACTTCCGCTCGTCCTGATACCGGTACAACTCCCGGAGGGCCATTGGGGTTTCCGTCGCAGCGCCTCGCGCACGTTGCGGCCGAGAGCGGCCATCACAGGGGTGAACCCCGAAGCCCGCTCGGCGGGTGAGGCGTTTCCGCCGTCTGTGCGACTGACTCCCACCACGCCTCCAGGTGATGATCCGCTTTCGGTCGGCCCATGCCGGGACTGAGACGTCGCGAGCGATGCTATCGGTTCCATTCGGCGCCTTCGGTATTACGAGCACGAACAGGACGATAGGAGGATGAGCACGGACGTGTTCTGCGCGAAGCTACGGTAAGGAGACCGAGAGGGGCGCCGTGTACAGACCGGGCGATCAGCACAGGCGGGGCCGCGGACCGCAGGCCGCGGACGAGGCGGTCGCGGCGAAGGACTCCGCCGCCGCCGCTTTCTACGAGATGGACCAGGCGCAGCGCTACGTGGACGGACGGCTGACCGTGTTCGCCGATCTCGACAGCGGCGCGGCCGCCCGGTCCCAGGCCGGGTTCGCGCGGTTGACCGAGTCCGCCAACGCCGCCGCGTCCGCCTACATCGCGATCGTCGACGCCCACGACCTCGCCGTCCCCGACCGGTCGCCGAGCCAGTACGACGCCGCCCGCCGGGCGTTCATCGCCGTGACCGAGCGGCTCAACGCCCTGGCCGCCGAGCTGAACGCGTTCGCGGCCCGGCTCGCCCCTCAGCTGGCCTCGCTCGAAGCGAGGCTGGACGAGCTGCCCGCCAAACTGACCACGGCCCGGGAGGTGATCGCCGCCGCGGACGGTGCCATCGCGGAGGCCCAGGCCATGGGTCTGGCGCCGGTGGATCCCCAGGCCGACCTGGCCTCCGCGCGGGCCGGCCTCGAGGTCCTCGGCTCCCCGGGCCTCGGAGGGCTGGGGCTCGCCGGAGCACTGAGCAAGGTCGACGAGGTCCGGCTGCTCGCCGAGCGGGCCAGGGACGGCGCACTGGCACTGCCGAGGATGGCCGAGGACACCCGCGCCTCGCTCGTGGCCATCCGTACCCGGGTGGACGTGGTGGCCGGGCGGGCGGAGCCGGTCGCGGCCGCGATGAGCGAGCTCGTGCGCCGCTACTCCGGCTCGTGCTGGGAGGACCTGAGGGGCGCCCAGAGCGCCATCGAGGACGGCGTCGGCCGGGCCCGCGAGCGGATCGCCGAGGCGGACGAGTTCGCCGGGCGGCGGGACTGGAAGGCCGCACAGCATGCGATCACGGCCGCGCGCACCGAGCTCACCGCCGCGGACCGGCGGGCGGGCACGGTGACGAGCCGGCTGGCGGACCTCGACGCCGTCGCCGCGGATCCGGCCGAGGCCGCCGCCAGGGCCAGGTTCGCGGTGAGGGACGCGCAGAAGATGGCCGTCACGAGCCCGGGAGGCCCCGCGCCACATCACGTCCGTACGCTCGACGCACTCGTCGCCCGGCTGGAGGACGGGCCCGCGATGCTGACCGGCCCCCATCCGGACTACTGGGCATACCTGCGGGAGCTGGCCGCCATCACGACCGCCGCTCAGGACGTCGTGACCCGGATCCGGGCCGAGCGCGCCGGTGAGCGGCCACACTGATCCGCTCATGTGAAAAGCGTGTCGCCCCAGTACCCGCCTTGGCGTACGCCCGGCGGACATGCCCAGATCCCCGAACCGACGTGCTGGAGATATTCGTTCAGGCCGTCGGTGGCGAGACGCCGCTGGACCGGGATGAAGCCGGTGCGCGGGTCCCGCTGGTAGGCGATGAAGAACAGGCCCGCGTCCAGCCGCCCGAGGCCGTCGCTCCCGTCGGTGAACGAGTAACCCCGGCGCAGGATCCGGATCCCGCCGTTGCTGTCCGGGTGCGCGAGCCGGACGTGGGCGTTGGGCTGCATCCGGGCGAGGACGACGGGGTCGCGTTCTCTCCCACGGCCGGCCGGGGCGCCCTCGCCCTTGTCCCGCCCGATGAGGTCCTCCTGCTCCTTCAGCGACGCCCGGTCCCACGTCTCGATGTGCATCCTGATGCGCCGTGCGACGAGATAGGAGCCGCCGGCCATCCAGTCCGCGCCGTCACCTCCGGCCGCCCAGATATGCCGGTCGAGCAGAGCCGTGTCGGTGCCGGCGATGTTGTTCGTGCCGTCCTTGAAGCCCATGAGGTTGCGCGGGGTCTGCTGGTCCGGAGTCGTCGAGGAGGTCTTGCCGAATCCGAGCTGGGACCAGCGCACCCGCACGACGCCGAAGCCGATGCGAGCCAGGTTGCGAATCGCGTGCACGGCGACCTGCGGGTCGTCGGCGCACGCCTGTACGGCGATATCGCCGCCACTGCGGTCCGGGTCCAGGTTGTCGCCGGAGAAGTGCGGCAGGTCGGCCAGCGCGGCCGGTCGCCGGGACCGCAGGCCGAAACGGTCCTTGCCGCCGCTCTCGAACAGGGTCGGGCCGAACCCGATCGTCAACGTGAGCCGGGAGGCGGGAAGGCCGAGTGCCTCACCGGTGTCGTCAGGCGGAGCCTCGGGGATGCCCCCGACCGCGCCGGCGCCGTTCGGACGGCCCGCCGTCATGGCCGCCGCGGCCGCGGTCCAGTCCTTCAGGAGCCGGACCAACCTGGCCCGGTCGTCGGTCACCACATCGAACACGGCGAAGTGCAGACGGTCCTGCACCGGTGTGGCGATGCCGGCCTGATGCGCGCCGAAGAAGGGCACGGCTCCCGCGGCGGACGGCGCTCCGTCCTCCCGGCCGGCCGCCACGGTGGCCAGCCCCGCACCCGCCGCGGCACCGGCGAGCAGGCTCACCCCCGAGAGCCCGAGGATCCCGCGCCTGGTGACCCGGGCCGGCGCGGCGGCGTGCCCGGAGGAGGCCCCCGCCGGGCCCCCGACCCGCTCAGCGGTCATCTGCTCACGACTCCCGCCAGCTTGGACAGCGGTTCGGCGAGCGCGTCGACCGCGGTGGACAGCTCCTTGCGCTCCCCCTTGCCCACGGTGTCGTACGACACGTAGCCGTCGCCCTCCCGGTGCCGGGCGAGCAGGTCGGTGACGTTCTGGAACTCCTGGTCCAGAGTGCTCGCCAGGGCGGCGTCCTTCTCCTGCACCACGGGCTTGAGCAGCTCATAGACCTTCCGTGCGCCGTCGAGGTTGCCGGCGAAGTCGGCCAGGTCGGTGTGGCTGAAGGCCTCCTCCTCGCCGGTCACCTTGCCCGTGGCGATCTCGTCGAGGAGGCTCTTGGCGCCGTTGGCCATGGAGGCCGGCGTGATCGGCGGGTCGAGCGTTTCGGCCCCCGCCTTGGCCTTGAGTTCGCCGAGGTCCTTCAGCAGCCGATCGGCGTAGCGCTCCTCGCCCTTGACCGACTTGGTCTTCCAGAGGGCCTTCTCCAGGCGGTGCCACCCGGTCCATTCCTGGCCCTTCTCGAGGTCGGCCTCACGGGCGTCGAGGCGAGGGTCCAGATCGCCGAAGGACTCGGCCACGGGCTCGATCCGCTCCCAGCTCAGGCGCGACGCGGCGTACAACGCCTTGGCCTCACGAATGTCGCCCTTCTTGACCGCGGCGACGAACTTCTCGGTTTTGACGATGATCTCGCCGACCTGCCCGTTGACGTAGCTCCGGTAGTCGGTGAGCGCCTTGGCCAGCCGGGGGTCGGAGGCGTGGTCGGCCTGCCCGGTGACCGTGATGTCCTGGCGGATGCCGTTGCCGACCATCCCCGGCTTACAGGCGATCTGGTATTTGCCCGCGCTGAGCTGCGTGGTCAGATCGACGCTCGTGCCCGGTCCGATGTTCTCCCGCTCCGTGACGATCTTGTCGCCGGGTGCGTAGAGGTAGATCTCCGTGACCTTGCCACCCCTGTTCGTGACCTTGAAGGTGGTCGTGCCCGCGGCGAAGCTCTTGGTGCCGACCTCGCAGGCGGTGTCGGTGGCGGTGATCTCGATGGTGGTGCCGGAACCCTTGGTGCCGGTCCTGCCGTCATCGGCCGCGCCGCCGCACCCGGCCGACACGGACATCGACACCGTGGTGACGCCCATGAGGGCGAGAACGCGTGCATGGCGCATCGGGGACTCCAGGGCTCAGACGTCCGTTAGGTGAACCTAACTTAGCTAAAGCTAACCTCATGACGTCAAGCCTGATCCGGCCCCTTTGTGCCACCTGTGATCGTCGCCACGTTCCCACGCCTCCCGTTTCCCCTCCCATCGGGGCCGGGCCATCGGGGCCCGGGGACGCGAAAGGCGGCGGCCGCCGGGCCGCCGCCCTTCGCACGCCCGGCCTACTCGAGATATTCGCGGAGCATCTGGGCCCGGGAGGGGTGCCGGAGCTTGGCCAGCGTCTTGGACTCGATCTGGCGGATCCGCTCCCTCGTCACGCCGAACTCACGGCCCACCTCCTCGAGGGTCCGCGGGTGCCCGTCGGCGAGACCGAAGCGCAGCTGGATGATGCGCTGTTCGCGATCCGACAGCGAGCAGAGGATGCCCTCGAGCTGATCCTGCAGCAGGATGAACGCCGCCGCCTCGATCGGCACGACGGCGTCGGCGTCCTCGATGAAATCGCCGAGGTCGGAGTCCTCCTCCCCGATGGGGGATTGGAGGGACACCGGCTCCTGGGCTATCCGCTGGATCTCGACGACGCGCCGCGAGGACAGGCCCATCTCCAGGCCGATCTCCTCCGGCACCGGCTCGCGGCCGAGGTCCTGGTGGAGCTGACGCTGGACCCGCACGAGCTTGTTGATGGTCTCGACCATGTGGACGGGGATCCGGATCGTCCGGGCCTGATCCGCGATCGCCCGGGTGATGGCCTGGCGAATCCACCAGGTGGCGTACGTCGAGAACTTGTAACCCTTTGCGTAGTCGAATTTCTCGACCGCACGAATGAGTCCGAGATTTCCCTCCTGGATCAGGTCGAGGAACATCATTCCGCGGCCCACATAACGTTTGGCGATGGACACCACCAGACGCAGGTTGGCCTCGATCAGGCGTTGCTTCGCCCGGACTCCGTCGCGGGCGAGCAGTTCGAGGTCGAGTTGTTGTGACCGGGAGAAGATTGCCGACCTGGCCATCTTCTCCTCGGCGAACAGCCCCGCCTCGATCGATTTCGCGAGTTCGACTTCATCTTCTGCCGTGAGGAGCGGTACGCGACCGATTTCGCGCAGGTAGATCCGGACCAGGTCGCTCGTCGACGCCCGCCTGCCGAGGTCTCCCTCGTCAGCTCGCGTGAGTTCCTCGGTCTCCTGTTGGGAGGATTCGAGGACCTCTACCCCCTGCTCTGCGAGTATCCGGACGACACGCTCGAGCGCGTCGGCCGGCAAGTCGGAGCGATCGATCGCAGCAGCAACGTCATCGACGGTCACACCGCCACGTTGTCTGCCGCGTGCGACGAGGTCTGCCACCTGTTCAACCGATGGCGCCTCGCTGGGCAGCACCGAAAGTCCCACGATGACAGTGTGCGTCAAGGTGACGCTAGATCACAGTCCCCGATGGGGCCGCTTTTCTTACAGCGATCCGATCGCACGCTCTCCGAGCACCCGTCTCCGCTGCTCAAGCGCTACAAGATCGCCGAATAGGCGGTTGTAGTCCTCCGGGCGCTCGACCGGATTCAGCCGTCCGAGTTTGGACTTCAACTGACCTATTTCCCTGGTGATCTGGCGTTCTTGGATTCGGGCCATCAGCTCTGCGGCGTATCGGTCGTCTGAATCGCCGGCCGACCGCAACGGCTCCACGGCGAGCTGTGTGATCATGCCGCGCACGTCCTCGTCCGGTGCCGCCTCGCGCAGCCGTCCCACCCACTCGGCGCCGCCCCCGGCGGTCCCCAGGCCCCCGCAGGCCACGATCACCTGCAGGATGGCGGCGTGCGGAGGGGCGATGAAGACCTCCGCCGACAGCGCGTCGAAGGCCGGACCGAGCAACGCGGGCCGCTGGACGGCGAGCTTGAGCGTCTCCCACTCCCGCTGGACGTCCGGGTGCCTCGGATCATAGGAGGACCGCGGCGCCGCCGTACGGCCGCGTCCGCTCTCGGCGGCCGGCGCTCCGTTGCCGCGCGCGCCGTTCCCGCGCGCGCCGTGCTCGCGGACCCGGCGGAGCACGAACTCCTCGTTCATGATGCCGAGCCAGCGGTCGAGGTTGACCGCGTACATCTGGCGCAGGCCCCGGTCCTTGATACCGGCGACCACGGGCGCCGCGGCGTCGAGCGCGGCGAGCCGCCCTTCGGTGGTCTCGAGGTTGTGCCGGTCGATGGCGCTGCGGACGGCGAACTCGAACAGCGGCGCGCAGGAGGCGACGAGGTCGCGGACCGCCGCGTCGCCATGCTTGACCCGCAGATCGCAGGGGTCGAGCCCGTCCGGCTGCACGGCCACGAAGGTGCGGGTGGCGAACTTCTGGTCGTCCTGGAAGGCCCGCAGCGCGGCGCGCTGGCCGGCCGAGTCTCCGTCGAAGGTGAAGATGACTCCGCCTTCGAAGGTGTCGCGGTCCATCAGCAGCCGGCGAAGGATCTTGATGTGCTCGTCGCCGAAGGCCGTGCCGCATGTCGCGATCGCGGTGCGCACGCCCGCCAGGTGGCAGGCCATCACGTCGGTGTAGCCCTCGACCACCACGGCCTGGCCGCTGCGCGCGATCTCCTTCTTGGCCAGGTCGACGCCGTACAGCACCGAGCTCTTCTTGTAGATCGGCGACTCGGGGCTGTTGAGGTACTTGGGGCCGTCGTCGCCCTCGTGGAGCCTGCGGGCGCCGAACCCGATCACGTCGCCGCTCAGGTCGCGGATCGGCCACATCAGCCGGCCGCGGAACCGGTCCATCGGCCTGCGCCGGCCCTCCTTGGCCAGGCCTCCCGCGATCATCTCCTGGTCGGAGAACCCGCGGCCGCGCAGGTGCCGGACCAGGGCCTCCCATTCGTTCGGGGCGTAACCGACCTCGAAGTGCTCCGCGTCGGCCTGCTCGAAGCCCCGCTCGGTGAGGAACCGGCGGCCGATGGCCCCCTCCTGGCCGCTCAGCCGCTCGACGTAGAACTCCGCCGCGGCCTGGTGCGCCTCCACCAGCCGGGCCCGCTGCCCCTGGGCCTTGCGCGGGGTGTAGCCGCCCTCCTCGTACTGCAGCTGGACCCCGGCCTTGGCGGCCAGCCGCTCGATGGCCTCCCCGAAGGACAGGTGCTCGATCTTCTGCATGAACGAGACGGCGTCGCCGCCCTCCCCGCAGCCGAAGCAGTACCAGAGGTTCTTGGAGGGGGTGACGTTGAAGGATGGGGACTTCTCATCGTGGAAGGGACACAGGCCCTTGAGATTGCCGCCGCCGGCGTTGCGAAGCTGGAGATATTCCCCCACGACCGCGTCGATCGGCGACCGCTCCCGTACAAGTGCGATGTCCTCATCGCGGATCCGGCCTGCCATGGCGCCCGAGTCTAGTCCTGGCCCGTCGCAGCCCGGGTCGAACCCGTACGGCCGCCGATGGGTCCCGGGCCGGCCGGACGCCGGGAGGCGGGACATGTCCCGCCTCCCGGGAACGACTGCGAGATCACCACGTGGCCGGTGTCACGCCTCAGGGGCGTCCCCGCCGCGCCGCTCCGCGCCTCTCCGCGGTGGTCTCGCAGTCGTTCACGCTCGTACGTTCAGCGGATCCGGAACCCGTTGAAAAGGCGGTACATGAACTCGGTGCCGCTGCGCAGTGCCTCGACACCGATGCGCTCGTCGTTGCCGTGCATGCCGATGAGCTGCTCGTTGTCGATGACGTACGGATAGACGCCGTAGCCGGGGACGCCCCGTGAGGTCCACGGGTGCAGGCTCGTGCCGGCCTCGAACAGCGCCGGGCTGAACACCGCGTCGGGGTAGGTCGTGCCCGCGGCCTCGCGGATCGCCCTGAACAGCGGTGATTCGATGCTGGAGGGCGCGGCGGCGAAGGTCTCGTCGAGCCGCTTAAGGGCGTCGGCCTCGCTCTCACCGGGGTCGCCCACGAGCTTCACGGTCACGCCGCGCCCGGCCATGAGCCCGCGGACCTGTGCGAGGAAGTCCCGCGGCCGCTGTCCGCCGGGGATCCCCCTGCAGTTGACCCGCAGGGTGGCGGTGGAGGGGATCACGTTCTCCTTGTAGCCCGCGTTCTCGATGACGAACGCGTGCGTGGTGCGGAGGAGGGCGCGATGCAGCCACGGGTAGGAGCTGCGCGCGACCACCACGTCCGCGGCCCGGTCCCGGGCGTGCCGGCTCTTCGCCGAGAGCAGCAGCTCGATCGCGCGCCTGAATCGGTGGTCGTCCGTGGCCTTGGCGAGCGCGCCGAAGTATTCGCGCGTGACCGGGGTCAGCGTGACCGGGGCGAGCCAGTCCCCCAGCCGGTCCACAGCCCGTGACAGCTTGACGATGGCCGAATCCGGGTTGGGCTTGGAGGAGTGGGTGGCGGTGCCGTCGGCGACGAGGTCGAGGTTGAAATAGACCTTGTCCTGGCGGGTCACCGTGATCAGCATGGGGGTCTTGCCGTCCCGCTGGGCGAGGAACCAGCCGCCCTCGGTGAGGACCATCCCAGCGTTGATCTTGTCCCAGTGGTTCTCGGCGAGCCATCGGGAACCGTACGGGCCGGCCTCCTCGTCACAGTCCGTGAGCACGATGATGTCGCGGTCGAACCGGCCGCCCTCGCCGATGTGCCGCAGGAGCGCGGCGATGAAGGCCGCGTTGGCGCCCTTCATGTCCAGCGCGCCCCGGCCCCAGACCTGGCCGTCCTTCACGACCCCGGCGAAGGGGTCGACGGACCACTTGTCGCGTTCCACCGGGACGACGTCGGAGTGGCCGAGCAGCAGGAGCGGTGCGGCGCCGCCGGCGCCGCGGACCCGTGCGATGACGTGGACGTTGTCGGCCTTGGGGGTGGGGACGATCTCAGCCGGGACACCGGCCGACTCCCACATCGCCTTGAGCATCTCGCCGTGCGGCCGTGTCACCCCGCCCTGCCCGTGGTTCTGGGTGTCGAAGGCCAGCATCTTCCGGAGCAGGGCGAGCGGATCGAGGTCGGCGGGGTTGGGAGCGCGCACCGGCATCGCCTGGGCGGTGGTCGGCGCCCCCACGAGAGCGTCGCCGGCGATGAGCCCGCCGGCGAGGAGAGCGGCGCCGGCTCCGGCGCGGCCGAGGAAGGTCCTGCGGCCGATGGTGGACGGCTCCTGGGGGGTGTGCTCGGGCATACATCTCCTTGTGTCGCGCGGCGCGAACCGATGGGTCACCGGCGGCACCACGTCCGTGCCTGCGGTCGACGATCTTTTGACCCTTTGGCCGCGGCCCTCCGGCCGTACGGGCGGACCGCCCGCCGGACCGGCCCTCCGGCCCGGGGGAATGGGCCGATGACCCTGCGACGGGCCGGAGCCGCTGCAATGGAGGCATGCCGGGCATGCGAGGTCGCCGACCGCCGGCCTGTCCTTGATCTCCTCGAATACGAAGATCGCCCGAACTGTGATGATTGTTACGGCCGTCGGCCTTCAGTGACGACGCGGGCCAGGCAGTGGGATCACATCTGCCGTAGTTGATCGCGAAGTGTCCGCGCGACCTGTGCCATGAGGGCCCGCACGCGCTCGGTGACGCCTGTGTCGATCGGAGACGGCGTCCACAGGGCCTGCAGCAGTTCCACGAACGCTCGCGCGGATCCCGAGTTCGCGCGAGTCACGTCCGCGACACGAGCAGGCCACGGGCTCTGAGCGCCGACCTGAGGAAGTTCGCCGTCGGGACGCCCTCCCGAAGGCCGATCGCGCACTCCTCAACGACTGGCTGCAAAGGAACACGACCGGCGCGGCCCTGATCCGCGCAGGGGTCCCGGCGGGCTGGAAAGTCGGTGACGAGACCGACGCCGGCGACTATGGGACACGGAACGACATCGCTGTCGTGCGGGCCCCGCACAGGGCCCCCATCGTCCTCGCGATCCTGTCCAGCCGGACCGCCCAGAACGCCACGTACGACAACGCACTGATCGCAAAAGCCACCAAGGTCGTGATGAGCGCGTTGACCTGGGGCGCGTTCGAGAGGCCGTCGAGTGCGCCCGGCGTCTGATTCGGATCAGTGGCCGGTGAGGCCGTCGATTCGCTCGCGCAAGAGATCGGCATGGCCGTTATGGCGGGCGTACTCAACGATCAGGGAAGAGTAGACCCAACGAAGATTCATCTCGGCCCCGCGGCGCGGATCGAGGTAGATCTCATCCAGCGAATGCCCAGAGACCGTCTGCCGTATGAGTTCGATCTCGCGGGTGTAAGCGGCGAAGTCGAATTCGGCATCGGCGGTGTCCACGTCGAACTCGGCGTCAAGGTCGTCGTCGCTGCAGTACAGGTAGCCCATCCGCTGCCCGGCGAACCTGGTGCGGAACCAGTCCCGTTCCACCTCGGCCATATGGCGGACGAGACCCAGCAGTGACAGTTTCGACGGTTCGATGGCGCGCAGCTTCAGCTGTTCGGCGGTGAGCCCACCACATTTCCACAACAGCGTCTGCCGATGAAGATCCAGCCACGCGTCAGCGAGTGTGCGCTCATCACCCACCAGGACGTCAAGGGGGCCGATCGTGCGCGTGATTTCGGGGGCGGTCCACACCATCGCCCCATCATGCACAACCAGGGCCTGAGGCGAAGCGGTCATGACCACTCGTTCGGTGGTCGTTCCGGTCGAAGGCCCGGACCGCTCCACCGGCCTCAAGACCCAGAGGACACCGTCTAGGACACGAACTCCCAGTCGCCGTATTGGAGGCCCGCCGACCTCCAGTCGCTGCCCAGCGTGGTGACGAACCGGCGGACCAGCGAGAGGTCGGCCACGTCGGCCACGAGGATGAGCCGGTCGTCCAGCGTCACGGAACCACCGCCGAGACGGTCCCGCACCACCGGATCGGCGACCAGGCCCTGGTACAGGCGACGCACATCGATCCCGGGCACCTCGACCCGGACCGCGTCCACGCTCGACGACGTCCTCGGCAGGTGACGGAACGTCAGGACCGATTTCTGGTGGAACTCCTTACGGACGAGCCGGGCGATGTGCCGCAACCCGAGTTCGTCCAGACCGTCGACGTCGAAGTTCCGTGAGCGCTCGTACGTGACGTACTGCCCGGCCGAGGACCAGAAGACCCCGTCCAGCAGTGTGGACCCGAGCGGGACTCCCCCACCGGAACGCACGATGCGCCGGACCTCACGCGCGAACGGGATCAGGCGGGTCTTCAGCCTCGGGTCGTCCGGGTCCGTGATCACCGCGGTGTTGTCCGTCGCGAAGATCTCCGCCGCCGGGGTGCCGCGATGGAGGCCCGGGCCGGTCGGCGAGACCGCCGCGAGGCCGTGCCCGGCACCGGCGGTGAAGAGTGTCATCACCAGGGCGACGAGGAACGCGGCTGAGCGACGTCTCATCACGGGGCTTCCTTCCGAACGGCGCCGGCGCGATGCCGGAGCCAGCAGCCTCCCAGAACCGGGTTGACCGCAGAAGGCGTCCGTCCATACGTGGCCACAAGGAGAGCAGCCGTTCCTCGTCCGTGGCGGTGAGCCGCCGTGGCGTGAGCCGCCGTGGCGAGCTGTTACGGCATGGCGAGGATCCGGTACTTGACCGGGACGACTCCGAAGCCCGTACCGCCGATCGCCGCCATCGCGGACCTGGACAGATCCAGGCAGCGCCCACGGGTGTACGGACCTCGGTCGTTGATGCGCACGGTCGTGGACTCACCGTTGACCTTGTTGGTCACCCGGACCTTGGAGCCGAACGGCAGTGTCCGGTGCGCGGCCGTCAGCGCCTTGGGGTTGAAGGCTTTACCGCTCGCCGTCCGCTGCCCTTCAAAGTAGTACGACGCCTCACATGCGCCCGTGCGGAGAACCTTGCGGGCGGGCGCCTTCTTACGCCGCGTCTTCGGCTCGAGCTCCGTGGTCCCGGCTCCTGACGCTCCCCGCGCGGGGAGCGGCGTACGGGCGCCTCCACGGGCGGCCCTGTCAGGCCTGCGGGCGGCCAGGTCGGCCGGCACGCCGTCCGAATGGGCCGTGGGCCGCGTCTTCGGGGATGCGATGCAGATGAACGCCCATGCGGTGGCCGCCGCGACGACGAGGCCGGAGACGACCAGGGTCTTCCAGAGCGGGGTCTTCAGACGGCGCTTGCCAGGGCTGCCCACAGAGAAATCCTTTGACGGCGGATAGGACCCCGGACGCCACAACCGCTCCGTGCCCGCCATCGGCGGGGACGGGAACGTCCGGTCGGACACGGCACCGGCCTTCTTCAGACGGTGCCGCGGACGAGTTCTCGACCGTACGTGCCACGAACGTGAATCGACCCGAACGGGGTCGGTTGTGGGGTCTCCCACCCGAGGTTTGACGCTCTGGCGACGATCGAGCACATCGAGCTACTGGATTTCAGACAGCGACTTTACTCGCGGTAGAGCGCCGACCTCTCGGCCTCTCGCGTTTCGGCCATCGCCTTCCGGTCACGCGCGGCGGCGCGGCAGCCGTACGGTCAGCAGCTTGGCGCGGGGAGCGAGTTGCGCTGGCAGATGTTCACGATCGCCAGTTAAATTGCAGTTAATTCGGCAAAGCGGCCGTTCCAGGGGCCCATCGCGCGGACTACCGTCGTGAGCTGTGCTGATCAGTCCACACGAGCAAGAGCGCCTGCTCATTCACGTGGCCGCCCAGGTGGCCCGTGAACGCCGTGCCCGCGGGCTACGGCTCAACCATCCCGAGGCGACCGCGGTCATCGCCGTCTTCCTCCTCGAGGGTGCGCGGGACGGGCGCACCGTCGCCGAGCTGATGGAGTCGGGCCGTACGGTGCTGACCCGAGAGGACGTCATGGAGGGGATCCCGGAGATGCTGGACTCGGTCCAGATCGAGGCGACGTTCCCGGACGGCACCAAGCTCGTGACCGTGCACAGGCCCATCCCTTGAGCGGCGACGACCCCGGCGCCCTCGTCCCGGGCCAGATCATCCCCGGCGACGAGCCCGTCGAGCTGAACCCGGGCCGGCCACGAGCGACCGTCACGGTCACCAACACCGGGGACCGGCCGATCCAGGTCGGCTCCCACTATCACTTCGCCGCCGCGAACCCGGCCCTGGAGTTCGACCGGGACACGGCATGGGGACACCGGCTGGACGTGCCCGCGGGGACGTCGGTCCGCTTCGAGCCCGGCGTCATCCGCGAGGTCTCACTGGTGCCGCTCGCCGGCGGCCGGGTCGTCCCCGGTCTGCGCCTGGAGCACGCGGGAGAACTGGATGGCTGAGATATCGCGGGCCCGCTACGCGGAGCTGTACGGACCGACGACGGGCGACCGGGTCCGGCTGGCCGACACCGACCTGTTCATCGAGGTCACCGAGGACCTCAGCCGTGGCGCGGGCGCCGGGGACGAGGCGGTGTTCGGCGGGGGCAAGGTGATCCGCGAGTCGATGGGCCAGGCCCGGACCACCCGAGCCGACGGCGCCGCCGACCTGGTGATCACGGGCGTCGTCGTGCTCGACCACTGGGGCGTCGTCAAGGCCGACGTGGGCGTCCGGGACGGCCGCATCGTCGCGCTGGGCAAGGCGGGCAACCCCGACACCATGGACGGCGTCCACCCGGATCTGGTCATCGGGCCGTCCACCGAGGTGCTGGCCGGCAACGGCAAGATCCTCACCGCCGGGGCGGTCGACTCCCACGTCCACCTCATCTGCCCGCAGCTGCTGGAGGAGGCGCTCGGCGCGGGAGTCACCACGATCGTCGGCGGCGGCACGGGCCCGGCCGAAGGGACCAAGGCCACGACCGTCACGGGCGCGTGGTATCTCGGCCGCATGCTGGAGGCCCTCGACGCCTGGCCGGTCAACGTGGCGCTGCTCGGCAAGGGCAACACCGTCAGCGAGGAGGCGCTCTGGGAGCAGCTGCGCGCCGGCGCCTCCGGGTTCAAGCTGCACGAGGACTGGGGCTCCACGCCGGCGGCCATCGACGCCTGCCTGCGGGTCGCCGACGCCTCGGGCGTCCAGGTGGCGCTGCACTCCGACACGCTCAACGAGGCGGGTTACGTCGAGTCGACCCTGGAGGCGATCGGCGGCCGGTCGATCCACGCCTACCACACCGAGGGCGCGGGAGGGGGGCACGCCCCGGACATCATCACGGTCGCGTCGCATCCCAACGTGCTGCCGTCCTCCACGAACCCGACCCGGCCGCACACGGTCAACACCCTCGACGAGCATCTCGACATGCTCATGGTCTGCCATCATCTGAACCCGTCGGTGCCGGAGGACCTCGCGTTCGCCGAGTCGCGCATCCGGCCGACGACGATGGCGGCCGAGGACGTCCTGCACGACCTGGGCGCCATCTCGATCATCGGCTCGGATTCGCAGGCCATGGGCCGCATCGGCGAGACGATCATCCGTACCTGGCAGACGGCGCACGTGATGAAGGCCCGCCGGGGCTCCCTCGAAGGGCCGGCCGACAACCTGCGCGCCCGCCGGTACGTCGCGAAGTACACGATCTGCCCGGCCGTCGCGCACGGCCTGGACGGCGAGATCGGCTCGGTCGAGGCGGGCAAGCTCGCCGACCTCGTGCTGTGGGACCCCGCGTTCTTCGGAGTACGGCCGCACGTGGTGCTGAAGGGCGGCATCATCGCCTGGGCCGCCATGGGAGACGCGAACGCCTCCATCCCCACGCCCCAGCCGGTGCTCCCGCGGCCGATGTTCGGCGCGGTCCCGGCCGTGGCCGCGGGCGCCTCGGTGCACTTCGTCTCCCCCGCCGCGGTGGACGATCGCATCGCCGACCGGCTGGCCGTACGACGACGCCTCGTCCCCGTACGGGACACCCGCCGGCTGGGCAAGGACGCCCTGCCGCTCAACGACGCACTGCCCAGGATCGACGTCGACCCGGACACGTTCACGGTCGCGATCGACGGCGAGGAGGTCGAACCGGCCCCCGCGGCCGAGCTCCCGATGGCCCAGCGCTACTTCCTCTTCTGATGAACACCCGGCTGCTGCTGCTCGCCGACTCACGGTTGCCGGCCGGGGGACACGCGCATTCCGGGGGTGTCGAACCCGCGGCCGCGGCCGGTGTCGTCACCGACCTGCCGAGTCTCGCGGACTTCCTGGCCGGGCGGCTCGCCACGGCCGGCCTCGTCACCGCCGCTCTGGCGGCCGCCGCCTGCGCCCACGCCTCCCGGCCGCCTAGCCGTGATCTTGCGGTCGTCCGAGCCGGCGACCGCGGCCGACCGCAAGATCACGGCGGGGAGTGCGAGTGGGAGTCGCTGGACCGGGAGGCCGACGCGCGTACGCCCTCACCCGCGCAGCGGAGGGCCTCGCGGGCCCAGGGCCGGGCGCTGCTCCGCGCCGCGCGTGCCACCTGGCCGCATCCCGCCCTCGAGGCCCTGGCCTCCCTTCCTCCTCGTGATCTCGCGGTTGCCCGCGCCGGCGGCCGCGGGCAACTGCGAGATCACGGGTGCCCGGAGGGCGGGCCGCACCATCCGATCGTCCTCGGCGCGGCCACCGCGGCAGCCGGCGGGACGCCCGAGCAGGCGGCGGCCATCGCGGCGTACGGCTCGGTCACCGGGCCGGCGTCGGCGGCCGTACGGCTCCTCGGCCTCGATCCCCTCGCCGTGCACCGGACCCTCGCCTCCCTCGCGCCGGAGGTGGACGCCGTCGCCGCGCGGGCCTCGGCCCGGCCCGGCGACTGGGCGGCGCTGCCGGCCGCCTCCGCGCCGGGCCTGGATCTGCTCGCCGAGCACCATCTCCGGACGGAGATGCGGCTGTTCGAGTCCTGACCTCTCCGGCGTACGGGACCGTCCGCCGATCCACGACAGGAGGTGCTCCCATGGGGAGCCGGCATGACCACGACCCGCATCTGCCCGTCCCGCCGGCCGGGCGGGCTCTGCGCCTCGGCATCGGCGGGCCGGTGGGCAGCGGCAAGACCGCCCTCACGGCCGCGCTGTGCCGCTCGCTCCGGGACGAACTGGCCTTGGCGGTGGTGACCAACGACATCTACACCACCGAGGACGCCGACTTCCTGCGCCGGAACGCCGTGCTCGCCGACGACCGGATCATGGCCGTACGGACCGGATGCTGCCCGCACACCGCGATCCGCGACGACATCTCCGCCAACCTGGACGCGATCGAGTCGCTGGAGGGCCGGCACGGCCCTCTGGACCTGGTGATCGTCGAGAGCGGCGGCGACAACCTCACCGCGACCTTCAGCCAGGGCCTGGTGGACGGGCAGATCTTCGTGCTGGACGTCTCCGGCGGCGACAAGGTCCCGCGCAAGGGCGGACCCGGCGTCACGATCTCCGACCTGCTGGTCATCAACAAGACCGACCTGGCCGCGCTGGTCGGCGCGGACCTCGCCGTCATGGCGCGCGACGCCGGCGCGGTCCGCGGCGGCCGGCCCGTGATCTTCACCTCGCTGCGGGAGGAGCCCGGTGCGCCCGCCGTCACCGCGTGGGTTCGCCGGATCCTGGGCGAACACCGCCTGGCGCACCCGCACCCGCACGCGGCCACGCCATGAGGGCGCCGTGAGTCCGGGCACCGGCGCGCGCTGCCGCGCGCGGGCCGCCGTGACCGCCGAGCGCGACGGGCACGGCCGGACCCGGCTGACGCGGCTGCGCTCGGACGGTCCGCTGGCGGTACGAGAAGCCGCCGGCGCGGTCTATCTGATCGGCGCGGCGGCGGGTCCGCTGGGCGGCGACGACCTCGGGCTCGATCTCGAGGTCGGCCCGGGTGCGCGGCTCACCGTCCGGTCCGCCGCCACCATGCTCGCGCTGCCGGGCGACGGCGAGTCCCGGTTCACCGTACGGGCCCGGGTCGGCGCGGGCGGGCACCTGGACTTCGCGCCGGAACCCGCCGTGGCGGCGGCCGGCTGCCACCATCATGCGGCCGCCGAGGTCACCCTCGCCGAAGGGTCCACCCTGCGTTGGCGCGAGGAACTCGTCCTGGGCCGCCACGGGGAACAACCCGGGCGGCACACCAGCCGGTTCGACGTGACCTACGGCGGCCTCCCGCTGCTCCGCCACGAACTGCGGCTGGACGACCCGCGGACGTCCGGCAGCGGAGCCGTCCTCGGGAGGGCGCGCGCGGTGGGCACGGTCCTGCTGGCCGGCCCCGGCCTCGGGCCGGCCGAGCCCGTCACCGCGGACGGCCTGGTCGTCATGCCCCTCACCGGCCCGGGGATCCTCGTCGCGGCGACGGCCGAGGACGCCGCGGTCCTGCGCCACCGGTTGTGCCAGGGGGAGAGCGCGGTCGGCGGAGGCGGTCAGGCCTCGTCGACAGCGTCCCGGTAGTAGCGAATCTTCTCCTGGATGTGCCGCTGCTGGGCTCGCAGGCCCGCGATCTGTTCCTCCACCCTCTGGTCGTGGGCTTCGAGCAGGGTGATGCGTTCGGGAAAGGTCTCGTCCCCGTCCCTGGCCAGCTCGGCGTAGCGCAGCATCTCCGCGATCGGCATGCCGGTCTCCCGCAGGCACCGGAGCACACCGAGCCAGGCCAGGTCGTCATCGCTGAACCGGCGCCAGCCCGCGGACGTGCGCCCGATGTCCCCGAGCAGGCCGATCTTCTCGTAGTACCGCAGCGTGTCGAGGCTGAACCCGCTCTTGTCGGCGGTCTGCCCCGGAGAGTAGAAGCTCACATCCTCAAGATTCATACCTGGAGTGCGCTCCAGGTCAAGGCCATTGACC
>DASYNF010000291.1:0-36007 GCA_036008685.1 Actinomadura sp. | reverse complement strand
GAGGATGATCAAGAAGATCAGGGCCGCCACCGGCAGCAGGATGGCCAGCAGGCTCATCCCGAGGGAGATGGTGTCCTCCAGCGCGCTCACCACTGGGGTGCCGGTTCCCAGCGTGCCCCCGTTGACGACCGGGCGCACAGTCACCTTGGACGTGGGGATGCCCCGTCCGGGTTCCCGGGCGTTCGAGGTTCGCAGACTTGATGATCGATGTCACCTGACGTCGGTGCTCTCCGGCATGGTGCCGAACGCTGGAGGCATGGCTCGACTACTCGGGGCAGCGGGGCTTTCTGACCCGTTACTTCGGCGGGTTCCCCACAGAGGCCGACTTCGGACATTGGGTCGACGAGATTGACCGAGCGCCGGCCAATCCGCTATCGGAGGTGTGCAGGTCCGGCGAGGTCTCCATGACGTGCGGTTCATGACCGACGCTCATGGGAACCCCCTGGGCAATGGCCATCCGCGTTCCCTGCTGGGGACGACGCGGACCGAGTCGTCGTACATGTCGACGTCACTGGGGAGACCCCGATCGTTGTCGATGGGAAGCCCTTGACCTACCGGATGCACCTCAATGTGCCGGAAGGGTCCACCGGCCTGTGGATTCGACATCGAGGACGACGTTCTGCCGCCGGCGCGCAGGAGCGCGAGGCGCCCGGTCTGGAGGCGCTGAAGGAGATCGCCGGACGCTGATTCGAGGTGCCTGAATTCATGACCGCTTTACGTCTGAATCGACATTCCCTCGAAAACGAAAGCGCAGCCAACCCTATGATACCCGCAGCCGTCCTCTCCCATTGCGCTGATGGACATCAGCGCGAAACGATCGGATCACTAGGATGAGCTTCGTGGGTGAACGGCGCGTGTTGTCGGACCAGGAAGTGACCGACTTGGTCACGGGGTTGCGCTCCCTGGAGTGGTCGTGGGATCCCGATGAGGTCGACGGGGTCGTCGAGCGGTTCGGCTGGAAGGTCGAGTCACGCCGGGGCCGGTCGGTTCGGCTCGACGCCGGGTTCGGGATGGCCAGCGGCTTCTTCTACTTCTCCCGGTCCGGGAAGGTCGACAGGATTTCGGTGGCCGCGTGCGAGTCCGCCAGTGCCGAGTCGGCTGAAGGGCGGGCGTACGTGCAGGACGCTTTCGCCGAGGTCGTGGCGGCGACCACGGAGGCGCTGGGCGAGCCGACCGAACGCATTCCAGGTGAGTCGGCCGAGGTGCGGTGGCGTGGTGATGAGGGGACGGTCGGAATGAAGCGGTCGTCGGTCCAGGTGAACGTCTTCCTGGCGACCAATGAGTACATCGATGATTTCGATTGGGCCGTCAGCAGAGGATTGTGAGCCCGGTGGACTGGGAGTCGTTCGTGCGGGAACCGCACTGATTGATCCCCGAGGCCGTAGGCGAATGGCATGGGAGGGTCACGGTCGCGGTCGCGGCGACATCTTGCGGCGTATCAGCACGGTGGTCGGCACACCCCAGAGCAGGCCGACCAGGAAGACCCCCGGCAGGAAGAAGGATGACGCCCGTGTCGCTATAGCGATGTCCTGCCGGGCTCGGACGGGGACGTCATGGCCGGCGTCGTCGTCGGAGATGCCCTTGATCGTCCCACGTCCGACACCGTCTCCGGCCAGTGGCCACGACCCCTTGCACGTGGTGCTCCGGCCGGCATGGACGCATTTCTCCACGCGGGCGGTCGTGGGGTGGCCGCTCGTGAACGACCAGGCGAACGAACCCACCTGCCAGGCGAAGAACGCGGTCAGCGCTATACCGATCCCAAGAACATGTCCCGGCCGCATTGTGTGTGCCATGAGTCCGTCCTTCCTCCCACGCTGAAGACGAGGGAATCGCCGAGAGTTTCAGATGATGCGCAGGCCCTGCAGGCTCACCAGTAGAGGGTGACGTTCACCTGGAAATCGTATTGGCCGGGCCAGACCCTCTCGAACGTCGCGACACCTTTATGGCCATCGCGGTAGAAGACGTCCTGGCATCCTTCGCTGAAGCATTCTGCGGCCTTCTCCTCGGTGACGGTGCTTCCACCGCGCTGCAGCCAGGTCGTGATGTCCTCGGCCGGTGAGGGCCTGCACCTACCCGGTGGGCATGCTTGCCGCAGGGCCAGGTACGTGGATTTTCCCATCTCCGTGCTGCTGACGAGGACCAAGGTCTGGCTGTAGCCCAGGTCGCGAGTCCATTGTTCAAGGAACTTCCGCGGTCTCTGCTCGGTGACGTGGTAGATCCCTGCAATGGCGAGGACAGGGATGATCAGCAGGACAAGAAAGGGGGCCTTGGAGCGCCTGCGGCGGTAGGGCGGAGGAAACGGTCCGTAGGGCCTGAATCCGGCGTTCGGAGGTACGGGCGGGGAAGTGGCCATGTTCGGAGGTGGAGGGGGATACGGCCGGGGATATCCAGGCTGGGACGGATCCATGGCACGTGAGCATAGATCGGATACGGAAGCGGGAGGGGCCGATTGGACCCGAATCTCCTGTCAAGGACTTCCGGCCCGTTTCATGGTCCTTGGGAACCCGTGTCCGTTCTCCGGCGTCTCCCTCAAGGGGGATGGAGGCGGGCGACGACAGGACCGGGGAGCGGAGTTCGTGGACGCCTATAGCGGCTTCGCCGGGCATGAGGTGGGCAGCGCCGATCCGTACGTCAACGGCCTGGACGTGAACCTGCTCGGCCTCCGGGTCAAGGCGCGCAGCTTTCACCCCACCGCGGCCGGCTACCGGCGGCTGGCCGAACTGGTGAGACAGCAGATCAACACCGGCCCGGGACGAAGGATCGACCAGTACCGATGAGAGTCATTCCGAACAGGCCGGGAGACCGGGCACGGCCGCGCCTCCGCCGAGGCGGCCGCAGACCGGGGTGGAAACGGGCAGGCCGTCCTTCAACGCCACCTTGACGAGGGTCAGGCCCCGGTTGCCGGAGCCGTTGGGGACGTGCCGGTCACCACGGAAGTCGATGTCGCCGGTCGCGGCCTGACGCACGTACAACCGGCGGAGCTCGAGCAGGACGGTGCCCGACGTCACGGCCTCGCTCCCGGGGACCTGCGCGGAGTGCGATCCGCTGAGGCCGAGCGTGTTGAACGCGCTCTGCGCACCCTCGGAGAGCGCCAGCGTCGCGTCGTAGGCCATGGACATCTGAGCGTTCACCAGGAGGGGCTCGTCGGGGGCCACCCGGGGCACGCCGACGCCGAGAAGATTGCGGGCCAGCAGGAAGAAACCGTTCTGCTGGTCGGCGTTGTCCGCGATCAGGTTCGGCAGATGCGCGAAGACGGTGTAGTACACCCTCATCGAGGCGGGGAGCGCGACCTCGTGCGGACCGGTCCCGAAGCGCACTGTCGCAAGTTCGTCGCCGGCCAGCAGCGCCATCTTGCGCTGGGCGCATCCCCCTCCGGACAGGCCGTTCAGCAGCCCTGGAAGGTCTTCGGCCCGGCCGGCGAAGTAAACGAGCGTGGCCGCGCGGGAGCCGGCGGTTTCGCAGGCCGTCTTGACCTTGGCGGCGATGTCGTCGGTACCGACGTACAGGACATGATCCGTTCGGCGCGGGTGGAGTGCCTTCTCGGCATCGGCGGCGAGCTCGGAGCTGTAGGCGTCCAGTGAAGGGCCAGGGTGGCGCGACACGATCAGGGCGCGATCGACCGGCCATGTCCCCATTTCGAGGCGGACCGCGGATCCGAGCGCGGCCGCCTCTTCGTGGTCGGTCGCGGCCAGCCCGTAGTAGTGCGGCACGGCGGGAAGCTCGTCGGAGGAGTTGACCGTGCTCACCACCGGCAGCCCGGCCGCGCTCAGCCGCCGCACGGCCCTCTGTGAGTTCTCGGTGTTGCGGGCCATGCCGACCACGCCGATGACGGTCGGATCGCCGCGGGCGATGTCGAGGATGCGGTCGACCGCCGTGTCGGAGAAGACCACGTCCTCGCCGAGGTTGGCCGCGAGCAGCCGGATCTTGAGGGGGTTGCCGACCTGGCCGGGCTGGCCCGCCGCGTTGTTACGCATCTGAGCGAGGTAGGCGCCGGCGAGCTCCTTGACGCCGTTCACCGACAGACCTTCCTTGCCGGTGGCGGAGGTGAGGGCCGCGGCGTGGACGATGGTGACGTAGGACTTGCGGCTGCGGACGACGCGCGCGTTCTCCATGTCGATCCTGGCCTGCAGGTCGGCCAGGGTGATCTGGCCGCCCCGATGCCGCTGATCCGGGGCTCTCAGCTCCCCGTCCATCGCGATGCTGTCCCGCCCGTCCTCGAAACGGAGTCCGCGGGTCGCCACTCCGACGCATTCGGGGTCGTGGTCGGTGTCGGTGAGCAACCGGGTGTCGGCGTTCCAGGAGAGGGGATAGCCGACCGCGCAGTAGGTCCTCCGCAGCTCGGCGTGCGCGTAGGCGCCGACCGCGGTGATCAGGAGCGCGGCCGCGGTGAGACTGCGCCAGGACCACAGCCAGGTCCATCGCGGGCGGCGGCGGTAGGCCAGCTCGCGCAGCGGCTCCTCGTCCACGGCTTCGTCCTCGATCGGCAGGCGCAGCAGCCATGGGAGGGCCACGTTCTGGCTCGGCGCCTGTGCCGTGCTGAGGGCCGTCTCCCAGCGTTCGTAGCGTTGCCGCAGGGTCTCCGGCCGCTCGGTGTCCCCGCGGTCGACCGGATCGGGCTGCTCGGGGAGTTCGTCGAGGTCCTCGAGGTGCCGGGAGTCCGCGGAGGCGATGACGACCAAGGGATGGAACTCACTGCGGCGGCTGCGGATGTCGCTCATGGCCGACAGCAGCTCCACCCCGCCGTTCTCGGCCGTGACGCCGCGGAGGAAGACGACGGGAGGCGCGGAGCGCTTCAGCCCGCGCAGGCTCGGGGAGAGCCTGCGGTAGTTGTCACGCAGGTCCTCGAGAAACGCGAAGGTCTTCATCTGGAGCAGGAACTCCTCGGAGCTCCGGGTCACCAGCCGCTCGAAGACCCGCTGCAGCCTGCCGTTGAACCCGCCGCCGCCGAGGACCGCGAAGAACGACGACGTGGCCAGCCAGCGGTACCTCGTACCGAGCCCCAGCCGTACGGTCAGCGGCAGCCAGATGGACCGCGAGGTGAGAACGACGAGCACCATGGCCGAGGCGATGAGGACGGCCATCGTGGTCAGCAGAATCGGCGGGTTCGTCTGCTGGGCGATCCCGCCGGCGAGCCCGCCCATGACCGCGAGGAACACGGCGCCCAGTGTCGGCCGCCAGCCGGGCGCCCCGGCGGCGCCACGGCGCCCTTGGAACAGGCCGGCTCGGCTGTTCCAGTCGTCCACGGCGGCCGCGCTGCGCTGGTGCGGTGGCCTGTGGACCGAGTCGTCCCCGCTCACACGGCGCACCGACGCTTCGAACGACTTCACCAGATCGGACCTCGGAAAGCGCAAGCGGCCGAACTGGGGGTGCCGGGCGTTCCAGGTCTGGGGCGTGGTCATGGTGTCGAGCAGTGAGAGGGCAGGTGGACGGGCCCCGTCGATGCCGAGCCGCGGTGAGATGGCCGCGATGCCGGCACGGTGCGCCGCGTTCTCGAGAGCGTCGAGATACTCCCCGATGCCGACCCGGCCGTTCGCCGGCTCCAAAACGACCACGGGGAAGGAGCGGACGTTGAGGCGCCAGGGCAACGGGCTCGTGAGCTCGTCGAAGAGCGTGAGGAGGTCGCTTCCGGACTGGGTGGTGAGAATACGGTCGCCGACGCTCCTGTTGCGGTTGCTTCCGCCCACGTTCGCCCTTCGGTCGTGCCGTACGGGTGAATCAGGTCATGTGGGAGCGAAGCGTACGCCGATCATCCAGGGGCGGCCAAGGGGCCCGTCAGCCTTCCGTGATCTTGTTGAGGCGCTCCAGGGCGTCGGCGAACTCCTCGATCATGTCGTAGACGACCTGCCGGGCCGGCTTGACGCTGTTCATGAGGCCGACGCACTGGCCGACGAAGTAGTTCGCGAGCTCCCGGGCCCCTTCGTTGCCGGTTTCGGCCACCTTGTCGATGTGCCGCATGGCCCCTTCGGCGACGATCATCTGCAGCGGCATCGGAAGCGATCCGGGGCTGCCCGGGGCCTCCCACTCCCGCGTCCACGCCGACATCAACTGCCGGGCGGGCTTGCCCGTACGGGACCGCGACCGCACGGTGTCGCGTGAGGTCGCCGCGAGCATCTTGGCCTTCACCGCCGGCGTCGTCTCGGCCTCCTCGGTGGTGAGCCACACCGATCCGCACCACACCCCCGACGCGCCCAGCGCCATGGCGGCGGCCATCTGGCGCCCGGTCGCGATCCCGCCCGCGGCCAGCACCGGGATCGGCGCGACCGCGTCGACGACCTCGGGGACGAGGACCATCGTCCCGATCTCGCCGGTGTGCCCCCCGGCCTCCCCGCCCTGTGCGACCACCAGGTCCACGCCCGCGGCGACCTGACGCCGGGCGTGCTCGACCGTGCCGACCAGCGCCGCCACGGGGACACCGGCCGCACGGGCCTTTTCCACCATGGGGGCGGGAGGCGGGCCGAGCGCACTCGCGATGAGCCGGATCGGATGGGACAGCGACACGTCGATGAGCTCCGTCGCGCCCTCCTTGGTCACCTGGCGGGCCCCGCCCGTCGCCGCGTGCGCGTTGCCGTGCCGGTTCAGGTCCGGGGCGGGGACGCCGTATCTGTCGAACAGGTCTCTCAGAAAGCTCCAGTGCTCTGGCGGGATCGCGCTGAGGACGGAGCCGAGACCTTCCTCGCTCCGGCCGGCGTGCTCGGCCGACTCGTCGATCTTGCCGGGGACGAGCACGTCCACGCCGTACGGTCGCCCGCCGACGTGGTCGTCGATCCAGCGCAGCTCCTCCTCGAGGCGCTCGGGCGTGTAGGCCACGGCGCCGAGCACGCCGAAGCCTCCGGCGTTGGTGACCGCGGCGACCACGTCGCGGCAGTGGCTGAACGCGAACAGCGGGAATTCGATGCCGAACGTCTCACATACCTCGGTGCGCATCGGCCGGTTCCTCTCAGGGCGCGGGCCGGAAGACGAGATAGGCCTCGCCCTCCTCGGGGTGCCGGAACGTGGCGGTGAGGGGCAGGCCCTCGGACGGCATGTCCCGGTCGAGTCCGTCCAGCCGGGTGTGGAGCCAGGGCCCTTCCGTGAGCTCGACCAGGCCCAGGAGCACGGGCGGCCGTGCGGCCCCGTCGTCCCGCGGCCGCGGGTGTGACACCGCCCAGGAGACCAGCGTCGCCGTGCCGGCCGCCGGCGCCCAGGTCAGGCGGTCACCACCGCAGCTGAAACAGCCGCTCGCGTCGGGTGCGAACCAGCGGCCGCACTCCTCGCACCGCCTGATGACCAGGCGGTCGGCCGCCGCGCCGTCGAAGAAGGGATCTGTGCGGCCGTCGCGCCGCAGCACTCCGAGGTCGGCGTCCATGGTCATCGTCCTCTCGGATGGGGGCTGACGATCAGGGTGGAGTGGTGGTCGAGGATGCCGCCGTTGCCACTGACCAGGATCACCTCATTCCTCGCCCCCTGACGCTCACCGCCGTGCCCGCGCGCCTGGATGATCGCCTCGGACAGCGGCGTCATCCCCCACATGTAGTAAGCCGACAGCTGTCCGCCCCCTGTGTTGGTCGGCAGCACTCCGTCCGGCCCGAGCGCTCCGGAGGCCGCGAAGGCGCCGCCCTCGCCCTTGGCACAGAAGCCGTAGTCCTCCAGGGACACGAGGACCGTGTAGGTGTAGCAGTCGTAGAGCTGGCACATGTCGATATCGGCGGCCGTGACGCCGGCCATCTTCATCGCGACCGGCCCGGAGGTGGCCGCGCCGGTCGTCAGCCCGAACTCACTGCCGCGTTCTGGGCGGTGGCCCGGATGGCCCTGGCCCCAGCCCCAGATGTGCACGGGCGGCTGCGCCAGGTGCCGGGCCCGGTCGGCACTGGTGATGATCACGGCGATGGCGCCGTTGGAGACCAGGCAGCAGTCGAGCAGATGGAGCGGCTCGACGACCCAGCGGGACGTCTGGTGGTCCGCGAGCGTGATCGGCTCACGCATCTGGGCGAGCGGGTTCATCGCCGCCCACCCGCGTGTGCTGACCGCGATGGCGCCGAGCTGTTCACTGGTCGTCCCGTAACGCGCCATGTGCCGCTGGGCGGCGAGCGCGTAGAAGGCGTTGACGCTGCGGAAGCCCAGTGCCGAGGTCATCCCGCCGAACCCGTAGTGCTCCCGGCTGCTGCTCTGGTAGGCCGAGCCGGCCGGCCGGCCCGGCACGAGCGGAGCGTCGGAGAAGACGCACGCGACGGTCGTCGCGGCGCCGCTCATCACGGACATGGCCGCGTAGGACACCATCGCCCCCGCGGTGGCGCCGAAGGAGTTCATCTGGCTGAGCAGTCGCAGATCCCGGAGCCCGAGGGTGTCGGCGAGCTCGATGCCGGGGGAGCCGGACAGGCCGTGGCTGACCAGCAGGCCGTCCACGTCGTCAAGGGCCAGCCCCGCGTCGGCGACGGCCCGGCGGACCGCTTCGGCCGCGAACCGGCGCGGGCTCCGCCCGTACACCTTGCCGAGATCGGTCATGCCCAGCCCGGCGATCGCCGCCTGCCCGAGGGTATCCGTCAGCACACCGCACCTCCCCCGGCCACGATACCGAATCCTGTTCGGGTCCCGGTGTCGTCGCTCGGCGGGAGCCGGCCGGCGTCCCGGAGAGGATGTGCGCCCGGCCGGGCCGCCCGGCCGACGTTTCGGACTTCCCGTGCGTTGACAGCGTGGACATGTGGCCTATCCCACAAAACTTCTCATCGGGGACGCCTTGCGGAGCCGTCGCTCGCCGAGCCGCCGGGTGACCCGGACCGCGCCGACCCGGCACTCCCTTCCCACTGGTGGCATAGGAGATCATGCGACCGCGGCGCGCGGCACAAGTCGAACTGGACAGGCCGGACTTCCAATCGATTTCCCCTACCCGCGAAAAGGGGGGACAAACATCCGGCCGGGGCGTGAAAACAGACCTCTGTGCAGGTTTCGCTAGATTCGTTGTTCATGCTGGAAGAACATCTCACTGAACCGCCGAGGTCGGCTCCGCATGGGTCCCGTATCCACGTCGGCAGACCATGCGATGACGACGGAAGGGAAATGTGGCGGATTGCCCGTGATTCAGAAACCCTGGACCTGAACTCTCCCTACAGTTATCTGCTCTGGTGCCGGGATTTCGCCGGTACTTCGGTGATCGCCCGGGACGGCGAGGGCGCCTGCGGCTTCATCACCGGATATGTGCGCCCGGATGAGGCCGGGACACTCTTCGTCTGGCAGGTTGCGGTCGACCGGCGGTACCGTGGACAAGGGGTCGCCGGGCGGATGCTCGGCTACCTCGGGGACAAGGTGGCGGCCGAGGGTCGCCGTTACCTCGAGGCCACCGTGACCTCGGACAACACCGCCTCGGGCCGGATGTTCGAATCCTTCGCCCGGGACCGCGGCTGCGTGATCGAGCGCCGCCCCCTTTTCAGCTCGGAGCAGTTCCCGATCCATCACCCGACCGAGGTGCTCTTGCGTATCGGCCCCCTGTGACGGCCGATGCCGACACAGCCCTGTCACCTCGAGTAAGGGAAAAGATCGTGGACGTATTCGAACAGATCGAATCAGAGGTACGGAGCTACTGCCGGAACTGGCCGACGGTGTTCCACACCGCCCGGGGGAGCCGGTTGTACGATGAGGAAGGCCGGACATTCCTAGACTTCTTCGCGGGTGCCGGATCACTCAACTATGGGCATAACCATCCGAAGTTGAAATCCAAGTTGCTCGACTATCTGGGCGCGGACTCCATTGTGCAAAGTCTTGACATGTACACCTCGGCGAAACGCCGCTTCCTGGAGACGTTCAATGAGGTGATCCTGGAGCCGCGCGGACTCAGCTACAAGATTCAATTCCCGGGCCCGACGGGGACCAACTCGGTGGAATCGGCGCTGAAGCTGGCTCGGAAATACACCGGGCGCGAGACCATCATCAGCTTCACGAACGCCTTCCACGGCATGTCGCTCGGATCCCTGGCGGTGACCGGCAACTCGATGAAGCGCAGCGGCGCCGGTGTGCCGCTCGGCAACGTCGTGACGATGCCCTACGACAAGTATCTGGACGGCCGCAGCCCCGACTTCCTGCTGTTCGAGCGGATGCTGGACGACAGCGGCAGCGGGCTGGACCGGCCGGCCGCGGTCATCGTCGAGACCGTGCAGGGCGAGGGCGGCCTCAACCCGGCCAGCGACGACTGGCTGCGCGGCCTGGCCGATCTGTGCCGGCGGCACGACATGCTGCTGATCGTCGACGACATCCAGATGGGCTGCGGCCGGACCGGTCCGTTCTTCAGCTTCGAGCAGGCCGGGATCACCCCGGACATCGTCTGTCTCTCCAAGTCGCTGAGCGGTTATGGGCTGCCGATGTCCCTGACGCTCCTGCGTCCAGAACTCGACGTGTGGGAGCCCGGGGAGCACAACGGCACGTTCCGCGGTTCCAACCCCGCCTTCGTCACCGCGACGGCCGCACTGGACTTCTGGACCGGCGACGGCATGCAGAAGGAGACGCTCCGCAAGGGCGAGTTGGTCCAGCAGGCTCTCAACCGGATCGCGGCAGCGCACTCCGAGGCCATCACCGAGATCCGCGGCCGTGGATTCGCGTGGGGCATGGTCTTCGAGGACGCGGCGCTCGCGCCCGCGGTGTGCGCGGCGGCGTTCCAGCGTGGCCTCCTCATGGAGACCTCCGGGCCGGAGAGCGAGGTGGCCAAGCTGCTGCCCGCCCTCACCATCACCGACGCCGAACTCGCGGAGGGCCTGGACATCCTGGCCGATTCGGTCAACGCCGTGCTCGCGAAGCAGGCCGCCTGACCCCGCGACGACGCACCACGACCTGAAACGGACCACGGCCTCATCCGCCTCCGAATAAACCGGACACCATCGAACAAGGAGCACCATTGATCGTTGTCAACCTGGAAGACATCAACGGAACGGACCGGGACGTCGAGGCCCCCACATGGCGGAGCCGCAGGCTCGTGCTGGCGGGTGAGAAGGTCGGCTTCTCCCTGCACGACACGGTCCTCTACGCGGGCACCGTCACGAAGATGTGGTATGCGAATCACATCGAGGCCGTCTATTGCATCGAGGGCGCCGGCGAGCTCGTCAACGAGGAGACCGGCGAAAAGCACGACATCCGTCCCGGCACGATGTATCTCCTCAACGGGCACGAGCACCACACCCTGCACGCCCACACCGACGTGCGCACCGTGTGCGTGTTCAACCCCCCGTGCACCGGGCGGGAGGTTCACGACGAGAACGGCGTCTACCCCTTGATCACCGAGGATGCCTCGAGCTGAGGACGAGCTGCCAAGCGCCCGGTGACGAGATCGGCAAGGAGCTTCACGGCATGACCACGGACCTGTACCCGACCCGCAAGACGTCCGAGCCCGCGTTCATCTTCCGCCGCGACCCGGTGGTGTACGGGCCTGAGGAGGGGCCGATCGACCCCGCCACCCTCGAGGGCTTCGAGCACAACGGCTTCCTCAACGCTGAGCGGTTCATCTCTCCGGACGAGGTCGAGAGTTTCCGTGCCGAGCTCCGCCGGCTGTCCGCGGACCCCGCGCTGCAAGACGACGAGCGCGTCATCCGTGAGCACGAGTCGCAGGAGGTCCGGTCCATCTTCGAGGTGCACCGGATCAGCGAGGTCTTCGCGAGGATCAGCTCGGACCCGAGGCTCATCGACCGGGCGCGGCAGCTCCTCGGCTCCGAGGTCTACATCCACCAGAGCCGGGTGAACTACAAGCCCGGTTTCAAGGGCAAGGACTTCTACTGGCACTCCGACTTCGAGACGTGGCATGCCGAGGACGGAATGCCGCGCATGCGGGCCGTGAGCTTCTCCATCGCCCTGACCGACAACCTCCCGCACAACGGCGGCCTGATGATCATGCCGGGGTCGCACAAGACGTTCGTGTCCTGCCTGGGGGAGACCCCGAGTGACCACTACCGCGAGTCGCTGAGGAACCAGGAGGTCGGTACCCCCGACCCCGACAGCCTGACGATGCTCGCGGACAAGCACGGCATCGAGCTGTTCACCGGCCCGGCCGGCTCGGCGACCGTGTTCGACTGCAACTGCATGCACGGATCGAACGGCAACATCACGCCCTTCCCCCGCTCCAACGTGTTCATCGTCTTCAACAGCGTCGACAACACCTGCGAGCAGCCCTTCGCCGCCGAAGGACGGCGCCCCTCCTTCATCGCCTCCCGGGACTTCGCACCGGTCGGCACCTGACCCTCCACCCCCGGAGATCAACGAGGAGGACCGGCCGCTTCGCCAAAGGGGCTGAGCGCTCAGTCGCGGGCGAAGCGGTCGGTGGCCTCGATGAGCCGGTGCAGGATGCCGGGTTCGTCGAAGGCATGCCCGGCGTCGTCGACGATGTGGAAGTCGGCCTCGGGCCATGCGTTGTGCAGATCCCAGGCCGTGGCGACCGGAGTGCACACGTCGTAGCGGCCCTGCACGATCACGGCCGGGATGTGCCTGATCCGATCGATGTCGCGGATCAGCTGGTCTTCGGTGAAAAAGCCCCCGTTGACGAAATAGTGGCACTCGATCCGGGCGAACGCGACGGCGTAGTCCGGCTTCCCGAAGTCGTCCACGAGTTCCGGGTCGGGCCGCAGGGTCACCGTGCCGCCCTCCCACTGCGACCACGCCCTCGCGGCCGGCAGTCGTATGTCCGCGTCGGGGGAGTTGAGCCTCTCGTGGAAGGCCCCCATGAGGTCGTCACGGTCCTCCTCGGGGATCGGCGCGACGTAGCGCTCCCAGAGGTCGGGAAACAGCAGCGAGGCGCCTTCCTGGTAGAACCAGTACAGCTCGAACGGGCGGAGCATGAAGATCCCGCGGAGGACGAGCGCGCTGACCCGGTCCGGATACGCCTGAGCGTAGGCGAGGGACAGCGTGCTGCCCCAGGAGCCGCCGAACACGAGCCACCGCTCGATCCCGAGATGCTCACGCAGGCGTTCCATGTCCGCGATCAGGTGCGGGGTGGTGTTGGCCTCCAGCGACACGGCGGGATCGGCTGCGTGTGGGGTGCTTTTCCCGCAATTCCGCTGGTCGAACAGCACGATGCGGTAGGCCTGCGGATCGAACTGCCGCCGGTGTACGTCGCTGCAGCCGGCCCCTGGGCCACCGTGCAGCATCACGGCCGGCCTGCCCTCCGGATTGCCGCAGACCTCCCAGTAGATCTCGTTGCCGTCGCCGACATCGAGCATCCCGGAGTCATACGGCTCAATCGGTGGATACAGGGTTCGCAGCTCCATGAGCCGAGATTGTCCCACTGATCCGCAGCCCGGCCGCACGGGCCGGCGTGCGCGAACGCCGGAAATCGCGAGCCGGTACGGGCTCTGCGGCCGGGAGTGAGACAAAGCGCATTCCCCGTCGGGGGAGACAGGGTTGCATGACGCACCTAGAGTTTCCCGTGTGAGTGATCTGAACCGATCGGGCGGTTCGCCCTCTTCGCCGGTGGTCGGCGTGTCATGGCCGGCCACGCGCAATAATCTGCCCGCCGTTCCCGAGGACGAGGCCCAGCCTTGGGACACGGTCAAGCAGCTGAAGCAGATGGCGGACCTCCTCGGTGACGCACTCGCGGTCGGAGAACGCAAGGTCGCGGAGACGCGTGACCAGGCCGCCGCCGCCTGGGACGAGGTCCAGCGCGCCCGTGCCGTGATCGAGCAGGCACAGAAGGATGCGTCGGCTCAGGTCGCGGCCGCGGTGAACGAGCGTGATCAGGCGCAGCGTGACGCGGCCGCGGCCTGGGGTGAGGTGCAGCGCGCGCGTGCAGGGATCGAGCAGGCGCAGAAGGAGGCCTCCGCGCAGGTCGCGGCCGTACAGGCGGAGGCCGACCAGGCGCAGCGCGACGTGGCCACGGCCTGGGGTGAGGTCCAGCGGGTGCGCGCGCAGGCCGAGCAGGCCGATCGCCGGGTCGGCGAGGCCGAGACCAGCGTGCAGCAGATGCTCGCTCAGCGTGAGGCGATGCGGGAGGCCCGGGACGAGGCGCAACGGCTCGCCGAGGGCATGTCGGCCGCACGCCGGACCGCGGAGGCGGAGCGGGACCGGATGTCCGAGCGGGCGGCCGAGCTGTCGCGCGCGATGGAGTCCGCGCACGCCGAGCTGGCGGGGACGCGGGCCAAGATGGCCGACGCCGAGAGAGCGTCCCAGGGATTCCAGCACGCCGCTACCGCCGCGCTCAAGGACGCCGAGGAGGCGCGCCAGCGCGCTCAGGAGGCGGAGGCCGAACGTCAGAAGGTCCTCGAGGCCGCCCAAGGGGCGATGGAGAAGGCCAAGCAGGCCGAGGCCGCCCGGGACCTGGCCGTGCAGACCCGGGCAAAGGCCGATTCCGAGGCCGCGTTGGCCCGCGGGCAGGCCGATCAGGCGGTCAGGGAGCGCGATGCCATGGTGCGCGAGCTCGACGGTGTCGTGCGGGAGCGTGACGCCGCGGTGCGGGAGCGTGACGGCGCGGTCGCCGGGATGCGCCAGATGGCGAGCGAGCGCGACGCCGCCCTGACGAAGCTCAAGGAGCGTGACGAATGGGTCGACCAGCTCGCGGACGCGGTGACCGAGCAGCGTGACGCGCTGAAGGCCATGTCGTCCGAGCGTGATGCCGCCCGTTCGGCCGCCAACCAGGCGCGCGGTGTGATCGACGAGTTGTCGCGTCAGCTTCGCGGCATCATGCCGATGCACTGACACATCAGGCACACCAGGCGCACTGAGCTGCCCGCGCACCGGCGCAAGGAGCAGGGCGAATCCGTGGCCGGGACCGTCGCCGCGCCGGAATACGGGCACGCCGGCCGGTTGCGGGGGAGGTCCCGCGACAAGGCATGGCGTCCGGCTGTTATTCTGGTGGCCCGTGGACAGGGCGGTTGTCAATCCGCCTCGCCAGAGACCACGGGAGCGCATTCTTGCCATCGGCAGCCATTGGTAGGCCACGTGCTACCAAGCATCTCTTCGTTACCGGCGGTGTCGCCTCCAGCCTCGGCAAAGGGCTGACGGCATCGAGCCTCGGTCGGCTTCTCACCCTGCGCGGTCTGCGCGTCACCATGCAGAAGCTCGACCCCTATCTCAACGTCGACCCCGGGACGATGAACCCCTTCCAGCACGGGGAGGTCTTCGTCACCGACGACGGCGCGGAGACCGATCTCGACATCGGCCACTACGAGCGGTTCCTCGACACCGAGCTTCACGGGTCGGCCAACGTCACCACCGGCCAGGTCTACTCGAACGTGATCGCCAAGGAGCGGCGCGGGGAGTACCTCGGCGACACGGTGCAGGTGATCCCGCACATCACCAACGAGATCAAAGAACGCATCCGGAGCATGGCCGAACCGGGCGTGGACGTCGTCATCACCGAGGTGGGCGGCACGGTCGGCGACATCGAGTCGCTGCCCTTCCTCGAGGCCGTACGCCAGATCCGGCACGAGATCGGCCGGGACAACTGCTTCTTCCTGCACGTGTCCCTGCTGCCCTACATCGGCCCGTCCGGAGAGCTCAAGACCAAGCCGACCCAGCACTCGGTGGCGGCGCTGCGCAGCATCGGCATCCAGCCCGACGCGATCGTCTGCCGCTCCGACCGGCCGATCACCCAGGGCCTCAAGCGCAAGATCAGCCTGATGTGCGACGTCGACGAGGAGGCGGTCGTCTCGGCCGTCGACGCGGCGAGCATCTATGACATCCCCAAGGTGCTGCACTCCGAGGGCCTGGACGCCTATGTCGTCCGCCGGCTCGACCTGCCGTTCCGGGATGTCGACTGGGGTGACTGGGACGAGCTGCTCCGCCGGGTGCACCGGCCGGCCAACGAGGTCACCGTCGCGCTGGTCGGTAAGTACATCGATCTTCCGGACGCCTATCTCTCGGTGACCGAGGCGTTGCGTCACGGCGGCTTCGGCAATGACGCGCGGGTGAACATCCGCTGGGTCAAGAGCGATGAGTGCACCACCCCCGAGGACGCCAAGCGCCAGCTCGACGGGGTCGACGGGATCCTCATCCCGGGGGGCTTCGGAGTCCGCGGCATCGAGGGCAAGATCGGAGCGGTCCGGCACGCCCGGGAGAACCAGATCCCGCTGCTCGGCATCTGTCTCGGACTGCAGTGCATGGTGATCGAAGCGGCGCGCTCGCTCGCCGGGATCCAGGATGCCGACAGCACCGAATTCGACGAGGACACCCGGCATCCGGTGATCGCCACCATGGCGGACCAGCTCGACGTCGTGGCGGGCGAACGGGACATGGGCGGCACCATGCGGCTCGGTCTCTATCCGGCCGACCTGGCGGAGGGTTCGCTGGTGCGCGAGCTCTACGGTGCCGCCAAGGTCGAGGAGCGGCATCGCCACCGCTACGAGGTCAGCAACGCCTACCGTGAGCAGCTGGAGAAGGCGGGTCTGAGCTTCAGCGGCACCTCGCCCGACGGCCGCCTCGTCGAGTATGTCGAGCTGCCCCGGGCCGAACACCCGTTCTTCGTCGCCACCCAGGCCCATCCGGAGTTCCGGTCCCGGCCCACCCGCCCGCATCCGCTGTTCGCGGGCCTCATCTCGTCGGCTCTGGACTACGCCAAGGCGAGGAGCGCGGAGGACGGCCGCGCGGAGGACGGCGCGGTCTCCGCTTCATGAGCGTCCGGGACACACCGGAGCGCTGGGAGGTCGTCGGCAGCACCGAGCGCTTCGTCGGGCACGTGTTCCGGGTTCGCACCGATCAGGTGCGGATGCCGAACGGGGACGCGATGGAGGTCGTCACCCGGGACGTGGTCGTGCACCCGGGCTCGGTGGGCGTCCTGGCGCTCGACGACGACGGCAGGGTGCTCCTCATCCGGCAGTACCGCCATCCGGTGGGCTACCTGCTGTGGGAGGCGCCCGCCGGGTTGCGCGACGTCGAGGGCGAGCCGCTCTGGAAGACCGCCGAACGCGAACTGGCGGAGGAGACCGGCTACCGCGCGGAGCGCTGGGACACGCTCGTCGACACGTTCACCTCACCGGGCATGTCCGACGAACGGCAGCGCGTCTTCCTCGCTCGGGGGCTCAGTGAGATCCCGCCGGATGAGATCGATTTCGACCGTGTGCATGAGGAGGCCGATCTCCCGGCCGTCTGGGTGCCTTTGGACGAGGCCGTGGCCATGGTGCTCGCAGGTGAGCTGCACAATCCGACGGCGGTGACGGGGATCCTCGCCGCCCACGTGGCCCGGGCCAACGGGTTCCGTGGGCTGCGTGCCCCCGACGCTCCGGAGGGATAGTCCCGGGTCCCCGGCGATCAGCTCCCGCCGGTCCGCCCGGAGGAGGCATGATGGGCGGGCACGGCGGCGGCCGGGCACCGCACCCGCGTACCCGGCCGGCCGCGGCGAGGGAGGAGGCGAGCGTGACCGTGAGCACGGATCATGACCCCGGCCTCACTCCCGCGCTGCAGTCGGCCATGGACACCTATCTCGGTCACCTCGCGGTCGAACGCGGGCTCGCGGCCAACACCCTGAGCTCCTACCGCCGCGACCTGCGTCGCTATTTCGCCGTCCTGGCCGCGCGCGGCCGTACGGCCGTCGACCAGGTGACCGAGGAGGACGTGATGGCGTTCCTGGCCGGGCTACGGGAGGGTGACGAATCGCACTCGCCGCTGTCGGCGGGATCGGCGGCCCGGGCCGTCGTGGCGGTGCGCGGGCTGCACCGGTTCGCGCTCCGTGAGGGCATGACCGCCGCCGACCCCGCGCGCGGCGTCAGGCCTCCCACGCCGCCGCGTCGCCTGCCCAAGGCGATCTCTGTACAGGACGTGGAGCGGTTGCTCGATGCCACAGGGCCCGCTGACGATCCGCGCGGGCTCCGTGACCGTGCTCTGCTGGAGTTCCTGTACGGATCCGGGGCGCGGATCTCCGAGGCCGTCGGGCTGGACATCGACGACCTCGACCTGGAGGAGGGGGTCGTCCGGGTGTCGGGCAAGGGCGGAAAGGTCCGCGTGCTCCCCATCGGCGGTTACGCCTGCAGGGCCGTCGAGGCCTATCTGGTGCGAGCCCGCTCCGGGCTGGCCCGTTCCGGGCGCGGCACTCCGGCGTTGTTCCTCAACGCCCGGGGAGGCCGGTTGTCGCGCCAGGGGGCCTGGATGGCGCTGCGGGCGGCGGCCGAGCGCGCCAAGCTGCCGGCCGTGTCCCCGCACACCTTGCGGCATTCTTTCGCGACCCATCTGCTCGACGGGGGCGCGGACGTTAGGGTGGTGCAGGAATTGCTCGGCCACGCCTCCGTCACCACGACGCAGGTCTACACCCTGGTGACGGTTCAGCGACTGCGTGAGGTCTATGCCACCTCGCACCCCCGGGCGAGAGGCTGAACACCCGGGGGAGCGGCCGCGCACGGTTCGAAGCCCGCCCCTCGGCGCGCGTCGCCTTGCCGCGAGGTTGGCCAATCCGTAGAGTCCGGGTTTTGACGGCAAATCGTGGCCGCCGGGGAGGTTCGAACGCTGGTGACCAGCACGCAGCAGGCCGAAGGGGTCCTCTCGGCCGCCATCGAGACCGACCCGAGCCGTGTCCTCGGGCCGACACGGCGACCCGTACCCACGTTCCCCGATCCCGAACCGCTGGGCGAGCACGGCCCCGCGCGGATCGTGGCGGTGTGCAATCAGAAGGGTGGCGTCGGCAAGACCACGACGACCATCAATCTGGGCGCCGCTCTCGCCGAGCATGGCCGCCGGGTGCTGCTCGTCGACTTCGACCCGCAGGGAGCCCTGTCGGTGGGCCTCGGCAAGGGAGACCCGCGGCAGCTCGACCTCACGGTGCACAACATGCTCTTGGAGAACAACGTCCAGTGGGAGGACGTCGTCCTGGAGACCAGCATCGAGGGCATGGACCTGCTGCCGAGCAACATCGACCTGTCCGGGGCCGAAGTGCAGCTCGTGCACGAGGTCGGCCGTGAATACATCCTCAGCAACACCCTCAAGCCGGCGATGCCCTACTACGACTACATCATGATCGATTGTCAGCCGTCCCTGGGCCTGCTGACCATCAACGCGCTCGCGGCGAGTCACAGTGTGCTGGTCCCGCTGGAGTGCGAATACTTCGCCATGCGCGGAGTCGCTCTGCTCATGGAGACGATCGAGAAGGTCCAGGGCCGCATCAATTCCGGCCTGGAGATCGATGGGTTCCTCGGCACCATGTACGACTCCCGTACGCTGCACACGCGTGAGGTCCTCAGCCGGATCGTCGAGGCGTTCGGTGAGAAGGTCTTCCACACGGTGATCAACCGCACCGTCCGGTTCCCGGACGCCACCGTGGTCGGCGAGCCGATCACCCAGTTCGATTCCGCCTCCATGGGTGCCAACGCCTACCGCGAGCTGGCCAAAGAGGTGCTGGAGAGGTGGCGGAACAGCGGGTGAGCCGACCCGGCCCGGCCGGGACCTCTGCCGGACCGCATGAGAGCGGCGCCAACTACTGTGGGCAATGTGGGTAGGCCTCTGACGAACGGTACGGGCCCCGTGGAGCCCGCGGGCGCACAGCACGGGGATGAGCAGCCGGCACGGCCCTCCGGCTTCGAGGTCCACCTCGACAACTTCGAAGGTCCCTTCGATCTGCTGCTCGGACTGATCGCCAAGCACAAACTGGACATCACCGAGGTCTCGCTCCACAAGGTCACCGACGAGTTCATCGCGTTCATCCGGGCCCGGGGAAGCGACTGGGACCTGGACCAGGCCAGTCATTTCCTCCTCATCGCGGCGACGCTCCTGGATCTGAAAGCCGCCCGGCTGCTGCCGTCGGGAGAGGTCGACGACGAGGAGGACCTCGCCCTGCTGGAGGCCCGTGACCTGCTGTTCGCACGGCTTCTGCAATATCGGGCCTACAAGGAGGTCGCCCAGGTCTTCTCCGGGTGGATGGCCGAGGAGGCGAAACGCTTTCCCCGTGTGGTGCCCATGGAGCCGAGGTTCGCCGACCTCCTCCCCGAGGTCCTCCTCGGCCTCGGTGCCACGGAGTTCGCTCGATTGGCGGCCAGGGCCCTCACTCCCAAGGCGCCGCCGACGGTGTCCGTGGAGCACATCTACCAGCCGCAGGCGAGCGTGCGCGAGCAGGCCACTATCCTGGTCGCGCGGCTGCGCCGGCTCAGGCGGGCCACGTTCCGAGCCCTGACCTCCGACTGCCCGGGCACCTACGAGATCGTGGCCCGGTTCCTCGCGCTCCTCGAGCTCTACCGGGAGCAGGCGGTGTCCTTCGAGCAGCTTCAGCCTCTCGCTGAGCTGTACGTCACCTGGGTCGGTGGCGATGAGGGTGAGGTCGAGGTCGGTGAGGACTACGAGGGCGCCCGGGAGCCCGGTGGTGAGGGCAACGGTCGCGACGGCGGCGGTGACGGCACGGACGGCGACGGTGGAGACGCGGATGGATGAGCAGCACGTGGACGAGTCCGCCAGGACGGGGTTGCCGAGCCTGCGGGCGGGGCTCGAGGCGATCCTGCTGGTCGTGGACGAGCCCGTGCAGGAGGTCACTCTGGCGCAGATCCTGGAGCGCCCGCGCGACGAGATCACCGCCGCCCTGCGCATGCTGGCCGCCGAATACACCCTGCAGGGCCGCGGATTCGAGCTGCGGGAGGTCGCCGGGGGGTGGCGCTTCTACACCCGTGACGTCTGCGCCCCGCTGGTGGAACGGTTCGTGACCGACGGACAGCAGGCGCGGCTCACCCAGGCGGCGCTCGAGACGCTCGCGGTCGTGGCCTACCGGCAGCCGGTGAGCCGCGCCCGAGTGTCGGCCATCCGGGGAGTCAGCAGTGAGGGCGTGTTCCGGACGCTGAAGCTTCGGGGTCTCATCGAGGAGGCCGGTCAGGAGCCCGAGTCGCAGGCCTACCTCTACCGCACCTCCCGCTACTTCCTGGAGCGGCTCGGCCTGAACAGCCTCGAAGAGCTCCCAGATCTCGCCCCCTACCTGCCCGACGACGTTGAAGGCATAGAGGAAATCACAGCGTGAGCGAAAACGAAGGAATCCGGTTGCAGAAGGTCCTGGCCGAGGCCGGGGTCGGCAGCCGACGATATTGCGAACAACTGATCGCCGACGGCCGGGTGAAGGTCGACGGCAAGGTCGTGTCGTGGTTCGGGGTCCGGGTGGACCCGGAGAAGGTCGTGATCCAGGTCGACGGCAAGCGCGTCGAGACCCGATCGGAGATGCGCTACTACGCGGTCAACAAACCGCGTGGCGTGGTCAGCACCATGGCCGATCCCCAGGGCCGGCGGACCCTTGCGGACTACGTGGACGTGCCGGAGCGGCTGTTCCATGTGGGCCGGCTGGACACCGACACCGAGGGGCTCATCCTGCTGACCAACGATGGTGAGCTGTCCCACCGGCTGACTCATCCGAGCTTCGGGGTGGAGAAGACCTATCTCGCCGATGTCTCCGGGCCGATCCCGCGCGACCTCGGCAGGCGGCTGCGGGAGGGCGTGACCCTCGACGACGGCCCGGCCAGGGCCGATCGCTTCCGGGTCGTCGAGACGTCCGGCAAGCGGGCGCTCGTGGAGGTGACCCTGCACGAGGGACGCAAGCACATCGTGCGGCGTCTGCTGGCCGAGGTGGGGCATCCGGTGCGCCAGCTGGTGCGCACCGAGTTCGGGCCGGTGCGGCTGGGTGCGCTCAAGCCGGGCACAATGCGTGCGTTGACCTCCAAAGAGGTCGGCGAGTTGTACGCAGCGGTAGATCTTTAGGAGGAAGTCAGTGGCGGTACGAGCGCTCAGGGGTGCGACGCAGGTCGATGCCGACGACCGGGATCAGATCCTCGAGGCGACGACGGAGCTCGTCACCGAGGTCATGACCCGCAACACGCTCACGACCGAGGACGTCATCAGCGTGATCTTCACGGTCACCCCGGACCTCGCCGCGGAGTTTCCGGCCCTCGCGGCCCGGAAGCTCGGCTTCCACGACGTGCCGTTGCTGTGCGCCAGTGAGATCAATGTGCCGCACGCGCTGCCGCGGGTGATCCGGCTCATGGCCCATATCGAGACCGATCGCCCGCGGTCGGCCGTGCAGCACGTCTACCTGCGCGGTGCCGCGGCTCTCCGCCTCGACATCGCCCAGTAGGCTGTGCCGGTGGAAAAGCAGGGTGTTCCCGGGCGCATCGTCATCATCGGGACCGGGCTGATCGGCACTTCGATCGCACTGTCGATGCGCGCGGCCGGCGCCGAGGTGCTGCTGGCCGACCGCGACGAGACATCGCTGCGGCTCGCCGCCGAACTCGGAGCCGGCGACGCGCTCCCCGAGGACGGCCCGGACGAGCCCGCCGACATCGCCGTTCTGGCGGTTCCCGTCAGCGCCGTGGGAGCGACCCTTCTCGACGCGCAGAAGCGCAACCTGGCCCGGGTCTACACCGACGTGGCCAGCGTCAAGGCCAGGCCGGTGCTCGACGCCATGGACCTCGGCTGTGATCTGCGGAGCTTCGTGCCGGGCCATCCACTCGCCGGCCGTGAGCGTTCCGGTCCGGCGGCCGCGCGAGGCGACCTCTTCCTCGGCCGCACCTGGGCGCTGTGCCCCACGCCGGCGACGAGCGGCGAAGCCGTCGAGACGGTCCGGGCGCTCGCACGCGCCTGTGGCGCGGAGCCGCTGACCGCCGACGCCACCGAGCATGACCGGGCGGTCGCGCTCGTCTCCCACTCGCCGCACGTCGTCTCGGCCGCGATGGCGGCCCGGCTGACCGAGGCCGAGGATCTCGCGCTGGGCCTGGCCGGGCCGGGTGTCCGGGACGTCACCCGGATCGCGGCGGGCGACCCCGCCCTGTGGACGGGCATCCTCGCCGCCAACGCCGAGCCGGTGGCCGACGTGCTCGAGGCGGTCGCCACCGATCTCGCGGTGATCGCCTCCGTGCTGCGGGCCGGCGCCGAGGCCGGGCAGGCCGGCGCCGAGGCGGCGGCGGGATTGCTCACCGACCTGCTCGGACGGGGCAACACCGGGCAGGCGCGGATCCCCGGCAAGCATGGCGGAGACGCCTCGCGCTATGCGGTCGTGTCGGTCGTCATCCCGGACCGTCCCGGTGAACTGGCTCTGCTCTTCCAGGCGGCCGGGGTGGCGGGCGCCAACATCGAGGACGTGACCATCGAGCACTCTCCCGGTCTGCCGGTCGGCGTCGTTGAACTCTCGGTCACTCCCGAGTCGGCCGAACGGCTCGCCGGGGAGTTGCGGGGCCGAGGCTGGTCGGTTCCCCGCTGACCCGTGCGGCACCAGCGGGACCACGGAGGTACACGGACCCGGTAGCCTGGTGCGTTGGGATCTGTACCCAAGGGGATCATCAGCCGAGGAGGCCGACGGCACGCGGTGCCCGAGGCCTGGGAGAAGGAATCACACGTGACGCTGATCATCGCCGTGGACGGTCCCTCAGGATCGGGCAAGTCGAGCGCGGCCAAGGGCGTGGCCCGCTTGCTCGGATTCCGCTATCTCGACACGGGCGCGATGTATCGCGCGATGACGTGGTGGATGCTCGAGGAGGGCGTACCGGTGCAGGACCCCGAGGCGGTGGCGGCGCGCGTGGCCGAGCCGTCCTTCGAGGTGGGCACCGACCCCGACGCCTCGACGATCCGCGTGGACGGCGTGGACGTGTCCACCCCGATCCGTACCAGGGCCGTGACCAACGCGGTCAGCGCGGTGAGTTCCGTGCCCGCCGTTCGCGAGCGGCTGGTCGTCCTTCAGCGTGAGATAATCAGTGCCGGTGACATCGTCGCCGAGGGCCGTGACATCGGCACGGTCGTGGCTCCCGACGCAGCCGTCAAGGTGTTCCTCACCGCGAGCGAGCAGGTTCGCGCACAGCGCCGGGCCAAGGAGCTGGCGGAGGATCCCACCGCGACGGTAGAGGTGACCCTGACCGAGCAGGCCCGCCGGGATCGGCTCGACTCCACCCGTAAGGCCTCGCCGCTCAGCAAGGCGGCCGACGCTCAGGAGCTCGACTCCTCTGAGGTCGGGCTCTATGAGGTCATCGAGACGATCCTCGCGCTGGTGAAAGAGCGTGTCGCCGCGAACTGAGCGCAGCCGGCCGCGACCACCGAAGGCTCCTGTCTGGTCGTCTGCGGAGGAGGAGCTGCGACGGCGACCTTGAATACGGAGAAAACGTGAGTGAGTACGATATGACGCATGCCGACATGATCGGTGATGGGCTTGAGCACGACGTGCCTCCGGCTCCCGTCGTCGCTGTGGTCGGCCGGCCCAACGTCGGCAAGTCGACCCTGGTCAACCGGATCATCGGACGCCGCGAGGCGGTGGTCGAGGATGTGCCCGGTGTGACCCGTGACCGGGTCGCCTACGACGCGCTGTGGCGAGGCCGCCGGTTCACCGTCGTGGACACGGGCGGATGGCTGCCGGACGCCGTGGGCCTCCCCGCGGCCATCGCCGAACAGGCGCGGCTCGCCGTCGAGCTCGCCGATGTGGTGCTGTTCGTGGTGGACGCCACCGTGGGTGCGACCGACGTGGACGAGGCGGTCGCGGACATCCTGCGCAAGTCAGGCAAACCCGTGGTGCTCACCGCCAACAAGGTGGACGACATCGGGGCGGAGTCGGACGCGGCGGCGCTGTGGGGGCTCGGGATCGGGGAGCCCCTGGTGGTCAGCGCCCTGCACGGGCGGGCCAGCGGCGATCTTCTGGACGCCGTGCTGGATGCGCTCCCCGAGCCTGCGCCGCTGGAGACCTACGAGGAGCCCGGCGGACCACGCCGGGTGGCACTGATCGGCCGGCCCAACGTCGGCAAGTCCAGCCTGCTCAACCGGCTCGCGGGCGAGGAGCGGGCCGTCGTCCACGACGTCGCGGGGACCACCCGGGACCCGGTCGACGAGCTCATCGAGCTGGGCGGGAAGACCTGGCGTTTCATCGACACCGCGGGGATCCGCCGCCGGCACCGTGAGAACCAGGGCGCCGACTTCTACGCCACGCTGCGCACCCAGTCGGCCCTGGACCGGTCGGAGGTCGCCGTGGTCCTTGTGGACGCCAGCGATCCCCTCGCCGAACAGGACCTGCGCATCATCACCACGGTCATCGAGGCGGGCCGCGCGCTTGTCCTGGCCTTCAACAAGTGGGACCTCCTCGACGAGGAACGCCGCTACTACCTCGACCGCGAGATCGACCGGCAGCTGCACAACGCCCGCTGGGCCCCCCGGGTCAACATCTCCGCCCATACGGGCAGGCACGTCGAAAAGCTCGTGCCGGCCATCGAGACCGCGCTGGAGAACTGGGGCGCCCGCGTGCCGACGGCACGGCTCAACACCTTCTTCGCCGAGCTCGTGGCGGCCCACCCGCATCCGGTGCGCGGCGGCAAGCAGCCGCGGGTGCTCTTCGCGACCCAGGCGAGTGTGCGGCCACCGAAGTTCGTGCTGTTCACCTCGGGATTCCTCGAGCCCGGTTACCGCCGGTTCATCGAGCGCCGGCTCCGGGAGGAGTTCGGCTTCGAGGGGACGCCGATCGAGGTCAGTATGAAGATCCGCGAAAAGCGGGGCGCCAAGAAGAAGTAGTCCGCTCGGCTGGGCCGCACCGCCCGGACGCCGTCCCAGTCCGGCTTGGACGGCGTCCGGGCGGTGCGGCCGGCCGATCTCGCATCAGGCCTGGGGAGCGCGCGGATCCGAGGGCTGGTCCGAGGCGTAGGGGGCGACCATCCGGTCACCGGGTTCCGGGCCTCGCGGCCGCGGGGCCGCCGGGTCGCCCGGGTGCGGGCCGCGCGCGTAGCGCCGGGGGAGCGGCTGGGTCGCGCCGATCGGTGGTGCGTCCTCCGGAGCGGGAGGCGCGGCGGCCTGCTCACCGGCCGGCTGGACGTCCTTGACCGCGACCACGGCGAGGCGGCCCAGGGCGAGAGCCGCGAAGAAGACGATGAGCACGCCCACGCCGTCGAAGAACGCCAGCTGTTCCGCGATCCGCTTGGACTCGCTGCCGATGGGTGCGCCGGTCGCGGCCGCACCGCCGTCGGTCCACAGCGCGCTCACGGGCCCTCCGGCGACGAACCAGGCGCCCCCGAGCGCGGCGATCCACGCGCCCAGCGAGGCCAGGAGCCGGTTGGCGCTGAGCAGCAGGATCAGCCCGCCGAGCACGGTGGCCGCCGCGGGGACGATCTCCAGCCATAGCCGGCCGGTGGTGAAGACCCACGCCCTGTCGGGGGTGTAGGCGAAGTCGGCGTAGGGGCCGACGAAGGGGACGAGTCCCCCCCACAGCCCGAGGAGCAGCAACAGCACGCCGCTCAGCGCGCCGCGGCTCCGCGGGACCCGCAATGTTCCTGTCATGACGTCTCTCCCGGTCGGAGGCCGGCTGGTCGGTTGTCAGCGACCCTTTACCCGGAAAAGACCTCTCTATACGCTTATCTCTACTGTCCGCACGGGCGTCGCGATGGACGCCTGGCAGGACCCGCGCCCGCCTGCGGCCCGCTCACATGGCCATTGCGGACGCCGTGGCCGATCGGTGATACCGACGATAACCTGCTACGAACAGCTCGCTGACGAGACGCATGATCAGCGCTTCGAGCACGCCGAAGAGGGCTTTGGCCAGCACAGCGGCCAGGAACTCGGTCACTGGAACCTCCGGTGGGGGGATTCGACTTCGGGATGAGGCTATGCCCGATTTTCCGCCGGAAGTGAGCTTTATCCCTTTCCAGTAGGTGAACATTCGATGACCGAACGCTCACGCCGCCCCCGGAGTGGGGCGGCGTGGCCGGTCGCTCCGCCGATGTCGTCGATCAGGACGCTCGGGTTCAGGAGGCTCTGGCCGCCTTCCGCCGGGGCGGGATCTCGCCCGCGCCCGCTCGCTCTCGTCCACCCTCGTGTTCGTGCTCGGCGGGGGCCTCCCTCTTCAGAGCCCGCTTGGCCAGCATCGTGCCGACGCCGATCGCCGCGGCCACGGGCCATTCGATGATCCCGAGCGCCGCCAGCGCGCCGAGGCCGGCGTAGTAGGCGAGACGCTCCACGGGCGGCAACGTCGACTGGACGGTGTCGACCGCCTCGTCCACGTCATGGGGGATCATGCGCGGGACGTGCGGTCGGTGGAGCTGAACGGTCATCATGGGCAGCCTGATGGTCAGGCCCTGATCCTCGCCCTCCTGTGCGGACGACCTCGGCGGTAAGGTGCGGTCCGCCGCCTTGGGCGATGCGCCCCCTCCAGCGGCCTTCGGCGCACGGCCCTCGGTGGCCTTGGACGGTGCTTTCCGCCGGCTCGGCGAAGGCGCGGTATTGGTCTCAGCCATCTCCCGTTCCCCCTGGTGGCATCGTGGTGACCGTTCGACGGTAACCCGCTCCGCCGGGTAGGTCCTGGGCCGAAAGTCCTCCGATGTCGGGCCCTGCGTCGGGATATGCGGAGCGGTCTCGGTTTTCGGTGCTCCTGCCGGGTTGGACCCCGGACGGGGCTTCAGGCGTCGTCGGTCCTACGGTGGGTCCCGAAGCGTGGTCACCGGCTCCTCTCCTTCACGGCGGCGCGCCACGGCCGCGCCCGGCGGTCTCGCGCAGGGCGTGCGTGCCACTGGTCTAATCCAATGGTCTGGGCCAATTGGTCAATTCGGGCGCCATTCGCCATGATGCGGAGAACCGCTGCACAGCGTAAGGAGCTGCTCGTGTCCCACCAGGTCTCTGGCCTAGATCAGGCCCCGACCAGAAACACCGCGTTGATCGACTGGGTCCGTGAGATCGCGGAGCTGACCCAGCCGGACAGAGTCGAGTGGTGTGATGGCTCGGAGGCCGAATGGCAGAGGCTCACGGACCTTCTCGTGGCTCAGGGCACTTTCAGACGCCTGAACCCCGACAAGCGGCCCAACAGCTTCTACTGCGCCTCCGACCCGTCCGACGTCGCCCGTGTCGAGGACCGTACGTTCATCTGCTCCGAGAAGGAGGAGGACGCCGGCCCGACCAACAACTGGATCGCCCCGGCGGCGATGCGGGCCACGTTCGGGGACGTCTTCAAAGGCTCGATGCGGGGCCGGACCATGTACGTGGTCCCGTTCTGCATGGGCCCCCTCGGCGGCAACATCTCCCAGCTCGGCGTCGAGATCACCGACTCGCCGTACGTGGCGGTCTCCATGCGGATCATGACCCGGATGGGTGAGCCCGCGCTGCGCCTCATCGAAGAGCGTGGCTCGTTCGTGAAGTGCGTGCACTCCGTGGGCGCCCCGCTGGAGACCGATGAGGCCGACGTGCCGTGGCCCTGCAACACCACCAAGTACATCTCGCACTTCCCCGAGACCAGGGAGATCTGGTCCTACGGTTCGGGTTACGGCGGCAACGCGCTGCTCGGGAAGAAGTGCTACGCCCTGCGCATCGCCTCGACCATGGCGAGGGACGAGGGCTGGCTGGCCGAGCACATGCTGATCCTCAAGCTCACGCCCCCGGAGGGCGAGACCAGGTACGTGGCCGCGGCCTTCCCGTCCGCGTGCGGCAAGACCAACCTCGCCATGCTCGAGCCGACCGTTCCCGGGTGGAAGGTCGAGACGATCGGCGACGACATCGCCTGGATGCGGTTCGGCGCGGACGGCCGGCTCTATGCGATCAACCCGGAGGCCGGCTTCTTCGGCGTGGCCCCGGGCACGGGCGAGTCGACGAACGCCAACGCGATCAAGACGCTGTGGGGCAACAGCATCTTCACCAACGTCGCGCTCACCGACGACGGCGACGTCTGGTGGGAGGGCCTCACCGATGAGCCGCCGGCGCACCTCACGGACTGGAAGGGCCGCGACTGGACTCCCGAGTCCGCCGAGCCCGCCGCCCACCCCAACGCCCGCTTCACCACGCCGGCCGGGCAGTGCCCGATCATCGCTCCCGAATGGGAGGACCCGAACGGCGTGCCGATCTCGGCGATCCTGTTCGGCGGCCGGCGCGCGACCGCGGTCCCGCTGGTCACCGAGTCGTTCGACTGGCAGCAGGGCGTCTTCCTCGGTGCCAACATCGCCTCGGAGAAGACCGCGGCGGCCGAGGGCACGGTCGGGGAACTGCGCCGCGACCCGTTCGCGATGCTGCCGTTCTGCGGCTACAACATGGGCGACTACTTCGGGCACTGGCTGAAGGTCGGCGCCTCCGCCGACCCGGAGAAGCTCCCGCGGATCTACTACGTCAACTGGTTCCGTAAGGACGCCGACGGCGCGTTCCTGTGGCCCGGCTTCGGTGAGAACAGCCGGGTCCTCAAGTGGATCGTCGAGCGGCTCAACGGCCAGGCCGACGCGGTGAAGACGCCGATCGGCAGCGTCCCCGCGCGCAAGGCCCTGGACACCGACGGTCTGGACATCTCCGAAGACGACCTGGAGACGCTGCTGTCGGTCGACCTCCAGGTGTGGAGGCAGGAGGCCGAGCTCGTACCCGAGTTCTTCAAGACCTTCGGCGACCACCTGCCGCAGGGGCTGTGGGATGAGTACACAGCTCTGACCAACCGCCTCGGCTAGCCGGCTGGGCGGCCCCCGCACCGGGGCCGCCCAGCACTTCTCCATCCGTGCCCGGCCGGCTCGTCCCGCCGGGCGTTTCTCTGCCGCCCCGGTCCACCCGCCCGCCCCCGCACGGAGCCCAGGCGGGCCGGACCCTGGGCGGTCAGGGACGGGGATCGCCGAGCGGCCGGAGCCGATGGGCCTCGTCGAACAAGGTGCTCGTGGCCAGCCGGGCGGTCGTCAGGGCGGCGATGGCCGCGGCGCCGAGCTGCATGTACATCACCACGATCTGGTAGCGGATCGCGACCAGTGGCTCGACCCCGGCCAGGATCAGGCCGGTCATCGCACCGGGCAGGCTGATGAGGCCGACGACCTTGGTGGCGTCGATGGCGGGCTGCAGCGCGGTGCGAAGCGCGGTGCGGGAGTGGGGCGCGAACGCCGCGACGGCCGGGAGCCCGAGGCACAGCCGGGCCTCGATGGCGGGCCGTGCCGCGGCGACCTCGTCGCGGACCCGCACCAGCGTGAGAGCGGCGGCCTGCATGGCTCCCGCGACGATCATGCCGGCCACGGGGATGAGGACGTGCGGCCGCGTGGGAATGACCCCCAGCGCGACCAGTGTGGTCAGCGGGACTGCGGCCCCCAGACCGACCGCCAGCGTGCCGACCGTACGGGCTCTGGGCAGGCCCCGGCCCCGGCGTGCGGCGACCTGACCGGCGATCAGGACCATGACGGTCGCCCAGCCGAGGGCGCCCGTCAACCCGCCCCGGGTGAACAGGAACGCCAGCACGGCGGCCACGGCGACCAGTTGCGCCACCGCGCGCACCGACGCCAGGGAGATCTCGGCGGCGAGTCCGAGACCCGCGCGGGCGGTGACCGCCACGGCGATGGCGATCAGCGCCGCGGAGGCCGCGACCCCGCTCCACTGCGGTATGTCCGGCGTGTTCACGAGGTGCTCCCCAGGTAGGCGATGTTCTCCGGACGTCCTTGCTCCGTGAGCCTGCCCCCGGCGAGCACGAGGACCCGGTCGCCGAGGCGTCGCGCCTGGTCGATCTCGTGACTGACGATCACGACGGTCCCGCCGTCCGAGAGGAGGGCGCGCAGCGCGTCTTCGACCGCCGCGGAGCTCCTCGCGTCCAGGGCCGAGGTCGGTTCGTCCAGCAGGAGCACGCTCGGGCCGACGGCCAGGGATCTGGCCAGGCACAGCCGCTGAGCCTCCCCGCCGGACAGGCCCTCCGTGCTCCGCGACGCCAGGCCCGGCGGGAGCCCGGCCCGCTCGAGGAGCTCGGCGGCCTCCGTGTCGGTGAGGTCGGGCCGGCCGACCCGTAGCTCGTCGGCGACGCGGCCGGTGAGCAGGACCGGTTGCTGTGCGATCAGGCTGATCCGGCGCCGCAGGGAGAGCACCTCCAGGTCGGTGATCGGAACGCCTCCGCACAGGACCCGTCCCGAGGTGGGGTCGAGCAGGCGGTTGAGCAGCCGCAGCAGTGTGGACTTACCGGAGCCACTGGGCCCGACCAGTGCCGTGCAGGCGCCGGCCGGGATGTCCGCGGAGATCTCCGACAACAGCGCCGTCCCGTCACGGTGGACACTGACCCGGTCCAGGGTGAACGCCATCGGCGGGGCCTCGGCATTCGGGCGTTTCATAGCGCCCAGAATGGCGTAAAAAACCCGTTGCGGCACATTCGCTGGCGCGCTGGTCAGGCTCGTGCGAAAGGTTCGCGGAGGGGAGCCGGGCTCGGGTCGGTAGGAGTCAGGCGGACTTCTCGCGGTGCCGCCGTTCGCGGTCGGGGTGCTCGCGCGGCACCAGGGTCGGGTTGACGTTGTGGAGGACGGTGTCGCGGTTGATCACGACGCGGGCCACGTCGTCCCGGCTCGGTAGCTCGTACATGACGTTGAGCAGGACCTCTTCGAGGATCGCGCGGGTCGCTCGGGCGCCGGTGCGGCGGAGCAGTGCCTGGTCGGCGATCGCGCCGACGGCGTCGTCGGTGAACTCCAGCTCGACGCCGTCGATCTGGAAGAGCTTCTGGTACTGCTTGATCAGTGCGTTGCGCGGCTCGGTGAGGATCCGCGTCAACGCCGTCCGGTCCAGCGGCTGGAACGTCGACACCACCGGGAGTCGGCCGACGAACTCCGGGATCAGCCCGAACTTCAGCAGGTCCTCGGGCATGACCTCGGCGCAGGGGTCCCGCTTCGCCCGCTCCGGCCCGGTGCGGATCGCGGCGCCGAACCCCATGCCCTTGCGGCCGGTCCGGGATTCGATGATCTCCTCCAGGCCGGCGAACGCACCGCCGACGATGAACAGCACGTCACTCGTGTCGATCTGGATGAACTCCTGGTGGGGGTGTTTGCGGCCGCCCTGCGGCGGCACGCTCGCCGTCGTGCCCTCCAGGATCTTCAGCAGCGCCTGCTGGACGCCCTCGCCGGAGACGTCGCGGGTGGTCGACGAGTTCTCGCTCTTTCGGGCGATCTTGTCGATCTCGTCGATGTAGATGATGCCGGTCTCGGCCTTCTTGATGTCGTGGTCGGCGGCCTGGATCAGCTTGAGCAGGATGTTCTCGACGTCCTCCCCGACGTAGCCGGCCTCGGTGAGCGCGGTGGCGTCCGCGATCGCGAACGGGACGTCGAGCATCCGGGCGAGGGTCTGGACGAGGTAGGTCTTCCCGCAACCGGTCGGGCCGATCAGCAGGATGTTGGACTTGCCGAGTTCGACCGGCTCTTCCTTCGCGGCGTGCGGCCCGTTCCCACCGGCTCCCGCCCGGATGCGTTTGTAGTGGTTGCAGACCGCCACCGCCAGTGTCTTCTTGGCGCTCTCCTGCCCGACGACGTACCGCTCGAGGAAGTCGTAGATCTCCCGGGGTTTCGGCAGCTCCCGCGGCCCGCCCCCGGAGGACTCGCTGAGCTCCTCCTCGAGGAGCTCGTTGCAGATCCCGACGCATTCGTCACAGATGCAGAGAGGACTCGGGCCCGCGATCAGCTTACGAACCTGCTGCTGGCTCTTCCCGCAGAACGTGCACGTCAGCAGGTCGCCGCGGTCACCGGTACGCGCCATTCGGAACGTCTCCTCAACGGTTGTGGGGCCGGGCCCGGGAGGGCCAGGACTCGGGAGTGGGGCTGGTCATTCCGTGCGGCCGGCCATTCGGGTGGGGCGTCGGTCCGGGATCGTGTGGGCTCTCGACGGTTCCCGGTGCTTTCGGGTTCTGGGTTCTCAGCTGAGAGCGTCAGCTCAGGTCAGACCGGCGTCAGAGGGTCACGGGCAGCGCGGTGAGGCGCCAGGTGCCCGGGTCGGGGGCGCGCACTTCTTCCGGGGCGACGGCGAGCGTCAGGCCGGGGAAGCGGTGCAGCAGCGCGGTCAGCGCGGCCTCGGTCTGTACGCGGGCCAGCGACGCCCCGAGACAGAAGTGTGGTCCGTGGGCGAAGCCCAGATGGCCCGCCGGTCCTGTGGCTCGGCTGATGTCGAGCCGGTCGGGGTCGGCGAACGCGCGCGGGTCTCGGTTGGCGGCGGCGATCGTGGCGGTGACGGGCTCGCCCTTGCGCACCAGCGTGCCGCAGAGCTCGATGTCCGCCCGCGCGTAGCGGGGTATCGACAGCAGCGTCGGACCGCACCAGCGCATCAGCTCCTCGACGGCGCGCGGCATGAGCCCGGGATCCTCGCGCAGTGCGGCGAGCTGCCCGGGGTGGCAGAGCAGGGCCTCCACGGCGTTGGCGATGAGGTTCGTGGGCGTCTGTCCCGCGAGGACCAGGTGCCAGACCAGCGTGACCGCCTCGGCGTCGTTGAGCCGGTCCCCGTCCTCGGCCCGCACGCGGACGAGGTCTGAGACCAGGTCGTCACCGGGTTCGTCGTGCCGGCGCGCTATCGCCGCCTTGGCGCCTTCCATGATGCCTGGTATGGCTTCGGCGAACCCCTGGCCCGAGCCTGTCGCGACAGTGGCGCCGTACTCGCGCCACCGCGGGCGGTCGGGCTCGGGAATGCCGACCAGCTCGCAGATGACCTCGATCGGCAGCGGTCGCGCGAAGTGCCGTAGTAGGTCCACCGAGCCGTGCTCGGCGTGGCCCGGCAGGTTGTCGAGCAGGTTCTCGACGATCGGCTCGATCCGCGGCCGGAACTCGGCGGCGCGGCGCGCGGTGAACGCGGGGGACACCAGCCTGCGCAGCCGCGCGTGCTCCGGCCCGTCCATTTCACTCATGGTCCGCATGTAGGGCAGGCAGTCGTCGGGGACGTCCGGCCGGATGAAGCTGTCGGCGTTGATCTCGAACCGCGGATCGCCGAGCATCGTCCTGGCGTCCTGGTGGCGGGTGAGGGCCCACATAGGGCCGAGACCGGGGATCAGGAGCCGCACCAGCGGCGAGCGCTCCCGGGCGTGCCCGTAAGCGGCAAAGGGGTCGCGTAGCACCTCGGTGTCGGTGAGGTCGATCTCGGGGACGGCGGGCACATCATGTCTGGTGCCGGTCATGAATCCTCCCGGATTTCAAATGGCCTGACCACATGGTCTCATCATATGGATGGTCAAGGTATCTTGGACCGGGATGCACGGCAATCGCCGCGATGAGGAGGACGATGGGCCGGCTCACCAGGGCGGAAATGCAGGAGCGCAACCGCGCCAAGGTGCTGGCCGCCGCCAGGGACGAGTTCGCCGAGCGCGGCTTCCGCGACGCCAAGATCGACGGCATCGCCGAGCGCGCCGGGCTCACCCGCGGCGGGGTCTACTCCAACTTCCCCGGCAAACGATCCCTCTACTTCGCCGTCCTGGCCGACCTCGCCGAGCGCGCACCCGAGCCGCCGCACCCGGAACCGGACCGCACCGCTCGCGAGGCACTCGGCGCGCTTGCCCGCGCCTGGGTCGCCCGCCTCCCCCTCGCCATCGACGAGCAGCACGGCGCGGCCCGGCTCGGCATGGACCTGATGCCCGAGATCTTCGCCGAGGAGCGGACCCGTTGGCCGTTCGCGCAGCTGATGAAGCTGGACGCGATCCTGCTCGGGCTGGCCCTGGAGCGGTTGCGGCCGCCCGGTACGCCGGTCGGCCGCCGGGTGCGCGTTGCGGAGGCTGTGCTCACGACCTTGCACGGCGCGAGCCAGATGGCCGCCGCCGCGCCCGGCTTCATCGAGCCCTTCGACGTCGTCAGCGTCTGCGAGCAACTGGCGGACCTCGATCTGGGCGCCGGATGGTCGCTCCCGCATGCGCCCTGGATCCCGCAGGCGCAGCCCGCGGACGAGCCGTGGTCCCCGCCGCCCGCGCCGGACGCGGTGCGCGGCGAGCCCGCGCGGCTCACCGGCGACGGCGTGGTGGCGATCCTCGGGCTGCACCGGCTCGAGGCCGCCGAGGAGGCGGTGCGGGCCGCACCGCCCGGGGCCGAGGTCACCGCCGTCCTGGTCACCGGCGACCCCGGCGAGCTGGGACCGCTGGCGCGGCTGGCCGTCGCCGACCTCTGTGGCTGCCTACGCCAGGCCTTCCCGCCGTCGGCATGGCCGCGCCTGCAGGTCGTGCACGACGAGTCGGGCGCCCTCGCCGCGGCGGCCGGCGTGCCCGCCGTAAGCGACGGGACCGAGGTCGCCATCCGGATCGAAGCGGGCCGGATCATCGCCCGGGCCGACGGCCGCGGCGCGTGCCACGCGGCCGCGTCCGCCGGCCGGCCCCAGAACTCGTCGGAGAGGCGCCACAGCTAGCGGCGAAACCGCCTCGCCCGAGCCGTAGCCGTAACGCACCGCGACATCGAGCAGCGTCCCCTGCCCGGCGAGCACCTGAGCGCCCGCGACGGTGAGCCGCCTGCGACGGATGTACTCCGACAGCGGGATGCCCGCCGGCGCGGAGAACAGCCGCCGGAAGTGGTGGTCCGACGTGACGGCGATCCGCGCGAGCTCGGCCACCTCGATCCGCTGATCGAGGTGCTGCTCGATGTCGTCCATGGCCTGGTTCAGCCGCTCCAGCACCCCAGCCCTCCTTCCCTTTCTGATCACCCACGCTAGGCGGGGCCCGCCCTGCCGGACCCGACATCCTGTGCCCGGCGCGGTCGGGTCCGGCGAGTCACCGAGTTCGGTGAGGAACTCAGCCTGGAGCAGGTGTGGGAGTCGATCCAGGCGATCGTGTCGCGGCGGGACCTGCCTGAGGCGGTCGGCCGCTTCGTGGTCCATTCGGGGCGCGTACGCCGGTGGGCCGGCCGGCGGGCCGACTAGCGTGAAGGATCGCGATTGAACAGTTTCTTCGCCCAGAGGTAGCCGACCAGTGTGATGCCGGCGCACCAGGCGATCGCGAGGATCGCGCTGTCGCCGATCGGGGTGCCCAGCAGCAGGCCCCGCAGCGTCTCGATGATGGGTGTGAAGGGCTGGTACTCGGCGAACCAGCGCAGCCAGGTCGGCATCGATTCGGTGGGGACGAATCCACTGCCGAGGAACGGCAGGAGCGTCAGTGGCATGGGGGCGTTGCTGGCGCTCTCGACACTCTTGGACACCAAGCCGAGCGCGACCGACAGCCAGGTGAGCGCGAGGACGAACAGCGTGAGGACGCCGGCGGCCGCTACCCACTCGACGGGTCCTGCGGTGGGCCGGAATCCGACCAGCAGGGCGACGCCGATGACGACCGCCATGCCGAGCAGCGTCTGGATCACGCTGCCCAAGACGTGTCCGGTCAGCACCGAGGCGGGGGAGATCGCCATGGTGCGGAACCGGGCGACGATTCCTTCGGTCATGTCCATGGCCACCGATACGGCCGTTCCCGTGGCGGCGCCGGCCACGGTCAGCAGGACGATTCCGGGAGTCACGTAGTTGACGTATTCGGCGCGGC
>DASYNF010000290.1:0-3060 GCA_036008685.1 Actinomadura sp. | reverse complement strand
GATCACACCGAGAAGGCTCATCCGTAGCGTCCGGCCAAGACAATGCCAAGCAGTTGGTCTTTCTGCTCAGCGGTCGGACAAGCCGGGCTCGGATATCACGGCGGCACACTCGACGGCGATGCACAGCGCAGCACCGGGAGTGATCTCACCGTGTCGCTGGACGATCTCCTACCTCTGGTCGCGGGCAACGCGAACCGCCAATAGCGACAGAAAATTCGAGATCGAATGCACTCTTCTGCCGGGTGTCGGCTTCACCTCGCTGCACGAGAACCTCGACACCACCACCCCCGGCGGGCGGCTGGTGTTCCACGTCTTCGCCGCCCTGGCCGAGTTCATCCACGAGTTGATCGTCTCCGGCACCCACGAGGGCCTGGCCGCCGCCCGCGCCCGAGGCCGCGTCGGCGGCCGCCCCACCGTCGTCACACCCGAGATCATCCGAGCCGCCCGCGACATGCTGCCCAACCCCGAAGCCAGCGTCACCGCGATCGCCGGCCTCCTCGGGATCCGCCCCGGCACCCTCTACAACCACATCCCCGACCTGCGAGAGCTCCGCACCGCCGGCCGCGCCCGCCACCAGCTCCGCGCCGCCTCAGCAGAAGCGAGCCAAGCCATCCCGTTTGAGTGACGTGCCGCGCTACAGGAGGCCGTGAACGGCTAGTGACGAGGCGCGCCGCCGCGGCAGCTTCACAAGCACCGCGGGTCGCACCGGCTAGAAGGAGCGCATGGCGGCTTCCGATCACTAGACGATGGGTCTGCACGCCATCTCTGATCCACGTGTCATGCGTCAAGGAGTTGGCAGGGCTTGATCTTGATTTAGCTGGGGCTCAGTACACGTACGTTTAGGCCCCGGCTAGTGAGATTTTCACCGTACGGGTATCTGCAACACCGCTGGTCGAGGTGATGGCGGTCCGGGCGCCCCGGTGTCGGGTGTACGTAGGGGGTTCCCTTCCGTACGCAGCATCCGCTTGGCGTGGTGGTCAACCGGCCCTCGGTGTGGCCTGACCGATGATTTTTCCGCGCCGTGCTGGTCTGTACGCCGAATACCGGCTCACGGGAGGCTGACGCCATGCGGAAACTGACCTTTGGCATGAACCTGACCCTGGACGGCTACATCGCCGCGCCCGGCGACGACCTCGGCTGGAGCGTGCCGAGCGACGAGCTGTTCCAGTGGTGGTCCGACCGGGTGGGGGCGACCGGCCTGGCGCTGTATGGGCGCAAACTGTGGGAGACGATGAGTTCCCACTGGCCGACCGCCGACCAGCAGCCCGGCGCCACACCGGCGGAGATCGAGTTCGCCCGCCGCTGGCAGGATATGCCGAAGGTGGTGTTCTCCTCCACGATCAGCACGGTCGACTGGAACACCCGCCTGGTCACCGGCGACGCGGTCACCGAGATCACCCGGCTCAAGGCCGAGGATGGCGGCCCCATTGACATCGGCGGCGCCACACTCGCCGCAGCGGCGATGCGGGCCGGGCTGATCGACGAGTACGTGCTGGCCACCGCACCGGTCTTGGTGGGCAGCGGCACGCCGTTCTTTACGGCCCTGGACAACTGGGTGAACCTGACCCTGGTGGAGACCCGGACGTTTCCCGACGGCGTGGTCCTGACCAGGTACGAGACCAGGCGCTGAGTGCCCGACGTCGGATCGGCGCGGGCTTCGAGCCGCCCAAGGATCTTGGTGGCGTAGTCGATGACCGCGCAGATCCGCCAGATCCCACCGCGGGCGGTCTCGAACTCGGAGAAGTCCATCTGCCAAACCCGGTTCCGCTCCCGTGGCGGGTCGCGGAACACGCGCTTACGCAGCCGCGACCAGGACCTGCGGTCGGCGCGGAACCCGGACGGTAGCAGCAGCCCGCGACGGCGTAGCGCCCGCTCCACGGTCGAGGTGGACACCTGGTGCCGGTGACCGCGCTGAGCTGTGCACGGGTGTTTGCGCAGGTCACCAGGGCACGGCAGGCGGCCACGGAAACTCCAGAGGCACGAATGGACGGCAGTTCGTGGCCGAACTCGTGGCCGAAGATCACCGACTGGTCCACATAGGACCAGACGGCCTCGCGCCGTATGCCTCCAGCCCATGCCGGGTCGGCGTGGTCCCCGCCATGGGCCGACCGCTGCCTCCGCAAGGACTCAGCTCCATGGTGCCGTGGTCCTACTGCCTTCCTCGCCCGTATCGCCGAGAGGTAGCACGCCGGTGTTTGGCGGCAGTAGTCAGGATGGCTCGGATGACGGGAGAACCAAGGCACACCGTCGGCGCTAGCGTCAGGGCAGACCGAGAGCACCCAGCCGGAACGGACCGAGGGTTCACGAACACGAGTCGCGGGATGGAGCATCGAGGCGGACTTTCAAGAGCGCGGACAGGGAGGGTGCCCCCGGTCCTGCGCCTGCCATCAGTGAGGAAATGTCCGCCGCCGTTGGCCTCGGTAGTTGTCTCGCAGCGCGTACAGGCCGCTGAGGCGGACCGGGGCCTTGGCGTGGCCGAGCTGCTCGACGGCCTTGGTATAAAGCTCTGGGACGAGTCCGTCCTGGTGCAGGCCGAGCACCGTGTCGTCGGTGACCACGACGAACCGGTCGGCATCGAGCCGGCTCAGCTCCGCGACGATTCGGTCCATGCAGTCGACGCCGAAGAAGGATGAAAACGACAGTGATCCCAGCGCCACCTGGCGGGCATCCCATTCCTCCGCGACCGGCTGGCTCCAGGTTGCCTGCATCGCAACCACCCGTCGGCATCTGTCCGGTGCACGTGCCCGGCCGTCGCACACTGCGGCTTGCGGCGTGACCGGGCCTGCTCGGCGCTCGGACTGAAGTGACCCCCGTCGGCTGAACACCTCCAGACTTGGCAGCAGCCAAGGAGGGAGGGCCCGGGTGGGTCGACGGAGCAAGTACCCCGAGGAGTTCCGGCAGCGAGCTGCGCAGCTGGTCCTGGACAGTCGTCGCAGCGTCCGCGCGGTCGCCGGTGAACTCGGGGTCAACCACGAGACGCTGCGGAACTGGGTTGCCGCCGAACGGCGTCAGCGGGCCGACGGTCCGGCCGCACTCGGTGCCGACGAGCGGATGGAGCTG
>DASYNF010000289.1:0-28177 GCA_036008685.1 Actinomadura sp. | reverse complement strand
CTCGATCTTCTTCCAGCGGTCCAGCCAGTCGGGGGTGACCTCTCGGCTCACGAGTTCGTCGTAGAGCCGCTTCAGGGCGCCACCGGTCTCGAGCTCCCGGTCGCACCGCTGGATCAGATCCGGCTTCGGCTTGCGGCAGGCGGTTTCGATCATCGCGACCGTCGATGACGAATAGTTGATCACTTTGGCCAGCTGTTCTTGGGTCATGCCGCGCAGCTCGCGCCAGTGGCGGAGCTCATTAGCAAAGAAGGCCAGCCAGGTGTGTCGGTCCTCGGCCATTGGTCCTCACAGTCTGCTCACAGGCGAAGGCGCGGTTCTTCACATGTGACGGTGCGGGGGTTGACGCTTCCCAGCCTAGTCCGGCGACGCCAATCTTTAGAGCACGGTTTTATAGAAGCGAACATAGGCGAGGCGGATATGCGAACCCCCCAGGCGAACTACCTGATGCTGCCGGCCCGGCCGTCCGCCGTCAGATCGGCGCGATCCCATGTCCGGCGCGTCCTGGCCGCGTGGGGCCTCGAAGCGATGACCGATGACGTCGAGCTCCTCGTCTCAGAGCTGGTCACGAACAGCGTCGAAGCCACGGCCATGAACGCTGATCAAGGAGCGTGGGACAGGCTCGTCGATCCCCCGGGCGCCGTCTATCTATGCATCTCGATGACGATGAAGTCCACTGTCCTCATCGAGGTGTGGGACAGCGAGCTAAAGCCTCCAATCCCCATAAATGCCACAGCCAACGATGAACACGGCCGTGGGCTCACGCTGGTGCGCGCGCTTTCCAGCACCTGGGGCACGCGCTGGCCGGAGACCGGCGGAAAGATCGTCTGGTGCGAATGCGTCATCGCGAGGACGACATCGGCATGATCCTGTGGTCGGCCCCCACGCGCCCACCCGCGGCGACGGCCTACCCGCTCGCGGCGGCCGGGTCGGGCGTAGCGCTCGAGGATCGACGACTCGGCCAGGCGAACAGCCCCTCCTGTCCGGACGCGAACAACCGCAAGATCACGGCTTGAGAGCTACGTGGCCGCTCCTGGTCCGACGCGACCAGGAGCTCGTCAGGAACCGGCGGGAGCACGTGGACAGCGCCGTGATCTTGCAGTTGTTCGCGGGCTGCAGGCGCCTGAGGACGAGGGGCCCGGGTCAGGTGCCGAGGCCGGCGGGGATGGTGTCGAGGACGGTGTCCAGGACGCGCCGGGCCGGATCGTCGAAGGCGGCGTCCAATTCGTGGAAGACCTGCTGGGCGCGGGCCGCCGGCCAGTCCGCGGGAAGGTGGCCGGTCGGGAGCCGGGGGTCGTGCCGCATGATCTGCAGCCACTCCGCCTTCATGTGGAGCTGGCGGGCCAGGTCGTCCGGCGCCTTGGCCAGCGGCTCGGGCCGGTCCCAGCGGCCCAGGAAGTCGCGGTAGCGCTCGGCCAGGGCGTTGAGGTCATAGGCATCGTGGAGCAACTGGGCGATGTCGGTGGGACCGGCCGGCCGCGCGGTGAAGACCTTGACGTGGTCGCGCAGGCCCAGCTCCTCCACGATCCCGGTCACGTCGACCTCGGATGGAGCGATCCAGAGGCCGCTGTGCAGCATGCCGAAGCCCGCCCAGATGAGGTGGGAACGGAGCTCATGGCGCTGTCTGGTCCAGGACTCCGGGAAGGAGAAGCCGACGAGGGTCCAGCAGCCTCCGGCGTCCCGGTTCACCGCGCCGGCCTCCTGGATGCGGGCCTCGCCCCCCTTGAGGATCGCCTCGGAGCGGGGCGTGAGCCCGAAGTAGACCCGGCGGCCGCGGCGGCCGCGCCGCAGGAGATCCCGGGCGGCCATGCGGGAGAGGGTCGAGCGAGTGGCGTGTTCGGAGACGCCCAGCCGCTCGAACACCTCGATGAAGGTCCCGGAGAAGACGGCCACGTCCTTGCCGAGAACGTAGTGCCCGAGGAACGTCAGCATCAGCGACTGCGGCCGCATGGGAGCGGCCTCTCCCGGACATCCCGCCACCCTGCCGGCTCCCGTCTTCCCGTTCCGGAGACTCCGCACGAAGCCCTCCAACAAATGTTGGGCAAAATCTTGACCGCAGTCTAAAGCATGCCTAAATTCAGGGGCACGCCGGCGATCCGTCCCACCCCAGAGGAGGTAGCCGTGCGCACCACCGTGTCACCGCTGCTCGCCGCCCTGACCCTGACGTTCACCGCCGCCACCGCCTGCGGAGGCGGCGATTCGGGCGGTGGCGAGGGCCCCATCAAGGTCGGGCTGATCGTGTCGCTCACCGGCAACTACGCTCCGCTGGGGAGCGAGGACAAGAAGGCGGTGGAGCTCGCCGTCGAACAGGTCAACGCCAAGGGCGGGCTGCTCGGCCGCAGGATCGAGCTGCTCTTCCGCGACGACAAGACCCTTCCCGACCAGGCGGTCCTCGGCTTCAACGACGTCAAGAGCAAGAAGGTCGCCGCCGTGATCGGGCCGGTCTTCTCCAACTCGGCACTGGCCGTGGAACCGCTCACGCAGCGCGAGAGGATCCCCTACCTCTCCCTCGCGCCGGCCAGCGAACAGGTGAAGCCGATCAAGTCGTACGTCTTCGTGACGCCGGCCCTGTCGGCGATGTACGCCGACCGCTATCTGCAGTACTTCCAGCACAAGGGCATCACCAAGATCGCTGTGGCGCACGACAGCAAGAGCGCCTACGCGGTCGCGGGCTACGACGCCACCAAGGAACTCGCGGGCAGATACGGCGTCCAGATCGTCAGGGACGAGCCGTTCGAGACCACGACCACCGACTTCAGCCCGATGTTCACCCACGTCCGGGACTCCGGCGCCCAGGCGCTGCTCTTCTGGGGCACCGGAGCGCCCGGGGTGATCGTGGCCAAGCAGTACGCCGCGGCGGACCTCAAGGTGCCGCTGATGCTCACCGGCTCCCAGGCCAGCAAGCTCTGGCTGGAGCCGGTCGGCGCCGCCGCCGAGGGCGTGACCGTGCAGAGCGCCATCGGGGTTGTCGGCGACCATCTGCCGGACGGCCCGCAGAAGCAGGTCATCGACCAGATGGCCGTGCCGTTCAAGCAGAAGCACGGCTATTCGCCGCCGCAGTTCGCTCAGGACGGCTACAGCGCGGCGCTGCTGCTGTTCGAGGCGATCAGGAAGGCCGGCAGCACCGACGGACCGAAGATCCAGAAGGCGCTGGAGGGCATGACCCTCGTGACCCCCAACGGGAAGTTCCGCTACTCCCCCACCGACCATTCGGGCCTGTCCCCCGACTACATCTCCATCAACACGGTCAAGGACGGCGGGTTCGTCCCGACCGACTGGGCCCGGCAGCAGCTCACCAAGACCCTGACCACGGGCTGACGCCGTGCTCGAGGTCAACGGGATCTCCCGGCACTTCGGGGGCGTCTACGCGGTCCGCGACGTCGGGCTCGAGGTGGCGGAGGGCGAGCTGCGCGGGATCATCGGTCCGAACGGCGCCGGCAAGTCGACGCTGTTCAACCTGATCAGCGGCCATCTGACCGCGGACCAGGGATCGATCTCCCTCCGCGGCACCCGGCTGGACCGGCTGCCCGCGCACCGGCGCGCCGGGCTCGGCGTCGCGATCGTGTTCCAGGCCGCCCGGATCTTCCGCGGGATGACCGTACGCGAGAACGTCATGGTGGGCGCGCACGCGAGCACCCGCGCGGGCTTCCTGTCCGCGGTCCTCCGGCTGCCGGCCCACGCCCGTGAGGAACGGCTCATCCGGACCCGGGCGGACGCCGCCCTCGGCCGGGTCGGCCTGACCGGCTGGGCGGACCGGCCCGCCGAGACCCTGCCGCTCGGGCAGCAGCGTTCCATGCAGCTGGCCCGGGCACTGTGCGCGGATCCGGAACTGCTCCTGCTGGACGAGCCCGCCTCCGGGCTGCGCGCCGCGGAGCGCGAACGGCTCGCGTCCCTGATCACCGAGCTCCGCGAGACCGGGCTGACCATCATGCTGATCGAGCACGACGTCGCCCTGGTGACCCGCCTGGCGGACCGGATCACGGTGCTCGACCTCGGCGGGGTCATCGCCGAGGGGACCCCCGAGGCGATCCGCGAGGACCCGCGGGTGATCGCCGCCTATCTGGGCGAGGAGGTGGCGTCGTGACCGAGATGATCGAGGTCGCCGATCTGGTCGTACGGTACGGATCCGCCACCGCGCTCGACCGGGTCTCGCTGACCGTGGGCCGGGGCGAGATGGTGGCGCTGGTGGGGCCGAACGGCGCCGGCAAGTCGACCCTGGTCGACACCCTGTCCGGCATCACCCGCCCGGCCGCCGGGACCGTACGGGTGAACGGGCGGCTGGCGCACGTCCCCGAGGGCCGGCAGCTGTTCGGGGACCTCACGGTGGACGACAACCTCCGGCTGGGCGCGTGGGGGTCCAAGGATCGCGATGCGGCCTGGGTCTACGAGCTGCTCCCCGGCCTCGCCCGCCTCCGGCGGCGCCGTGCGGACGGCCTGTCCGGCGGCGAGCAGCAGATGGTCGCGGTCGGCCGCGCGCTCATGGCGCGACCGGAGGTCATCGCCGTCGACGAGCTGTCCCTCGGCCTCGCGCCCATGGTCGTGGCCGACCTGGCCCGTCACCTCGCGGAGCTCAACGCGTCCCAGGGCGTGGCGGTGCTGCTCATCGAGCAGAACGCCCGGCTGGCCTTCGACCTGTGCGCCCGCGCGTACGTCCTGGAGGCCGGCCGGATCGTCACCGAGGGACCGTGCGAGGAGCTGGCCCACAGCCCCGAGGTGGCGCACGCCTATCTGGGCGGGCCGATCGAGGAGATCTCTTGAGCGCCTTCCTGACCTACCTGATCAACGGCCTGGCGGTGGGCTGCGGGTTCGCGCTCATCGGCAGCGGCCTGGTCGCGATCCACCGGGTCACCCGGGTGGTCAACTTCGCCCAGGCCATGTTCGCGGTGCTCGCCGGGCTCAGCGCCGCGTCCTTCCTCGAGCTCGGGCTGCCGCACGGGCTCGCCGAGGTGGCCGCCGTCGCGGTCGCCGTGGCCGCCGGCCTCCTCACCGGCCTGGTGACCATCGGACGGCGTGGCACCACCCCGCAGTCCGCGCTCATCATCACGCTGGGGCTGGGCATCTTCGCCTACGCCTTCGAGGTGATGATCTGGGGCGACCAGCCGCGGTCCTTCCCCGGCGTGCGCGGGTCGCTGACCGTGGCCGGCGCGACCGTACAGCGCCACTATCTCCTGGTCGTCGTCGTGACCGCCGTGGTCTTCGCCGCGCTGGGGCTGTTCTTCGGCCGCACCTACCTGGGGAAGGCGCTGTCGGCGTGCGCCTCCAATCCCTACGCCGCCAGGGTCGTCGGCATCGACGTCCGGCGGATGGGGCTGCTGGCGTTCGCGCTCGGCGGCGGGCTCGGCGGAGTCGCGGGCGTGCTCATGACCCCGCTGCAGCCGGTCTCGTTCGACTCCGATGTGTCCCTCATCGTCAACGGGTTCGCCGCCGCGATCCTCGGCGGGCTGAGCCGCCCGGCCCCGGCCCTGGTGGGCGGGCTCGTGCTCGGCGTCGCGGAGGCCATGGTGGCCGGCTATGGCAAGGCGTCCTACCAGGTCGAGGTGGCGCTCGTCCTCATGCTCACGATCATGATCTGGCAGGCGGCCCGGCGGCCGGCGATCCAGGAGGAGACCGCCTGATGGCACACCTCGCACGGTTCCGGCTCCTCCTCTTCACGGTCGCCGCGCTGCTGCTCGCCTCGTTCCTCGGCGAAGGGCGACTGCCGGTCTTCATCCTGCTCGGGCTCGCGGCGATGGTCACCGTCGGGGTTTCGCTGCTCATGGGCTACGCGGGGCAGGTCTCGCTCGGGCAGGCCGCCTTCTACGCGGTCGGCGGCTACACCGCGGGCCTGCTCACCGTGCACGGGCAGCCCGCACTGCTCGGCCTCGTGGCCGCACCGGTCGTCGCCGCCGGCTTCGCCGTCGTCATCGGGGTGCCGCTGCTGCGGCTGCGCGGGCACCATCTGGCGTTCGCGACCCTGGCCATGCAGCTCATCCTGCTCTCGCTCGCCGGCGAGCTGAAGGCCGTCGGCGGCAGCATCGGGCTGCAGAGCATCCCGCGGTTCGGCGTCGGCTCGTACGAGCTGGGCGACGACCGGGCCTACGCCTACCTCACCTGGGTCGCGCTGGCCCTGGTCATGCTCGTCGCTCACAACGTGATCGAGTCCCGGCCGGGCCGGGCGCTCCGGGCGCTCGCGACCAGCGAGATCGCGGCCGAGTCGGCGGGCGTCGCCGTCGGCCGCTACAAGCTGATGGTGTTCGCCCTGTCGGCGGCCTTCGCCGGGCTGGCCGGCGGGATCTACGCCTTCTATGTCGGCTACGTCGCTCCCGGCTCGTTCCCGATCCTGCTGTCCATCGAATACGTCGTCATGGCGGTCGTCGGTGGGGTGGGGACGATCTGGGGCGCGCTCGCCGGCGCGGTCGCGATCACGATCCTGGTGCAGCTCCTCAACAACGTCGGCACGCTCGAGGGGATGCCGAGCTACGCGCCGAGCGTGCTGTCCTACGCCGTCTACTCGGTGCTGCTGATCACCGCCGTGCTGTTCCTGCCCGGCGGCATCGTCCCGGCCGTACGCGACCGCCTCGCGACGCGGCCCCCGCGGAAGGAGCCCGCAGGCGCCGCCCCCTGACTCCGTCGTCGCCGGCACCGCTCCCGGCGTCCGTTCTTCCCCGATCACCGACGAAGGGACACCAGTTCGTGGATCTCACCGGAAAGGCCGCCATCGTCACCGGCGCCGCACGCGGTCTCGGGCTCGCCTACGCGCGGGCCCTCGCGGCGGCGGGCGCGTCCGTGGTGGTCAACGACGCCGACGCGGCCGCGGCGCGGGAGGCGGTCGATCGCATCACCGCCGACGGCGGCGTGGCCGTCGCCGAGCCCGTCCCCGTCGGCACCGCCGAAGCCGCCGACCGGCTCGTGGCGCGCGCGGTGGACGCCTTCGGCCGGCTGGACGTGCTCGTGACCAACGCGGGCATCCTGCGCGACCGGGTGCTGTGGAAGATGAGCGACGAGGACTTCGACGCGGTGATCGAGACCCATCTGCGCGGGACGTTCACCTGTGCCCGCGCGGCCGTACGGCGGCTGCGCGAGCAGGGCGAGGGCGGGCGGCTGGTCCTGGTCGGATCCCCGGCGGGGCAGCGCGGCAACTTCGGGCAGACCAACTACGCCGCGGCCAAGGCCGGCATCGCGGCCATGGCCCGCACCTGGGCGATGGAGTGCGCCAAGGCCGGCATCACGGTCAACGCCGTCGTGCCGGTCGCGGCGACCGCCATGACCAAGACGATCCCGGCGTTCGCGCCGCACATCGAGGCGTACGAGGAGCGCGGCGAGCCGTTCCCGCCCTGGCTGCGCAAGGGCGAGGGCTTCGGGATGCCCGAGGACGCGGCCGGGCTCGTGGTCTTCCTGGCCTCGGACGAGGCCGCCGGGGTGACCGGGCAGTGCGTGGGCATCGGCGGCGACAAGCTGTCGCTCTGGTCCCATCCCCAGGAGATCGGCGCGGCCTACTCCGACGGCGGCTGGAGCCCCGAGGACATCGCGCGCTCCTGGGACACCTCGGTGGGCCGGGATCCGCAGACCGTCGGCATCCCCGCACCGCGGACGCCGTCGCGGTGAACGTCTCCGAGCTGACCGCGATCGACGTGCACGTCCACGCGGAGGTGTCGGTGAACGGGCACACCGCGCTGCCCGCCGCCCTCAACGAGGCCTCCGCCGGCTATTTCAACGTCGAGGGCTCCCGTACGCCCACCCTCCCGGAGATCGCCCGCTACTACCGCGACCGTGGCATGGCCGCCGTGGTCTTCACGGTCGACGCCGAGACCGCCACGGGCCATCCGCCCGTACCGAACGAGGAGGTCGCGCAGGCCTGCGCGGACAACCCGGACGTCCTCATCCCGTTCGCCGGCATCGACCCGGGCAAGGGCAAGGAGGCCGTCCGGCAGGTCCGGCGGCTCGCCGCCGACCACGGGATCCGCGGCGTCAAGTTCCACCCGAGCCTGCAGGGCTTCTCTCCCAACGACCCCATGGCCTACGGCCTCTACGAGGCCCTCGAGGAGCTGGGCCTCGTCGCGCTCTTCCACACGGGGCAGACCGGCATCGGTGCCCGGGTCCGCGGCGGGGGCGGCATCCGGCTCAAGTACTCCAACCCCATGTACGTGGACGACGTGGCGGCGGACTTCCCCGACCTGCGGATCATCCTGGCCCATCCGTCCTTTCCCTGGCAGGACGAGGCCCTCGCCGTCGCCACCCACAAGCCCCTCGTGCACATCGATCTGTCGGGCTGGTCACCGAAGTACTTCCCGCCCCAGCTCGTGCGCTACGCCAACTCGCTGCTCAAGGACAAGATGCTGTTCGGCTCGGACTTTCCCGTCCTCACGCCGGACCGCTGGCTCGCCGACTTCGCCGCGCTCGACATCAAGCCCGAGGTCCGGCCGCTGATCCTGAAGGACAACGCGGCCCGGCTCCTCGGCCTGGCCTGAGGAGGGCACAGTGCGCAACGAAGGCCTCGGATCGTGGCCGGCGCGCCGCGCGCGCATGACCCCGGACCGTACGGCCGTCATCTTCGAGGAGCGCCGCTGGACGTACGCGCGGCTGCACGAGCGGGTCACCCGGCTGGCGCACGGGCTGCGCGGACTCGGGGTGCGCGCGGGCGACAGGGTCGCCTACCTCGGCCCCAACCACCCGGCGTTCCTCGAGACGCTGTTCGCGGTGGGCGCCCTCGGCGGGATCCTGGTCCCGCTCAACTTCCGCCTGGCCGGGCCCGAGCTGGAGTTCATGCTCGGCGACTCGGGCGCCCATGTCCTGGTCCACGCACCGGAGCTCGCGGAGACGATCGCCGGGATGACACCGTCCGTACGGCCGCGCGCCGTGGCCGTCGGCGAGGAGTACGAGGAGCTGCTGGCGAACGGCGGGACCGAACCGCTGGACGAGCCGGTGGACCTCGACGACGTGTGCATGATCATGTACACGTCGGGGACCACCGGACGGCCCAAGGGCGCCATGATCACCCATGGCAACGTGACCTGGAACTCCGTCAACGTGCTCCTGGACATCGACCTCGGCCGGGACGAGGTCACGCTGGTCAGCGCCCCCCTGTTCCACACCGCGGCCCTGAACATGACCTGCCTGCCGACGCTGGTCAAGGGCGGGACCGCGGTCATCATGGCGGCGTTCTCCCCGGACGCCGCGTTCGACCTCATCGAGCGGCACCGGGTGAGCTGGATGTTCGGCGTCCCGGCCATGTTCACGGCGATGGCCCGCGCGCGCCGCTGGGCGGACGCGGACCTGTCGTCCGTACGGATCCTGGAGTGCGGCGGCGCGCCGGTGCCCGAGGCGCTGATCCGGACCTACCGGGAGCGCGGGCTGACGTTCCTGCAGGGTTACGGCATGACCGAGGCGGCCCCGGGGGTGCTGTTCCTCGGCCCGGAGGCCGCCGACCGGGTGGGATCGGCCGGCAAGCCGTCGTTCTTCACCGACGTACGGCTGGCCGGGAGCGAGGAGCCCGGAGAGATCCTGGTCCAGGGGCCCAACGTGATGAAGGGCTACTGGGGCCGGGCCGAGGCCACCCATGAGGCCTTCGCCGACGGCTGGTTCCGCACCGGCGACGCCGCGGTGACCGATGAGGACGGATTCTTCTACATCGTCGACCGGATCAAAGACGTGATCATCTCCGGCGGGGAGAACGTCTATCCGGCGGAGGTCGAGGCGGTGCTGTACGAACACCCCGCCGTCGCCGAGTGCGCCGTCATCGGGGTCCCCGACGACACGTGGGGCGAGGTCGGCAAGGCCGTCGTCGTGCTGCGCCGCGACTCCCGCGCGGACGTCGCCGAGCTCCTCGGCGCGCTCGCCGGACGGCTCGCGAAGTACAAGATCCCCAAGTCCGTCGAGTTCGCCGAGGCGCTTCCCCGCAGCGCCTCGGGAAAGGTGCTCAAACAACAGCTCCGCAAGCGGTACGGCGGACCGACACACGAGAGGACCCGACCGTGACGATCATCGTGAACGGGCTCGAGGAGCTCAAGGACAAGGCCGGCCAGGACCTCGGGCACAGCCGCTGGATGGAGGTCCCGCAGGACCGGATCAACGCCTTCGCCGACGCGACCGACGACCACCAGTGGATCCACGTCGACGCGGAACGGGCGGCGGCGGGACCGTTCGGCGAGACGATCGCCCACGGCTATCTCACCCTTTCCCTGGTCATCCCCCTCTGGAGCGACCTGCTCGAGGTCAAGGGCGTCGGCATGGGGGTGAACTACGGCCTCAATCGGGTGCGCTTCCCGGCGCCCGTTCCGTCCGGGTCTAAGATCCGGCTCAGTGCGTCATTGACCGAGGTCACCGACGTGCCAGGCGGCGGCGTCCAGGCACTCGTCGACTTCGTGGTCCACTGCGACCGCGCCGGCAAGCCGGTCTGCGTCGCCCAGGCCGTCTACCGCTACTACCCCTGAAAGTGAGTGCAATGGCCCTCCGCGACACCCCTCCGTTCCGCGCCGACCACGTCGGCAGCCTGTTGCGTCCCCGGAAGCTCCTCGACGCCCGAGCGGACTTCGCCGCCGGACGCATCGAGGCCGAGGCACTGCGCGAGATCGAGGACGAGGCGATTCGCACGGTCGTCCGCGCCCAGCAGGACGCGGGTCTCGCGTCCGCGACGGACGGTGAGTTCCGCCGGACGTCCTGGCACATGGACTTCATCTACCGGCTCGGCGGCATCAGCGCGGCCGAGGACAAGATCAAGGTCCAGTTCCACAACGCCGAGGGCGACCTGGAGTTCAGCAGCGCCGCGCTGAAGGTGCACGACAAGGTCCGGCTGCAGGAGACGATCTTCGCGGACGACTTCACGTTCCTGCGTGACCTGACCGCCGGGTCCGGCACGGGCGTGACCCCGAAGCTGACCATCCCCTCGCCCAACATGGTCCACTACCGGGGCGGGCCCGCCGCCATCGACCCGGAGATCTACCCGGACGTCGAGGAGTTCTGGTCGGACCTGGCGAGCGCCTACGCCGAGCAGGTGCGGCGGCTCGGTGAGCTCGGCTGCACCTACCTGCAGTTCGACGACACCAGCCTGGCCTACCTCAACGACCCGGCCCAGCGCGCGATGATCTCCGCGCGGGGCGACGACGCCGACCAGCTGCACCTGCGCTACATCCGGCAGATCAACGCCGCGCTGGCCGACAAGCCGGAGGGCATGGCGGTCACCACGCACATGTGCCGGGGCAACTTCCGCTCCTCCTGGACCGCCGAGGGCGGCTATGACTTCGTCGCCGAGGCGCTCTTCGGCGAGCTGAACGTGGACGGGTTCTTCCTCGAGTACGACGACGAGCGCTCCGGCGGCTTCGAGCCGCTGCGTTTCGTCCCCAAGGGCAAGACCGTCGTGCTCGGCCTCGTGACCACCAAGAGCGGTGAACTCGAGACCAAGGACTCGCTGAAGCGCCGCATCGAGGAGGCCGCACGCTACGTCCCGCTCGACCAGCTGTGCCTGTCCCCGCAGTGCGGCTTCTCCTCCACGGTGGAGGGCAACACGCTGACCGCCGACGAGCAGAGCGCCAAGCTGGCCCTCATCGTCGAGACGGCCGAGGAGGTCTGGGGCTCCTAGTCCCGTCCGGGCCGGGGCGGCCGGCCCTGTTCGGCCGCCCCGGCCCGGCGCGCTCCCCTGGCGCCCCTGGCGCCGCCGGCCGGTGCGACACTGGGCGGCATGGCCCATGAGTCTGAGCACGACCCGGCCTGTGCGGTGGCGCACGGCCAGGCCCAGGGGGACGGTGATGAGCGCACCCTCATCGCGGTCTTCGCCTCTCCGGTGGCCGACTTCCTGCTGCGCTACGGCGCGGATCTCGGCTACCGCGTCGTCCTTGTGGAGCCCGCCCCGGGCCTCGCGAGCGGCCTTGGCCGGGGCGCCACCGAGGTGCTGACCCATCCGCCCACAGACCTCGACGGGACCGCGGACGTGGTGGTGACCGACCACCACAGACCCGAGCTCGGCGTCGTCCTGCGGGACCTCCTCGCCGGCAAGCCCCGCTGGATCGGCGTCATGGGCAACCCACGCCATCCCGGCCCGCACGTCGAGGCGCTCACCGAGCTGGGTGTGCCGGCGGAGGACATCGCCCGTGTGCGCCGGCCGGTAGGCCTCAACATCGGTTCACGCACGCCGCCGGAGATCGCCGTGGCGACCCTGGCCGGGCTCCTCGCCGACCGCAACGACCGGCCGGGCGGCTTCGAGTTCTGAGCCCCGTCACCCGCCGTCGGCGGGACCGAGTGAGCCGCGCGGAGAGACGCCCGGCGCGGCCCGCTCTCCTCTTGGCCGAGGCCCGTCGCCGGCACCGTGCGATGGTTTCTCGAACGGGATCACGGCAGGTCATCAGTCGAGAACGCGCATGCCGTTTTTGTAACGTGCTGACATGCCTGAGAAGCCCTACCGCCGCCGCTCGGCCTCGTGCCACTGATGACCGCGCTGATGGCCGGCCGCGTCCCGGAAGAGCCCGTCAGCCTCCCATGCCACCACTGAGGTGGACGGCCTCCCCTCGGAGACCGGCGGGGAGACGGGGCGGCAGGCCGGGAGCGCGAACGATTCCAAGATCACGAAATAGGGTCCGCGCGGTCACTCCGGCTCAGGAGTGATCGACTCGACTGGCGTTCGAGGCGCTTTGCGGGCCGTGGCCGACCGCCGAAGTCGGCCCTTTTTACGCACCTGCACACCCTCGTACGCATCAGGATCTCGTTGGACCACTGCAACCTTTGTAACGATATCGAGTCGATACGCTACTTAGCGCACTCGAGTGCCCAACTATCCGTGTAAGTGTTGCCACACTGGCCCCGCAAACCCCAGCAATTAGCCCGTATTGATGGAATGATCCCGTAATCCACTGTCCTTGGTGGCGCGTCCCGCAGCTCCGCTCCCGGGGACAGGGCCCGACAGCACCTTCCATGGGAGGATCTCGTGGCCAGCTGGCCAACCACCGATCGAGTCGATGATCAGCGCTTGGCACTGTCTCTGCGTGGCGGTGACGCGGATGCCGTGACCCAGCTCTACGACTCCTACGCCTCAGGGCTTTACGAGTACTGCCACACGCTCCTGCGGGATCAGATGACCGCGGCGTACGCGGTGCACGACTCCATGGTCGCCGCGATCCAGCACATCGGGCGGCTACGTGAACCCGAGCGGCTGCGCGGCTGGCTCTACGCGCTGGCCCGGGCCGAGTGCGGGCGGCTCCGTGATGATCCGGACCGGCCGGCCGGCCATCGCGAGGCGCCGGAGATCGAGGACTCGCATTTCGACAAGGCCGATCGGGCACAGCGTGAGGACACCCGGCAGCTCGTCCACAGCGCGTTGGCCGGCCTGACGGGCCGCCAACGGGAGGCCCTCGACCTCACGGTGCGGCACGAGCTCACCACCGAAGAACTCGCCTCGGTGTTCGGCGTCTCGACCCGGCAGGCGGCCGAGCTGGCCAGGCAGGCTCGCAGCCACCTCGGCAAGACGGTGGCCGCGTCCTTGACCGCTCGCGCCCTCAAGGACGACTGCCCCAGTCTGGCGGCGCTGTCCAGCGAGTGGCCGCTGAGCCCCGAAGCCTCCTCTCAGCTGGTCAGCCACATCGAGACCTGCCCGACGTGCGGCGAGCACCGGCCCCGCGAAGTGTCGATCAACCGGCTCCTGCAGGTGCTGCCCATCGCGGCCACGCCGGAAGACCTGCGCATACAGGTGCTCACGACCGCGACGGCTTCCGAGCACCACGAAGACCGGCTGGCCCTGGCGGCTCACGCGGAGCCGCTCGACGACTCGGGATGGCCGGTCCATCCGGAGGCCGAGGAGGCCGAGCGCAAGAGCAGGACCCCGGTCCGGTTCTGGCCCGTGGTCGCGGCGGCGGCCGCCGTCGTGGTGATCATAGGTGCGGTCATGTGGCTGGTCCCGAGCGGCGCGGCCGAGAAGAAGGAGCAGCCGGGCAACGCCACCGGCGCGATGCCCTCCCAGCCGGCCGGCTCCCCGAGCGATGTGCCTCCGATGGAGTCGGGCCTGCCCGAGGCGCCGTCGCCGACGCCCACGACCACTACGCCGACTCCCTCGCCGAGCGTCACGCCGAGTGCGGCCTCGACCTCGACGACCCGGCCGCCCCGCCAGACGATCTCCCGGCCGCCCGCGGCTCCGCCGCCCCACAGCGGCTCGCTCTCGGTGTCCGGCTGTCGCATGGGCTCCGGGCGAAGGAGCTGCACGATCACGGTGACCGCCGTCGGCGGAAGCGTGACCTGGCAGGTGACCGGCACCTCCGGGACCGGCCTCAGGGCATCGGGCAGCGGCACGCTCGGCGCAGGCCAGTCCGCCGGGGTGACGGTGTCGCGCGACGGGGGAATCTGCATCGGCCAGGGCAGCGGCTCGGTCTCGTTCTCGCCCAACGGCACCGCCTCGGTCAGCTACACCTGCTGAGCCGCAGGCCGGTTCGGATGGCCCTTCGGGCCGCGGCCTCACAGGCTCCTTGAAGGGACATGCGAACGCCCGAACGCAGCACGCGTTCGGGCGTTCGCCGTCACAGGGCCGTGCGGGGCCGGCCGTGCCGCCTCGGGCCGGTACGGCTCAGATGACACGGCTCAGTGGCGTTTGCCGAAGCGCCGCATCACTCCCTGGAGCCTGGCCCTGGTCCTGGGGTCTCGCGCCATGCGTTCCGCTCGCGCCCGGGCCTGCCGGCCCTGCGGACTGCGCATGAATGCCTGAATGCGTCTGATGAGGGAAGCCACCTTTCCACCTCCGCCTTGGGGAGAGGAGCATTCCCCGTCGCAGGCCCTGGCTAACGGCCGGCTGTCATCCGCGGCCGCGGGCACGTCCTCTGCCACAGCGCGCCCGTCCGGACCCGCCGGCGAATTCCCTCACGCTCCCTAGGGCCACAGATCCGTGAGCCGCAGCGCCTCGTCCGGAGTGGTGGCCTGCCGTACCCCCGCAACCGGTGTGTCGTCATGGTCCAGCACCCGCCAGCCGTCGAGCCGCACCACGGGACGATCCCCCCGCCGCATCGCGAGGGCGAGCTCGGACAGGGTCCCCCACGAGCCTCCGACGACGATCACGGCGTCCCCCGAATTGACGATGACCGCGTTGCGTGCCTGACCCATCCCCGTCGGGATCGCGATCGTGAGGTCCGGGCTCGCTCCCTCGCGATCCGCGCGGGACAGGACCCCGACCACCGTGCCGTCCGCGGAGCGCGCGCCGGCCGCCACGGCGGCCATGACCCCGCCATAACCACCGCAGATCACCACCGCCCCACGCTCCGCGAGCAGCCTTCCGACCTCGAATGCCGTATCGCGCTCCTGGTCGGTGCAGTCGCGCGGTCCGCAGACCGAGACCTGAGTCGCCATGGCCACCTCCACCCGGTGTGGGCCCATCCGGTTCCTGAGCGCGCTACGCCACCTACCCGTGAAGACCACCTGGGTCACCGCCTTCCCGTCGGTGACCCAGGTGGTCTTCACCCGAGGAGGTCTCGCGGCCGGACGCCGGACCGCGGTCAGGCCGGTCCAGGGGGCCCGTAGATGTCCCACAGCTCACCGACGAAGAACCTGCCGAACCGGGTGAGGGCTCGGGCTCCGCGCGGGCCGGCCGTACGGAAGGTGGTGAGCTGCTCGACGAAGTCGGTCAACTGGATGTGCAGGGTCCCCGCGCCCAGGACGACCGCCCGATCGTCCTCACCTTCCGGCACGTGCCCGTCCAGCACCCGGTAGAGCAGGGTGGAGGTGTCGGGCCAGATGTGCGTGGGCGGGCCGTGGTGAACGTCCTTCCAGCCGGAGAGGGTACGGGGCCGGTCCGCGTCGTCGGTGAAGTACAGCCGGTACTTCATCAGACGGCGATCCGTCGCGCCGACCGGCGCGAACAGGTTGAACCAGCCCCGCTGGACAGGACGCCGGCCCCCGCGGCCAGCGGCGTCAATCCATCCCTCGGCCCGGGCGACGTGCTCAGGGTCGTCGAGAAAACCCTCCACGTCGTCGGCTGTGATCGTCAGCGTGAAGGCGAACCGCTCCCGGTGGGCGGCGAACTTGCCCTCCTCAGGGTCGCTCACCCCCGCGCTGTAGAAACCCTTCATCTCCTCCGTGAACGACAACGACGTCCGCTCGGCCGCGGAGTCCTCCTGAGCGGAGAACCCCGCAGTCCCCTCCGATGCGCCCGCCGTGCCGTCCACCCCCCCGATCACCGGGGGACGCACCCGCCCTGCGCCCCCGGCGCCCCCGATGTCTCCGGCGCCCCCCTTCGTGCTCCCCCGGCTCTCCGCCGTCCCGCCGGCCGACCCGTTGGCCGACCCGTTGGCCGATGCGCCGGCGAATGCACCGGCCCGGGCGCCGGACGGCTTTTCCAGCAGCCGCGTGGACATGCGATCCGCAAGTGCGGCGATGGTCAGCGAGGGGTTGGCCCCCACAGCCCCCGGCAGCGCCGCCCCGTCGGCGACATAGAGCCCGGGAAAGCCGAACACCTCGCCGTGAGAGTCGCAGACCCCTTCGCCCGGATGGTCGCCCATCGGCGCTCCGCCGAGCGGGTGCACGGTGATCACCCGCTTGCGGAACCAGGCCGGGTTGTCGGCGTATTCGGCGCCGAGCACGTCGGCGATCCTGCGCATGGTCAGGCGGAGTCGTTGGAAGTGCGCTTCGCTCGAGGCCGTGCTCCACTGGGCGTCCAGCCGGCCGTCGCGCAGCCGCAGCACGCCGTCCGGAACGTCGCGCCCCATCCCGAGCAACGGCAGCGAGCTGACCGACAGGGCGCCGTCACCGATCAGGTCCGCGATCTCCTTGGACAGGTTGGTGTCGGGAGCGTGCCGGATGAAGTCACGAAACCGCTCGAACAGGAACCGCACCGTGCGCGCGACCTCGCCGTTGATGTCGGTGCCCTCGACGAGCCAGTCGACGAAGCTGGGGTAGCCGCCGTCCTGGATGTAGGCTCCGCGGCCGGCCCCGGGCACTCCGTCGCGTTCGTCCGGCAGCCTGATGGCGCTGGTGATCACTGGCCCGCGGCTGGCGTCGAGCGGCCGGACGCGGCTGCGGTCGGTCGCCTTGAGCAGGAAGGTCAGCAGATCACCGTTGCCGGAGAACCGGGTCCCCAGAGCCTCACTCAGCCCCGGGAGGTGGGGGCGGCTGCGCAGCAGCAGGTAGGTCGTGCCGTACGTGCCCGCGGCCAGGACGAGATGGTCGCATCCGATCGTGCGGACCGCCGGCTTGCGGGACCTCACAACGGGATCGTGCTGGACGTAGTCGACCTCATAGCCGCCGCCCGGCCGGGGCCGGATGGTGCGGACCTCGTGCAACGTGCGCAGATCGGCGCCATGGTGCTGGGCCGCGGACAGGTAGGTGTGGTCCAGGCTGTTCTTGGAGCCGATGTTGCAGCCGATGTCGCACTCGCCGCACAGCTCGCAGGTGCGGCGGCGCACTCCGTGGAGGTTGCCGTACTCGGGGTCGGCGATCGGCAGCCCGATCCCGGGCTCGGTGCCGGGCGCGGGCGCGAAGCTCACGGCCAGTGGTGGCAGATTCCAGCCGAGCCCGAGCTCGACGGCCGCGTCCTGCATCGCGTGCGTCTTGGGGGTGTCCGCGTAGGCGGGCTTGCCGAACGGGTACGGCGTCGCGCCGAGCATGCGCTCGACCTCGTCGTAATGCGGGTCCAGGTCGGCCCGGGTCACCGGCCAGCTCTCATGGCCCCCGCCGGGGAGCTCCTCGTGCACGAACCAGTGCTCGTCCTTGCGCAGCAGCACGTTGGCGTAGATGAGCGATCCGCCGCCCAGACCGCTGGAGACGACCGAGTCCAGGCCGCGGAAGCTCCAGACGTCGAACATCCCGTACAGGCCCTCACGGGGGTCCCAGAACGCCCGGCTCATCTCGGCCGGGCTGCGGGCGAAGCTGCCCGGCGGGTAGTCCCGGCCACGCTCCAGCAGCACCACGGACCGCCCGGCCTCGGCCAGCCGGTAGGCGGCCACCGAACCGCCGAAGCCGGAACCGACGACGACCGCGTCGACATGCTCGGTCGCGGACATCAGGCCACCTGCCGCTCGGCGCTGTGCGCCCGCAGATGGGCCAGCACCTTCGGATAGACGTCGACGTGCGCGTTCTTGCCCATGAACGGATCGATGTGGCCGTAGCCGGGAAGGAACGTGAACTCGTGACGCCCCGGCGCGGCCTTGGACAGCAACTCGTAGGCCACGACGTTGGAGTCGGTGAAGATGCGGTTGTGGTCGCCGGTCATGAGCAGGATCGGCGTGGTGATCTGGCCCGCCCTCGCGAGGAAGTCGTCCGGGAGCTCGGCGTGCCGGGGATCGCCGGAGTCGTACTTGACGACGTGGCCGGCCCTGACCATCTTCCGGATGTGCCGGTAGTAGTGCAGGTCCGACGCCTCGTTGAGGTCCGCCAGCCGGTCGTGGACGTGGGTCTCGGGCGCGAGGTTCTCGTGCATGAAGAAGCCGGGCCGGCCGCTGGCCCACATGAAGCTCTGCATGTGGCAGGCCGGCACCCGGCATTCGGGATGGAAGAGCGAGACGACGCGGGCCATCAGCCGGCGATTGGTAAAGGCCGGGGCCTCGATGAAACGGGGGTCGACGTAGGGCAGGCCGATGACCCGTTCGACCAGCGCCGGCCCCATCATCATCTTCATCCGCGACCAGGCCGGGACGCGTGGCGTCAGTGAGACGCTGTTGACGACCAGGCTCGCGATGTCGTCGACGACCCCGCCGAACAGGCTCATGCTGAACGACAGCGCCCCGAGGCAGTGCGCGACCACGTGGATCCGCCGGTCCCCGACATGCCGGCGCAGCTCGCGGAGCGCGGCCGGGTGGTCGTAGTGGGCGATGTCGTCGAGGGTGTAGCGGCGGGTCCCGGTGTTGTACGGAAAGTGGTTGCTCATCCGGAAGTCGAGCGTCCATACGTCGCCGAATCCGTTGTCGTGCAGGAAGCTCACGATGTTGCGGACCTCGGGCATGATGAAAAGGTCGCTCGAGGCCGTGAGCCCGTGCAGCAGGAGCACCACGTCGTCGCTGTCCTCACGCCGGAACCGCGTCAGGTCGAGTCGGAGCTCATCCTCGGTGACGAACGGATGCACGGAGATCTCGGCTCCTCGTACGCCTTCCCACGTGAACCGCCGGATGTGCTGCACCATCGGCCTGACCTCCCGGATTCCGTCGGGTCCAACAATGCCAAGCCGATACATATGAGCGGCATCGTGGAAAACCCGTACTTCTAGGAATCAGAGTCTGATTCGGCCCCGGCGGTTCAGTGCAATGGCCACTTCAGTCCCGGCGGTTCAGCGCGGTGGCGACTCCGACGCGCGAGGTCACGCCGAGCTTGGCGAAAACGCGGGACAGGTGCGTCTCGACAGTCCGGACGCTGAGGAAGAGCTTCTCGGCGATCTGCTGGTTGGTGCAGCCGTCCGCGACGAGCAGCCCGACCTCCCGCTCGCGCGGCGAGAGCCCATGGGGCCCGCCTCCCCGTACGCCCCCGCCCGGGGCCGGGACCCGGACTCCGAGGCGGCGTTGCTCCCGCACCGTGTGGGCGTGCAGGCTCCGGGCCCCACAGGCCTCGAAGATCTCGGCGGCCGCCCGGAGCCGGTCGCGGGCCGGCCCGCGCCGGCCGGCCTCCACGTAGGCGAGCCCGGCGACGAGCCGGGCCCGGCCCGCCTCGGTCCGGCGTCCGGCGGCGAGGAGGAGCTCCGCCGCGTCCGTCGCCGCCTGCGCGGCCGCGGCCGGCTCTCGCCCGAGCAGCGCGTGCGCGCGGGCGAGCCGGACGAGCCCCTTGTCGGTGTCGAGCTCGGGGTGGCCGAACTCGGCCGCGACGTCCGCCCACTTCAGCGCATCGTCGGGACGCCCCCTGGCCGCGTCGACATGGGCGAGCGCCTCCGAGCAGGCGACCAGGGTCCCGGGATCGAGGAGGGCGTCACTGCAGGCCTCCAGGATCGCGGCGGCTCCCTCCTCGGGCCGCCCGGCGTTGAGCAGGGCCATGGCCCGGGCGTAGCGCGCCATGGCGGCCCACCACTCCCCGCTGCCGGAGTCGTGTCTCACCGCCTCGTCCCCATGGCGCAGGGCCGCGTCGTGGTCACCGGACCAGCTCGCGACCAGGCACTGCTGGGTGAGCGCGAAGCCCAGGGACTCGCCTGAGCTGATCAGGCGGCCCACCTCCGCGGCCTCCTCGGCGGCGATGCCGGCCTCGGCGAGCCGGCCCTGCATGGTCAGCGCACGTGCCCGCGCCGCGAGCATGTAGGCGAGGATGTAGCTCTGGCCGGTCGAACGGGCCGTGGCCACGCTCCGGTCGAGATGCCGCAGCGCGTCGTCGTAACGGCCCATCAGCACCTCGGCCCAGCACAGGAACGCGACGGCGTCGAGGCACTCGGCGAGGTCGTCGTCGGAGACGGCCGAGAACAGCCGGTCCGCGGCCTCGACATAGCGGAAGGCCTCGGAGATCCGCCCGTCCCCGTAGGCGGGCAGCGGCCGCATCGAGGCCACCGCCAGCTCCAGGCCCGTGCTCCAGTCCGGAGCGCTCTCGGGCATGAGGTCCAGCACGGCCTGGGCTCCACGGGTGTCGACGCGCATGAGCCGGTCGGCCACGAGCCGGACCCGCAGCACGACGGCCGCCGACGCGTGCGGGTCGGGGATCCGGCGCAGCTCGTCCAAGACGATGGCCCGGGCCTCGTGCAGGCGGCCGAGCTGACGTTCCATCACGGCGCACAGCTGCACCGCCCTGGCCCTGCGGGCGTAGTCGTCGGCGGGCAGGAGCCGCAGGAGCCTCCACGCCGTCTCACGTCCCTCGGCGGCGCGCCCGGACACGGTCTGCACCAGGGCCAGCTCGAGGCCGAGCTCCAGGCGGGACGGGAGCGCGCCTGTGGCCTGGTCGCCGTCACCCGGGCCGGCCTCCTCGGGCATGAGCCGCAATGCCGCCTGCAGCCAGTGCGCGGCCGTGGCGGGAGCCTGGAGCGCCACCGCCCGGGCCGCGTCGACCAGCGTCCTGATCGCGGACTCGTCGCCGAAGCGCGCCGACCGTGCGACATGGTGGGCCCGCAGGTTCGGCGGCGCGCCGAGCCGGGCCAGGTGGCCGGCGATCCGGGCATGTGCGGCGAGCCGCCAGCCCGGAGCCGCGGAGCCGTACGCCGTATGCCTCACCAGGGGATGCCGGAAACGGAACCGGCCCGCCGAGGGCGCCGGCCGTACGACGTCGCGCGCCACCATCTCGTCGAGCGCCTTCAGCGCCACGTCCTCGGAGACCTGCCCGGCCACGGCCAGGAGCGCGGGCTCGAACTCGTCGGCGGACACCGCGGCGGCCTGCGCGACCAGCAGCGTGGTCGCCGACAGGCCGCTGAGCTCGACCTTGAGCGCCGCGCCGACCGCGCGCGGGAGCTCGCCGTCCTCGCCGCCGCCTGCGATCGGGGCCTGGCTGCGCACGAGCGCCTCCAGATAGAACGGGTTGCCACCGCTCGCCTCATAGAGCGCGCGCCGGCGGGCCCTGCCGACCTGCGGTCCGAGGAGCTCGGCGACCTCGTTCTCGTCGAGTGGATCCACCGAGATCCGGCGGCCGTGCCCGCCGAGGGTCTCCACGGCCGTCTCGGCCAGCGCCGCCAGGCGGGGGGACGCCTGCGCCGGGCGATAGGCCACGGCGACGAGCACCCGGCCGCGCGGAGGGTGACGGGCCAGGTGGTCGAGGAGCTCGATGGAGGTGTCGTCGGCCCAGTGCACGTCGTCGAGGATCAGCACCAGCCCGTCCGGCGAGGCGAGCTCACCGAGGAGATGACGGACGGTGCGATAGAGGCGGTAGCGCGCCAGCCCGCTGAGGTCCGTGCCGGGGTCGGGGTCTCCGGGGAGCTCGGCGGACAGGGACGGGAACACGGTGGCCAGCAGCCGCGTGGAGGCCGCGCCGAGCCGGTCGCAGAGGCTCCCCGCCACCGACTCGAGGTGGTCGTCCAGGGCGTCGACCACCACGCCGAAGGGCATCAGGTTCTCGAACTCGGCCGCCCGCCCCCACAGGGCCGGCAGCTCCCGCCGCCGCGCCGCGATGACGAGCTCCCCGAGCAGCCGGGTCTTGCCCGCGCCCGGCTCCCCCACCACGCCGAGAAACTGGAAGGCACCCCCGGAGGCGGCGTCGAGCGACTCATCGAACGTGCGGAGGACGTCCCGCCTCCCGACGAGCGGGGGCGTAACGAATGGCGTCTGGCGGACACGCCCGTTCATGTGTGCACCTCTCAGGCCCGGCGGCCGGTACACCAATGACGCGACGTGCCGGATCGCGCAGGATCGCATCTGGATTCTAGGTTTCCCCCGCCGCCAGCGCCATCCGATCATGCCGGGTCGGGCTCCGATGTCACAACCGATGTCACGACCGAAAAGAGGCCGAACCCGAGAAGCCGCCCGGCCGCCCTGCCGAGGATGGCGGAGACGGGTCCCACCGTCCGAAGCCGGCTCCCTCCGCATGTGCGGCCGGAGAGCGGGAACAGGGCGGCGGTGGGTGATGCGGATCCACTGGAGCCCGCGGGACGCGGCGGCCGGTCCGGCCGGCGTCTTCGCCTCGGCGCGTGCCTGTCCCTTTCCGGCCGGCACGCCCGCTTCGGCCGTCAGGCCGCGCTGGGCCTGGACGTGTGGCGGGCGCTGGACGGCGCGGCGGACCTCCACGTGGTGGACGACCGCAGTGATCCGGGGGCTCTCGAGGACGCGATGACCGAGGTGTCCGCGGACGCCGACGTCCTGCTGGGGCCCTACTCGACCCATCTGATGAGGATCGCCGGACGGATCGCCATGGCCACCGGCCGCCTGCTGTGGAACCACGGCGGCTCCGGCGACGACGTGCAGCGGGCCCACCCGGGCCACGTCCTCTCCGTTCCCACTCCCGCGAGCCGCTATGCGGAGCCCTTCCTGCGGCTCCTCGCGGAGGGCCCGGCGCCGTCCGGGCTCTGGGTCGCCGAAGGCCGAGGACGCTTCGGACGGCAGGTCGCGGCCGGGGCCGGAGCGATGGCCCGCCGGCTCGGCATCGCATCGTTTCACGTCGGACCCGCCGCGGAGCCGGGGCGGGCGAAGGCGCCGGGCCGGGCCCCACGGGGCTCGGTCCCGGCGCCGGCCGGGGCCGCCCTGGAGGCCGCGGAGCCACCGGCCGGCTGGGCCCTGCTGTGCGCCGGCTCCTTCGAGGAGGACGTCGAGACGGTGCGACGCGCCCGCGCGCTGCCGCGGCCTCCCCGTACGATCTGCGCCGTGGCGGCGGGGGTCCTTGAGTTCGGCCGGGCCGTCGGCGATCCTGCGGGAGTCTTCGGCGTGGGGCAATGGGCTCCGCACCGAGGCCGGCGGGCCGAAGTGGGACTGATCGAGGAGGACTTCCTGGCCGCCTATGCGAGCCGGACCGGCGGCCCGCCGGACTATCCCGCCGTTCAGGCCGCGGCCGCCGCGGCGCTCGCCGTCCATTGCGTGGAACGGGCCGGGGGGACCTCCCGGGACGTCCTGTGGGAGGTGGCCACGTCCCTCGACACCGAGACGATGTTCGGCCGGTTCAAGGTCGCCCACCGCACCGGCGAGCAGGTCGGGCACCTGCCCGTCCTGACCCGATGGGCGGGCGATCGACTCGTACTGTGTTGATCCAAAAAGTCACCGAAGATCCTTATTCTGATCGACTTTTACGACGAAGCTCTTTCTTGTACGGTTTGCGAACGTTTTAATGTCCGCGTGCGTGATCGCATGCTGCATCGAGGAAGTGATCACGTTTTCATCTACGTCCTGTTCCGAGGCCTGCTGAAGGCACTTGCCGCCGCGGTGGCCGGCTCCCGTCCCCGCCCGGAGCCCACACGGACACGCGAACAGGACGGCTCTCCCCTGTCACCCGGCCACCACCCCGTGTCGCTCGGCTATCCCGAGTCGCTCGGCTATCCCGAGTCGCTCAGCGCCACTCTGGAACCGGAGGCCGAGGCATATCTCGCCTGGCTCGCCGACCATCACTGGCCGGCCGACGAATACCTCGAGCTCGAGCGCCACTGGCGGATGGAGCTGGGGCAGGACCTCGACGAGGACGCGGGCCACGCCGACGATCACTCCCGCTGCCCCGAGTGCCTCGAGCCCGGCTACGACGTGTGGCCCTGCCGGACCTGCGCCCGGCTCCTGCACGCCTCCTGCGGCCACGGCATGCGCCGCCGCCAGGTCGCCGAGCCCTACCGCACCCGTGACATGGACTCCGAGGCGGTCATCGCCGAGTGGGTCTGCACCAACTGCTCATCGGTGGTGGCGCTCGACGTGGACTCCCCGAGCGCCGAGAGCGACGACTGAGGCGGCCTCCGGTCGGCGCGGTCAGGCCGTCTCCGCTCTCCACTCGTAGCTGTGCTCCGGTCGCCCGGGCCCGCCGTACCTCGGCCGGCGCTCGGCGAGGCCCTGGTCGGCGAGGTGCTCCAGGTAGCGCCGGGCCGTGACCCGGGAGATGCCCACCTCCGCGCCGATCTGGGTGGCCGACAACTGGCCGCGCAGGCCACGGAGCGCCTCCACCACGGCTCCCATGGTCTCGCGGCTCAGCCCCTTGGGAAGGGTCGCGCCGCTGTTGCCGCGCAGCGCGGCGAGTGCCTGGTCGATGTCGTGCTGCGCCGCCGTGGTCCCCGATGCGGCGATGTGCCGGTGATAGTCGGCGTAGCGCTGGAGCTTGTCGCGGAACGAGGCGAAGGTGAACGGCTTGAGGAGATATTGCACGACGCCCTGGGACACGGCGGTCCGGACGATCTGCAGGTCCCTGGCCGACGTGACGGCGATGACATCGGTGCTGTCCCCGCGTGTCCGCATGGCCCGGCACACCTCCAGACCGCTCATGTCCGGCAGGTAGAAGTCCAGTAGGACCAGATCGACCTCGTGGGTCGCGAGGAACCGCAGCGCCTGCCCGCCCTGGTGCACCACCCCCACCGCCGTGAAGCCCGGCACACGCCCGACATAGGCGCGGTGCGCGTCGGCGATGAGCGGATCGTCCTCGACGACCAGCGTGCGGATCATGTCGCCGTCCGTTCCCGGACCGGAAGGCGCACGGTGAACACCGCGCCGGCTCCCATGCTCACCTCGATGTCCCCTCCGTACCGGTGAACGATCTGCCGGACCAGCCCGAGCCCGAGGCCGCGGCCCTGCGGGCGTTCGGTCGGCTTGGTCGACCAGCCGGGAGTGAAGGCGACACGGATCTTCGCAGGATCGAGGCCCGCACCCGAGTCGGCCACCCGTACGAGCAGGACACCGGCGTCCTCCCGGACGGTCACGAGGACCCGCCGCGGAGCCGGCGCGGCCAGCGCCGCCTCGATGGCGTTGTCGACGAGGTTGCCGACAAGAGTGACCAGGTCCCGTGGCTCGATCGCCGTCTCCGCCATGGCGGTGTCGTCGGTGATGACGAACTCGACCCCGCGCTCGTTGGCCTGCGCCGCCTTGCCCAGCAGCAAAGCGGCCAGCACGGGTTCTCCCACGGCCTCCAGCAGCCGGTCGGTGAGCTCCTGTGCCGAGGCCAGCTCGGCCGTGGCGAAACGGACCGCCTCTTCGGTCCGCCCGAGCTCGACCAGCGTGGTCACCGTGTGCAGCCGGTTGGCGGCCTCGTGGGCCTGGGCGCGCAGGGCCTCGGTGAACCCCCGGATGGAGTTGAGCTCCCCCGAGAGCGCCTCCAGCTCCGTGTGGTCGCGCAGCGTCGTCACCGTGCCGAGCGTACGGTGACCCCGCGTCGCCGGCCGTTGGTTCACGACCAGGAGCCGGTCCTCGGTCAGATGGATCTCGTCGGCCACGGTGCGCCCGGACACGAGAAGCTCCCGCAGTGACGGGGGCAGGTCCAGCTCGGCCACGAGGGCCCCCTCGGCCACGGGGGACAGAACGATCAGGCGCATGGCCTCGTCGTTGGCGAGCAGGAGCCGCCGATCCCGGTCCAGGACCAGGACGCCTTCACGGACGGAATGCAGCACCGCGTCGTGATGCTCGTACATCCGGGTGATCTCCTCCGGGCCGAGGCCGAGGGTCTGCCGCCACAGCCGCCGGCTCACCAGCAGCGCGCCGACCGCGGCCAGCCCGAAGCCGAGCCCGCTCACCCCGACGATCGCCGGGACCCGCCGGGCGAGCTGCTCGCTCACCCGGGTCGTGGTGATCCCGATCGAGACGAGGCCGATGACCCGGCCGCCCTCACCGGACACCGGCACGACGGCCCGGATGGACGGACCCAGCGTGCCCGTGTAGGTCTCCGTCAACGGACGGCCGCGCAGCGCCGGGTCGACATGGCCCAGGAAGGGGCGGCCGAGCTGCCTCGGGTCCGGATGGGAGTACCGGACCCGGTCCGGGTTCATGACCACGACGAAGTCGACCTGGGTCCGGTGCCGGACCGACTCGGCCAGCGGCTGGAGCCGGGCCGCGGGGTCGCGATCGCCCAGCGCGCCGGCCACGTCGGGTGATCCCGCGAACGTCCGCGCGATGTCGAGCACGCGCCGGCGGGTGTCGGTCTGCGCGTCCCGCTGCGCGTACACCAGTACGAACGCCGTACCCGCGAACACCACGAGCCCCACGACCATCACCTGCAGGAGGAACAGCTGGGTCGCGAGGCGGAGGCGCCGCAAACGGACGAAGCGCAAACGGACGAACATGGACGCAAGTGTGCGGCATCCCGCACGTCTCGCCCAAAGCGGCGCACGCACGTGACCGAAGGCGATCGCCGTGCGTCATCTCTACGACCGTTATGTACGTAATGGTGACTGCGCCGCGGTGGCCCATCACCCTTGGGCCACTGTGACGGCTGCGTGGTGATCACGATGATGTGCCGCCGGTCAGGTACGAGGAGGAAGAACACCGTGGAAGAGCCCGCTGAGCCCGCGAAGACGCCACCCGAGCGGACTCGCACGCCCCTGTACCGCCAGCTGTACGTATGGGTCCTCACCGCCATCGTCCTCGGCATCGTGGTCGGTGCCCTGTGGCCCTCGGTGGGCGTGAGCCTCGAGCCGCTCGGGACCACGTTCGTCAACGCCATCAAGATGGTGATCACCCCGATCATCTTCCTGACGGTCGTGTCCGGCATCGCCGGGGTGGAGGATCTGCGCCGTGTCGGCCGGGTGGGCCTGAAGGCGCTCGTCTACTTCGAGGCCGTCACCACCGTGGCCCTCGGCCTCGGCCTCGTCGCCGTCAACGTGTTCCGCCCCGGCGCGGGCGTGCACGCCAACCCGGGGGCCCTCGAGGTGTCCGGGAAGGCCGCGACCTACATCCAGGAGGGCGAGGCCCAGAGCTGGTGGCACTTCCTCAGCGACCTGGTGCCGCAGAGCATCGTGGGGGCCTTCGCCGAGGGCAATGTGCTCCAGGTGCTGTTCTTCGCGGTCCTGTTCGGTGTCGCCGTCAAGGCCCTCGGGCCGGTCGGCGTCCCCATCGCCGCGGGCGTGAACAACCTCAGCGCCGTGATCTTCAAGGTGCTGCGCTACGTCATGTTCGCGGCGCCGATCGGCGCCTTCGGGGCCATGGCCTTCACCATCGGCAAGTACGGCATCTCGACGCTGACCAGCCTCGGCAAGCTCGTCGGGCTCTTCTACGGCACGTCCATCTTCTTCGTGCTCGTGGTGCTCGGAACCATCGCGGCCGTCAACCGGATCAACATGTTCAAGTTGCTCCGCTACCTGCGCGAGGAGCTGCTGGTCGTCCTCGGCACCTCGTCCTCGGAGTCCGTGCTCCCCCAGCTCATGCGCAAGCTCGAGAACCTCGGCGCGCCGCGGCAGATCGTGGGCCTGACCGTCCCCACGGGCTACAGCTTCAACCTCGACGGCACCTGCATCTACCTGACGCTGGCCGCGTTGTACGTCGCCCAGGCCACGGACGTCGACCTCTCCATCGGCGCGCAGCTCGGGCTCCTGGCGGTCCTGCTCCTGACGTCCAAGGGCGCCGCCGGCGTCACCGGATCCGGCTTCATCGTCCTGGCCGCGACGCTGTCCACGGTCGGCACGATCCCCGTGGCCGGCATCATGCTCATCTTCGGGATCGACAAGTTCATGTCCGAGTGCCGTGCGATCATCAACGTCTGCGGCAACAGCCTCGCATCACTGGTGGTGGCCCGCTGGGAGGGCGTGCTGGACCACGATCGGCTGCGGCGGGTGCTCAACGGCGAGGCCGTCGAGCCGCTGGAGCCGGCCGAGGAGTCCAAGGGGCTCGTCCCGGTCTCCGCGGGCGTGTGAGCGCCTGACCCCCACCGCGGTCGCGTTCCCGCGTCGCCCGTGGTGCTCACCGCCGCCGGCGCGGACCTGAGACCGCGGAGACGCTCGTGAAAGGGCCGGCCCGCCTCGGACATCGTCCGAGGC
>DASYNF010000288.1:0-124356 GCA_036008685.1 Actinomadura sp. | reverse complement strand
CGCGAACAGCGCGATGTCATGCTTTTTGGCCTCGAGCGCGGCGCCGTACCGCTTCATGAAGTCCTCCTCGGCCAGCGTCTGCGGCGTGTTGCGCTGGGTCGCGCGCGGCGCCGCCACGGCCGTGGGCAGGTCCATGCCGAGATCCAGCCGGTTGACCAGGATCTGGAGCACGGTCGTGATGATGGTGGAACCGCCCGGTGAGCCGACGGCGAGCAGCGGCCGGCCGTCCTTGAGGACGATCGTGGGCGCCATGCTGCTGCGCGGCCGCTTGCCGGGGCCCGGCAGGTTCGGGGCCGGGGTCAGTGGCCGGTCCAGACCGGGGGCTCCTTGGCGATGAAGGACCGTACGGCGCCGTGGAAGTCGTCGCTGCCGAAGACGGCGGCGACGATGTCGTCGCCGTCCGGCAGCGCGGCCCGGCGCAGCCGCCGGACCGACTCCTTGGCCGCCCACATCGTCAGCGGCGCGTGCCCGCCCAACCGGGTGAGGACCTCCTCGGCGACCTCGTCGAGGTCGCCGTCGTCGCAGACCTCGGCCACGAAGCCGGCGGCATGCGCCTCCTCACCGGAATACATCCGCGCGCGCAGCAGCAGGTCCAGCGTCCGGGCCGGGCCGAGATGCTGGACCAGCAGCGAACAGGTGTTCATCGACAGGCAGTTGCCGAGCGTCCGCGCGATGGGGACACCGAAGCGCGACCCCCGGGTGGCGATGCGCAGGTCGCAGGCCGCGGCCAGGGCCAGCCCCCCGCCCACGCAGTGGCCTCGTACGACCGCGACCGTCGGCACCCGCACCCGTTCGAGCCGGTCCACGACCCGTTCGATGCGGGTCTCGTAGGCCACGCCGTCCGCTCCGGAGGAGAACTCCGCGAACTGCGCGATGTCGGTCCCGGCGACGAACGCCCTGTCCCCGGCGCCCCGCAGCACCATCACCTTGACCCGCGGGTCGGCGTCGGCGCGCTCGCAGGCCTCGTACAGCCCTTCGTACATCGCCCAGGTCATGGCGTTGTGCCGGTCGGGACGGTTGAACAGCACCCGCTGTACCGGGCCGTCCCGTTCGACCACCAGTTCGTCTCCGGCCATGTCGTCGTCTCCTCGTCCGGTGTTCTCGCGGTCCTCCGCGCGGGCGCCCGTCACGACCCGTCCCGCAGGCCCGCGATCTCGTCGTCGGTATAACCGAGGTCCCGCAGCACCGCCGTCGTGTCGGCGCCCAGCATGGGTCCGGCCGTCGCGCGTCTCGCCGGGGTGCCGGAGAGCCGCATGGGGGAACCGATCTGCCGTACGGGACCCATCACCGGGTGATCGGCGTCCCAGAAGAAGTCCCGGCCGTTGAGGTGTTCATCGGTGAAGACCTCGCCATAGTCGGCGATCGGGGCGCAGGGGACCCCCGCCTCCTGCAACGCGGTCACGACGTCCGCCGTGGGCAGGCGGCCCGTCACGGCCTCGATCGCGGGGATCAGCTCGGCGCGCAGCGCGTGCCGGTCGTGCGCGTCGGCGTAGCGCTCGTCGGCCCGCAGGCCGTCGAGGCCGAGCGCTCCACAGAGAGCGTTCCAGGTCTTGGGCGAGATGGCACCGACCGTGCACCAGCCGTCCTTGGTACGGATGGCCTGGTAGGGAGCCGTGCTCTGGTGGGCGGACCCGAGGGGCCGGCCGACCTCGCCGGTGGCGAAATACTTGCCGGCCTCCCAGATCGCCAAGGACACGCCCGCCTCGTACAGGGACAGGTCGACGAACTGGCCCACCCCGGTGTGATCACGCGCCCGCAGCGCCGACACCGCGGCCAGCGCGCCGTACAACCCGCAGGTGAGGTCGCAGACGGGCACCCCCACCTTGGCAGGATCACCCTCCGGGCTCCCGGTGATGCTCATGAGCCCGCCGCGGGCCTGCGCCATGATGTCCAGCCCGGCGAGGTCAGCGAGCGGGCCGTCCTGTCCCCAGCCCGAGATGGAGATGTAGACCAGACCCGGATTGCGCCGGCGCAGGTCCTCATAGCCGAGGCCGAGCCGGCGGAGCGCGCCCGGGCGCAGGTTCTCGACCAGCACGTCGGCGCTCTCCACGAGGCGGAACATCGCCTTCCGGCCCGCGGACGACTTCAGATCCAGGGTCACGGACCTCTTGTTGCGATTGAGCCTGGCGAAGGGGGAGCTCTCGCCTTCGACGAAGGGACCGGTGGCGCGGACCGGGTCGCCGCCCTCGGGATTTTCGACCTTCACCACCTCGGCGCCGAGGTCGGCCAGCTGCATGGTCGCGAAGGGCGCCGCCATGAAGACGCCGATCTCGATGACTCTGATACCGGAAAGCGCCGACGCGTCATGTGACTGCTCGGGGGTCATCCTCACCTCGCTCGGATCGACTCACCGCGTTCACGGCAGGACGGCCGTGCGGTGCCGCGATGAGATCGGCTTTTGTCTACAGAGATCGGACGCCCAAGACAAGGCCTGACCGGCGGCTCGCGCGCCCGCCGGCCGGGCGCGGCGCCGGCGAACCGATAGAGATCTGGGTCGAAGAGGGTTCATCGGTGGACCCGCGGGCTACGATCATGCCGAGAAGGGAGGCTCCGCATGGCCGACGCTTACGTCCAGGTCACGACGACGACCGACTCGCGCCAGGAGGCGGCCATGCTCGCCAAATCGGCCGTGCTCGAACGGCTCGCCGCGTGCGCCCAGCTCATCGGTCCCATCGCCAGCACGTACTGGTGGGAGGGCGAGATCGAGTCCGCCGAGGAGTGGATGGTCGTCTTCAAGACCACCGCCGACCGCTTCGAGGAGCTCGCCGAGCTCATCACCGAGAACCACTCCTATGACACCCCGGAGATCATCGCGACCCCGGTCGTGGCCGGGAGCGGGGACTACCTCGCCTGGATGAGCGAACAGACCATCCTCGACGACACCGACTGACCCTCGCGGCCCCGTGCCAGGCCGGGCCCCCTGGGTCCGTTCTCTCCCACCCTGCCGGGCACCGCGTGACGCCGGTGCCGAGCCGATGGCCCCCCGGCATGTTCCGGACGTGTGACTGAGGTCATATCTGGGTAATATGTCGGTAATATAGCTGTATGCGTGGTTGGTATAGCGCAGTTCAGCCGTTCGGGCGGAGGGCGGAAGCGGTGAGCGAGGACTACGGGCTGTTCGGGCCGGGGTCGGTGACCTGGCGGGTGATGGGTGAGCCGGTGCTGATCATCGGAGGCCTGCGGGCACTGTTGATCCAGGCCCTGCACCCTCAGACGATGTGGGGGACCGCGCAGAACTCCGAGCTCATGGACTCGGGAGCCGCCTGGGCGCGCATGGGACGGACGGTCGAGTTCGTCCGGATACGGACCTACGGCACCGCGGACGAGGTCGAGCGGGCCGGCCGGAGAGTTCGCAAGCTTCACTCCAAGCTCGACGGCCTGGACCTGCGAACGGGGGAGACCTTCCCGGTGGACTCGCCGGAGAACCTGCTGTGGGTGCACATGGGCGAGGTGGACTCCTACCTCGACGTGGCGCGCCGTTCCGGGATCTCCCTCGGCCGCGCGGACGCCGACCGCTTCGTCGACGAGCAGCGCCGCGCCGCCGCGGTCGTGGGACTGGATCCCGAGGAGGTCCCCGCGTCGGTGGCCGAGATGAAGGCCTACTACAACGACATGCGGACCAGGATCTGGGCCTGCCGGGACGCGCGCGAGGGTCTCCGGCGGCTGTTCAACCCGGACGTGCCCCGGGCGATGCTGCCGCTCAGGTTCGCCGCTCCCGGCATCGCGGCGCTCGCCGTGGCGACGTTGCCGCGCTGGGCGCGCCGGATGTACGGCCTGCCCGGCCTGCCGACCTCGGATCTCGGAGCGACGATCATGCTCAAGGGCCTCTACCGCGGCAGCCATCTGATCCCCGCGTCGCTGCGCTATTCGCCCGACGCCAATCGGGCCCGTGCCCTCGAACGCGAGGCCAAGCGGTCGCTGGCGCTCGCGTCCTAAGCGTCCGGGAGGCCCGCTCCTAGGCGTCCGGGTGGCCCGGCCGGAGATCACCCACGGGCCGGCCGCGGGCCTGCCGCAGGTCGGATGAGGTTCAGCCGCGGTGAAGGAGCCGCCCCACCGAGGCCATCAGCTCGGTGGTCATCTCCTCCGCCCTGCCGTCCTCCCTGCCCTCCTGGACGCAGTGACGGACGTGGCCGTCGAGCAGCCCCAGTGCGACCTTGTCCAGCGCCGCCTGGACGGCGCTGATCTGGGTGAGCACGTCGATGCAGTAGCGGTCGTCGTCGACCATGCGCTCGATGCCGCGGACCTGGCCTTCGATGCGCCGGAGCCGGGTGGTCAGTTGGTCCTTGGTCGCGGTGTAGCCGCGGGTGGGTCGGTCGGCCGTCGCCATCTCTGCCTCGTGCTCGTCAGGTCGGTGCCCTCAAGTATGGCGGATCGTGAGACCCGACCCCCCGGGGGTATTCCACGATAGCGGGCTCGAGACGGGCCGTCCCGAGCCGCGACGGTCCTACGGCTCGGCGACCGGGACCGCCGGAGGCACGTTCCAGGAGGTCATGACGGGCCGGCCATGTTCGGTGCCGAGCGTGGACAGGGTGCCGGTGGCCAGGGCGAACAGCCGGCCGGCCGAGGGCTCCAGGCCGAGCCACCTCGCGGTGAGCACCCGGAGCACGTGGCCGTGGGCGACCACCACCACATCGCCGTGGGCGAGCGTCGGCCGCAGCCGGGCCAGCACGGCGTCGACGCGCCGGCCGACCTCCTGCACGGTCTCGCCCGGATGCTCGGCATCCCCGGGCACGATGCCGTCGGCCCACAGATACCAGCCCGGCCGCTCCTCACGGATCGCCGGGCTGGTGCGGCCCTCGTAGCCGCCGTAGTCCCACTCCCACAGGTCCGGATCGACCTCGACGCCGGTGAGCCCCGCCAGCTCGGCGGTCCGCCGCGCCCGTACGGCCGGGCTGGACACGACCCGGACTATGGGACGGGCGGCCAGCATGGGAGCGAGCCTGCGGGCCTGCTCCTCACCCCGCTCGGTGAGGGACAGGTCGGTGCGTCCGGTATGCCGCCCCGTGCGGCTCCAGTCGGTCTCGCCGTGCCGGACGAGGATCAGTTCCCCCATGAGCTCACCCTAAGGGGCGCGCGCACGGTCGCCCAGCGCGACGGCGTGCCGTCCTCAGCCGAGGATCGCCGCGACGGGGGTGTGCTCGAGGCCGTGCGCCTCGGCGACCTGGCCGTGGGTCAGCACGCCTTCGTGGGTGTGCAGCCCGAGCGCCAGCGCGCCGTCCGCCAGGCAGGCCGCCTGCCAGCCCTTGTCGGCGATGGCGATCGCATAGGGCAGCGTCACGTTGGTCAGCGCGTGGGTGGAGGTGTTCGGCACCGAACCCGGCATGTTGGCCACGCAGTAGAAGACCGATCCGTGGACCTCATAGGTCGGGTCGTCGTGGGTGGTGGGCCGGGAGTCCTCGAAGCAGCCACCCTGGTCGATGGCGATGTCGACGAGCACGGACCCGGGCCTCATCCGGGAGACCAGCTCGTTCGAGACCAGGGTCGGCGCCTTGGCCCCGGGGATGAGCACCGCGCCGATCACCAGGTCGGCGTTGAGCACGGCCTGCTCGAGGGCATAGGCGTTCGACACCAGGGTCTTGAGCCGGCCCTGGTAGATCGCGTCGATCTGGCGCAGGCGGTCGACGTTGACGTCCAGGATCGTGACATCGGCGCCCATGCCGACGGCGATCTGGGCGGCGTTGAGGCCGGACACGCCGCCACCGATCACGACGACCTTGGCCGGGGCCACGCCGGGCACGCCGCCGGGCAGCACCCCCCGGCCGCCGTTGGAGCGCATGAGGCTGTAGGCGCCCACCTGAGGCGCCAGCCGGCCGGCGACCTCCGACATCGGGGCGAGCAGCGGCAGAGAGCGGTTCGGCAGCTGCACGGTCTCGTAGGCGATCGACGTGACACCGGACTCGAGCAGCGCGTCGGTGCACGGACGGGAGGCCGCGAGGTGGAGGTAGGTGAACAGGGTCTGGCCGCGCCGGAGGCGGTCGTACTCCTCCGCGATCGGCTCCTTGACCTTGAGGATCAGCTCGCCCTCACTCCAGACGGCGTCGGCCGTATCCAGGATCTTGGCGCCCGCGGCGATGTAGTCCTCGTCGGGGATGGAGGAGCCGATGCCGGCGCCGCGCTCCACGACCACATCGTGTTCGTGGCGGGTCAGCTCGTGCACGCCCGCAGGCGTGATCGCCACGCGGTACTCATGATTCTTGATCTCGCGCGGAACGCCGATCTTCACCTTTGACCTCCCCGTATGCCGTCAACAGTCCTCCCCCAGCATGGGGGCGGCCGGGCTCTGGGAGCGACCTACAGCCTGCACTTCTCTGTACCTACTTGCATACATGGTGTAAGGAATGGCGAAGGTCTCAGGCGGGCAGCCACTCGTCGGCGATGGCGACGGCGAGCTGTTCGAGCAGCCGGCCCGCCTGGCTCATGCAGCGATCCACGTCCGGCTCGATGTCGGTGAGGGCGTAGGCGGCCTGGATCCGGGCACGGCGCAGCTGCTCGCCGGTGAGGCTGCGGCGGCCCGCGACCGCGACCACCGGGATGCCCGCCCGTGCCGCGGCCCTGGCGACCCCGATCGGAGCCTTGCCCCGGAGGGTCTGCGTGTCCAGCGACCCCTCTCCAGTGATCACGAGGCGGGCTCCCTTGACGCGGTCGGCGAAGCCGAGCAGGTCCAGCAGGAAGGTGATCCCCGGCTCCACACGGGCGCCGAGCAGCGCGAGCGCGGCGAACCCCACTCCCCCCGCCGCCCCGGCCCCCGGCCGGTCACGCAGGGTCTGACGGGACACGGCCTCGGCGAGATCGGCCCACCGCCGCAGGCCCGCCTCGAGCACGCGGAGGTCCTCATGGCTCGCGCCCTTCTGGGGACCGTAGACGGCGGCCGCACCCTCCCGCCCGAGCAGCGGGTTGTCCACGTCGCTGGCGACGACCAGCTCGACCCCGGCGAGGGCCGTGAGCCCCCGCAGGTCCAGGGCGTGCAGGGAGCGCAGTGCCGCGCCGCCGGGGGCCAGATCGTCGCCGTGCACGTCCAGCAGCCTGCCGCCGAGTCCCTGCACGAGGCCGGCCCCGCCGTCGGTGCAGGCACTGCCGCCGAGTCCGAGGACCACGCGCCGGGCGCCGAGCCGTACGGCCTCGGCGATGAGCTGGCCGGTCCCGAGACTCGTCGCCGTCAGTGGTTGCGGCCGCCCCTCCGGCAGGTGACGCAGCCCCGATGCCTCGGCCAGCTCGACCACGGCGGTCTCGCCGTCCAGGGCGAAGGACGCCCGGAGCGGCCGGCCGGTGGGACCGCAGACCTCCAGGTCCACCCGGCGGAAGCCGGCGGCCACGGCGGCCTCCACCGTGCCGTCGCCGCCGTCCGCCACGGGCAGCATGGTCACCGGCACCGCCGGACGGGCCTGCCGGAGGCCCGCCGCGATGTGCCAGGCCACCTCGGGCGCGCTGAGCGAGCCCTTGAACTTGTCGGGGGACACCAGCACGTGACCGGCGGACGGCGCCTCGGAGGGGGACGAGGGGGACACTGCGGAGACCACTGTCGACGCCTTTCAGCCCGGGACGCTCTGGCCCTGCGCTCATGCCCCAACGGAACCATCCGGCGTTCGGGGACTCGCCGATGGCGTTGAGACCGGATTGACATCCTCTCAGCCCGAAGGGCCGCTGATCACCGCCGGCGCCGGATCGGTCCTGGGAGAGGCCGGGATCGGCCCTTGGAGGTGCCCGCACCGGACTCCGGGGAAGGCCGGGCCGGGGAAGCGGTGCCTCAGTCCTCCGGCCCGGGGGTCCGGGCGGTGGCGCCGGCGCCACCGGCCGCGAGCGGGCCCACGATGTGTTCGGGGCGAACGGGCACCCGGGTGAGCGCCCGCCCCGTGGCGGCGCGGACGGCGGCCACGATGGCGGGCGTGGAGGACAGGGTCGGGGGCTCTCCGGCCCCGCGCAGTCCGTAGGGCGAGTGCGGGTCCGCATATTCCAGGATCTGCGTCCGCATCGGCGGCATGTCCAGGATGGTGGGGATGAGGTAGTCAGTGAACGAGGGATTGCGGACCATGCCGCCGTCGACCTGGATCTCCTCCATCAGCGCCAGCCCGAGCCCCTGTGCGGTGCCGCCGTGGATCTGCCCCCGCAGCGCCACCGGGTTGAGGATCCTGCCGACGTCCTGCGCCGCGGCGAGCTCCACGACCTTCACGAGCCCGAGTTCGGTGTCGACGTCGACCACGGCGCGGTGCACGCAGAAGGCCAGCTGGGTGTGCGAGTCGCCCTGCCCGGTCAGCGGGTCCATCGGCACGGTCGGCCGGTGGTGGAACTCCCGGGTCTCCTCGACGACCTCCGCTCCGAGGACCTCGGCCAGCGTGGCGACCACACCCTCCGATCCGGACACCACCCTGCCATCGCTGAGCGCGAGGTCATCCTGGGGCGGCCGGCCTCGGCCCTCCGCGGCCCGCCGGCGGGCGGCCAGCTCGAGGACCCGTTCCCGCACCGCCACGCAGGCGGCCCGTACCGCGCCTCCGGTCATGTACGACTGGCGCGACGCGCTCGAGGACCCCGCGGAGCCCACCGTGGTGTCGGCGGGGGCCACCGTCACCCGGTCCACGCCGAGCTCGGTCCGGGCTATCTGGGCCTGGAGCGTCACGAGCCCCTGGCCCACCTCGGCCGCCGCCGTGTGCACCAGCACGGAGGGCTCGCCGCCGACGACCTCCAGCCGGACCCGTGCCGTGGAGAGGTCGTCGAACCCTTCGGAAAAGCAGATGTTCTTGATCCCGATCCCGTAACCCACGCCCCGCACGACCCCTTCGCCGTGCGTGGTGTTGGCCGCCCCGCCCGGGAGGTCCAGCAGCGACCACGGGTCCGCCGGGCCGTCCGGCCGGCGGGGGGCCGGGGGCAGGGGCATGTCCCGGACCCGTTCGAGCAACTCGGCCAGGGGAGCCGGGGTGTCGACCACCTGGCCAGTGGCGATCACGGATCCCTCGCCGATCGTGTTGCGGAGCCGCAGCTCGACCGGATCGAGGTCACAGGCCCGCGCCAGCCGGTCCATCTGGGACTCGTAGGCGAAGCACGCCTGCACGGCGCCGAAACCCCGCATGGCTCCGCACGGCGGGTTGTTGGTGTAGACGCCGTAGACGTCGAGCTCGATGGTGGGCACCTCGTACGGGCCGACGCCGAGGGAGGCCGCGTTGCCCACGACCGCCGGGGTCGACGAGGCGTAGGCCCCGCCGTCCAGGATGATCTCCGCCTTGACATAGACCAGGCGGCCGTCCCTCGTGGCCCCGTGCTCATAGCGCAGCGTCGCGGGATGCCGGTGGACGTGGCCGAAGAACGACTCCTCCCGGCCGTACACGAACTTCACCGGCCGGCCGGTGCGCAGCGCGAGCAGGCACGCGTGGATCTGCATGGACAGGTCCTCACGGGCCCCGAAGGCGCCTCCGACCCCGGCCAGTGTCAGCCGGACCCTGTCAGGCGGCAGGCCCAGACAGGCGGCGACCTGGTCGCGGTCCACGTGCAGCCACTGGGTGGCGACGTAGAGATCGACGCCGCCGTCCGGCGCCGGCACGGCCAACCCGGACTCCGGGCCGAGGAAGGCCTGGTCCTGCATGCCCACCTCATAGTCCCCGCGGACGACCACGTCCGCGCGGGCTGCGGCCGTGCCGACCCGGACGGGCTGGTAGCGGACGATGTTGCCGTCGGCGTGGACCCGTGGGCACGAGCCGTCGAGCGCGGCCCGGCGGGCGTCCGTCACCGGCTCCAGCAGCTCGTACTCCACGACGATGCGGTCGCAGGCGCGCCGGGCGATCTCCGGATGGTCGGCGGCCACGATGGCCACGGGCTCACCCTGGTAACGCACCTGGTCGACGGCCAGCACCGGCTGGTCCCGCCGGTCGAGGCCGTAGAAGGCGTCCCCGGGGACGTCCTCGTGGGTCAGTACGGCCCGCACACCGGGCAGCGTGAGCGCGGCGCCGAGGTCGATCGAACGGATGAGGGCGCGCGGGTGCGGACTGCGCAGGGTCGCCCCCCACAGCATCCCGTCCATCCAGAGGTCGGAGGAGTAGGCGAAGTCGCCCGTGACCTTGAGCGTGCCGTCAGGGCGGACCGCGCTGTCGCCGACCGCGCCGCGTGCGGTGGTCCCGGCCTGGGTGGTCATGGCCGGCCCGCCATCCGCTCGGCGGCGAGCCGTACGGCGTCAAGGATCTGCTCGTACCCGGTGCAGCGGCACAGGTTCCCGGCGAGCGCCTCACGGATCTCGGCGTCCGAGGGGACCCCGCCGCCGCGGGCCAGCAGGTCGTGAGCCGCGACGATCAGGCCGGGCGTGCAGAAGCCGCACTGTACGGCGCCGCACTCGACGAACGCCTCCTGAAGGGGGTGGAGCCGGTCGCCGTCCGCGAGCCCTTCCACGGTACGGACGGCGCGGCCCTCGGCCTGGCCGGCGGCCACGAGGCAGGCACAGACCACGGCGTCGTCCAGGTAGACGGTGCAGGAACCGCACTCCCCCTGCTCGCAGGCGTTCTTGGAGCCGGGCAGACCGCACCGCTCCCGCAGCACGTACAGCAGGGACTCGCCCTCCCACACATCGTCGACCACCCGGGTCTGCCCGTTGACGGTGAAGCTCAGGCGCACTATCGCACCCCCTTCTGATAGTCCGTCCAGGCCCAGCCCAGGGTGCGGCGGGCCAGGACCGAAAGAGCATGGCGCCGGTAGCCGGCGGTGCCCCGGACGTCGTCGATGGGCTTCGCCGCCGCGGCGACGAGCTCGCCGAACCGCCTGGCCACCCCCTCGCCGAGCCGTCCGCGTGAATCCCAGTCGAGCTCGGCGGCGAGGAAATCCTCGGCCTCGCGGGCCCGCAGTGGCGTCGGCGCCGCCGAACCCACGCCCGTGCCGGCACGCCGCCGCGCCGGATGCAGGGCCAGGGCGAACGAGCACACGGCGATCACCATCGCGTTGCGGGTCCCGATCTTGGCGAACTGCTGCGGGCCGTCCGCCGGCATGACCTGTACGGCCCGGACGAGCTCATCCGGCTCCAGGACGCTGACCTTGGGGCGCACGAAGAAGTCGCCGATCGGGACGAGCCTGGCCCCGCGCGCCGACTCGACCTCCACGGACGCGCCGCCCGCCAGCAGGGGCGGGTGAGCGTCTCCGGCCGGTGAGGCCGACCCCAGGTTTCCGCCGACCGTGCCCCGGGCGCGGATCTGCGGCGACCCGATGGTCCGCGCCGCGATCGCCAGGCCGGGCAGCGCGGTGCCCAGTTCGGCGATGATCCGGGTGTAGGACATCGCGGCCCCGATCCGGACCACCCCGCCGTCCCGCTCGAAGCCGGCCAGATCGGGGATCGCCGTCAGGTCCATCAGCGCGGGCGGCCGGCTCCGGCCGAAGTTGAGGTCGACCATGACGTCGGTGCCTCCCGCGATGGGACGCGCGTCCGGCAGCTCGGCCTTGATCGCGAGCGCCTCCGCCCAGGTCATGGGCCGCAGGAAGTCCATACTCACCACCATGCCTCGGGCGCGGCCGGCAGGTCGTCGCGCAGGACGGTGCCCTCGATGAGCCCGTACGGGCGATCGGCGGCGTAGAACACCTCGTTGGGGTTGTCCATGCCGAAGGGCTCCAGATCGACGGGGAAGTGGTGCCTGTTGGGCATGGACAGGCGAACCTCGCAGATCAGCGGACACTCCACGAGCACGCGCCGGCCCATGACGTAGAGCGTCTGCTGCAGGGACAGGCTGTGGGTCCGTGCGAACGTCTCCAGCAGCAGGCCCCGGACCATGGCGTAGGACGCGTCCCAGCCGGAGGGGCCGGAGGGGCGGGAGGGGCCGGACGGGCCGGACGGATCGGTCCGATCGGGACCGCCCGGGACGTGGCGCCACTCCGCGTCCACCGCGGTGGCGAGGACGCGTTCCCGGGTCTCCGCCAGCGTGGTGTATTCGTCCTTGAGAAAGCCGTGGAACTCCGAGCCGGTGGAGTTGAGCACGATGAGATCACGCAGCCCGGAGACCACGGTCCTGCGCTCGCCGTCATGGCTCACCCGGGCCGTGCGGATCTCCTGGCCTCGCCGCACGAAGGAGTGGCCGGTGACCGGGATGCGGTCCCATACGTACTCCTCCACGCTGAGCCGGGCGCGGTGGACGGTGCGCTGGGAGTTCACGAAGTGCTGCGCGAGGAGCAGGGCGAACTCCTCCGCCGACGCGATGCCGTGCTTGCGGGCGAACGCGAAGACCGTGTTCTTCTGCGCGTCGGTCGTCAGCACCGCGGAGTTGTCCCCGGTGAGATGGACGGACTCCATGTCTCCGGACAGCGCGATCGAGACGCTGAGGTCCTTGATCTCGTGCTCGTCGCCGTCCCGGCCCACCCGCACGACCCGGGTCTCGGCCTTGCCGTACTGATTCGGTCCCAGGGCGATCCCCATCAGCTGCCCCGGTAGGTCGAGTAGCCGTACGGGCTCAGCAGCAGGGGCACATGGTGGTGTTCGCCGGCATCCGTGATGACGAAGACCACGCTGACCTCCGGATAGAAGGTCTCCACACCGAGGCCGGCGAAGTAGTGTCCGGTGCCGAAACGGAGCCGGTAGGTGCCCGCGCCCGCCACCGGGAGGTCGCCGAGCCGGCCGTCACCGTCGGTCGGCTCCTCGGCGAGCGGCCGCCAGGTGTCGTGGTCGTAGTGGTCCAGCCGTACGGGGACCCCCGCGGCCGGGCGCCCCCGGGTGGTATCGAGGACGTGGGTGCTGAGGCTCATCGGTCCTCCCCGGACCCGGCGGCCAGGCCGGCGAGCCGCAGCCGGGTGATCTTCTGGAGCTCGGTCCGGACGGTCTCGCGCTCCGTACCGGGGTCGTTGCCGACGCGGCGCCGCAGATCGGCGAGGATCCGTTCCTCTGACAGGCCCGTGGCGCAGATGAGGAAGACGTGGCCGAACCGGCTCTCGTAGGTGAGATTGCCCCTGCGCAGCTCGGCGGACGCCCGCGCGCCGGACTGCTCGGCGCGGGACCAGGCGGATTCGCGGCCGTCGCCCTCCGGGGGGTCGCCGATCCGGGGATGCCGGGACAGGGCCTCGAGCACATCGGCCCAGCCGATTCGGGCGAACGCGCGGTCGGCGGCGGTGGCGAGCTCGGCCTCGTCCGCGAAGGGCCGCGCGGCCGCGACCGCGCCCGCCCACGCCTTCGAGCCGCAGCAGGTCATCAGCTCCCGCTCGGCGTTCTCGTCCGGGAGCGCGTTGAGCCGGTCCACGCCGGGCGGTCTGCGGGTCATCCGGCCAGTACAGCAGTGCCCCGGCCGGGGCACCAGCGGCCGATCCGACCAACCCGGGGCGGTGGCGCACCGGATCCTTGGAGGTTTCTACGAACCGCCCCGGGGATAGCCTGGGCGCGTGCGCGTGCGGGATCTCCTGGCCATCACGGATCTGCGGCTCGTGCTCCGCACCGGAGCGGAGGGTCTCGACCACCGCATCCGGTGGGTCTACACCACCGAGCTCGTACTGCCGGGCCGCTATCTCACCGGCGACGAGCTCGTGCTGACCGGCCTGATGTGGCGCGACGGCCTGGCGGACCCGGACGGGCTGGTCTCCACGCTGGTCGCGGCGCGGGCCGCCGCGCTCGGCGTCGGCACCGCGGTCCACGGCTTCGTCCCGTCGCCGGTCATCGACGCGTGCCGCCGGCACGGCCTCCCGCTGATCGAGGTTCCGGCGGACGTCTCCTTCGGGACCGTCAGTGAAGTGGTGACCAGGCGGCTGATGGCCGGGCCAGGGACCGGGACGGCTCCAGGCCCGCGCCACCGGCTGATCTCCGCCGCCGCGGAGGGAGCGGGGCTCTCCGCGCTCCTCGCCGAGGCGCGGGCGGAGCTCGGCCTCGCCTGCTGGGTCGTCTCCCCGACCGGCCGGATCGTGGCCGGCCCGCCGGACGGGCTCCCGCCCGAGCGGGCCCGTGAGCTGGCGGCAGAGTTCCTGGCGGGGGAGTTCGCGGCGGGGGACCGGATGTCCCGTGCCGTCAGGTCCGGTGACGGCCACACTCTCCTGCCGGTCGGAGCCCGGACCGGACATCGGCTCACCGGCTGGTTCCTCGCCTGTGAGGGAGAGCCGTCCGGCGGGGAGGCGGGGGAGGCGGCCTACGAGCTGACCGCGCTGGCGGCCCTCGAGCGCGCTCGCGTGGAGGAGGGGCGCCGGGTCGAGCGGCGCCTCGTGGCCGGGTTCGCGGGCTCCGCCGACGCCGACGATCCCGGGGACGTCGCCGCGCGGATGCGCTCCTGCGGGCTCTCGCCCGCCGAGCCGCACCTCGCCGTGTCGGCCGTGGTGACCGGCGTGACCGGCGTGACCGGCGCGGGCGAGGTGGCCGGAGCGGTTCTGGAGGAGCTGTTGCACGCCACCGGCGCGGTGGTCGGTTCGCTGGGCGATGAGGGGATCGCCCTGGTCCCCGCCGGCGAGGCCGCCGCGCCGGTCGCGGGGTTGCGGGCGGCCGCGGACCTGCTCCGGCCCGCACTGGCCCGCGGGCGGCTGACCATCGGCGTGAGCGGACCGGCCCAGGGCCCCGGCTCGCTCCGTGCGGCCCTGGAAGAGGCACGTCACACCAGGAGAGCCGTGGCCACGCGTCCGGGACCGGTGGACGTGGTCACCAGTGACGAGATCCACTCCTACGCGCTGATGCTCGCCGCAGTGCCCGCGCCGGTCCGCCGGTCCTTCCGGGACCGGGTGCTCGGACCGCTGCGCGACTATGACGCCGAGCATCGCTCCGATCTCGTGCACACCCTCGAGGTCTTCCTGGAGTGCTCGGGCTCCTGGAGCCGATGCGCCGTCCGGCTGCACGTCCACGTCAACACGCTGCGCTACCGGATCCGCCGGATCGAGGAGCTGACCGGGCGAGATCTCGGAACCTTCGAGGACCGGGTCGATCTCTTCTTGGCCCTGCGGGCGACCTGATTGGTCCATCATTGTCCTCTTGGTCCCCCACGGATGGGAGCGAGCGGTGTTCGGTGTCGTCCGGCCGTGCAGGCACGGGCTCTGCGGCTCCCTGTTCACGGAGTGGATGGCCCATCTGTGCGGGCTGTGCCTGACACTGCGCCAGGAGCACGGCCAGGCGGCCCGCCTGGTCACCAACTACGACGGCCTGCTGGTGTCGGTGCTGGTCGAGGCCCAGAGCCCGGACCGTTCTCCCCGGCGTATGGCCGGGCCGTGCGCGCTGCGAGGCTTTCGCACGGCGACGGTGGTCGACGCCAGTGCCGAGGGGGCGCGGCTCGCCGCCGCCGTCTCCCTCCTGCTGGCGGCCGGGAAGGTCCGCGACCACGTCGCCGACCGCGACGGTCCCTATGCCAGGCGCGCGGTGGCCGCCGCCGCGGGCCGGGTGGCCCGGCGCTGGGACGCGGCCGGCGTCCGCACGAGCACGGTCACGGGGTTCGATCCGACCGTGCTCCGCTCGGCGGTCGAACGGCAACGTGCCCTCGAATCGGGACCCGCCCGGGGGCTCCTCGAGCTCACCGCGCCCACGGAGGAGGCGGTCGCGGCCGCCTTCGCGCACACCGCGGTGCTCGCCGGCAAGCCCGGCAACACCGCGGCCCTCGCGGAGGCCGGCCGGTTCTTCGGCCGGATCGCGCATCTGCTCGACGCCGTCGAGGACCTCGAGCACGACCGCGCGGCAGGCGCCTACAACCCGCTCCTCGGCAGTGGCACCACGAGGGACGAGGCGCGCCGGCACTGTGATGACGCCTCGCACGGGCTGCGGCTGGCCATCGCCGATCTGGACCTGGAGAGCCGGCGGCTGGTGACGGTCCTGCTGGACAGGGAGGTGCGCCGATCGGTCGACCGGGTGTTCGCGGGCCACCCGTACGGCCCGGGCCACTTCCCGCCGGCCGGGCCGCAGGGCCCGCCGCGGGCTCCGAAACCCCCGAAGCGGCCCGGCCCGGCCTGGCTGTGCGGGGCGTGGGCGCTCGTCGGCTGCACGTGCGGGCTGTGGCAGCCCGAGTGGAGCGAGCATCACGGCCGCGGATGCGACGACCGGTGCTGGTGCACCCGGCACGACTGTGACTGTGACTGCTCCGACTGCTGTGAGTGCGGCGACGGTAGTGACTGCTGTGGTGGTGACTGCTGTGGTTGTGACTGTGGTTGCTGAACATCGCCACGGGGGCGTCACCCGCCGGGGGACCGGGGCCTCGTGATCGCCTGCCCGGGCGCGGGCCACGGCGAAGTGTCACTAAGGTGAAGGGCGTCTGACACACCCTGTCCACCGTCTCCCGGAGCAGTGATGACAACCACTTCACGCATCCGACTGCGCAGGCTCGGCATCGTCGCCGCGATCATCGTGGCCTGGGGCGCGCTCTTGGCCGCACCGGCCTCCGCGCACACCAAGCTGCTCCAGAGCACCCCCACCAAGGGCGCCTCGGTCAAAGAGCTGACCGAGGTGACCCTAGTGTTCAGTGAGAAGGTCAGGCCGTCGCTGGCGAAGGTGCAGATCCGGGACGCCGCGGGCGCTCAGCGCGGCTCCTCGGAGGCGCCGCAGGTCAAGGGTGCGACGGTGACGCAGCTCGCCGCTCCCGATCTCAAGCCGGGCGACTACACCATCGCCTACCGGGTCGTGTCCGCCGACGGCCATCCGGTCAGCGGCGAAGTCCCGTTCACGTTCACCGGTCTCGGACAGGGCGAACAGAGCGGTGTGGCCACGGCCCCGGCCGACCCCCGCGACCCCGTCGCCAACGTCGACGGCCCGGCCGCCCCGACGGAAAAGCCCGCCTCGTCCTCCGGCGGCTTGAAGTGGATGCTCGTCGGTGGCGGGCTGTTCGTCGGGATCATCATCGGCGTCGGAGTGGTGTTCCTGCGGAAGCGCGGATCCGATCCGGTGTCCCCGAGCGGTGAATAGGTCCACTTCGGCCGCCGCCGCGGCCGCGGGCATCGCCGCGGCCGCGGCGCTCGCCGCCCTCGTGATCGCGCTGGTGCTCGGCGGCGCGGTGACGGAGAAGGTGATCCCCGGGCTCGGCGACGCGGGGACGGTGACCCGGTGGGGCCTCCCGGTGGCCCGGCTCGTGATGGACCTCGGAGCCGTGCTGACGGTCGGAGCGCTGCTCGCGGCGACGGTCCTGGTGCCGAGTGAGCGCGTCGAAGGGCGGAGCCTGCTGGCGCCTCAGGGGCTCCGCTACGTACGCGCCGCGTCCTGGCTGGCGGCCGCGTGGGCGGCGGGCGCCTCGGCCACACTCGTTCTGACGATCTCCGACATCCTCGGCGAGCCGGTCGGGCAGGTCGTCTCGGGCAGCGAGCTGAGCAGCTACATCGGCCAGCTCCCGCAGGGCACCGCGCTGATGTTCGTGGTCATGCTGGCCGTGGTGGTCGCGTTGCTCGCCCGGACCGCGGTGAGCACGGGCAGTGCCCTCGGACTGCTGGTGCTGTCCGGCATCGCCCTGCTCCCGCCGGCCCTGACCGGCCACTCCGCGGCCTCGCCCAACCACTCCGTGGCGATCGTGGGGCTGGCGCTGCACATCGCCGCGCTGACGCCGTGGGTCGGCGGTCTCGCGGTGCTCTGCTGGCACGCCTGGACGGAGACCGGTTCCGGCCGTGGCGGCGACGGCCTGCACGTGGCCGCCTCCCGCTTCAGCCGCATGGCGCTGTGGTGCTACGTCGCCGTCGGTGTCAGCGGCCTCGCGAACGTGATCTCCCGGCTACCCGACCCGGCCGAGCTGTTCACCAGCACCTATGGGCGGCTGGTCCTCGGCAAGATCGTGGCTTACGCGGTGCTCGGCTGGTTCGGGTGGTGGCACCGCGGCCGTACGCTGCCGGCCGTGGCGGCGCGCCGTCCACGGGCCTTCGCCCGCCTGGCGACCGTCGAGGCGGCGGTGATGGCGGCGACCGTGGCACTGGCGGTGGCACTGTCGCGTACCGCCCCGCCGGTGACGGAGACGCCGTCGAACACCGTCAAGGAACTGCTCGGTTATGACATGCCGCCACCGATCACGGTGGGACGGCTTCTCGCCCTGTGGCGGTTCGACTTCTACTTCGCGCTCCTCGTGGTGGTCCTGGCCGGTCTCTACGTCGCCGGACTGGTCCGGCTGCGCCGGCGAGGTGACCCGTGGCCCGCGGGACGGACCGTGGCCTGGTTCATCGGCCTGCTGTCCATCGTGATCGTGACCATGAGCGGCGTGGCCACCTATGGGCCGGTGCTGTTCAGCGTGCACATGGCGCAGCACATGGTCCTGGCGATGCTGACTCCGATCTTCCTCGTCCTCGGCGCACCGGTGACGCTGGCGCTTCGTGCGATCAAGCCCTCCGTGATCAGAGGCGACCGTGGGCCCCGTGAGTGGCTCACCGTGCTCCTGCACAGCCGGGTGACCCGGGTCCTCGCACATCCCGGAGTCGCTGCGGCGATCTTCATTGTCAGCACGTACGCGATGTATTTCAGCCCCCTGTTCGAGAAGGCGATGCGGACCCACCTCGGTCACATCGCCATGCTCACCCACTTCATGCTGTCGGGTGTCCTCTTCTTCTGGGTGCTCATCGGCGTGGATCCGGCCCCCCTGCGCCTTCCGTACGTCGGGCGGCTCCTGGTGCTCTTCGTGACGATGCCCTTCCACGCGTTCTTCGGCATCACGATCATGAGTATGGGCGAGCCCCTCGCCAAGGCCTGGTACACCGCGCTCGCCCGGCCGTGGGGAGCGTCGCTCGTGTCCGACCAGAGCACCGGCGGGGCCATGGCGTGGGGCCTCGGCGAGATCCCGACGGTCATCGTGCTCATGGCCCTGGTCTTCCAGTGGTTCAGAGAGGACGAACGGCTCGCGCGCCGGCTCGAGCGCAAGGCCGATCGCGCCGAGGTGACCAAGCAGGGTGACGAGCTGTCCGACTACAACGCCTATCTGGAGTCCCTGAGCAAGCAGGGCGGCCGGCCCGGCCCGCGGGACCCCGGGGCTCGGACGGGGACTCCTCGGACGGGGACTCCTCGGACCGGGGCCCGGAAGGCCCCGGAGAGTGGAGACGGGCCGCCCCCGGGGGTATGACGCCCACGTGCACACCGACGTGGACCTGGAGCTGAGCCCGGCCGGGGCCCCGGAGCGTGACCGCTGATGCCGGCCCTGCCGGGTCAGGAGCCGGCGCGCGCCCGGTTCGCCTCGGTGCCGGTCGTACGGCTGGCCACGGTGGGCGGGGACGGGCGCCCGCACGTGGTGCCGACGACCTTCGCGGTGGACGGGGATCACGTCTACACGGCCGTCGACCACAAGCCGAAGAGCAGCCGGGATCTCAAGAGACTCCGCAACATCGCGGCCAATCCGGCCGTCGCCCTCCTCGCCGACCACTATGAGGACGACTGGACACGCCTGTGGTGGGTCCGCGCGGACGGCACGGCCCGGATCATCGAGGACCCTGGCGGGATGCGCGGCCCCATCGACCTCCTGGTCCGGCGTTACCCGCAGTACCGTGGGCATCCCCCCGAAGGGCCGGTCATCGCCGTGGAGGTCGAGAAGTGGTCCGGCTGGTCCTGGCGCTGAATCCGCGGGAAGGCCGCTCCCGTGGATTCACAGCCCGGATCGGTGGCCGTGAATCCCCCGGACGGGGGACGCCGATCGGCACCGGGATCGGCACTGGGGGGGAGGACGCGGTCCGGCGGTTCTGTCAGGATCGGGACGTGTCCGGACGTGAGATCCTGCGCCCATTGATCGCGAGGTCCACGTGGCGGCGGTGGGCCTATCTCGTCGGGGGCGGCGCGCTCCTGCTGCCCTACTTCATCCTGAGCATGGCCCTCATGTCGGGCATCGGACCGGCCGGGCGAGACGATGTGACGGGCGCGCTCCTGTCCGCGCTGTTCGTCCTCGTGATCCCCCTCCCGGCCGTCTTCGTGACCGGGCTCGTCCCGGCGGTGCGGGTGCTCGAGGGCACCGCCGTGCGGGAGCTCGTCGGGGGCCCGATCACAGAGCACGCGATCGTGGCGGCGCGGTCCTGGGCGGCCCGCTGGCGCACGGCGTGCTGGTTCTGCGTCCATCTCGGTGCCGGCGTGCTGACCAGCGCCCTCAGCCTGGCCGTCCTGAGCGGTGTCCCCGCGCTGATCGTCCTGCCGCTCTGGGGCCGGCGGCACGAGGGGGGCCCGATCCATGGCTGGGACCCGGCCGCGGCCCGGCTGCTCGGCCCGGTGCTGGCTCTGCTTTGCCTCGTGGCCTTCGGCTACGCGGTGGTCGGAGCCGGCGCGCTGCTCGCGCGGCTGGCGCCCCTGCTGCTCGGCCCGACGCCGGCCGAGCGGCTCGCCGCCCTCGAGCAGCGGGCCCTGCGGCTGGCGGAGCGCAACCGGCTGGCGCGGGAGCTGCACGACTCCGTCGGACACGCGCTGAGCATCGTCACTCTGCAGGCCGGTGCCGCGGGCCGGGTCCTCCACAGCGATCCGGACTTCGCCCGGCAGGCCCTCGGGGCCATCGAGGAGTCCGCTCGCGGCGCTCTGGAGGATCTCGACCACGTCCTCGGGCTGCTGCGTGAGGACTCCGGTTCCACGGCGCCGCAGCCCACCCTCGCCGATCTCGGTGGCCTCCTCGACCAGAGCCGCATGGCCGGCGTCGAGCTCGACGCCGAGATCGAGGGTGATCTGTCGCAGGTACCGGCGGTGGTCTCCCGGGAGGCCTACAGGATCGTGCAGGAGGGCCTGACGAACGCGTTGCGGCACGCGGGCAAGGTCCCGGTCGGACTGCGGCTCACGGTACGGACCGAACAGCTGGAGGTGGAGATGACCAATCCCATCGGTGTGGCCGACGAGCGGGCGGGCCGGCCCGGCGGCGGCCGGGGACTGCGCGGCATCCGGGAGCGGGTCACCGTGCTCCGCGGCCGGATGACCGCGGGAGCGGAGGGGCCGCGCTGGCGGATCGACGTCTCACTGCCGCTACGGTCCACGCCGTGACGGCCCCGGAGACCGCCGCCGGGCCCTCGGTGGCCACCGTGCTCATCGTCGACGACGAGCGGCTCATCCGGGCCGGGCTGCGCGCCATCATCGAATCCGAGACGGACCTCACCGTGGTCGGCGAGGCGGGCGACGGCGTCGAGGCGCTGGCCGCGGCGGCCCGGCTGCGACCGGACGTCGTCTTGATGGACGTACGGATGCCGGCGCTGGATGGGATCCAGGCCACGAAGAGGCTCCTGGAGACCTGCGCGGACGCGCCCAAGATCCTGGTTGTGACGACGTTCGAGAACGATGAGTACGTCTATGAGGCGCTGCGTGCCGGGGCCACGGGCTTCCTCCTCAAGCGGGCCCGGCCGGAGGAGATCGTGCAGGCCGTCCGGATCGCCGCACACGGGGACACGCTGCTGTTCCCCGCGGCCATCCGGGCACTGGTCACCGAACACGGCCGGGGCGGTGGGGCCTGTGGGGGCGGCGCACGGTGGCACGGACGGCTGACCGGGCGGGAGGCCGACGTGCTGAGGCTGATGGCGAAGGGGCATTCCAACGCCGAGATCGCGAAGGAACTGTTCGTGAGCCCGCAGACCGTGAAGACGCACGTCGGCAACATCCTCGCCAAGCTCCAGGCTCGGGACCGCACGCAGGCGGTCATCCTCGCCTACGAGACCGGCTTCATCATCCCCGCCTGACGGCATCCCGGTCCGCCCGGATGCCGGTCGGCTCCGTCCGGCCGGGCGTGGCGCAGGAGTTAGACCCACGGCGGCGGGAATGTCCTCTCCAATGGCCGGCCTCCTTGAGTGGGTGATGGTGATGAGGGCACGCTTGGCCGCGCCCATACTCGTCTGCGGCTTGACCCTGAGCGTGGGGGGGTTTCAGACGGAACCGGCCGCGGCCGCCGCGACGGTCCCCCTGTCGATCCGCGGTGATCCACGTGGCTCCCGATCGCCGGCCACGAGGACCTCCGACGGGGCGTTCACGGTGCCCATCCGTGTGATCACGCAGCGCGGTGCCACCATCGTCTTCGTCCAGGTCATGGTCAACGGCCGCGGACCCTTCGAGTTCATCCTGGACACGGGCGCCTCGTCGTCCTCGGTGGATCGTTCACTCGTCCAGCAGCTGCAGCTCCCGCTGACCGGGACGACCACCTACGTGCAGGGCATCGCGGGGGAGGCGCTCGCGCCCGTGGTGCGGGTGCGCACCTGGACGCTCGGCGGGCGGGCGCTGCAATCCCGTGCCATGCCGATGTTCGAACTCGGCGACAGCCGGGTCGCGGGCCTGCTCGGCTCCGATGAGCTGCGGAGGTTCGGCGCGGTGACCGTGGACTATCGCCGGCAGAAGCTGATCCTCCACAACACGTCCAGGTGAGCGGCGGTATGCGGGGTCCCCAGGAACGTCAGGAGCTCGGCAGCTCGCCGAGGCGCACATCGACGGTCCGCTTGCCGCCGTTCCTGAGCAAAGTGATCCGGACCGTGTCACCGGGCCGGAGGGCGGCCAGGACCTTGGCCAGATCCGCCTGCGCCGGTATGGACACGTCGTTCACCGCGATGATGACGTCTCCCTGCTGGAGCCCGGCCTTCGCGGCCCCGCTGCCCTTGCTCACCCCCACGACCCCCACACCGGCGGGCTCACCGCTGGACTGATCGATCACGGTGGTGACGCTCACCCCCAGCGCCGCCCGGCCGGAGCTCGTGACCTTCCCGCTCCGGATGAGCTGCGGTGCGATGCTCTTGACCGTGTTGCTCGGGACCGCGAAACCGATCCCCTGAGCCGCCTGTCCCTGAGAGGTCGCGGCGATGAGTGTCGGCACGCCGACGACCTGGCCGCTCAGGGTGACGAGGGCACCGCCGCTGTTGCCGGGGTTGATCGCGGCGCTGGTCTGGATGGCGCTGGAGATCGTGGCCCCGGGAAAGGCGCCCGCGTGTTCCGAGGTCACGGTCCGGCCCACGCCCGAGACGATGCCGTTGGTCACGCTCCCGCTGAGCCCCAGCGGACTGCCCATGGCCATGACGATCTGGCCGACCTGGAGCCGCCCGGAGTCCCCGAACGACGCGGGACGGAAGGACCTGCCGTCCACCTTGACCACCGCGAGGTCATCGGGCGGGAACATGCCGACCAGCCTGCCGGTGAGGGCCTTGCCGCCGCTGGCCGGCGTGATCTTGAACCTCGACGCTCCCGCGACGACATGGGCGTTCGTCACGATGTGACCGCGATCGTCATAGACGACCCCGGATCCCTCGCCCTGGTCCGTCGTGATCTGTACGACGGACGGGAGCACACTCCTGACCACCTGCTCGTACTGCTGCTCGAGCTGAGCCGCAGATCCGCTGATGGTCACCGTCGAGGCCGCCGGGGCCAGGCCCCCCGGGCGACGAGGAGACCCCGTGTCACTGCAGCCGGACGACGACGCGAGCGTGAGGACGACGAGCACGCCCAGGGCCGCGGCCCGCCTCGCAGTGGCTCTGCGCACTGTGTCCACGAAAGCACCCCCGGACACGGGTTTTCCCCTCCGGATCCGATCGAGGCTTCCGTTCGCCCGGGTCGACCTGATCTTGAACGTCAGCAGGGGAGCGGTTTGCCGTACGAGGCGCGGTGAGGGCGTGCTGTGTCCGGTCCGGGTCCGGCGCCGGTCTGGCGGACGCGTCCCGGCGCTCCTACGATCGGCAGGACCCACGACGACAGGAGGAGGCGCACGGGCCCGCCCCTGAGCCCCGGGGCAGGTGCGCCGTACCATCGATGACATCTGGATTCACGATCGGCTCCACGGCCCGGGTCGCGGAGCGGTCACAGGCCCCGCGCGATGCCGGGGACCCGGCCGACCTGCTCGTACGTTCGGCCTCGCTCGTCGCCACCTGTGACGCGGAGCGGCGGGAGCTGGCCGGCGGCTGGGTCGCGGTCACCGACGGGCTGGTCAGCGCTGTCGGATCGGCGGAGGACCCGCAGCCGTCCGCCCGGAGGACCCTCGACGCCGGCGGCTGCCTGGTGACGCCGGGGCTGATCAACACTCATCACCACATCTACCAGAACCTCACCCGCTCCTATGCGCCGGTGGCCAACGGGACGCTGTTCGAGTGGCTGACCGGCCTCTATCCGCTGTGGAGCGCCATCGACGAGGAGATGTCCTACCTGTCGGCGTGGGTCGGCCTCGCGGAGCTGGCGCTCGGCGGGTGCACCACCAGCACCGACCATCTCTACATCCATCCGGAGTCCGGGGGGGACCTGTGGTCGGCCGAGATCGCCGCGGCCCGGGAGCTCGGCATGCGGTTCCATCCGGCCCGGGGATCGATGAGCGTTTCGGTGAAGGACGGGGGGCTGCCGCCCCCGTCGGTGGTGCAGGACGAGGACGAGATCCTGGCGGACTGTGAACGCCTGGTCGGGCTGCACCATGACGCGTCCTGGGGCGCCATGGTGCGCGTGGCACTGGGACCGTGCTCGCCGTTCAGCGTGAGTCCCGAGCTGATGCGGCGGACCGCGGAGCTCGCCGAGTCTCTCGACGTGCGGCTGCACACGCATCTGGCCGAAGACCCGGACGAGGACGCCTATTGCCTGGAGACCTTCGGCATGCGGCCCATCGAGCTGTTCGAGGAGGTCGGCTGGCTGACGAACCGGTCCTGGGTCGCCCACTGCATCTACCCGAGCGAGGCCGAGATCGGCCGCCTCGGCGCGGCCGGGGTCGGCGTGGCCCACTGTCCCAGCTCCAACATGCTGATCGGTGGCGGCGGCCTCGCGCCCGTACGCGAATATCGGGCCGCCGGCGTCCCGGTCGGGCTGGGATGCGACGGCTCGGCGTCGGCGGACAGCGCGTCGCTGTGGCTGGAGTCGCGCACCGCGCTGCTGCTCGGGCGCCAGCGCAAGGGCCCGGGCGGGATGACCGCCCGGGACGTCCTCGACATCGGCACCCGGGGCGGCGCGGCCTGTCTCGGCCGCACCGGTGAGCTGGGCGAACTCTCGGTCGGAGCGGCCGGTGACCTGGTGTGCTGGCCGGTCGAGGGGCTCACTCACGCCGGCGCCCTCACCGATCCGGTCGAGGCCTGGCTGCGGTGCGGCCCCTCCTCGGCCCGGCACACCGTGGTGGCGGGCCGGGCCGTGGTGGAGGACGGAACCCTGACCGCGCCAGGACTCCATGACGTACTGGCCCGGCACCGCGCCGCCGCCGCGGGCCTTCAGGGCCTGGTCTGACGCACCGCCGTGGTCGGCCGTCGGGGGACGGTCAGGATCTCAGCCAGACGGTGACCTGGTCCCCGATGGCCGACCGTATGGCCAGGATGACGATGGCGAAGGTCAGGATCGGGGTCACCACCCAGCGCTCGCCCTTACCGCCCGTACGCTCGAGGATTCCGGTCTGGAGCTTCACCTGCACCGGCCAGAGCACCGGACAGCCCTGTGGGGTCAGGCAGTCTCCGATGAGGTGCGCCACGCATCCCAGCGCGACGGCGTAGCCGACGAACCTCATGTCCAGGCCGTGCATGAAGAAGACGATCGTGGCGGCGAGGAGCGCGTTCATCAGCCCGGTGGTGTAGTCGCGGTCCTTGAACCCGATGCCGACCCCGCGCAGGCCGATGCCGACGAGGAAGAAGAGGACCGCCCACCAGGCATAGACGGCATGGGTGGCCAGCCAGTCGGTCCCGTAGCCGGCCCCGGCCGCGAACAGCAGCGAGTGGGTCGCGTGCCGGTGGCCGCCGGAGACCTTGCTCACCCCCTTGCACAGCAGCTTGGTGACCGGGCCGTAGGCGTTGGCGATCGTCCCGCTGTGGTGGTCGATGTCGGGCAGCAGCGCCGAGCCGGCGCACACCACCGCCCCGGCCGTGACCTGAGCCGGCGACAGGGTCACGGCGTAGGTCCCCAGGAGGCTTTCGCTGGTGACGAGAGGGACCGCGGCGAGCCACGCCGCCGTCCCGCTGAGAGCGTGGGTATAGCCCATCATGATGCGTACATCCATTCCGTTGGCACGGCCGGACTGTAACTTGATCTTGATCCTGGTCTCAGGAGGCACGCCGACTCTCGGACAAAGTCCATCGAATCGCCGGGCCGACAGGCCGGTCGGTGCGGGAATCAGCGCAGGAAGACGGCGTATTCCGCCAGTTCGGCGGTGAGGTCCGGAGGAAGGCCGGCGAGTGCGGACATCTCCTCCGCGGAGACGAACCCGCCCGTCTCGCCCCGGATCCGTTCGATCCGGGCCGCCAGCTCGAGGGTGATGCCCGGCAGGCTCGCCAGCACGGCGAGCGGGGCCCGGTTGACGTCGACGAGGCCGCCGTCCTCATAGCGGCGGGACAGGTCGGGGCGGCCGATCCGCAACTCCCTGGCCAGCGCCGGGTCCGAGGCGGCCAGCTCCCGGGCCCGCCGGCGCAGCACCCGGCTCCTGCGGACCGACTCGATGGCGGCCTCGTTGACCGCGGTGCCGTCCACCCCGTGCGGGTCGAAGACCCGCCGCCGGACCAGAAAGGCGTGGAAGCAGCCGAAGACGGACTGGACGAACACACACCCGGCGAAGAGCGTCCCGGCCGCGTCCCGGGTGGCCTGTTCGGCGGAGTCGAGGTCCGGCCGTACGGCGAGTTGCAGGACCAGGACCCCGGCATAGAACACGGTGGCGGCGGCCAGGTGCGCCCGGCGCCGCCAGATCGCCGCGGTCGCGAAGCAGAGCGGCGTCGCCAGGCCGAGGGTCAGCATCGGAAGGCCGGCCCATGCCACGCTGAGCGCCGCCCGGCCGGGTGGCATGGCATCGGAGGGCACGCGGGGCGGGATGTTCGGGGCCGTGTCGTACGGCCGGTCGGCGGGTGCTCCTGGCGCGTCCATCCGGGCGACCTCCGGGCTGATCCGATGGCCTGGTCCATGCCCGCCCGCGCGGGCCCGTGCTCAGGGGAGGGTGAGGATCTCGTGGCCGTCATCGGTCACGACGAGGGTGTGCTCGAACTGCGCGGTGCGCTTACGGTCCTTGGTCAGGACCGTCCAGCCGTCGTCCCAGATGTCGTAGTCGATGCCGCCGAGGGTCAGCATCGGTTCGATCGTGAAGGTCATGCCGGGCTCGATGATCGTGGTGGCGTGCGGGTCGTCGTAGTGCGGCACGATCAGCCCGGAGTGGAACGTCGTCCCGATGCCGTGCCCGGTGAAGTCCCGCACGACCCCGTAGCCGAAGCGCCGGGCGTAGGACTGGATGACCCTGCCCACCACGTTCATGGCACGTCCCGGCTTGACCGCCCGGATGCCCCGCATCATGGCCTCGTGGGTGCGCTCGACGAGGAGCCGGGACTCCTCGTCGACGTCGCCGACGAGGAAGGTGGCATCGGTGTCTCCGTGCACCCCCTGGATGTAGGCGGTGATGTCCACGTTGATGATGTCGCCGTCCCGCAGCACGGTGTCGTCGGGGATGCCGTGGCAGATGACCTCGTTGATGGAGGTGCACAGCGATTTGGGGAAGCCGCGATAGCCGAGGCACGAGGGGTAGGCGTCATGGTCGAGCAGATACTCGTGCCCGATGCGGTCGAGCTCGTCCGTGGTGATCCCGGGCCGGACATGCCTGCCCACCTCCGCGAGCGCCTGACCGGCGATCTTGCCCGCGACCCGCATCCGTTCGATGATCTCCGGGCTCTTCACCTCGGGTTCGCCGGTGCGGGGCTGTTCTCTGCCGACGTATTCCGGCCTGGGGATGTTCGCGGGGACCTTGCGAAGGGGGGAAACGTGGCCGGGCCGAAGTCGCGTCGTCATGTCCTGAGAGTCTAGTTGCCATGAACGGGCAGGATTATCCAGGCGCTGACATGATCGGAGTGGAGCCATGGAGACGACGGAGAACGACCAGTGGTGGTTTTGCCTGCGGCACATGGGGGTCGAGCGTGGCCCCGGCTGCCCGGGCAAGGACCGGATGGGTCCCTATGACTCGAAGGAGGCGGCCGCGGGCGCGCTGGAACTGGCCCGGCAACGCAACGAGGCGTGGCGACGCCAGGACGAGGCCGAGGACTGACTCCTCGCCCGAAGGGTCAGTCGGCCGAAGGACCGCTGACCACGTCGAGGAACCGGGCCAGCCGCTCCCGCAGGGTCTTCGCGCCCGCGGGGCCGGGGCCGGGACCCTGTTCCCGGCCTCCCCGGCGTGGTGGCCCGGGTTCGCCGGCCGCGGCGCTGACGAGGTGTTGTGCGCCGTCGAAGGAGACCAGCCCCCGGTGTGCGGGAACGTTCAGGGTCTCGTGGGCGAGCCCCTCGAGCTCGCGATCGCCGTCGCCCCCATCGAGGGCCAGGATCACCGCGCCGGTCCGGCGCGCGTCGTCGACGCGCTCCAGCAGGGGCACCGGTGCGGTCTCCTCGGCCACCACGAACACCGTTTCACCGCGGCCGGCCGTGGTCAGGCGCTCCAGCCCGATCCGCAGATGAGGCGGTGCCCCGGCGGGGGGCCGCCAGCGGACCAGCGTGGGCGCCAGTTCCGGGATCCCGCTGAGGTGACTCTCGTCGTCGAGGTGGGCGGCCAGATGCCAGGGCTCGGCCTCCGGGGTGCCGAGGAGCAACAGGCCGCCGGGCCTGCGGGTGGAGGTACGGAGGGCACGGGCGAAATCCCTCGTGCGGTCGAGCCAACCCGTGCGGGAGAGGGCTTCGCGCAGCATCGCGACCTGATTCGCGTCCACCGCCCCATCGTGCCGTACGCGGCGGCCGGCCGGGCGGGGATCGCCTCCGGAGGTTCCCGGGGCGGCCTCCGGGGAAGGCGGGTCCAGCGGAACGCCGTTCGGTGGATGCTGGCAGGATCGGACCATGACTCAGCAGCAGCGATCTCCGTACGACCTTCCGGATGCGAGCGGCCTGTCCATCGGGATCCTCGGAGGGACCGGTGACCAGGGCAAGGGGCTGGCCAGGCGGTTCGCGCTCGCCGGCCACCAGGTGATCATCGGTTCACGGCGTGCGGAGCGCGCGCGGGAGGCCGCCGGGAGTCTCGGCGAGGGTCTGCCCGTGCGCGGCGCCGAAAACCCCGTGGCCGCGGGCGAGGCCGATGTGGTGATCGTCGCGGTGCCGTGGGACGGGCACCGCGCCACGCTGGAGTCGGTGCGGGACGAGCTCGCCGGCAAGATCGTGATCGACTGCGTCAACCCCCTCGGTTTCGACAAACAGGGGGCCTTCCCGCTGCCGGTCGAGGAGGGCAGTGCGGCGCAGCAGGCCGCGGCGGTGCTCCCCGGCAGCCGGGTGGTGGCCGCGTTCCACCACGTCTCGGCCGTGCTCCTCCTGGACCCCGAGGTCGAGGAGATGGACCTCGACGTGCTGGTGCTGGGCGACGACCGGGAGGCGACGGACCTGGTGCAGGCACTGGCCGGCCGGATCCCGGGTGTCCGGGGGATCTACGCGGGACGGCTGCGCAACGCCCACCAGGTCGAGGCGTTCACCGCCAACCTGATCTCCATCAACCGCCGGTACCGTGCTCATGCCGGCCTGCGGATCACCGACCTTCGCTGAATCCGTGCGGCCGGGCGATGCAGGCGGCCGCGGCAGCGCCGGGGCGCGGGTGCGGCCGGGGAGGCACTGATGCGGTTCATCGTCTATGGGGCCGGTGCGGTGGGCGGAGTCATCGGCGCCCGGCTGTTCCAGGCCGGTCACGACGTCACCCTGATCGCACGCGGGCCGCACCTCGCGGCGCTCAGGGAGCACGGACTCCTCCTGGAGACGCCGGATGAGGCGGTGCGGTTGCGGATCCCGGTCGCCGGCCACCCCGGTGAGGTGTCCTACCGGCCCGGTGACGTGGTCTTGCTGGCCATGAAGACACAGGACACCGCGGAGGCGCTCCGCGCTCTGGCGGCGTCCGCGCCGTCGGAGATCGTCGTCGTCTGTGCCCAGAACGGGGTGGAGAACGAACGGCTGGCTCTGCGCGCCTTCGCCCGGGTCTACGGGGTCTGCGTGGTGCTGCCCGCGGCTCACCTGCGCCCGGGCGTGGTGCAGGTCTATTCGGCGCCGGTGGCCGGGGTCCTCGACGTCGGCCGCTATCCGGAGGGGGCCGACGACACGGCCCTCGCGATCGTGTCGGCGTTTCGCGACGGCGGTTTCCGCTCCGACGTCCGGCCCGACGTCATGACGTTCAAGTACGGCAAGCTCCTCGCCAACCTGGGCAACGCGGCCGAGGTCGTGTGCGGACCCGGCGAGGCGATGCGGGAGATCGCGGATCTCGCCCGTCGTGAGGGGGCCGCCTGCCTGCGCGCCGCGGGCATCGGCTTCACGGAGGCGGACATGGGCGTCTACGCCGACGTGCTCCGGCTGCGGCCGGTCAACGACCGGCACCGCTTCGGCGGCTCGTCGGTGCAGAGCCTGCAACGGGCCACGGGGACCGTGGAGGCGGACTACCTCAACGGAGAGATCGTGCTGCTGGGCCGCCGGCACGGTGTCCCGACACCCGTCAACGACCTGCTGCGGCGGCTGGCCAACGAGATGGCGCGCCGGCGGCGTCCCCCCGGCCTGGTCGCGCCGGAGGAGTTCCTCACCCGGCTGGCAGGCCATCCGTGACGGGTCTCCGGGGCCGGCGACCCGCGGTGGCATCGGCCCCGGAGCACCCGGGGCCGTGACGGAGCGCGGGGCACGTGATCCCGCGGCCGGTTCCGGTCCCGGCCCTAGTGGTAGGAGTGCCCGGCCGCGGGGAACGCGCCGGAGACGACCTCCTCGGCATAGGACTTCGCCGCCTCGGTGAGGATCCCCCCGACGTCGGCGTACTTCTTCACGAACTTGGCCGTACGCGGAGTGAGGCCGGCCATGTCCTGCCAGACCAGGACCTGGGCGTCGCAGCCGGCGCCGGCTCCGATGCCGATGGTCGGGATGGTCAGCGACGCGGTGACGCGGGCCGCCAGTTCCTCGGGAACGCACTCCAGGACCACGGAGAACGCGCCCGCGGCTTCGAGGGCCTTGGCGTCGGCCATCAGCTCCTCGCCGGCCTCGCCGCGGCCCTGGACCCGGTAGCCGCCGAAGACGTTCACCGACTGCGGGGTCAGGCCGAGGTGGGCCATCACCGGGATGCCGGCCGACACCATCGCCTCGACCTGCGGGAGGATCCGGCGGCCGCCCTCGAGCTTGACCGCGTGCGCACCGGTCTCCTTGAGAAAGCGGGCCGCGGTGGCGAGCGCCTCGGACACGCCGGTCTGATAGGAGCCGAACGGCAGGTCCGCGACCACCATGGCCCGCTCGGATCCGCGGACCACCGCCGCGGTGAGCGGGATCAGATCGTCGACCGTCACCGGGATCGTGGAGTCGTAGCCATAGACCACCATGGCGGCCGAGTCGCCCACCAGCAGGACCGGGATCCCGGCCTCGTCGAAGACCCGGGCGGTGAGGGCGTCGTAGGCCGTGAGCATGGGCCACCTCTCGCCCCGCTGCTTGGCGGCGGCGATGTCACGAACGGTGACCCTGCGGCCCGTCTTCCCGCCGTAGAGGGCGGTGGGCTGGCCGGACCCGCCCGCTGCGGCGCCGGCCGGACCGGCCTTGGCGTTGGGAACGATGGCAGCAGACATCGAGAACCTCCAGTCTCGAGGCGCCACGGTGGCGTCCCCGGACGGGATCGATGATCCCACGGTCCTAACACATCCGGTAGCCCCGGGATTCCACTCCGGCCGGCCGGTTGCCGGTACGAAACGAAGACGCCCGGTTTAACCCGGCTTGTGCTGCGGGGGAGCACGGTTGAGGGGATGGGGTCCCCTCGGTCGACGACGCGGTGCCGCCGTTGGTGCACCCTCGGCGTTCTGGTGGTGAGCCTGCTCGTCGTCGTCTTGGACAGCACGGTCCTGAACATCGCGCTCAAGACCATCGCGGACCCGCGGGCCGGACTCGGCGCCACGCAGAGCGAGCTGGAGTGGTCCATCAACTCCTACACGCTCGTGTTCGCGGGCCTGCTGTTCACCTTCGGCGTCATCGGCGACCGGCTGGGCCGCAAGCGCGTCCTCATCGCCGGGACGGCGCTGTTCGGACTGGCCTCGCTGCTGTCCGCCTACGCGCGCACGCCCGCCGGGCTGATCTGGGCCCGGGCCCTCATGGGCCTCGGTGCCGCCGCGATGACGGCGCAGACCCTCGCGGTGATCACCGAGGTGTTCGAGCCGCGCGAACGCTCCAGGGCGATCGGGGTCTGGGCGGGCGCCATCGGCCTCGGCGTGGCGATCGGGCCGGTCGCCGGCGGGCTGCTGCTCGGGCACTTCTGGTGGGGCTCGGTGTTCCTCATCAACGTCCCGATCGTCGCCGTCGGCGTGATGGCGATGATGTTCCTGGTTCCGGAGTCCGGACACCCGGCACCGGGCCGGCTCGACCCGGTAGGCGTGTTCCTGTCGGTCTTCGGGCTCGTCGCCCTCTCGTACGGGATCGTGGCCGGTGGTGAGAAGGCGTCCTGGCTGGAGCCCCTCGTGATCGGGCCGATCCTGTCGGGCCTCGCGGCACTGGCCCTGTTCGCCTGGCACGAGACCCGGGTCGAACAGCCCGCCCTCGACGTACGGCTGTTCCGCCACCCCCGGATGTCGGTGGCCGTGGGCGCCGTGGGGCTGGTCTATTTCGCGGCGGCCGGGGTGTTCTTCTTCACGATGTTGTACATGCAGAGCGTCCGCGGGCTCACGCCGCTCCAGGCCGGGGCGATGGTCCTGCCCTTCGCGGCCGCCCACCTGTTCTTCTCCGTGCGCACGACGGCGATCGTGAGGAGGTTCGGCGCCAAGGCGGTGTGCACGGCGGGCATGTCCCTCGTGACGATCGCCCTGGCCGGCTACCAGTTCGTGGACGAGACGACCCCGCCCTGGGTGCTGCTGACGGTGTTCTTCCTCCAGGGGTCGGGCATGGCCAACGTGACCCCGCCGGCCATGGACGCGGTCATGTCCCACCTGCCGCGGGAGAAGGCCGGCGCGGGCTCGGCCATCGTCAACACGGCGCGGCAGGTCGCGGCCGCGCTCGGCGTGGCCATCGCGGGGTCCGTGGTGTCCACCGCCTACCGCGGCGAGATGTCGGGTCACCTCGCGGTCCTCCCCGAAGGCCCGCGGCGCGCGGCGGGCGAGTCCATCGGGGCCACGATGGCGACGGTGGACCGGATGGGCCCGGAGGGGCGGCATCTGGTCGAGCCCGCGCAGCACGCGTTCGTGCACGCGATGCATCTCGCGGCCGTGGTGTCGACCGTGATCGCCTTCGTGGGCATGGTCGTGGTCTTCAGATGGATGCCCGGAAGGGATGGCGCGGACGCGCCGCCGGGCGGATCCCGTTCCGCGCGCCGGGGGTGCGGGCGTGAAGCCGTGGACGAGGTGGTCAGAGCCGGGTGCCGGCGTGACCGTGGGGGTGGGTGAGAAGTGAAGGCGTGCCCCCGCTCCCGCGCGGCGACGCCGGCGGCGCGGTGAAGGCGCACAGGCGGGCCGCCGCAGCCCCGTCCGTCACGCCTGTCGCGACGGCACGGCCCGTACCTCTGGTCACACCGCCCACCTCCCTGGTGGTTTCCGGATGGTCAGCCCTTCCGGATTTCCCGGTTCGCTATACCGTTCCAGGCCTATGGATCTGCTCTCCACCCGCGCGAAGCCTTGTGATACCGCATACTGGCGCAAGAAAGGGTGGAACTGATGGCTGGCTGTCAGGAGCGCGACACGTGAGATCCGTTATGGCGCGAAGATTCAAAGCGCCCCCCGCCGATTCGGCGTCCCGGACTCTCGTTCTCGGCGTGGATAAGTCCGGACAAATAGTGCAGTGTGGGCAAAACGCGTCGAGCGTTCTCGGCCGTGAGCCGAAAAGCCTGCTCGGGGTCCAGGCCACCGCACTGATCGAGGATGACAAGGGACGGCTCGAGACACTCCTCGAAGCGGCCCGGTCCGGCACCGAGCGCGCGGCGCCGTTGCTCGTCAGGGGCGCCAACGGTGCCGTGACGGAGGCGCTCGTCAGAGTCCAGCCCATGGTCGGCCATGGAGACGGGCCGAGTGCCCTGATGCACATCCACGTCGCGATGCCGCCGACCGCGCCCTTCCAGGATCCCGCCGAGATGCGGCGTGCGCTGCTGGACGACCCGCTGGGCCGGTTCGGCGCCTCGCTGGACCTCGACCAGACCGCTCGCGGGCTCATCGACGTGATCGCGCCGCACTTCTGCAACATCGCCGAGGTGCTCGTCCTGGAGAGCCTGGTCGCCGCCGACGAGGTCCATGGCGAGACCACCGACGGGTCGGCGGTGCTGCGGCGGCTGGCGCTGACCGATGACGACGAGGAGCACGCGATCTGGCCCTCGACCTTCCCCACGGGGGAGGTGCTGGTCTATCCGCCCGGGACCCCCTACGCCGAGTGCCTGGACACCGCGATGCCGGTCCACCTGCCGCAGGTCGACGCCCGGACGGCCGGCAAGATCGCCAAGACGTGGCGGCGGCCGCCCGTGGCGGAGCTGCTGACCGATGTGTCCATGGTGCTGCTGCCGCTCATCGCGGGCGAGACCCTGCTCGGCCTCATCGTCTGCACCCGGGTGCCGGAGTTCCGGCGGTTCGACCGCTACGACATCCAGATCGGCATGGAGTTCGCCTCCCGTGCCGCGATCGTGATCGACAACGCCCGGCGGTTCAGCAGGGAGCGGGCCACGGCACTGGCGCTGCAGCGGAGCCTGCTGCCCAACCGGCTGTCCGCACCCTCGTCGGTGGAGGTCCGGCACCGCTACCTGCCCGGGAGCAAGCTGATCGAGGTCGGCGGCGACTGGTACGAATCCATCGCGCTGCCCGGGGCCCGCGTCGCCCTGATCGTGGGCGACGTGGCCGGGCACGGCGTCCGGGCGGCCGTCACCATGGGGCGGCTCCGCACCGCGCTGCACACGCTCGCCAACCTGGAGCTGCCTCCGGCCGAGGCACTGCACGTGATGCACGAGCTCATGGTCGAGCTGGGCGAGCAGGAACCGCACTTCGCGACCTGTGTCTACGCGGTCTACGACGCGACCAGCGGGACCCTGGAGATCGCCTCGGCCGGGCATCTGCCCCCGCTGCTCGTGCCCCCGGACGGTCCCAACGCGCTTCTCGAGGTGCCACCGGCCCCGCCGCTCGGGGTGGCGGGCGGAGCCGCCATCGAGAGCCGGGAGTTCAGTGTCGAGGACGGCAGTCTCTTCGTGATCTACACCGACGGGCTGGTGGAGAGCCGGGGATGCGACATCGACGACGGCCTGGCCCGGCTGCGCGGAGTCTTCGGTCCCGGGGCGACGGAGCGCCCGATGGAGGATCTGGCCAAGGCGACCCTGGACGGCGTCTACGGCGACCACCACCGCGATGACATCGCACTGCTGATCGCCCGGCTGCGCCGGCTCGACCCCGACCGCTGGGTCTCGTGGACCCTCCCCTCCGCGCCCGCGGCGGTACGACGGGCCCGCGGGCTCGTCCGCACGCAGCTGGCCGAGTGGGATCTCCAGGACCTGTCCTACTCCACCGAGCTGCTCGCCTCCGAGATGATCACGAACGCGTTGCGCTACGCGGGCTCCAACGAGGCCCTGGACGGGACCGACGAGCGCATCGAGCTGCGGCTGCTGCTGGAGCGGACCCTGGTGTGCGAGGTCGTGGACCGTTCTGCGGCACTGCCCCGGTTGCGGCACGCCGCGGACGACGACGAGAACGGCCGCGGCCTGGTGATCGTCAGCCAGACGGCACATCGCTGGGGCAGCAGGCGCACCGCCGCCGGCAAGGTGGTCTGGTGCGAACAGCTGGTGCCCGGCCTCGAGCCGCGTGAGGAGATCCCCCTGGCGACCTGGCCGGGTGAGCTGCACCACCGCTGACGGCACGGGAGCCGGCGGGTCCGAGGCCCCGGCGGCGGCCGGGACTCGGGAGCCGGAGGGCTTTCAGGAGCCGGAGGGCTCCCGCCAGGCGTTGGTGATGGGGAGCCGCCGGTCCCGGCCGAAGTTCTTCGGTGAGATCTTCGGCCCCGGCGGGTACTGCCGGCGCTTGTACTCCGCGCGGTCGACCATCCGGATCACCCGGTCCACCAGGCCGGGGTCGTGGCCGGCCGCGATGAGGGCGTCGTGGCCCAGATCCTTCTCCACGTAGTCGTCCAGCAGCGCGTCGAGGAGGTCGTACTCCGGCAGTGAGTCGGTGTCCCGCTGGTCCGCCCGCAGCTCCGCGGACGGCGGCTTGTCGATGATGTTCTGCGGGATGGGCGGTTTGCCGGCGGCCTGCTCGTTGCGCCATTCGCAGAGCGCGAAGACCAGCGTCTTGAGCACGTCCTTGATCGGACCGAAGCCGCCCGCGGAGTCGCCGTAGAGGGTGGAGTAGCCGGTGGCCAGCTCGCTCTTGTTGCCCGTGGTCAGGACCAGGTGGCCGTGCTCGTTGGACAGCCCCATGAGGATGTTGCCGCGGATCCTCGCCTGCAGGTTCTCGGCCGCCAGCCCGTGCAGATCCAGGTCGGCCTCGTAGGCCTCCACCACGTCGCGGATGGGCACCGTACGGGAGTGGATGCCCTGCCGCTTGACCAGTTCCTCCGCGTCGGTGACGGAGTGATCGCTGGAGTAGCGGCTCGGCATCAGGATGGCGTGGACGTTCTCCGGCCCGATCGCGTCCGAGGCGATCGTGGCGACCAGCGCGGAGTCGATCCCGCCGGAGAGCCCGAGGATCACCGAGCGGAAGCCGTTCTTGCGCACGTAGTCGCGCACGCCGAGCACCAGCGCGCCGTAGACCTCGGCGAGGTCGCCCAGCGGTGCGGCCTTCCGCGCGGGGACGGGGTCGTAGGCCGGCAGTGGTTCCGCGGAGATGAGGTGCCGCTCCACGGTGATGATCGTGCCGTCATGGCCGTCGGCGGCCGTCTCGCCCGGCTCGAAGGGCTCCGACGGCGCCAGTTCGAGATCGGCGACCAGCAGGTCCTCGGTGAACTGCGGCGCGCGGGCGACGAGGTCGCCGGCCGCGTCCACGACGATGGAGTCCCCGTCGAAGATGAGCTCGTCCTGACCGCCGACCATGTTGGCGTAGGCCAGGGCCGCCCCGGCCTCCCGGGCGCGCCGCGCGCACAATTCCAGGCGTACGTCGTTCTTGTCGCGCTCGTACGGTGACGCGTTCGGCACCACGAGGAGCCGTGCCCCGGCATCGCGGGCGACGGCCACGGGGCCACCGTCCTGCCACAGGTCCTCGCACACCGCGATGGCCACGTCCACGCCGTGCAACCGCACGACCGGGAGCCGGTCGCCGCGTACGAAATAGCGGTATTCGTCGAAGACCCCGTAGTTGGGGAGGTGGTGTTTGGCGGTCCGGACGACCACCTCGCCGCGATGGAGCAGCGCGGCCGCGTTGAGGGGCGCGCCCGAGGGCTGTCCGACTCGATCGTGGACGTCCGTACGGCGGTCGACATAGCCGACGACGACCGGGAGCTCACCGAGCCCCTCCTCGGCGAGCCGGCGGGCGGTCCTGGCCAGCGTCGCGAGCGATGCGTCGACGAAGGACCTGCGAAGGACCAGGTCCTCCACCGGATATCCGGTCAGCACCATCTCGGGGAACACGGCGAGGTGGGCGCCCGCCTCGGCGGCGCGACGGCTCCACGCCACGACGAGGTCGGAGTTGCCGGTGAGGTCGCCGACCGTGGGGTCGACCTGAGCGAGTGCGATGCGCAACTGAGCCACATCCTTAGCCTAGGGGCCGCCACGTCCGCCGAGGTAGGGCGAGGTGGGGACGGCCGGCCGGACCGGGAGACGCCGCTCGCGGGTACGCTTCCGTCCGGCTGGTTTCAGCACAATTTCGTTCTCATCCCATTCGTCGCCACGGATCCGGCCACTCGGCTCTGTTACGTTGCGGAAACAGACGCAGGGCAGACTGGTAAGCGACCATATGTATCTGCTAGGGCACAACGTCATCGACGTATTGAGGGGGATGTGGCTTTGGACCGTCAGCAGGAGTTCGTGCTCCGTACGATCGAGGAGCGCGACATCCGCTTCATCAGGCTCTGGTTCACCGACGTGCTCGGGTTCCTCAAGTCGGTGGCGGTCGCACCCGCGGAACTCGAAGGGGCCTTCGCCGAGGGCATCGGCTTCGACGGCTCCGCCATCGAGGGGTTCGCGCGGGTCTACGAGGCGGACATGATCGCCAAACCCGACCCCTCCACGTTCCAGGTGCTCCCGTGGCGGGCCGAGTCGCCCGGCGTGGGCCGGATGTTCTGCGACATCCTCATGCCGGACGGGACACCGAGCTTCGCCGACCCGCGTTTCGTCCTCAAGCGGGCACTCGGCCGCGCCGCCGACCTCGGCTTCACCTTCTATACCCATCCCGAGATCGAGTTCTTTCTGCTGAAGGATCGACCGGAGGACGGCCGTGAGCCGCAGCCGATCGACTCCGGCGGCTATTTCGACCACACCCCGCACAGCACCGCGCACGATTTCCGCCGCAACGCGATCATGATGCTGGAGTCGATGGGGATCTCGGTGGAGTACAGCCACCATGAGGGCGCGCCCGGGCAGCAGGAGATCGACCTGCGCTACGCCGACGCGCTGACCACGGCCGACAACATCATGACGTTCCGGCTCGTCATGAAGGAGGTCGCCCTCGAACAGGGGGTGTGGGCCTCCTTCATGCCCAAGCCCTTCACGGACCATCCCGGCTCGGGGATGCACACGCACATGTCCCTGTTCGAGGGCGACCGCAATGCCTTCTACGAACCGGGTGCGGAGCTCCAGCTGTCCAAGGTGGGCCGCGCGTTCATCGCCGGCGTGCTGAGGCATTCGGCCGAGATCACCGCGGTCTGCAACCAGTGGGTGAACTCCTACAAGCGGCTGTGGGGCGGTGTCGGCGCGTCGGCCGGCGCCGGGGGAGAGGCGCCGTCGTATGTGTGCTGGGGACACAACAACCGGTCCGCGTTGATCCGCGTGCCGATGTACAAGCCCCACAAGGGACACTCGACCCGTATCGAGTTCCGATCGCTCGACACGGCGTGCAACCCCTATCTGGCCTTCGCCGCCATTCTCGGCGCCGGGCTCAAGGGGATCGAGGGCGGATACGAGCTGCCGCCGGGAGCCGAGGACGACGTGTGGGCGCTGAGCTCGGCCGAACGGCGGGCCCTCGGCATCGAGCCGCTGCCGCAGAACCTTGACGACGCCATCCACACGATGGAACACAGCGAGCTCATGGCCGAGGTGCTCGGAGAGCACGTCTACGACTTCTTCCTCCGCAACAAGCGCGCGGAGTGGGAGGACTACCGGCGCCAGGTCACCGAGTACGAGCGCAAACGCTACATCGCCGTGCTTTAGACACGCGGCCCCGGGAGAGAGGTCCCGTTACGGTGGATCCGTGAGAGCGAGCGACCAATGGAGCCCGGACCGCCGTCCCTCTCTGACCAGCCGGCTGGCGCGTCTGGGCTTCAGCGACGCGACCCGGGCCGAGCGGTGGCTCGTGGCGGCGGAGGCCGAGTCGGGGATCACCGTGGAGGAGGACCTCCTCGGGGCACTCGGCGCCACCGCCGACCCCGGCCTGGCCCTCGGAGGCCTGCTCCGGATGCTGACCGGGCTCGGAGACGCGGCGCCGGACCTCCTCGAGGCCTTCGGCCGGCAGCCGAGGATGCGCGAGCGGCTCCTTGCGGTGCTCGGGGTCAGTGCCGCACTCGGCGACCACCTCGCGCTGTATCCCGATCACTGGACCGTACTGGCCGGTGAGAGCCCGCTGCGGCCGCCCGTGCCGGGCACGTTGCGAGCCGACCTGCTGAGGGCCGTGGGCGCCCGGCCCTCAGCGGTGATCCCGCACGCTCGCGACGCCTCGGTCGACACGCTCGTGGCGCTTCGGGTGGAGTATCGCCGGCATCTTCTCCACCTGGCCGGCCGGGACCTCACCGGCGAGTGCGCCGTGGACGAGGCCGCGGCCGAGCTGTCCGACCTCGCGGCGGCGGCGCTGGAGGCCGCGCTCGCCATCGCGAGGGCCGAGACACCCGGGGCGGAGGACTGCCGGCTCGCGGTGATCGGCATGGGAAAGTGCGGGGGGCGGGAGCTCAACTACGCGAGCGACGTCGACGTGGTCTTCGTCGCCGAACCCGCCGCGGACGTGCCCGAGGACGTGGCGCTCCGGACCGCGAGCCGGCTCGCCTCCGGTCTGATGCGGGCCTGCTCGGCCAGCACCCCCGAGGGCGCGCTGTGGCAGGTCGACGCCGCCCTCCGGCCGGAGGGCAAGGCCGGTCCGCTCGTACGGACCCTGGCCAGCCATCGTGCCTACTACGAACGCTGGGCCAAGACATGGGAGTTCCAGGCCCTCCTCAAGGCGCGCCCCCTCGCAGGGGACAAGGAGCTCGGCCGGAGCTATGTCCAGGCGACCGCCCCGCTGGTGTGGGCGGCGGCCGGGAGCGAGACCTTCGTGGAGGACGTGCAGTCCATGCGGCGGCGGGTCGAGACCCGGTTGACGGAGAGCGCGGACAAGGCGCAGGCGGAGCGGCAGCTCAAGCTCGGCCCGGGCGGCCTTCGCGACGTGGAGTTCGCCGTGCAGCTGCTGCAGCTGGTGCACGGCCGCGCTGACGAGAGCCTGCGCGGCTCGTCCACGCTCGGGGCCCTCTCGGCCCTGTCCCGAGGGGGTTATGTGGGCCGCGACGACGCGGCCGCGCTGGCCTCGGCCTACAGGTTCCTGCGGCGGGCCGAGCACCTCATCCAGCTGCACCGGCTGCGCCGTACCCATCTGGTCCCCGACGACGACGAAGGACTGCGCCGGCTCGGCCGGGCCCTGGGGCTGCGCACCGACCCGGTCGGCGAGTTCACCCGGATATGGCGCCGGCACGCCCGCGAGGTCCGGCGCATCCACGAGAAGTTGTTCTATCGGCCGCTGCTGCGCGCCGTGGCCCGGCTCCCCGGCCACGAGTCGCGCCTCACCCCGGCGGCCGCCAAGGTCAGGCTGGAGGCGCTCGGCTTCGCCGACCCGGCCGGAGCGCTCCGGCACATCGAGGCGCTGACCGGCGGGATGACCCGCCGCGCCGCGATCCAGCGCACGTTGCTGCCGGTGATGCTGGGGTGGTTCGCCGACGCGCCGGACCCGGATGCCGGGCTCCTGGCCTTCCGCCAGGTCAGCGACGCGCTCGGCAGCACGCCGTGGTACCTGCGGCTGCTGCGCGACGAGGTCACCGTGGCCGAGCGCATGGCCCGGCTGCTCGCCTCGAGCCGCTATGTGACCGATCTGCTGATGCGTGCTCCGGAGGCGGTCGCCATGCTCGGAGGCGCGGCCGAGACCGGTCCCCGCCCGGCTCCGGGGACCGACGACAGCGGGCTCATGCCACGTCCCTACGAGGTGCTGCGGGCCGAGACGCTGTCCGCCGTCCGTCGCCGGGAGGGCCCGGACGGACCCGCCGGGGCACGGCCGGGCTCCGCCGGCGCGACCGCGGGAGGGGCAGGATCCGCGGAGGACGCCGTCGCGGGCGTACGGGCGGTGCGCCGTCGCGAGCTGTTCCGTGTGGCCGTCGCCGACCTGCTCGGGCTCATCGACGTACGCACGGTCGGCGAGGCGCTCACCGATATCGCGACCGTGACCATCGAGGCCGCGCTTCGGACGGCGATCCACAAGATCGAGACCGACCGGCGCGCGCCCCTGCCGACCCGCGTCGGGGTGATCGCGATGGGCCGCTTCGGCGGCCACGAGCTCGGTTACGGCAGTGACGCCGACGTGATGTTCGTTCATGACCCGTCGCCCGGCACGGACGGCCAGGACGCCGCCGCCGCCGCGCACGCCGTCGTGGAGGAGTTGCGGCGGCTCCTGGCCCTCCCGGCCGCGGATCCGCCGCTGATCATCGATGCCGACCTGCGTCCGGAGGGCCGTCAAGGACCGCTCGTGCGCACCCTCGCCTCCTATGCCGCCTATTACGCGAGGTGGTCGGCGCCCTGGGAGAGCCAGGCCCTGCTGCGGGCGGATCCCATGATCGGGGACCCGGAGCTGGCCGAGCGGTTCCGCACGGTCATAGACCCGGTGCGGTGGCCCGCCGAGGGCGTGGACGAGACGGCCGTACGGGAGATCAGGCGGCTCAAGGCGCGGATGGAGTCGGAGCGGCTGCCGCGTGGCGTCGACCGGCGGGCGCACACCAAGCTGGGCCCGGGTGGTCTGTCGGACGTCGAGTGGGTCGTTCAGCTCCTCCAGCTCCGCTACGCCGGCGAGATCCGAGCGCTGCGCACGACGCGGACCCTCACCGCGCTCGACGCCGCCGTGGAGGCGAAGCTCATCGACGCCGAGGACGCGGGCACACTCGCGGACGCGTGGCGGCTGGCCACGCGGATCCGTGGCGCGATGACGCTCGTGCGCGGGCGTCCTTCGGACATGTTGCCGACCGATCACCGTCGGGAGCGGACGGCGGTGACCCAGGTCCTCGGATATCCGGGGTCCGGGGACCTGCTGGAGGACTATCGGCGGCGCACACGGCGGGCGCGGGCCGTCGTCGAGCGGATGTTCTACGGGGCGCCGGTCCAGTAGCTCAGGTGCCCCCGCCACTCCGGCCACAGGCGCACTATCGGCCTGACGGCCCGGCCGAGGGCCTGGGTCAGCACGTGGCCTCCGGCGAGGACGACGGCGCCGCCGAGCGCGTCCAGGAGGAAATGGTTGGACGTCCCGAGGATCACGATCACGGTCAGTAGGGGATAGACGCCGGCCATGACCTTGATCCACCGTCGCCGGACGACGCTGATGACGGCGAGCGCGCACCACAGGGACCATGCCGTGTGCAGTGAGGGCATGGCCGCGTACTGGTTCGACACGGAGGCGATCGGCGATGAGTCGTAGAGCCCCCAGGTGTGGAAGGCCAGCACCGTGTCCACGTATCGGGGTAAGAACCGCGGGGGTGCGAGCGGATAGAACCAGAAGCCGAGCAGGGCCGTCACGGTGGTGCCGAACAGCAGCCAGCGGTAGCCCGCGTAATGTCCTGGATGGCGGGCGTATAACCACACGAGCACTCCGGCGGTGACCGCGAAGTGCAGGATGGCGTAGTAGTAGTTCGCGGTCACCCCGAGCCACCTGACATCGGCGAAGAAGTCGTTGACGGCGTGTTCGACGTCGAGGTTCAGCGCGCGCTCGGCATCGAGGATCTGACGGGCCCGCTGCATCGCCCCGACGTGCTGGCTCGGGACCAGGTTGCGCACGACCGAGTAGGCGCCGTAGCAGACGGCGATCAGCAGGATCTCCGCCCACAGCCGGGGGCGGTCGGAGCGGTGGTCCGGGCCGGCGCCGCGCCGGCCGGTGGACCCGGCAGGAGCGAGGGTGGACCTGGCCATTTCTATAGACTGTCAGACCCGGAGGGGCCGGGTGTCACCCGCGAATGCCTGTCGACTCGTTCGGAGATCGGACTCACGAGCGAATCCACTCCGCTTCTTGGACTGGATTCCACCACGATAGAGCGCCCACGAGCCGGACAGGGCGGCCGCGGTGAGGGCTGTTCCGGCCACGGCGTCGAGTATGTAATGGTTCGCGGTCCCCAGGATGACCAACACGGTCGTCGCCGGGTAGAGCATGCCGAGCACCTTGACCCACCCGTGTATCCCCAGTTTCACAAGGACGAATCCGCACCAGAGCGCCCATCCCGCGTGCATGGAGGGCATGGCGGCGTACTGGTTGGCGAGTGTCCCGGAACCCGGGGCCGAATAGAGCCCGAGCGTATGCAGTGCCGTCACCGGGTCGACGAATCCGTGATCGGACAGAAACCTCGGCGGAGCCAGCGGATACGCCCAGAAACCGATCAGTGCCAGGGCGGTCGCCACGATCAAGGACGTGCGAAACCAGCGGTAATGCTCCGGGCGGTGGAGATAGATCCACACGGCTATGGCCAGGGTGACGGCGAAATGCGCGCTGACATAGAACACGTTGGCCACCCGGGCGAGCCACGGCGCGTCCAGCAGCGCTTGGTTGAGCCCCAGCTCGACGTCGAGTCCGAGCGCGCGCTCTAAGGCGAGGACCTGATCGGCGTGGGTGAAGGCCCCGGCCGTGCCCTCCGGGCTCACCAGCAGGCGGGTGAGCGTATAAGCCCCGTAAAAAAGCACGATCAGCACGAGTTCCCGCCACAGCGGTGGAGGAGGCGTCCGAGGACGGGATGCGGCTGCGGCGGGTTGGACCGGGAACGTCGCGCTCCTGCGGTGAGAGCCGGGTAGGAGGATTTGAGCCATGCATTCGAGTTTTCCGGCGATCGGCCGCTTTGTGATCACCAGCACGAATGGTCTTCACCTCACCCTTGAGTAGTACGACCCTTACCGGTATTCGGGGCCTTGAGGGTGACGGCCCATAAGCCCCTAGGGGCTCACCGGGAGGTGCGTGAAAGACATTCCATGCGATGGGGCAGGTTAATCGCCGAGGCCGGGAAGCATCTTACGGACGGGCGAACCCCGCGGCCGGACCCGGCGATGCTCCTCTCCTGATCCCCCGGCAGGAGGACACGGCGGCGCAGGCGGCGCGGCCCCATGACGAAAGGCCGCCGTCCGCGGGCCCGGCGGGCCCGCGGACGGCGGCCTTCGGCCGGACGTCACTGTGATCAGACGTCGTAGTAAAGCTCGAACTCGTGCGGGTGAGGCCGGAGCCGGATCGGGTCCAGCTCGTTCTCCCGCTTGTAGCGGACCCACGTCTCGATGAGGTCCTCGGTGAAGACCCCGCCCTCGAGGAGATAGTCGTGATCGTCCTCGAGCGCGTTGAGCACGGCCTCGAGGGAGCCCGGGACCTGCGGGATGCCGCGCGCCTCCTCGGGCGGCAGCTCGTACAGGTCCTTGTCCACCGGCTCCGGAGGCTCGACCTTGTTCTTGATGCCGTCGAGGCCGGCCATCAGCATGGCCGAGAAGGCCAGATAGGGGTTGCAGGAGGGGTCCGGCACCCGGAACTCGATGCGCTTGGCCTTCGGGTTCGAGCCGGTGATCGGGATGCGGATGCAGGCCGACCTGTTGCGCTGTGAATAGACCAGGTTGACCGGCGCCTCGAAACCGGGCACCAGCCGGTGGTAGGAGTTCACCGTCGGGTTGGTGAAGGCCAGCAGAGAGGGCGCGTGCTTGAGCAGGCCGCCGATGTAGAACCGCGCCGAGTCAGAGAGCCCCGCGTAGCCGACCTCGTCGTAGAACAGCGGTGAGCCGTCCTTCCACAGTGACTGGTGGCAGTGCATGCCCGAGCCGTTGTCGCCGAAGATCGGCTTGGGCATGAAGGTCACGGTCTTGCCGGCCTCGCGGGCCGTGTTCTTGACGATGTACTTGTACAACATCAGGTTGTCGGCGGTCTTGAGCATCTCGTCGAAGCGGAAATCGATCTCCGACTGACCGGCCGTGCCGACCTCATGGTGCTGCATCTCGACGGTGATGCCGGCCTCGATCAGCTTGCGCGACATCTCCGAGCGCAGGTCGGTGTGGTGGTCCATCGGCGGGACCGGGAAGTAGCCGCCCTTGTACGGGGGCTTGGCTCCCAGGTTGCCGCCTTCCTCCGCCCGGCCCGTGTTCCATGCGCCCTCGACCGAGTCGAGGTGGTAGTAGGCCGCGTTGGGCTTCGTCTCGAACCGGACGTCGTCGAAGATGTAGAACTCGGCCTCGGGGCCGAAGAACACCGTGTCGGCGATCCCGGTGCCGCGCAGATGGTCTTGTGCCTTCCTGGCCACATTGCGGGGGTCGCGGCTGTACGGTTCCCCGGTCAGCGGGTCATGCACGAAGAAGGTGATGTTCAACGTCTTGTGCCTGCGGAACGGGTCGATGACCGCCGTGCCCGGGTCCGGGAGCAGAAGCATGTCGGACTCGTGGATCTCCTGGAACCCGCGGATCGAGGAGCCGTCGAACATCAGGCCCTCGGTGAATACCTCCGCCCCGAAACTCTCCACGGGGAACGTGAAGTGCTGCATCGTCCCCGGCAGGTCACAGAACCTGACATCGACGAACTGCACCCCTTCGCTCTCGATATAGCTCAGGACCTCTTCGGCGCTGTTGAACATCCAACCTCCCAAGGGCGCTTTACGCTTATCGAACGCTACGAGACAGCCGTTTCCCCGCCGTGTCTCATGTGTTTCGGGTCTGTTAACCGGGTCCGTTCTCCTGGGGCCCCGATGTCGGATCGGGTCCTGGCCGGGCGGGAGCCCGGGCCCACGCTACGGGGTTTCGGCCGGTCAGGGGCATGGTCACGGCCGACACGCACCGCTCCGCATCGGCTCCGGGTCGATCAGGGCCCTCGGCCGTGCCTGGTCGCCACCCGTATGTCTTCGTTCAGGCCGTTACGTCCGCCGGATAGCGTTGGAGCATGGAGAGCGGTGAGGGACAGAGGGCCGGGCGCGCCGGGTGGACCGGATCGTGGCTGGGCGGGGCCAGGTCGGCCGGGGCGGATCTCGGATACCCCGGCGAGCGGCTGGGACTGCCGGAGACCGGCGGTGGCGCGGTGGCGGGCTATGGGCGCCGGTTGACGGCCCTGGCGGTCGACCTGCTTCTCGCCTCGGTCATAGCGGCCTTTCTCGCCCGGGTCCTCGGATGGGATCAGATGACCCGGAGCTGGGTCTCCACCGGCGTCTTCGGCCTGCAGGCATGGCTGCTCACCGGCCTGCTCGGGATCACCATCGGCAAGCGCCTGTGCGGACTCCGCGTGGTCCGTCTGGACGGGAGACCGGTCGGCCCGTTCTGGTCCCTGGCCCGCGCGCTGCTGCTCCTGGCCGTGGTGCCCGCGCTGCTCTGGGACCGCGACCACCGTGGCCTGCACGATCGTGCGGCCCACGTCGTGGTCGTGCAGACCTGATCCGGGCCGGTCTCATGGTCTGAGGATCCGGTCCGGGCTCTGACGCCGGATCCCGGCCGCCGGGGTCGCCGCCTCTCGGCCGCGGCCCCGGGACGACGTCATCGGGTACGAGGCTTGGGCGCCTTGGGCACCCGGGCCCCCTTGGGGATGGGCCCCTTGGGCATCTGCATCGTCGGCGGGAGGGCTCGGAGCCGGTCGTTGAGCTCCACTACCTGTGCCTTGGTCCGGTTTCGCGGGAGCTTCATCAGGTGCCGCTGCAGCTTGCCGATGGGGATCTGGCCCTCGTCCTCACCGACCTGGACGTCATAGATCGGCACCTGCTGTGCCGCGCGGGCGATGCGCTTCTTCTCCGCGCCGAGGAGCGGACCGACGCGGGCCGATGAGCCCTCGGCCACCAGGATGACGCCGGGCCGGCCCACGACACGGTGCACGAGGTCCAGGTTGCGGTTGCCGCTCACCGCCGGCGTGACCGTCCAGTTGCCCCGCATGCTCTCCAGGACGCTCGCCGCCGCGCCCGGCTGGCCCGCGAGCATCTTGTACTGCGTGCGCTGGGCGACCTGCCCGAACACGAGCATGCCCACGGCGACCGCCGCCAGGACGGCCAGCGGGATCATGAACCAGAGCTGACCGATGACCAGGCCCAAGACGATGACCAGCACCAGCGTGCCTATCGCGGCGCCGAAGACGAGCGGGAGGGCCTTGGGGTTCGCCTCGCGGAGAATCTTGGCGATCATGCGGATCTGCTTGACGCGGCCGGGACGCTCGGCATCTTCCGTGGGCTTGTTTGCCATAGTCCGCAGGATACGAGCATTGACCCCGTGAGGTGAAAACGGGACCCGATCACAATCTTCGCGCGGCCGGGTCCGCCCGCACCATCCGGGCCACCGATGTCTCGGAGGTCTCAGAGGTCTCAGAGGTGTCTCCGCCCGGGGTCGTGGCTCCCGGGCTGCTCTGGGCCTGCTCTGGGCCTACTCTGGGCGTCTCGCCAGGGCCTGCTGGTACAGCCGTCCGGCGCGGTAGCTCGAACGCACGAGCGGCCCGGACATCACGCCCGCGAAGCCGATCTCCTCGGCCTCGGCCTCGAGCTCGACGAACTCCTCGGGCCTGACCCAGCGCTCCACGGGGTGATGGCGCGGCGAGGGGCGGAGGTACTGCGTGATGGTGATCAGCTCACAGCCGGCCTCGTGGAGGTCCCGCAGCGCCTGGGACACCTCTCCACGGGTCTCGCCCATGCCGAGGATCAGGTTCGACTTGGTGATCAGCCCGGCGGCACGGGCCTCGGTGATGACCTTCAGCGACCGGTCGTACCGGAACGCCGGCCGGATCCGCTTGAAGATGCGCGGCACCGTCTCGACGTTGTGCGCCAGCACCTCCGGAGCGGATCCGAAGACCTCCGCGAGCAGGTCCGGCACCGCGTTGAAGTCCGGGATCAGCAGCTCCACTCCACAGCCCGGCACGGCCGCGTGGATCTGCCGGACCGTCTCGGCGTAGAGCCACGACCCCTGGTCCGGCAGGTCGTCACGTGCGACCCCGGTGACCGTGGCATAGCGCAGGCCCATCGTCGCCACCGATTCGGCGACCCGGCGCGGCTCGTCGGGGTCATAGTCGGCGGGCTTACCGGTGTCGATCTGGCAGAAGTCGCAACGCCGGGTGCACTGGTCGCCGCCGATGAGGAACGTCGCCTCGCGGTCTTCCCAGCATTCGAAGATGTTGGGGCAGCCGGCCTCCTGGCAGACCGTGTGCAGTCCCTCGTCCCGGACGAGCTTGGTCAGCTCGCGGTACTGCGGTCCCGTGCGCAAGCGCGTCTTGATCCACGGCGGCTTGCGTTCGATCGGTGTCTGGCTGTTGCGGACCTCGAGCCTGAGCAGCTTGCGTCCTTCTGGAGTTACCGTGGTCACGGACCAAGGGTACGTCGCGCGCGGCCATGGCCCACCATGGCGGGAGATCACGGGACAGGGTCGGAGAGGCTGCGCGGAGGTAACGATCCTGCTGATCGGCGGCCTCATCACAGGTAGATTCCCTGTTTCCACCGTCCGTAGCTAGAGATCTCTCTAGGGTGACTCCCTGTTGTCTTGAAATGGAGTCGTTCGCAGGAGGAAAGCGCGTGGGTCTGGCGATGTCGTACCTCAGGCTGCCGCCGTCGCTCGAAGGGGAGCCCGACCCGGGGCGCATCGCCCGACTGGTGTTCGGCCCCGTGGACTGGCGTCGGAGGCATCCCCCCGACCAGGTCTTCGACGTCGGCGCGGCCTGGCAGGGTCTGCACTATCTACTGACCGGTGACGCCTGGGAGGGACGGGCTCCCGAGGCCGACGCCGTGTGCGGGGGCCGCCTGCTCACCGAGGACGGTGCCGCCGAGCTCGGCATGGACGTGATCTATCTCGCCCCCGATCGGGTGAAACCGGCCGCCGACCATCTGGTCGGCACGCCGTTCGAGTCCATAGCGGGTCGTTATGATCTGGGACGCATGATGGCCGCGGAGGTGCAGGACGCCAAGGAGTGGGCCCGCCGCCCACCGCAGGAGGTGCGCGATCGCATGCTCCGCCCCGCCTACGAGGGCCTGAGACGCTTTTTCGTCGCCGCGGCGGGCAACGGACAGGCCATCTACAAGGTGATGTGCTGACCGAGGCCCTCCCCGGCGTGATCTCGCAGTCGCTTGCGCGGGGTCGGCCGAGGGGGGCGGGATCGGACGAGGGCCGTCGAACGGCCAGGCCCGGCTTGGAGCCGTAGCGGCCGGGCCACCCGGAGGAGACGACCGGCTGTAGCACTCTGTGGTGATCCCGCTACGGCATCACGATGTGGCTCCGGCTCGGGGCGGTAGGTCTCGGGTGAGTCTCTGGCGGGGAGGTCTGGTCGCGTCGGGTCACAGGCCGCCCTCCTGGCCACCGACCCCCGCTCGGTTGGACGCGGTGATCGACAGGCGCCCGATACCGTGCCACCCATGATCCACAACGACGGAGCCCAGGTTGTCAGACAGACTGAGGCGGTGAACGAGGCGTTCCTGGCCGGCCGGCCGGACGGATCCCGCAGAGTGACCCTGCGCCCGCTCGCCGGCCGTGATCAGAGCGAGTTCCTTGATCTGGTGGGCGCCAGTCTCGACCTGCACCGCCCGTGGACGTCCCTGCCCGCCACTCCGCAGGGGTTCCAGGCTTACCTCGCGCGATACGAGCGGCCCGACGAGGAGTCGCTGCTGATCTGCCTGCGTGGCACCGGAGCCATCGCCGGCATGGTCAACATCAACAGCATCATCCGCGGACGCTTCCAATCCGGCTCCCTGGCCTACGCGGCCTTCGCCCCCACCGCCGGCCAGGGCTACATGTCCGAAGGACTCGACCTGGTGCTGCGCCATGCCTTCGAGCGGTTGCGACTCCACCGGCTGGAAGCCCAGATCCAGCCAGACAACCATGCCTCCCTGAAGCTGGTCCGGCGAAACGGCTTCCGCAAAGAGGGCTACTCGCCCGACCTGCTGTTCATCGACGGCGCCTGGCGGGACCACGAGCAGTGGGCCATCACCAGCACCATGATGGACATCGCTCCCACAGGCCCGCATCCCACCCTGCCCGAACGCTGAGATACCTGACTTCGCGGTGCCTCGAGTCGATCGGGACCTGACACCAGAGGGCGGGGGTCAGAGGATCTGGGCGGTGGTGCGGTGGACCGTTTCCGTCGCGCCGAGGACCTCGGCCAGATAACGCTCCGCGAGTGGCAGGACCTCGGCGACGGAGACCGGCCGGCCGAGTTCCTGCGTCAGCGAGGTGACCCCCGCGTCCCGGATACCGCACGGTACGATCCGGTCGAACCAGGACATGTCGCAGTCGCAGTTCAGCTCGAACCCGTGCATGGTCACCCCGCGCGAGACCCTGATCCCGATCGCGGCGATCTTGCGGTCCGGCACACCCGGCACCCAGACGCCGCTACGGCCCTCGACCCGCTTGGTCTCGAGGCCGAGGTCCGCGCACACCCGCATGAGGAACTCCTCGAGCAGGCGCACATAGGCCACGACGTCGACGGGGTCGGGAAGCCGGACGATCGGATAGCCCACCAGCTGTCCTGGACCATGCCAGGTGATCTTGCCGCCGCGGTCGATGTCGATGACCGGGGCTCCGGCATCCCCGATCGGGCGATCGGCAGGAGCCGTCCGCTTGCCCGCGGTATAGACCGGAGGGTGCTCCAGGAGCAGACAGGTGTCGGGGATCTCACCGGCCACCCGCCGTTCGTGCGTGCGCCGCTGCAGATCCCAGCCCTGCTCGTACGGCACCGCACGGGACCCGAACCCCGCGTGCACGAACACCAGCTCACGGGCCTTGGCCGGTCCGCTCAGCTCGCTCGGCGGGTTGTGGGTGGTGCCGGTGCTCTGCGTCGCCTCACGAACGTCGCGCGGTGCTGATGGTTCGCTCCGCTCGTTCGGCGGGTTGTGGGTGGTGCCGGTGCTCTGCGTTGCCTCACGAACGTCGCTCACTGGCCCAGCCTATGTCTCACGGGGCGGTGAGGAGCCGCGGCTCGATCATCGTCTCCTTGGCGGCTCCGGACCCGTCAGGTTCCACGAGATGGGCCGCCGCGCCCTCGCGGTAGGACACGGCCTGGACGAACTCCGTGCCGACGTAGTGCAGCGCCACGGACTCATCGGCGGCGTAGCCGGTCGGGAGGGTGCCGTCCCCGACGAGACGCTGGAGGAGCGGACGGCGCTGTGGGTCGCTGTCGTAGTGCACCCCACAGGAGTACGGGAGGAAGCCCAGTCCATCGGCCAACGGCCGGAGCTCCGGGCCGAAGGAGTCGGTGTTGCCCCCGACGTGCCAGCAGAGCGCACCGGCGCTCTGTCCGGAGAGCACCACGCCGGCCTCCCACGCCTCCTGGAAGATCTCGTCAAGGCCGTGCAGACGCCACAGCGCCAGGAGGTTGGCCACGCTGCCCCCGAAGACGTAGACGAGGTCCTGGCTCAGCAGGTGCGCCCGCATGTCCGCGACGTTGGGCATGGGGAAGAGCGCCAGATGACTGACCTCCGCGTCCAGCCGGGAGAAGGCCTCATACCCTCGGGCGATCTTGTCCACGCCGTCGCCCAGGGCGGTCGCGAGGAAGCAGATCCGCGGCCGGTCCTCACCGGTCAGGTCGAGTGCGTAGCGCAGCAGCGGGCTGGGCGTCAGCCCATAGCGGTCGTCCGGGATGAACGTCCCGCCGCCGATCGCGAGGATGTGCGGCTGCCGGTCAGTGCTCATTGCTCTGCTCACTGCTCATCGCTGTCTCCCGATCCGATGGTTTAACGTCCACGCTAGGGACGAGGCCAATGGCGAGCCCCGACTTTGAGGACTCTTGAGGTCAACCAGGGACGCCCCCTCCCCAGCTCGTGGGCAGGCCGGTGCCCATTGTTCATCGGGTCCGCCGGGCCGTCTCCAGGGCGCTCTCGAGGCCGGGGTGCCGGAAGGTGAAGCCCGCATCGGCCAGCCGGGCCGGACGGACCCGCTGGCAGACGAGGAGCCCCTCGTCGGCGAAGCCGTCCAGCGCGGTCCTGAGCACGAACGCGGGGACGGTGAACGGCGCGGGGCGACCCACCGACCGGGCGAGCGCTCTGGTGAACTCCTCGTTCGTCACAGGCTCCGGGGAGGTGAGGTTGACCGGGCCGGCGATGTCGTCACGTTCGATGAGCGACCGTAGCGCGGCGATCTGGTCGTGCAGCGAGATCCAGCTCATCCACTGCCGGCCGTCGCCCAGCCTGCCGCCGAGCCCGAGCTTGAACAGGGGGAGGACCTTGCCGAGGATGCCACCCTTACGAGACAGCACGATGCCGGTGCGCGGATGAACGACCCGGATCCCGGCCTTGGCGGCGGGCTGGGCGGCCGCCTCCCAGTCGCGTGTCATCTCGGCGAGAAATCCCCGGCCCATCCGGGACGACTCGTCGGCCTCCTCGTCGCCGGTGTCGCCATAGAATCCGATCGCCGATCCGGAGACCATGACTCGAGGCCGCCGGTCCAAGCCGGCGAGGGCCTCCGCCAGGGTCCGGGTCCCGGTGACCCGGCTGTCGCGCAGCTCCTTCTTGTAGCCGGCGGTCCACCGGCGATCGCCGATTCCGGCGCCGGCCAGATGCACGACGGCGTCGAGGTTCTCCAGAGCCGCGGTGTCCACTCCGCCCATCGGATCCCACCGGACCTCGTCGGGACCTTGCGGATCCTTGCGTACGAGTCGCATCACCCCGTGGCCGTCCTCGCGCAGGGCGTCGACCAGTGCCGTACCGATCAATCCGCTCGATCCGGTGACCGCGATCCTCATGGCCTCAGCCTAGCCAGTGACCGGTGATGGAGCCCTCGAGGCACGCGGGGAACAGGTCCGCACCGGGGGCCGGATCTCACCGGGGGGAAGAGCCGAAAGGTCGCCCGAGCACCCTCACAAGGCCTGGATCCGGCCGTGTCCGAGCACCATGAACCGCGAACTCCCCCCTGGCCGTCGGCAGGCCGGGGGGGAGTTCGCCACGCGTTAGCGGAGGCGTCAGCCGAGACCGAGCTCGGCCTCGAAGTTGCCCTCCTCGAGACGGTGCTTGATCGTGCCGAGGAAGCGGGCCGCGTCGGCTCCGTCCACCAGACGGTGGTCGTAGGTCAGCGCGAGGTAGACCATGGAGCGCACCGCGATGACCTCACCGAGGTTCGGGTCCTCGATGACCGCCGGACGCTTCACCACCGCACCGACGCCCAGGATGGCGACCTGGGGCTGGAAGATGATCGGAGTGTCGAACAGCGCACCCCTGCTACCGGTGTTGGTCAGCGTGAACGTGCCGCCCGTGAGCTCGTCCGGGCCGACGTTTCCGGCCCGGGTCCGCTCCGCCAGGTCAGCGATCTTACGGGCGAGCCCGACGAGGTTGAGGTCGCCGGCGTCCCGGATCGTCGCCGCCAGCAGGCCGCGCTCGGTGTCCACCGCGAAGCCGAGGTGCTCGGAGTCGTAGTAGGTCACCTCGTTCTTCTCGGGGTCGATGACCGCGTTGAGCTTCGGGTGCGCCTTGAGCGCCTCGACGGTCGCGAGCGTGAAGAACGGCATGTAGCTCAGCTTCACGCCCTCGCGGGCGGCGAAGTCGGCCTTGGTGCGGTCACGCAGCCGGGCGATCCTGGTGACGTCGACCTCGACCACGCTGGTGAGCTGGGCGGAGGTCTGCAACGACTCGACCATGCGCCGGGCGATGGTCTGGCGCAGCCGCGACATCTTCTCGGTCGTGCCACGCACCCGGCTCGCCTCCGCGGACGGGGCGGCCGGAGCCGGAGCGCTGTACTGCGGCGCCGCCGGGGCCTGCGGCGCCGCGGGGGCGGGCGGAGCCTGCTGCGCCTGTGCCGCCTGGCGGGCCCGCGCGGCCTCGAGGACGTCCTGCTTGCGGATTCGCCCGCCCACGCCCGTTCCTTGCACGGTCGACAGATCGACGCCGTGCTCGGACGCGAGCTTGCGTACCAGCGGGGTGACATAGGGGCTCTCGCCGACGGGCGCCTGGGGTGCCGGTGCGGCATGGGCGGCCGGGGCGGGAGCGGCCGGGGCGGGGGCCTGTGGCTGTGGTGAAGGGGGCGGCCACGGCGCCGGAGCCTGCTGCGAGGCGGCCGCCGGCTGCGGCGCCTCCTGCGGCTCGGAAGCCCGCTCCGGCTCGGGAGCGGCGGCCGGGGTCTCCGGCTCGGGCTCCGGTGCCCGCTCCTCCTGGTCGGCTTCCCGGGGCTCGGCCGCGGGGGCGGATCCGCCGCCCGAGGCCTCACCGTCCTGGGAGATGATCGCGAGTTCCGCCCCGACTTCGACGGTCTCGTCCTCGGCGACGGTGATGCTGCTCAGGATGCCCGAGGCCGGCGAAGGGATCTCGGTGTCGACCTTGTCGGTCGACACCTCCAGGAGCGGCTCGTCGGTCTCGACGGGCTCGCCCTCCTTCTTCAGCCAGCGAGTGACGGTGCCCTCGGTAACGCTTTCACCGAGCTGGGGCATGGTGACGGAGACCGGCATGGCTCTCAGCGACTCCTTAGAAATACTGGTGCGGGCGTTCAGCCGTGCACGTGCAGGGGCTTGCCGGCGAGTGCGAGATGGGCCTCGCCGATCGCCTCGGACTGGGTCGGGTGGGGGTGGATGAGCTGTGCGACCTCGGAGGGGAGCGCTTCCCAGTTGTAGATGAGCTGCGCCTCGGCGATGAGCTCGCCCACACGGCTGCCGACCATGTGGATGCCCAGGACGGGACCGTCCTTCGCGGCGATGACCTTGACCTCGCCCTGCGTCTGCAGGATCTTGCTCTTGGCGTTGCCGGCGAGGTCGTAGCTGACCTCGTTGGTCTCGTACCCGCGCTCCTTGGCCATGGCCGAGGTGATCCCGACCGAAGCGACCTCCGGCTCCGAGTAGGTGATCCGCGGTACGCCGTCGTAGTCGATCGGCGCGGGGTTGAGCTCGCCCAGCCGCTCGGCGACGAGGATGCCCTCCGCGAAGCCCACGTGCGCCAGCTGCAGCGTCGGGATGAGGTCGCCGACCGCGGAGATGGTCGGGACGCTCGTGCGGCAGTACTCGTCCACCTTCACGAAGCCGCGCTCCGTCTCGACCCCGGTCTCCTCGAAGCCGAGGTCCTGTGAGACCGGCCCGCGGCCGACCGCGACGAGCAGGATCTCGGCGTCGAGCGTCTTGCCGCCCTCGAGCGTGACGGACACACCGGCCTCGGTGGTCTTGACGCTCTCGAACCGCACACCGAGCTCGAACTTGATACCGCGCTTGCGGAACGCCCGCTCGAGCCGCTTGGAGCTGGTCTCCTCTTCGAGGGGCAGCAGGTGCGGCAGCGCCTCGACGATGGTGACCTCGGCGCCGAAGGAGCGCCACACGCTGGCGAACTCCACACCGATGACGCCGCCACCGAGGATGACCACCGAGGAGGGCACCCGGTCGAGCACCAGGGCGTGGTCGCTGGAGATGACGCGGTCACCGTCGATGTCCAGGCCGGGGAGGGACTTGGGAGCCGAGCCGGTGGCCAGCACGATGTGCCCGCCCTCGATCGTGCTCGTCTGGCCGTCGGCGCCGGTGACCTCCACCTGGGTGGGTCCGGCGAGCCGTCCCGCACCCTCGATGATGGTGATCTTCTTGCTCTTGAGCAGACCCGTCAGGCCCTTGACCGTGGTCGAGACGATCCTGTCCTTGTAGGCGTTGACGCCGTCGATGTCGATGCCGTCGAACTGTGCCTTGATGCCGAAGGTCGCGCTCTCACGCGTCTGGTCCGCGACCTCGGCGGCGTGCAGCAGGGCCTTGGTCGGGATGCAGCCGCGGTTGAGGCAGGTGCCGCCCAGCTTGTCCTTCTCGACGAGCGCGACACTCATGCCGAGCTCCACGGCCCGCAGGGCACACGCATAGCCGCCGCTGCCACCACCTAGGACGACGATGTCAAAGGGGGCGCTATTCGCCACGGGACGCTCCTTGTCCGTTATTCAGTTGCCGTGAGGGCAATCTTTTCATTTGTTGGCTCCGTAGGGGTTCGCAGGGGTCCGCGTCGTCACAGGATTCCTGCCGCGACGTCCTCCGCGATCTTGACCAGCGTGCGTGTGGCCGCGCCGGTTCCTCCCTTGGGGGTGTAACCGTAGGGCTCGCCCTTGTGGAAGGACGGGCCCGCTATGTCAATATGCGCCCAACGTGTCCCGTCCGGGATGAATTCCTTCAAGAAGATCCCCGCGACGAGCATGCCGCCCCAGCGCTCACCGCTGATGTTGGCGATGTCCGCCACTGCCGAGTCGAGACCTTTGCGCAACTCCTCGGGCAGCGGCATCCCCCACGTGGCCTCGCCGGCGCGGTCTGCCGCCGCGACCACCTTCTCACGGACCTCGTCGTCATTGGCCATGACTCCGGCGGTACGGGTCCCGAGCGCGACGAGCTGCGCACCGGTGAGCGTCGCGACGTCGACGATGAGATCCGGCTCGTCCTCGACGGCGCGGACCAGTGCGTCGGCCATGACGAGGCGGCCCTCGGCGTCGGTGTTGAGGACCTCGACCGTCTTGCCGCCGTAGATGGTGATCACGTCTGAGGGGCGCTGCGCGGTGCCGCTCGGCATGTTCTCCGCCATGGCGAGATAGCCGATGACGTTGACCTTCGGGCCCAGCTTGGACAGCGCCTGCAGCGCACCGAGCACGGCGCCCGCGCCGCCCATGTCGGACTTCATCCAGTCCATCGCCTCGGCCGGCTTGAGCGACAGGCCGCCGGAGTCGAAGGTGATGCCCTTGCCGACGAGCGCCACGGTCCTGGTGGCGTCCGGGTGGCGGTAGGCGATCCGGACCAGCCGGGGCGGGTTCACCGATCCCTGGCCGACGCCCACGATGCCGCCGTAGCCGCCCTCCACGAGCGCCTTCTCGTCCAGCACCTCGATGTCGAGGCCCGCGGCGGTGGCCACCTGCGTCGCCACCTCGGCGAAGTCCTCGGGGTTGAGGTCGGAGGGGGGAGTGTTGACCAGGTCCCGTACGAGGCCGATCGCCTCCGCGAGGATGAGGGCCCGGTCCACGGCGTCCTGGCCGTCCTCCTGCCCGGTCACGAGCGTCAACTCGTTCACCGGCGGCTTCTGGTCACCGTTGGTGCGGTATTTCAGGTACGCGTAGTTTCCGAGCAGTGCCCCCGTCGCGACCGCGCTGGTCTCCTCGGCCGAGCGGGCCGGAAGCGCGAGCCCGACCTTGGCCGAGCCCGCGAGGTTCCGGACGGCCGTGCCGGCGGCGCGGCGCACGGCCTCGAGGTCGGCGGGTCCGTCCGGGGATTCACCCAGCCCCACCGCGACCAGGACGGGTGCGGCGAGCTTGCCGAGGGTGGGGATCTTGGTGACCTCACCGGCCTTGCCGCGTGCGCCCATGGCGCTCAGGACTTCGGTGAGCCGGCCGTCATAGGCCCGGTCGACCTCCTCGGCCCCGGGCGCGAGGCGGACCCCCGAGTCGGTGGAGTGCACACCGACCACGATGGCGTCGGCGGCGATGGCTGACGGTGCTGCGCTGGCAAGGCTGATGGTCGTCACGTAGTCCGATGTTAGTGCCCTGTCAGCCGAGGTTTGCCGGTTTGATCACGCGACACGTGTCTCAGCCCGCGGACTTGGCGGAGGGCCGTCGCCAAGCCGGGCGGGAAGGACGAGCGGCCCTCCCCGTGGGTGCGGATCACGGTCGCCGAGGCCGGGGCCGCGATGTCGTGATCAGGCCAGGGCGCCTGCGATCAGCGCCACGGTCGTGGCGGTCTCGACCAGCGCACCGAGGACGTCGCCGGTGATGCCGCCGAGGCGGCGCAGCAGGTGCCGGCGGAAGAGCGCGGCGGCGGCCAGCCCGGCGGGAACCGCCACCGCCAGCGCGGGGGAGCCCGCTGCGAGCCCGACGGCGAGGCCGCCCGCCGCCGTGATGCCCGTCACGGCGGCCGCGGCCGGCCAGGGGACGGTTCCGGCCACCGCGGCGCCGAGGCCGTCGGGGCGGGCCGCCGGGACCCCGGAGCGACAGGCCCAGGGGAGGGCCAGCCGGCCGGTCGCCGCCGCGATGACCATCGCCGCCACGCCATGCCCGTGTCCGTCCGCGGCCGCGACGGCCGTGACCTGGATCAGCAGCGTGCATACCAGGGTGACGACTCCGAAGGGTCCGATGTCGGACCGCCTCATGATCTCCAGGGCGCCCTCGGCCGGACGGCCGCTCCCGAGACCGTCCGCCACGTCGGCGAGCCCGTCCAGGTGGAGTCCGCGGGTGAGCAGCCCGCCGGCCGCGACGGCGAGCGCCGCCGCGAGCGCCGCCGCGTCCGTCATCTCCCGTACGGCGGCGAAGAGTGCGGCCTGCAGAAGCCCCAGCAGGACGCCCACCGCCGGTGCCCACAGCATCCCGGCCCGCGCGACCTCCCGGTCGACCCGGCTCACCCGGACCGGGATCACCGAGAGCGTGCCGACCGAGAACCGCGCGCCCTCGAGCCCGGATGCCCGGACGGGCCGGATCACGTGAGATCCAGGCCGCGGCCCGCCACCACGAGGGCCGCCTCCTCCGCCTCGGCCGCGAGCCGCTGGTTGAGCAGGCCGAGGACATCGCGGAAGATCCTGCCCGCGGCCGTCGGCGGCACGAGGGAGAGGCCGACCTCGTCCGTCACCGCGACGACACAGGCCCGCGTCGTCCGCCACGCGTCGAGGAGATCGTCGATCAGCGGCCCTATCGCCTCGGGGGTCTCCCAACCGTCGCAGGCGTCCATCGCCGCGGCCAGCCAGGTGCCGAGACCGTCGACGAGCACCGCGTCGGAGGCGGTGCGCAGCACGCCGGCCACATCGGCCGTCTCCGCCGTCCGCCACCAGGACGGCCGGCGCGCGCGGTGCGCGGCGATCCGGGCGGTCCACTCCGGGTCGTCATCTCGCATCTGCGCGGTGGCCACGTAGGTCACCTGCGGATGCGCGGCCAGTCGCAGCTCCGCCTCCCGCGACTTGCCGGAACGGGCCCCGCCGAGCAGCAGGCAGCGATACGGACCGGACCGCGGTGCGAGCCACTGGCCGAGCCGGCGCTCGAGCTCGCGCGGGGAAGGAGTGCGGTGGTCGATGTGCACGGCCACGACCTCGCAGTCCGGGCCGACGGCTCCGCAGTGCCGCAGGCGGCCGAGGTGCTCCGGGGCGCCGATCAGGTCGAGCAGCGCGGCGTCATAGCGCGTGCCGCCGACCGGCTCCGGGCACATCCCGGGGCCGGCCGCGTAAAGGACCCGCTGGCCACCCGGGGCGCGGACGTCGTAGCCGCCCGGGACCTCGAGCCGCGGGCAGTCCTCCAGGGGGACGCCGTCGAGGAGGATCCGCGTGGGCTGATGGCACACGCCCTCGGCGCGGAGCCCGCCGCACGAGGCACAGCGGCAGCCGGGCCGCGGCCATCCCTCGGGACCGGCCCGGCCGGGCAGCTCGATCTTCATCTTCCCGCTTTCGTCTTCACACCCGTTCACACCCGTTCACACCCGTTCACACCCGGCCCTCCATGCTCGGGCATCCGTGCTCTCGCACACCGCCCGGCCATGCCCGCGTCCGTCCCGGTACATACGCCGTGCCGCGGCGCCGGTGTGCCCCACAGCGTCCCGGCCGTGCCCGGTGCCATGGAGGGTGGGCGAGCATTCCGGCCCGCGTCCGGCCCCACTAGGCTCGCTGTGACCCAGAGGATGGAGTGAGCCGATGCCATGGAGCTGGCGCTTGGAGAAGGCCGACGGAAGCACGGCCGAGGGCGGTGTCCCCGAGGAGACGTTCACCACCCAGGCCGACGCGGAGACATGGCTGGGCGAGAACTGGCGGGGGCTGGCCGACGGCGGTGTCGACCAGGTGACGCTGCTCGACGAGGACGTCGAGGTGTACGAGATGAGCCTGCACCCGCCGGCGGGCTGAGGGCGGCCGCCGTGGCCGCCGGCCCGGACCGTCGAACGGAGCCGGGCCGGGCGGGCACGGCGGATGAGCGCCTCACCGCCGGCACGCGGAGGGGCTACGGGCGCTGTGCGGGGCTGACCGTCTTGGCCGGGTCGCTCACGACGGCGTCGCCGAGCACGTCGTCGATGCGGCGCAGGATCTCGTCGTCGAGCTTGACGCCCGCCGCCTTCACGTTGTCGCGCACCTGCTCGGGACGGGACGCCCCGACGATGGCCGCCGAAACGTTGGGGTTCTGCAGCACCCAGGCCACGGCGAGCTGTGCCATCGACAGGCCCACTTCGTCCGCGATCGGCTTGAGGTCCCGCACCCGGGCGAGGAGATCGTCCTTCAGCCAGCGGTTGATGAAGTCCGCACCGCTGGCCTCATCGGTGGCGCGGGAGCCGGCCGGAGGAGCGGCGCCGGGCTTGTACTTGCCGGTGAGGATGCCCTGCGCGATGGGCGACCATACGACCTGGCCGAGCCCCTCCTTCTCGCACAGTGGCACGATCTCGGGCTCGATGACCCGCCACAGCATGGAGTACTGAGGCTGGTTCGACACGAGCCGGTCGAAGCCCATCTGGTCCGCGATCTCCAGAGCCCGGGCGATCTCTTCCGCCCGCCACTCCGAGACCCCGAGGTAAAGGACCTTGCCCTGCCGGACCAGGTCGTCGAAGGTCTTGAGGGTCTCCTCGAGCGGGGTCTCGTAGTCGAACCGGTGCGCCTGGTAGAGGTCCACATAATCGGTGCCCAGCCGGCGCAGCGAACCGTGGATGGACTCGGTGATGTGCTTGCGGGAGAGCCCGCGGTCGTTGGGGCCGGGGCCGGTCGGCCAGTAGACCTTGGTGAAGATCTCCAGGCCTTCACGGCGCTGCCCCTTCAGCGCCCGGCCCAGAACCTCCTCCGCCCGGGTGCCCGCGTAGACGTCGGCCGTGTCGAAAGTCGTGATCCCCTCGTCAAGGGCGGCGTGCACACAGGCGTGGGCGGCCTCCTCCTCGACCTGGGAGCCGTGAGTGATCCAGTTGCCGTAGGCGATTTCGCTGATCTTGAGACCACTGCGGCCGAGATTTCTGAACTCCATGATCTGACCCTAACCGGCACGAACAGCCGGTCCGGACGGCCTGGGTCGATCCTGGATCGATCAGACCTTGTCCTTGTCCCCGGGCTGGAGCCGCGGCTTCGGGAGCCGCAGCCGGCGCATCTGCATCGAGCGCATCGCCGCGTACATGCCGACGCCGCTCAGGTTCTCACCGGGGAAGCGCTCGGCGGCGACCTTCTTGATCCGCTGGCTGATGATCAATCCTTCGACCAGCGCGATGCCGAGCAGCAAGGGGAACATGAAGGGGACGACGATCTTCGCCAGCGTGAACGGCAGCAGGCTCACGGCGAAGATGACGAGGAACGACCACATGAGATAGGACCCCGCCGTGCGGCGGGCGTCGACGTAGTCGCGGGCGAGCCTGCGCACCGGGCCCCGGTCGCGTTTCTGCAGGTATTTGTCCTCACCGCGGGCCATGCCCTCACGGACCTTCGCCCGATCCTCGGCCTGCCTCTCGCGGACCTTCCGGTAGGCCTCTTTACGATCCTTGGGCGCGGTGATGAGCTGGCGGCGACGCTTCTCTGCATCGCTGCGCTTCGGTGTGGGGCGGCCCTTCCCTCCGGGCTTTGCGACCTCGGGGGTTTGTACGGGGATGGGCTCGCTACGACGTCGGAACACGGGCATCAGGGTACCCCCCGCGAACCTCATGGCTGGCTCGTGCGTTAACGCGTAGGGTGATACCAATCCCAGCAGTGGTCACCCAGGCAGCTGGGCACAGGCAGTTGGGCTCAGAACATCACGAAGGGACCGGCCGCGCGCGATGAGCGTGATGAAGCGAATGTCGATGATCTTCAAATCCAAGGCCAACAGGACCTTGGACCGGATGGAAGATCCTCGCGAGACCCTCGACTATTCCTACCAGCGGCAGCTCGAGATGCTGCAAAAGGTCCGTCGGGGCGTCGCCGACGTCGCGACCTCGCGCAAGCGACTCGAGTTGCAGATCCAGCAGCTGGAGCAACAGCAGAACAAGCTTACCGAGCAGGGTAAGAAGGCGCTGCAGGTAGGGCGGGAGGACCTCGCGCGCGAGGCGCTGACCCGGCGATCCGGGCTGGACGCTCAGCTCGCCGATCTCCGGCAGCAATACGGCAATCTGCAGGGCGAGGAGGAGAAGCTCACGCTCGCCTCGCAGCGGCTCCAGGCCAAGGTCGACGCCTTCCGCACCCGCAAGGAGACCCTCAAGGCGACCTACACCGCCGCCGAGGCCCAGACCAAGATCAACGAAGCCTTCTCCGGGATCTCCGAGGAGATGGGCGACGTGGGGCTGGCGATCCAGCGCGCCGAGGAGAAGACCGAGAACATGAAGGCGCGGGCGGGCGCCATCGACGAGCTGCTCGAGTCCGGAGCGCTCGAGGACTTCTCGGGTCCACGTGACGACATCCAGGCCGAGCTCGACCGGGTGGGCGGCACCGCCGACGTGGAGCTCGAGCTCCAGCGGCTCAAGGGTGAGCTCGGCCAGGGCGAGGCGCCCAAGCAGCTCGACCCCGGCGCTCCCCAGTCGCAGCCCCGCACCAACCAGCAGCAGGGCCAGTGGCCGCAGCAGCCGGGAGGCAAGGCATGATCGTCCGGATCATGGGAGAGGGCCAGCTGGATGTCGAAAGCCAGGACCTCTCGGCCCTCAACGCGCTCGACAACGAGCTCGAGCTCGCCATCGAGTCCGGGGACGAGGGCAAGTTCCGCACGGCGCTGCACACCCTCCTCGAGAATGTCCGCCGGGTCGGCAGGCCACTGTCCGAGGACAGCCTGGAGCCGTCCGAGTTGATCCTGCCGCCCCCCGACTCCGCCATGGACGAGGTACGGGCCATGCTCGGCGACGAGGGGCTCCTCCCGGACTGACTCCGGCGCAGGCTCCGGTCACGCCGCCGCCTGGAGACCACGCCGTCGGACCCGGCCGGCGAGGGGCGGCCGCCCCTCGCCGGCCGGGCGGCCGTCAGGGCAGTGCGAGCATCTGGTCCAGCGCCTTGCGGGCGAAGTGCGCGGTCTCCTCGTCCACCTGGATGCGGTTGACCACGTCCCCGGCCGCCAGGGACTCCAGTGCCCAGACCAGGTGCGGTAGGTCGATGCGGTTCATGGTCGAGCAGAAGCAGACCGTCTTGTCCAGGAACATGACGTTCTTGTCCGGGTGCGCTCCGGCCAGCCTGCGGACGAGGTTGAGCTCGGTGCCGATCGCCCATGAGGATCCGGCCGGGGCGGAGTCCAGGGTCTTGATGATGTACTCGGTGGATCCGACGCGGTCGGCGGCGAGAACGACCTCGTGCTTGCACTCCGGGTGCACGAGCACGTTGACGTCCGGGACCCGCGACCGTACGTCGTCAACGCTGGCCTTGCTGAACCTGCCGTGTACCGAGCAGTGCCCTTGCCACAGGATCATCTTCGCCTCGCGCAGCCGCTCGGGGCTCAGTCCGCCGTCCGGCCGGTGGGGGTTGTAGACCACGCAGTCGTCCAGCGACAGGCCCATCTCGAGCACCGCGGTGTTGCGGCCGAGGTGCTGGTCCGGCATGAACAGGACCTTCTCTCCCTTGCGGAACGCCCAGTCAAGGGCCCGCTTGGCGTTCGAGGAGGTGCACACGGTGCCACCGTGCCGTCCGACGAATCCCTTGATGTCGGCGGAGGAGTTCATGTACGTGACGGGGACCACGCTGTCGGCCACCCCGGTGTCCTCCAGAACCTCCCAGCATTCCTCCACCTGGTCGAAGGTCGCCATGTCGGCCATGGAGCAGCCCGCCGCCAGATCCGGGAGCACGACCTGCTGGTGGCCGGCGGTCAGGATGTCGGCCGACTCCGCCATGAAATGCACGCCACAGAAGATGATGTAGGGCGCCTCGGGGCGAGCCGCCGCCTCCCGGGCCAGCTTGAACGAGTCGCCGGTCACGTCGGCGAACTGGATCACTTCGTCCCGCTGGTAGTGGTGGCCGAGAACGAACAGACGATCGCCCAGGGCCTCCTTCGCCGCCCTGGCGCGCTCCACCAGACCGGGGTCCGAGGCGGCCGGGAGCTCGCCCGGGCAGGAGACGCCGCGCTCGCTGCGTGGGTCGGCCTCGCTGCCCAGCAACAGGAGCGGAAGGTTGTCGATCTCCGGGGCGGTTGTCATCGGGCTCCCTCCGTACGTACTTATCGTCGGTCTGACGACTAATAATCGCATATCCGGGAGACAGGTATGTCACCGAGCGAGGGCGGGTGACAGTGGCCACATAGACTGTGAGCCCACAGACCGGAAACGCGGAATGATCGTGCCGGGAGGTACGTTGTCGTACGGAAGAGGCCGACGGCGTCTTCCGACGCCGCCGACAACCACTTCAAGGCCAACTACGCGATGGTCGCCGCATGGCGGCGGCGGAGCTAAACCGGGAGCCAACACATGACGGTTTCAGGCGAGACCACGCACGAGAGCACTCAGCAGGGCGTCGTCCTCACGGACGCCGCCGCGGAGAAGGTCAGGAGCCTGCTGGAGCAGGAGGGCCGTGACGATCTTGCTCTGCGCGTGGCCGTCCAGCCGGGCGGCTGCTCCGGGCTGATCTACCAGCTGTTCTTCGACGAGCGGCAACTCGACGGCGACCAGATCCACGACTTCGGTGGCGTCAACGTGGTCGTGGACCGCATGAGCACGCCCTACCTCGGCGGGGCCAAGATCGACTTCGTCGACACGATCGAGAAGCAGGGCTTCACGATCGACAACCCCAACGCCACGGGGTCCTGCGCCTGCGGAGACTCCTTCAGCTAGAGTCCGCCCGCAGCCGGGCAGGCCGATGTGCCCCTATGATCGGCCCGGGTGACCGCGCACCAGGCGCGGGTCCCCGGGCCGATCTGTGCTCTGGGGGCCCTCCGGCGGGTCCCGCGGCGGACGCGCAGAGTGTGTCGAGGCCCGCGATCCGGCCTGCCTGGACGCCGTCGCTGCGTTGACACAGCCGGCTGGACCAGCCGGACGACACAGACGACGACACAGACGAGGAGAGCGACGCCGTGCGCATCGCCGTGACTGGCTCAATCGCGACCGACCACCTGATGACGTTCCCGGGGAGGTTCGCCGACCAGCTCATCCCGGACCAGCTGCACAAGGTTTCGCTGTCCTTCCTCGTCGACGAGCTCGAGATCCGCCGCGGCGGCATCGCCGCGAACATCTGCTTCGGGATGGGATCCCTCGGTGAGCGGCCGATCCTGGTCGGCGCGGTGGGCGGGGACTTCGCCGACTACCGCGCCTGGCTCGAGCGGCACGGCGTCGACACCGACTCGGTGCACACCTCCGGCGTAAGCCACACCGCCCGGTTCCTCTGCACGACCGATGACGACCACAACCAGATCGCGTCCTTCTACGCGGGTGCGATGTCGGAGGCGCGCGAGATCGAACTCCACCCGGTGGCCGAGCGCGTCGGGGGCCTGGATCTGGTGGTCGTCAGCCCGAACGATCCCGACGCGATGCTGCGCCACACGGCCGAGTGCCGTACGCGCGGCATCCCCTTCGCCGCGGACCCCTCGCAGCAGCTCGCCCGGATGGACGGCGACGATGTCCGGGCACTGATCGACGGTGCCACGTACCTGTTCACCAACGAGTACGAGAAGGCGCTGACGGAGCAGAAGACCGGCTGGTCGAACGAGGAGATCCTCGACCGCGTCAACGTCCGGATCACGACCCTGGGACCCAAGGGCGTACGGATCGACCGCAAGGGTGAGCCGGTCCTCCATGTGGCGGCCACCCCCGAGGAGGCGAAGGTCGACCCGACGGGCGTCGGTGACGCGTTCCGGGCAGGCTTCCTGTGCGCCACCGCTTGGGGCCTGTCGCTCGAGCGGGCCGCGCAGATCGGCAATCTGATCGCCGCCCATGTCCTCGAGAACGCCGGCTGCCAGGAGTACGTGCTCTCCCGTGCCCGCTTCACCGAACGTTTCGCCGCCGCGTACGGACGGCAGGCCGCCGACGAGATGGCCGCCCACCTGACCTGCCCGAGGCCCTGACGTATTGAATGGCCGCGCTCCGCGCGGCAATGAACACAGCGGCAATTAGTACGTGCGCCTGATGTGGAAGGCCCAGCCTTGGGGTAGGGGTCGCTCGCCGACGAAGTCCTGGGACTTCATGCGACACCAGGCCGGCACGTCGGTGCGCGCGGCGACGTCGTCGGCATTGACGGCCACGATCTCTCCGATGGGCACCTCGCGGATGCGCTCGGCCAGCAGAATGATCGGGATCGGGCACTTGCGGCCGAGCGCGTCGATGACCAGGAACGGTGCCGGGCCGCTGGGGGCGGCCGGCGGTGCGGGGTCCGGCCGGGCCGGGGGCTGCGGGGCGCCGCGCGGTCGGCGTCTGAAGCTCATGAGATCACTCCGGCGGCACGGCGTAGGCGGGCGATGGTGTCGGGGAGTACATCGAGGAACCGGTCCACGTCCGTGGATCGCGCTCCCCGGGGCAGCGATACCCGTACGTTCCCGTGCGTAATCACTCCCATCGCCTCCAATACGTGGCTGGGGCGCAGTGTGTCCGCTGTGCACGAACTGCCGGAGGACACCGCGAATCCGAGCCTGTCCAGTTCGGTGATGAGGGCCTCACCCTCCACGTAGAGACACGAGAAGGTCACCAGGTGGGGGAGTCGCCGGACGGGGTCACCGACCACTTCGACGTCGGGGATCACCTCAGGCAGCCGATGCCGGATCCGGTCCACGAGGCCGGACAGGCGCGGCGCCTCGGCGGTCATGTCGGCACTGTAGGCCTCGAGCGCCGTCGCGGCGGCCACGGCCGCCGGGACGTTCTCGAATCCGGGGACTCGCCGGCCCTCCCGTTCGTCCTCCGGAAGCGGAGATCGCCAGCGGGTTCCCTTGCGGATGACGAGCACGCCCACCCCGGCCGGGCCGCCCCATTTGTGGGCGCTGGCGGCCAGAAGCGACCATCCTCGCGGGACCTCGGCCCGACCGACCGACTGCGCCGCGTCGACCAGGAGCGGCACCCCGGCGCGGCCGCAGATCCCCGCGACCTCGGCCACGGGCTGGACCGTTCCCACCTCGTGATTGGCCGACTGCAGGCAGGCGAGAGCGGTGCCGGGCGTGAGGGCCGCCGCGAACTCGGCCGGATCGACCCGTCCGGTGCGGTCCACGCCGACGGTGACGACCTCGCCGCCTTCGTGCTCGTGGGCCGCGGCCGCGTGGAGCACGCTGGAGTGCTCGACCGCGCTGACCACCAGGCGCCGGCCCACCCGCCGCCGCGCCCGCAGGGCTCCGAGTACGGCGAGATGGACGGCCTGCGTGCCGGACGAGGTGAAGGAGACCTCATCGGGTCGTACGCCGAGGACCGCGGCGATCCGGGACCGGGCGCTGTCGAGGAGCATCCGAGCCTGCCGCCCCGCACCGTACAATCGGGTGGGGTCGGCCCACCCCGCCTCCAGCGCGTCGAGCAGTGCCGCGCGCGCCATCGGGTGCGGGGGTTCGGTCGACGCCGCGTCGAAAAAGGGCACGACACGACACTAACGGGGGCCCGAACCGGACGCGTCAGAACCTCACGCTAACCTGTGCTGCACACGTATGAGGTAGACCTGACCGCCCGGGTTCCGGGCTTCGTCTGTGGGGAAGGCATTCTGTGAGTCCGACCCGCTATTGGTGGGCCCTGAGCAACCGGCTCCGTTCGCGCGTGTCATCAACGGCACGCAGCGCGGCCGGCGATGTTCGGCACCCCACCGGGGAGCGGCGTGCGCCCGCGCGAGGGCGACGCGTGTTGACCAGCGCATTGGCACTGTCACTGCTGGCGATGACCGCCACCGCATGCAGCGGGGAGGTGACTCGCCTGGGTATGCCGGAGCCGATCAGTGAGCAGGGCAAGCGCGTCCTGACGCTGTGGCAGGGTTCCTGGGTGGCCGCCCTGGTCACGGGAGTGCTCGTCTGGGGTTTGATCATCTGGGCGGTGCTGTTCCACCGCAAGCGCTCCGAGGAGCTGCCGCCCCAGGTGCGTTACAACCTGCCGATCGAGATGCTCTACACCGCCGTCCCCTTCGTCATCATCGCGGTGCTGTTCTATTTCACCGCCCGGGATGAGACGTACCTGGAGAAGACCAGCGCGCATCCCGACGTCGTCGTCGACGTGACCGCGTTCCAGTGGAGCTGGCAGTTCGACTATCCGCAGCACAACGTGCGCATCATCGGCACTCCCGCGGGTCCGGACGAGAACCCCGGCCACAAGCCCGTGCTGGTCGTCCCGGTCGGGCAGACGGTGCGGTTCAACCTGCACTCCAATGACGTCATCCACTCGTTCTGGGTGCCGGCGCTCCTCTACAAGAAGGACGTCATGCCCGGCTACGACAACAAGTTCGAGGTCAGGCTGACGAAGACCGGGACCTACGAGGGCCGTTGCGCCGAGCTGTGCGGTGTGGACCACAGCCGGATGCTCTTCCAGATGAAGGTCGTCACGCCCGCGGAGTTCCAGCAGTTCGTCAACACCAAGAAGGCAGCGGAGGGCACCCAGTGACCGCGACCACTCACGCCGCCGTGACCTCGGCGGCCGGGGCGCGGACGAGTAAGGGACGCCTCATCGTGTCCTGGATGTCGTCCACGGACCACAAGGTGATCGGCTATCTGTACCTGATCACCTCGTTCATGTTCTTCCTGATCGGCGGCGTCATGGCGCTGATCATGCGGGCCGAGCTGTGGAAGCCCGGCCTGCAGGTCACGAGCAACGAGCAGTTCAACCAGCTGTTCACCATGCACGGCACGATCATGCTCCTGATGTTCGCCACGCCGCTGTTCGCGGGCTTCACCAACGTCATCATGCCGTTGCAGATCGGCGCTCCCGATGTGGCGTTCCCCCGCATGAACATGCTCGCGTACTGGCTGTTCCTGTTCGGCAGCCTCATCGTGCTGACCGGCTTCCTGACGCCGGGCGGTGCCGCGAGCTTCGGATGGTTCGCCTACGCCCCGCTGTCGGACGCCGTCCGCTCGCCGGGCATCGGCGGGGATCTGTGGGTGCTCGGCCTGACGCTCTCCGGCTTCGGCACCATCATGGGCGGCGTCAACTTCGTCACCACGATCTTCTGCATGCGGGCGCCGGGCATGACGATGTTCCGGATGCCGATCTTCACCTGGAACGTCCTGCTGACCAGCGTCCTGGTCCTGATGGCGTTCCCCGTGCTCGCCGCCGCGCTGCTGGCTCTGGAGGCCGACCGCAAGTTCGGCGCCCACATCTTCGACCCCGCCCATGGCGGGGCCATCCTGTGGCAGCACCTCTTCTGGTTCTTCGGGCATCCCGAGGTCTACATCGTCGCGTTGCCCTTCTTCGGTATCGTCACCGAGATCCTGCCGGTCTTCAGCCGCAAGCCGATCTTCGGATACGTCGGCCTGGTCGGCGCGACGATCGCGATCGCGGGTCTGTCGATCACGGTCTGGGCACACCACATGTTCCCGACCGGCCAGGTCCTGCTTCCGTTCTTCTCCTTCATGACCTTCCTGATCGCCGTGCCCACAGGGGTGAAGTTCTTCAACTGGGTCGGCACGATGTGGCGAGGTCAGCTGACGTTCGAGTCCCCGATGTTGTTCTCGATCGGGTTCCTGGTGACGTTCCTGTTCGGCGGGCTCACCGGCGTCATCCTGGCGTCTCCTCCGATGAACTTCCCGGTGAGCGACTCCTACTTCGTGGTGGCCCACTTCCACTACGTGCTGTTCGGCACCGTGGTGTTCGCGATGTTCGCGGGCTTCTACTTCTGGTGGCCCAAGATGACCGGGAAGATGCTCAACGACCGGCTCGGCAAGTTCCACTTCTGGGTGCTGTTCATCGGCTTCCACAGCACCTTCCTGGTGCAGCACTGGCTCGGCGCCGAGGGCATGCCACGCCGCTACGCGAACTACGCCCAGCAGTTCACCGGCCTCAACATGGTCTCGACGGTGGGGGCCTTCCTGCTCGGCGCGTCGATGCTGCCGTTCTTCTACAACGTCTACATCACGGCCAAAAAGGGTAAGAAGGTCACTGTCGACGACCCGTGGGGCTACGGGGGCTCGCTCGAGTGGGCGACGTCGTGCCCGCCGCCGCGGCACAACTTCACCTCGATCCCGCGGATCCGCTCGCCGCGACCCGCGTTCGACCTGCACCACCCACATTCGGGTAAGTCCGAGCTGCCCGTCGGGGCGGAGGGATAAGCATGCGTGTTCAGGCGTTCATGTTCTACGGCTGTGCCTTGTTCTTCCTGGCCGCCGACGTCGTCTACTGGTTCTGGTCGGGGGACTGGACGGGCACGACGGCGATGGCCCTCGCGGTGGGGCTGGCCGGCCTGGTCGGTTTCTACATCCACTTCACCATCCGCCGGCTGGAGAAGGCCAACAACGGCAGGCCGTTGCCCGAGGACGACAAAGAGGGCGAAATCGCCGACGCTGCCGGCGAGCTGGGCTTCTTCAGCCCGCACAGCTGGTGGCCGCTGTTCCTCGCGATGTCCGCGGCGGCGATCACTCTCGGCCTGGTCTTCGGCTGGTGGCTGTTCTTCATCGGCGTCGCCGCCGTGCTGATGAGCACGGTCGGACTGGTGTTCGAATACTACCGGGGTCAGTTCTCGCACTGATCAAGGAAAAGATCCGGCAGGGGCCGGTGTCCGCGTCTCGCGCGGACACCGGCCCTTTTCATAATGGTCTTGTTCCTGCGATCTCTTCCGCGGGGACGTGACGTCACACGGGGGAAGGCTCGTGTCCGGCCGGTGGCCCCTCAAAGGGCATCGCGGCCGGCACGGGCGTCGGCCCGCGCATGAGACGGTGTCCGGCGCGGGCGGGAACGGGGGTTGCGGTGAAGCTCGGTGCCATCATGCCGGTGACCGGCCGTCGCCGGAGGCGGCGGCTGGTGGGGATCGCACTGAGCGTGATCCTGCTGGCCGCCGGAGCGGCGTGTTCCGGCCACGGGGACCGTAAGGATCCCGGGCCGGTCGTCAAGGTCGTCATCTCGCCGGGAGACCAGGGGACGAAGGTCCCGCCGGACAGTCCCATCCTGATACGGGCCTGGGACGGCACGATCCAGAACGTGACCATCACCACCAAGGGCACCAACGTCCAAGGCGACCAGAGCGCCGACGGCAGCTGGTGGCGGTCGAGGTGGACCCTCGACCCCGGGACCCGGTATCAGGTCGAGGCCACCGCGCTCGGCAGGGACGGCAGGACGCGGTCCGCGACGAGTACTTTCACGACGCAGAAGGCCGATCATCCCATCCGCACCACCATCGAGGCTCCGGCCGACAAAGAGAAGGTCGGCGTGGGGATGCCGATCATCCTGCACTTCGACAAGGAGGTTCAGGACAAGAAGGCCGTGGAGAAGGCTCTGGAGGTCCGTTCCAGCGAGCCGGTCACGGGTGCCTGGCACTGGTTCGGCGCCCAGGATCTCGTCTTCCGGACCAAGGAGCACTGGCGGCGGCACACCAAGGTCGACTTCCTCGCGCACCTGAGCGGTGTCCGCGCCGCCAAGAACGTCTTCGGCGCCAGGAACCTCAGCCTGAAGTTCGAGATCGGCGAGGAGCAGTCGAGTGTGGCCGGTGAGGACGACCATCAGATGGTCGTCAGCAAGAACGGGAAGACGGTCCGGACGATCCCGATCAGCATGGGCCGGGGAGGGATCCGCAAGTACACGACGACGAACGGCAATCACCTGACCATGGACAAGGCGCAGGCCGTTCTCATGGACTCCTCGACGGTCGGCTGCGGCCCGGGCTGTCCCGGCTACTACAGCGAGATGGTCTACTGGGCCGTACGGATCTCCAATAGCGGGGAGTACGCGCACAGCGCGCCGTGGTCGGTGGGCTCCCAGGGCAACAGCAACGTGAGCCACGGCTGCGTCAACATGAGCCCCTCCAACGCGACCTGGTTCTACAACTTCAGCCAGCGTGGTGACCCGTACAAGATCACTGGAAGCGACCGGGAGCTGGAGCCCGACAACGGATGGGGCTACTGGCAGCTCGGCTGGGCGGATTGGATCAAGGGGGGCGCCTTCCGCAGGCCCATCACCACCGGCCGTCTCACCCCGCCCACATCGCTCTCGCCCACTCCGGCGTCCCCGTCCCCGTCCCCGTCCGCGTCGGCATCGGCGACGTCCTCTTCCTCGGGTTCACCGTCGGCGTCACCGACGGCTGGAGCGCCTACGGCGTCACCGACGGCTGGAGTGCCCACGGCGTCACCCACAGCGGGAGCGCCCTGGGTGACCTCGATCACGCCCGGCTCGTGACCATGCCTCCGGGCCGCCGTCCCCTTCGATCCGTCAGGGTCCGGCGAGGGGCGATGGCTCTGGCCGGTTGTGGACCCGAGCCCACACGCGGGCCATCGCGATCCGTTCGGGTCCGGTCGGATGGGTGGCCCAGAGGACGTATTCCAGCGGGCCCGGCCGCAGGTCGGAGAGGTTGCGGGTGGACAGCGAGCGCTGCATGCGGGTGAACGTCGCGGGGTCACCGGTCAGGTCGAGCGCGTGCACGTCGGCGCGGGCCTCGATCCGGCGGCTCACCAGGTTCTGGAGTGGGCCGCCCAGCTGGATCAGCACGGTGACCACGGCCAGCAGGAGAGCCACCGGCCGATGGTCGGCGGCCGCGGGCACAGGGGAGCGCGAGCTCGCGAGGCCCGCCCGCCGCAGCAGTGGCCGTGAACTCATGAGCAGATACAGCAGGCAGACCCCCGCGGCCACACCCAGCGCCCCGAGCAGCGTGCCGTACAGGACGTCCCCCCGCTGGGCGTGTCCGAGCTCGTGCGCCACGATGAGCCTGACCTCGTCCGGCCGCGCGGACTCGAGAAGGGTGTCATAGACGACGATCCGGCGGGTGGAGCCGAATCCGGAGACGTAGGCGTTGAGGGTGGTCGTACGCTGTGAAGCGTCGGCGACGAGCACGTCCTGGACCGGGACGCCGTCGGCGGCCGCCAGCCGCAGCAGCTCGTTGCGGACAGGTCCCGCCGCCATGGGCTTGAAGGAGTTGAACACCGGCTCCACCACGACCGGATAGAGGAACGAGACCGCGATCACCAGGGCCGCCCCGGTGGCGGCCGCGCCGGCCCACCAGTACCTCGGGAACCTCCGGACGAGGACATGCAGGAGCAGTAGTACGACGACCCAGGCGAGCACGGTGATCAACAGCGACTTGAACTGGTCGGCGGTCCAGCCGCCCCAGCTCTGGGTCGACAGGCCGTACCGTCGCAGCACGGTCTCCGCCCAGATGTCGAACGGAAGCCCGACGACCCGGAGCGCCGCCGTCAGGGTGCAGGCGGCCATCACCATCCGCAGCGGCCGGTGGCGGATCGGGCCCCCGACGACGTCGAGGAGCCTCGCGCCGAGTGGCGTCAGGCCGAGCAGGAGCACGGCCGCGAGGCCGGCCGCGAGGCCGAGATGGGCGGGTGGGCTGATCGCCGCGTCGAAGCCGGCGGAGAGCTTCAGCTGTGCCGGGGTGAAGTCCCTGGCCGGGTCCGGGGCCACGGCGCCGCCGGGCACCGCCTCCGGGAGCGGCTGCCAGGGGGTCGTGAGGGCCGCGGTCGCCAGGAGCGCCGCCGCCAGCCCGGTGAAGGTCATGGCGGCGGTGATGCGAGACGTCCGGCACCGGCCGGGGCCGGCCGCTTCATCCGCCCGCCGGTCTCGTCCGACGCCGCTGTCGTCGTGGGATTCCAAGCCCTCCTTCACCCCGCCAGCTCCTTTCGGAGATAGTCCCGCCACATCACGGTGAAGCGCGCGAGGTCCACACCGAGGACCTCGCGCAGCGCAGATTCGGGTCGCGCCCCCGCGACCCGGTAGAGCCGCAGGAGGGCGGGCTGGCCGTATCGCTCGGCCACCATGCGGCAGGCGAGCCAGGCCTCCTCGTAGGTCTGTGCCAGACGTCCCGAAGCGCTGTCGAAGTCCTGACGGCCGGGAAGCCCGGCCGGAAGCCGGCCCTTCACCACTTCACCGCGCAGCTCGCGTGCCGCCGACCGCACCGGGATGTGGGTGCGCTTGTAGCCGACGTAGTCCGCGAGCCCTTCGATCAGCCACATGGGGGTGCGGCCGTCGCGGGCGCCCCCGGTCGCCACATGGGTGAGCTCATGGGTGAGAACGACGTCACGTCCCAGTGCGTTGAGCCGGTCGAACGTCCCGGGTGAGATCACGATGCGGTCCTCGCCCGGGGGGCCGCCGGAGCCGTCCTGTGAGACCGTCGCGAGCGCCGCGATCCGGGTCAGATCCTGACCTCCGCCGACGAGCCGCTGGGCTTCCGCCGGATCCGCGGGGACGAGCGCGACCGCACGGCGGGCCCAGCCGTCGCCCACCACGGCGGTGACGACCGGAACGGCCGCGTCGAGCCTCCGTGCTATCGCGTGAAGCCGTCTGGTGTGCTGGGCCACGCCGCCGGTGTCCGGCCGGGTGCCCAGGACGAGACTGCGCCGGCCCCGTACGACGGTGAGCCGGCCGGCGTCCCAGATCTGCGGGTCGTCCCTCAGCCCTCGGGCGGCGCCATCGCCGGTGATCACCCAGCCGGCTCCGGGCCGGCGCGTGAACGTGAGGTATTGCGTATGGGCGGCCTCAGCACGGTCGAAGCCGCGCAGCCGGTAACGCAGGACCACACGGAGCGTGGAGCCGCTCTTCGCGGTGGCGAGGGGCTCGGCCGCCCCGAGTTCCTGTCGCCAGTCACCGAGGGGCAGGCTGATGAGGTTGTCGAAGAGCCGCTCCTGCGCGGCCCGGAAGCTCTGTGGCGCCGAGGCCACGGTCGCGAGGAAGGCGATCCGGTCGCGCTGCCGCACGGCCCTGGCCCGCCCCGTCAGCACGGCCTCCACCGACCGCCTGTCGGGATAGGCCGCCCCCCCCACGACGGCGGCCGCGGCGGCGTCCTGGTGCGCCCGTCCCGCCGTGACGTAGCCGACGCCGCAGAGCAGATTGGCCGTGACGGCAACGGCGATCGCCGCGGCCGGCAGCCGCGGCGATCTCGAGGTGCCCGGGCGGGTGTTCACGGACGGGGCCCCCGGCGGCTCAGCCTCCATGGGCGTGATCCTAGTGCGAGCCGTGGATCACGTGAGACGGCGCCGCCGGTGGCCGGTCCTACTTGGCGTAGTCGGGGTATCCGTAGCCGACGACCAGTGACGTCGATCGCACTCGCTTGGCCACGGCGTCGTCCGTGTTCCCCTCGATCGTCTTGATGCGGCCATTACCGAGTTTCTTCAGCACCAGGCCGACGTGGTCGATGTCGTCGGTGGTGCTACCGCCGTTCCAGGAGATGAACACCACGGCGCCGCGCTTGGGCTTGTGGCCCCAGCGACCCTGCTCTTTGAACCACTCGGCATGCGCCACGGTCCACGCATCGGACCCCAGCTGGTCGTTGAAGTCCAGCTTGTGACCGAGCCAGGAGACGAATATCGAGCACCATGCCGCGTTCTTGTAGCCACCGACGGAACCGCCGTCCCGCTCCACGGTGACCTTGGCCCGGTCGCTCTTCGCATACCATTTCTGGAATTTCGTCCCGCCGCCATTGCCATTGGTCTCGCTGATCCCGACCTGCTTCTTGGCCAGCTTGATGACGTCGGAGGCGGTGACCGGCGTCTTTTTCCCCACATGGGCCTTCGCCTCGAGCAGGGTCGGCGCGGTCGCGCCGGCCTTTCCGGCGCCCTTCTTCGAACCCTTCTTCAGGCGTGCCTTCGCAGGCTCGGCGGCCACATCCTCCGATGTGGCCGCCGCGATCTTCACGCCCGCGGTGTCCACGTTCCGGATCGGCGACGTGATCGCGTACTCCGGAGAGACGGCGGCCACCGGCTTGGGGTCGAACCTGGCGGGTCCGGTGTTTCCGAGGTACGCCGCGGCCAGCGTCGCGGCAAGCGCGAGACCGGCGGTCAGCGTGCCTCCGAACCGGGGCCTCGCCAGAGGGGGGATTCTGTGCTTCCCAGACATGGGATGAGTGCTCCTTGCCTTCCATGCCGCCTACCGGGTTAGCTGTCGGGTTCGGGCGTGGAAGGTGCCCTACGGCAGGACCGACCCGGGTCTCCGGGAGGGCATGGCCGATTCACCCCGGCGGTGTTCAGGGAAACGGCCCAGAACACCGCGAGTGGGTCCCCGGTTCCGCGAGGGCGCGGACTCGGCGGGGGACGCCCCTCGACAGGGGCGTCCCGATGCGGTCAGAACGTGATCAAGAGAATTGACGGCCGCGGAGAGGCGGCGGAGTTCAGGACGGCCGGACGGCGCCCGCGAAGGTCTGCCGGCGGTAGCTGTCCAGCTTCACTTCCTTCACGTTCGAGCCGGTGTACGGAGCATGGATCATCCAGCGCTCCTTGCCTTCGCGCTTGGAGATGATCCCGACGTGGTTGAGGGAGTTGAAGAAGACCAGGTCGCCGACGGACAGGTTCTTCCAGGAGACCTTCTGCTCCGTGTCCCCGTACTGGTCGTAGGTGACCCGTGGCACGGTGACGCCCACCTTCTTGTAGGCCCACTGGACCAGGCCCGAGCAGTCGAAGGAGTTCGGGCCGTCGGCACCCCAGACGTACGGTGAGCCGATCTTGGTTCTCGCCATGGCGACCGCCGCCGCGCCGAGTTGCTCCTGGGCGTCCGTGAGGGATGGGTCGCTGTCGCCGCCGGGCCGCTTGCGCGCCGGAGCCGTGAGGACGGTACTGGCGCTGATGACGTGGGGGTTGACCTCCGCAACGGAGATGGACGTGGTGGTGTCCGCCTGAGCCGGCTGGATGGTTCCCGCCATCGGGGCGAGCACTGCCGCCGCCGCGATCAGGCCACCGGCGATCACGCTTCGCCGGCCCGGGGATGAGTTGCGGTTGTCTGCGTTGGACAAGGTCGGAGCTCCTTCTTCCAGGCGCCTACCGGGTTAGCTGACGGGTTCGGACGTGGAAGTCGTCCTACGGCTCGCCCGGGGAGGCGAGCCGATTCACCCCGGGGGTTCTGCGCGAGCGCACTGCCACCGAGGCGCACCGGATCGGGGAGCGCGGGGGCGTGAGCAATCGCAGGGGTTGGTTCCCCGGCTCCGCACGAGGCGGACTCGGCGTTGCCGCTCGATCCCGGCGGGATGGTCCCGCCCCCAGGGCCCCTTGGCCCTGGGCATGATCGAAGCGACGCGAATGTGTGGTCGGACCAGCCGGCCCAAAGTTCGGGGCCGCCGTGATGTAGCGCTTCTGTCGCGCAGCGCACGCATTGCGCGTGCCACGGAGGACCTTGGCCGGTTGGTGGTATCCGGCGTCTGGGGGGCGCCGGAAGTGGACATACAGTACCAAACAAGTCAAAGATCACAATAGGGGATTAAAAAAATAACGGGCCTGGTCAAACCAGGCCCGTTATCAGGTAAAGCTAAGGTCTAGGGACGTCCGGCGCCATAGAAGTTCTGCCGGTAGTAGCCCGAGGTGATGTCCACCACCTCGACGTTCTTGCCGGTACGCGGGGCATGGATCATCTTGCCGCCCCCGACGTACATCCCCACGTGGCCGAGGCTGTTGAAGAACACCAGGTCTCCCGGCTGCAGGCTCTCGAACGAGACCCGCCTGGAGGCGGCGTACTGCGTGTTGGTGGTGCGCGGAAGGTTCACGCCTCCGCTCTGCCACGACTTCATCGTCAGCCCGGAGCAGTCGTAGGTGCTCGGCCCCTCGGCGCCGTACTCGTACGGCTTGCCGAGCTGGGCATAGGCGAACTGGAGCGCCGCCCGGGCGGAACCGGTCGCCGGGCCGTTGTAGGACCCGCCGGTGCCGCTCCCGGACCGTTGGGATCCGCCCATCCGGGCAACGAGCCGTCGCTGCTGCGCGATGGACTTTTCCACTGTGCGCTTCTGGTCGCGCAGCTCCTTGGCCTTGGCCGCCACCTGGTCGAAGGCGATCTTGGCCTGGGCCTGCTGGCGTTCCATCCGTTGGGCCGCGGCCAGGAACTGGCTCAACTGCGACGCGCGGTTCTCCGACAGGTGCGCGAAGACCGCCGCCTGGTCCAGCATGGACTGCGGGTCCGAGGCGGCGAGGAAGCCGCTCACGTCCCTGGCCTCACCGGACTTGTAGGCCGACGCGGCGATCTCGGCGACATCCCTGCGCATCTCCTCGAAGCTCGCCTGTTCCCTCCGTGCGGCCGTCCGCGTGACCGCGAGCTTCTTCTTGGCCGCGCCCAGGTCCTCTCCGACCTGGTTGTATTTCTCCACGAGCTGGTCGACCTGCTCGTTCATCTTCTCAAGCTTCTGCTTGGCCTGCGAGAGCGTCGGCTTGGGCTCCGCGTAGGCCGTGCCGGCGGGCAACGTGAGCGTTGCCGTCAGAGCGAGACCTACCACGGCCCGCATCCGGCGCGAAGTTCTTTTAGCCACGGGCCTCCCTTCATTCACCTACTACAGCGGACGACCCTAGTGAAGGGGCACAGGCGTCACAACCGATTCACCCGGACTTGTAGGCTTTTTTCATCTCTTCGACCGCCTTGAGCCCATATCCGCTCACGATGCGTGCGCTCGGCGGGCTGAGACGCAGGGGCGCCACCATCCCGGCCCGCGCGAGGAGCGCAAGGGCCCGGCTCTCCCGCTCGCCGATGTCGACCGCACCGCGCGAAGGCGCGCCGAGCAGTGCCGTCACGACGCATTGACCGCATTCCCTGTCACGTACCCGACAGGTGTCGCACTCGACCAGCACGGCTCCTCCTCGTCACGAGGCGGAGGGTCCGCCTCGTGACGGACGTTAGGAGGAGGGACCGACAGAACCGCGGCTAGGACCTGCCGAGGCGGCGCAGCAGAAGAGCCGAGGGCGCCGGCCTCGCGTAGGCACGCCGTGCCGCGTCGGCCACCTCGCGATCGGAGGACACGACCACGATCGCGCGACCCTCGGGTTCGGCGCGCACCAGCTGCCCGATGAGCTCGTCGGCGGTCTGGCCGGGATGGCTGAAAAGCACTCTGACGCCCCGGGGCGCCGCGATGGCCACGGGCGCGTCGAGCTCGGCGCCGTCGAAGACGCACGTGACCTCGGCTCGGGTCTGGGCCGACAGGCCGCCGAGGCCCAAGAGCAGGCGGGTCCGCTGGTCCGCCAGTGGCAGCTCGCCGTATCCGGTCTTGGTGACGTTGTAGCCATCGACGATCATGTGAACCTGCGGCAGCGTCAACAGACGCTCGAGGAGTGCCGGATCCTCGTCCGAGAGCGCGCGCCCCGGAAGTGCGTGGTGCGCGCCCTTGTCCGGCTCGACCGCCCCGACGGCATCGGCCGGCCGGGCGATCGTCGACGGCAGCGCGAGCTCCCGCCGGACCCCCTGAGCCGCGTCGACGAGCGTGTCGAGGAGCATCCGCAACCTCACGTCGTCGACGTTGCGTCCCTCGCGGGCCGCCCGGCGCATGCTCTCGGCCGTGGCCTCGGCCTGTGAGAGCCTGCCGCGGAGCTTGCGGAGCTCCTTCTCCATCGCGGCGGTGGCCGCCTCGGCGTCGGAGTTCACCCGCCGCGCCTCCGCGGAGAGGGCATCGGCGCGCTCCTGCGCCGCCTTGGCCTGCTTCCTGGCGTCGTGGACTTTGTGCCGCAGCGCGGCCACCTCGGCGCGGGACTCCCGAAGCTCGGACCGCATCCGGTCGAATTCCTCGGCCCGCGCGGTCCTGGCGGCGGACACCTCGGCCCGCAGTGCGGTGTTCTGGCGTGCGAGCTCGGCGTCCTCGGCGGCGCTCGCGGCGCGTTCGAGTTCGGCACGCGCGGCCTCGACATGGTGTGTCCATCCGGAGGGCCGCAGGAGATAGGCCAGCGCCGCGACGTGCACCGGATCCGCCACAGACGGCACGGCCGACGTCTCCACCGCCTCGGCCAGCTCGGGGTGCAGGCTCCGGGCGAACTCCACCACGCGATCCCGGAACCCGTCGTCGCTTTCGAGCTGAGCGGCGATCGGCCGGGCCGCCAGGCGGGCGCGCTTGCGTGGCTCGAAGCGGGCGAACCTGCGCAGCGGCGTGGGGACCTCCGCCTGCGGCAGTGAGCCGATCAGGTCCGCGGCGGCCTCCAGGACATGTTGGCGCACCGCCTCGGGGAGCGGTCCGCTCAGGTGTTCCTGCGGGCCGGTATCGATGATCATGCTCCTCACGGGCTGCCGGTGGCCGATCGGACGGGCGAAGCCGGAGCACCCGGCGGCCGTCCCGAAGCCCCGGGGTGCCAGGCACCCGTCGGCGCGAACCCGCCGTTGCCGGGCACAACCCCTGGCAGCCCCCGGAGCCCGGCGTCCCGCCCCGTTTCCGGAGCCTCGGCGCGTCCACGTCGATACTCAGACTAGACGTGCCGGCCACCGAGCGTGCCGGCCTACCCCAGAACGGGGCCGATGCGGGAGTTGTCGGTGGCAGGACATACCGTCGCCTTCATGACGTCCGACGGAGGTGTCCAGGGCGCACTGGACGAACTCGGCACTCCACTGGCCGAGGTGACCTTCGTCATCGTGGACCTGGAGACGACCGGTGTCTCCCCGGCGGAGTCGGCCATCACGGAGATCGGGGCGGTGAAGGTCCGCGGCGGTGAGCGGCTCGCCGAGTTCGCGACACTGGTCGACCCCGGCACGCGGATCCCCCCGTTCATCACGGCGCTGACCGGCATCACCCAGCAGATGGTCATGGCGGCCCCCCGCATTGAGACGGTCCTTCCGGCCTTCCTCGAATTCGCCCGTGGCTGCGTGCTCGTCGCCCACAACGCGCCCTTCGACATGGGGTTCCTGAAGGCCGCCTGTGCCCAGGCCGGATATCCGTGGCCGGCGTTCCCGGTGGTGGACACCGCGGATCTGGCCCGCCGGGTCCTCACCCGCGATGAGGTGCCCAACTGCAAACTCGGCACGCTGGCCCGCTTCTTTCGCACCGACGCCGACCCCTGCCACCGCGCGCTGGCCGACGCCCGCGCCACCGTCGACGTCCTGCACGGGCTCATCGAGCGCCTCGGGTCCTTGGGCGTGCGGTCCCTGGAAGAGGTCAAGACCTTCGCCAAGGCCCCAACGCCCGAGCAGCGGCGAAAGCGTCACCTCGCCGACGGCATTTCGAGCGCACCCGGCGTCTATGTCTTCGAGGACGCCCACGGAGAGATCCTCTACGTGGGCAAGAGCACCGACCTGCGCTCTCGGGTGCGCTCCTATTTCACCGCCTCCGAGACCAGGAAGCGGGTCCGGGAGATGGTCGGCATCGCCGAGCGCGTCCGTCCCATCGTCTGCCTGACCGGACTCGAGGCCGAGGTCCGTGAGCTGCGGCTCATTGCCGCGCACAAGCCGCGCTACAACCGGCGGTCGCGCTACCCCGAGCGGGCCATCTGGCTCAAGCTCACGGTGGAGCCGTTCCCCCGGCTGTCGATCGTGCGGGAATGCCGTGACGACCCGGCCTCCTACCTTGGACCGTTCCGGTCCGTCCGTACGGCGGAGGAGGCCAGAGCCGCGCTGCATGATGCCGTGCCACTGCGTCAGTGCACGCAGCGGCTCACTCCGCGCTCGATCGATCGCGGCGCCCCCCATACCTGTGCGCTGGCCGACATCGGCCGGTGCGCGGCGCCTTGCGATGGCCGGGCGCCGGCCGACGTCTATGCCGGACACGTGGCACTGGCCCGCGCCGTCATGGACGGCGACGCCAGGCCGGTCGTGACCGTGGTGCAGGACCGCATCGACCGGCTCGCCGCAGATCTGCGGTACGAGGAGGCCGCCGAACATCGTGACCGGCTCGCGGCGTTCATTCGCGCGGCCGCCCGCTGCCAGCGGCTCACCGCGCTCGCCCGCTGTCCGCAGCTCGTCGCGGCCCGGCCGGGTTTCACGGGCGGATGGGAGCTGGCGGTCGTACGGCACGGCCGGCTCGCCGCGGCCGGCACGGTGCCGGCGCACGCTCGTACGGCGTCATCGGTCCGGGCGTACGTCGACGCCGTCATCTCGACCGCCGAGACGGTGATCCCGACGCCCGGGCCCGCGGGCAACGCGAGCGTGGAGGAGATGGAGTGCGTGCTGCGCTGGCTGGAGTCTCCGGGCGTGCGGCTGGTCGAGCTCGACGGTGTCTGGGCCTGCCCGGTCAACGGGGCGGAGGGCATGCGGGAGCGGATCGACCGGGCCTATTCGGGCACGGGCCCCTCGGCGGCGACCGAGCGCAGGACCGGCCGGCCGCTCCGCTGATCACTCCACCGGCCCGGGACCGGGCGCCCGCGGCGGCAGGGCAGAGCTGTCTGCTGTTCTATCCGGGTGCGGATTCATCGCCGGTATGGCGTTCGCCTGTGGGCCCGGCGGTCCCGGGCCGCCCGGGGGCGGCGGCCCTCGGCGTCCGGCGCTAGAGGTCTCTTGTAGGGTCGGATCTTCAGGATCTGAGGAGGCCCGAGTGATCACCGCGATCGTGCTGGTCAAGACCGACGTCGCCCGCATCTCCGAGGTCGCGGAGGCCATCGTCGAGCTGGACGGGGTCAGCGAGGTCTATTCGATCACGGGTGATCACGATCTCGTGGCCATGGTCCGGGTCCACCGGCACGAGGAGCTCGCCGAAGTGATCCCGGGCCGGCTCAACAAGGTCCCCGGCGTGGTGCACACGGAGACCCATATCGCCTTCCAGGCGTACTCGCAGCATGACCTCGAGTCGGCCTTCGCCCTCGGCCTGCCCGACCCGGACTGACCGGGACCGGCCCGGACCGACGGACCGGCAGAGCCCTGGATCCGCGCGCGCGAGCGCTTCGCGGGTGGCGTGCCGGCCGGGCGCCCGTGCACCGGGTCAGCGGCGCAGCCCCTGGGAGACGCGGACCCAGTGGTCCAGAAGAGCCGCCGCCGCGCCGGACTCGATCGACTCCCGGGCGCGGGCGTAGGCAGCGGCCAGCGCATCGGTGAGCTGGTCCGGCTTGGGGGTTCCCTCGGCCGCCACGATGACCGCCGCCGCGTTGAGCTGGACCATGTCACGGACCGGCCCCGGCTCGGCGGCGAACACGCGCCGCGCCACGTCGGCGTTGTAGGCGGCGTCCGCGCCGCGCAGGTCGTCCGGAGTGGAGCGGGCGATGCCCAGGTCCGCCGGGTCGAAGGCGACCTTCGTGGCCGTCCTCTCCCGCACGACCCATACGGTCGAACTCGTCGTGGTCGTGAGCTCGTCGAGCCCGTCGTCACCCCGGAAGACCAGCGACGAGCAGTCCCGTTCCGCGAAGACTCCGGCGACGATCTCGAGCATCCGCGGATGGAAGACGCCGACCGCCTGTGCCCGCGGGCGGGCCGGATTGGTCAGCGGGCCCAGGAAATTGAAGACGGTCGGTGTCCCCAGCTCACGCCGCGTTTTGGCGGCGTACTTCAGGGCGGGGTGGAACAACGGCGCGAAGCAGAAGGTGATGCCCACCTCGCCGGCCACCCGGGCCGTCGGCTCGGGAGGGAGGTCGATGGCGACCCCGAGCGCTTCGAGGAGATCGGCGGAGCCGCAGGAGGAGGAAGCGGCACGGTTACCGTGCTTGACCAGCTTCACGCCCGAGGCGGCCGCCACGATGGAGCCCATTGTGGAGATGTTGACGGTGTGCGCCCGGTCACCGCCGGTGCCGACCAGGTCGGCGATGTCCCCGGAGACCATGATCGGTGTGGCGTTGGCCAGCATTCCCTCGGCCAGTCCGGACACCTCGGCGACGGTCTCGCCCTTCGCGCGCATGGCGACGGCCAGACCCGCGATCTGGGCGTCGGTGGCCTCGCCGGCCATGATCTGGTTCATCGCCCACGCCGTCTCGGCAGCCGACAGTGACTGACCGTCGAGCAGGGCGTTGATGAGCGCGGGCCAGCTCGGCGGCCGGTCATAGGCGGTCGCGGTCACTGGGTCCCCTTCCGGGCCGAGATCGGGCTCACCGGCTCGAGCGGTCTTCAGGACGGTCGCTCTGAGGGCGGTGGTCTGTGGTGGTCTGTGGTGGTCTGAGTGCGCCATGCGGCACGGCCGCCGAGGCGCGGTACGAGCGCGGAGCCCGCGGCGGCCGGCTAGAGAACCGGAAGCCGGCTCGTGCGCTGACGCATGAGGTCGGCCACCGCGTTGGCGATCGCCATCGGGTCCAACGGCCGGCCGACGACCGCGTCCGCGCGGGACCAGGTCGCCAGCCACCCGTCGTCACGCCTGGCGATCATTACCAGCACGGGAGGGCAGTCGTAGATCTCGTCCTTGGCCTGCCGGCAGATCCCGAGGCCGCCCGACGGCTGTGCCTCTCCGTCCAGCACCACGATGTCGATGCCGCCTTCGTCGAGCCGGGCGATCACCGCCGGCTGGGTCGCGCACTCGACGTATTCGACCCGCGGAAGATCCGCCGCGGGCCTGCGGCCGATCGCCAGCCGTACCTGGGCGCGCGTGTTGGCATCGTCACTGTAGACGAGAACCTTCATGGTGGCGGCGGGGTCGTCGGGCGACTCACCATCCGTGTGCCGCAAGGGGTCGACAGTGCTCATGGCCAAAGGCTACCGGGTCGGCTCCGCCGTGGCACAGGACGGCTATGACGGGGGGTCGTGCACGGGCATCGCGCAGGTGCCGCAATAATGCTCCCCGTGGCAACTGCATCCGCGATAGACACAGCACCCCGCGCTCGGGCCAACCGTCCCAACCTGGTGAGCGTGGGAACGATCGTATGGTTGTCGTCCGAGCTCATGTTCTTCGCGGCGTTGTTCGCGATGTACTTCACGATCCGTGCGGTGACCAAGGGCGGGGGCGGCGACTGGCCCGAGGTGCCCCTCGACCTGCCGTACGCCGGGTTCAACACCTTTGTCCTGGTGGCGTCGAGCGTCACGTGCCAGATGGGGGTCTTCGCCGCGGAACGAGGTGATGTCCGCAGGCTCCGGTTCTGGTACGTCATATCCTTCCTGATGGGTGCGTACTTCGTCGGCGGCCAGCTCTTCGAGTACAGCAAGCTCGTCGGTGAAGACGGCCTCACGTTGTCCTCCTCGGCCTACGGCTCGGTGTTCTACCTCACCACGGGCTTCCACGGGCTGCATGTGACCGGTGGGCTGATCGCGTTCTTGTTCGTGCTCGGCCGCACCTACGCCGCCAAGCGCTGGACCCATGAGCAGGCGACGAGTGCGATCGTCATGTCTTACTACTGGCATTTCGTGGACGTGGTCTGGATCGGCCTGTTCGCGACCATCTACCTGATCAAGTAACCCGGAACGAGGACATTCGTGAAACGGTTCACCGCATGGCGACGGCGCCCATGGGCGGGCTACGCCGTTGTGCTGGTCGCGCTGGCGACCATCGGCGTCGTCTACGCGGGATTCTCGCCGGCGACCGGTACAGCCGAGGCGAGCAACTCGGCGGAGGCCGCCCAGGAGATCGCCAACGGCAAGCAGCTGTTCAACCAGAACTGCTCCAGCTGCCACGGCCTCAACGCCCAGGGCACCAAGGACGACAAGGGAAGATCCATCGCGCCGAGCCTCATCGGAGTAGGCGCCGCGGCGGTCGACTTCCAGGTCAGCACCGGGCGCATGCCCGCGCAGAACCCGGGCGCCCAGATGCCCCGCAAGAAGAACATCCAGGTGTTCCGTGACCGCAAGAACATCGATGCCGTCGCCGCCTACATCCAGTCGCTCGGGGACGGTCCGACCATTCCCGGTCCCGAGCAGGTGGACCCCGCCAAGGGTGACGTGGCGCTCGGCGGCAAGCTGTTCCGGACCAACTGCGCGCAGTGTCACAACTTCGCCGGTTCCGGCGGCGCGCTGACCGGGGGCAAGTACGCGCCCGCGCTGGACGCGTCGACGCCGACGCAGATCTACGAGGCGATGCTCACCGGTCCTTACGCGATGCCGCTGTTCAACGACAGGACCCTGACGCCGGCGGACAAGCGTGCGATCATCGCCTACGTCGTCCAGACCCGTGAAGAGCCCAACCCGGGCGGCAACGGGCTCGGACGTATCGGCCCGGTCGCCGAGGGTCTCGCCGGATGGACGGTGGGGATGGGCCTGCTCATCCTCGCCGCGATGTGGATCACCGCCAAGAAGCCCAAGAAGCTGAAGAAGCATGACTGACAACAACGACATCGGCGGCTCCGAGGAGCCCAAGGTCACCGGCGAAACCCCTGGTGACGAGGACCGTACTCCCAAGCGTGTGATCGGCACCCCGCCTCCGGCGGAGGACCGGCACCTGCTCGCCGAGGACGAGACCGTGCCCGGCATCACAGCGGACGAGGACGAGCTCGACGAGGAGGCCGCGCGCAAGGCCGAGCGCACCGTCGCGGCGTTCTTCGGGCTGGCCTTCCTCGCCAGCGTCGCCTTCATCGTCTATTTCATCGGGTTCAGCGGACGCCACGGTGGAATGCACGGGCTGCACCGCGCGCGCGAGGTCAACTACGCACTCGGCGGCACGCTGACGCTGGCCTTCATCGCCCTCGCGGTCGGTATGACGATCTGGGTGCGCCGGCTGATGACCAGCAAGCCCATCGTGCAGAAGCGCGGCGACCTGGCCTCTTCCGAAGAGGACCGGCGGGTCTTCACCGAGAACTTCCTCCAGGGTGCTGAGGACAGCGGCATCACCAAGCGGCCGCTGCTCCGCCGCACGCTGCTGCTCGCGGTGGCTCCGCTGGGGCTGGCGCCCCTGCTCCTGCTGCGCGACCTCGGTCCGCTGCCCGAGAAGAGGCTCCGGCGCACCTTCTGGGGCGAGGCGGCCAAGGAGGCGCAGCACGCCGGTAAGAAGGGCGTCCGGCTCCTGGTGGACGGCACCCGGGTGCCGCTCAAGGCCAGCGACTTCAACTCGCCCGGCGGCATCATCACGGTGATCCCCGAGGGCGTCGACAAGACCAGTGAGCCCCTCAACGAGATCGCCAAGTCCGCGGTGCTGCTGGTCAACATCCCCCAGGACAAGCTCAAGCCCGTCAAGGGACGTGAGAACTGGCACGTCAACGGGATCGTGGCCTACTCGAAGATCTGCACGCATGTGGGGTGTCCCGCGGCGCTGTACGAGCAGACCACTCACCACATCCTGTGCCCCTGCCACCAGTCGACCTTCGACGCCACCGACGGCGCCAAGGTGATCTTCGGTCCGGCGGCGCGCGCGCTGCCGCAGTTGCCGATCGCCGTGGACTCGGAGGGCTACCTCGTGGCCACGGCCGACTTCCCCGAGCCGATCGGCCCGAGCTTCTGGGAGCGCGGATGAGCTGGAGCGAACGCCGACGGAGCGAGCGGAGCGTCCGGCGAGGGACGAGCCGTCCGCGTAGCGAACGAGAAGGGGGGAGCGGCCGATGAGCGAGGCAAAGGCACCCAAGGCGGTCGAAGCACCGCTGACGTTCATCGACGAGCGGCTCGGCTCGACGACCTTCTTCAAGCGCAATATGAAGAAGGTCTTTCCGGACCACTGGTCGTTCATGCTGGGCGAGATCGCCCTCTACTCCTTCATCATCCTGCTGCTGACCGGCACCTTCCTGACGCTCTGGTTCAAGCCGAGCATGCTGGAAGTGGTGTACGACGGGTCCTACACCAAGCTCAACGGCGTCGAGATGAGCGAGGCCTACGCCTCGACGCTGCACATCACCTTCGATGTGCGGGGCGGCCTGCTGATGCGTCAGCTGCACCACTGGGCGGCCGTGCTGTTCATGGTCTCGATCATGGCGCACATGCTCCGGGTGTTCTTCACCGGCGCCTACCGCAAGCCGCGTGAGCTGAACTGGCTCATCGGCATCGGCATGTTCGTCCTGGGGATGCTCGAGGGCCTGTTCGGCTACTCGCTTCCGGACGACCTGCTGTCGGGCACCGGTCTGCGGATCACCCAGGGTGTGGCCGAGTCCATCCCCGTGGTCGGCACCTACATCTACCTGTTCCTGTTCGGCGGCGAGTTCCCCGGCGAGGACATCATCCCGCGGCTCTTCACGCTGCACGTCCTCCTGATCCCCGGGATCATCCTGGCGCTGGTGACGGCGCACATGATGATCATGTGGCACCAGAAGCACACGCAGAACCCGGGCAAGGGCCGGGCCAACGACAACGTCGTCGGCTACCCGTTCTACCCGGTGTTCATGGCGAAGACCGGGGCGTACTTCATGTTCACCTTCGGGGTCCTCGCCCTGCTGGCGACCTTCGCCCAGATCAACCCGATCTGGCTGTTCGGCCCGTACGACCCCGCCGCCATCTCGGCGGGCTCGCAGCCGGACTTCTACATGGGCGCCATGGAAGGCGCGCTGCGGATCATGCCGAACCTCGAGACGAACGTGCTGGGCCACACCATCAGCTGGAACGTGCTGATCCCGGCGCTCGGCCCGCTGGGACTCGTCTTCACCGGTGCGGCACTGTTCCCGTGGATCGAGCGGTGGGTGACCGGTGACCATGGCTACCACCATGTGAACGACCGCCCGCGCAACGCTCCGGTCCGTACCGCCGCGGGCATCGCCATGGTGACGTTCTACGGACTGCTCTGGCTGGCCGGCGGCAACGACGTCATCGCCGACAAGTTCCACGTGTCGCTGTACGCGACGACCTGGTTCTTCCGGTTCGCGGTGTTCCTCGGCCCGTTCGCCGCCTTCGGCATCACGATGGCGATCTGCCTCGGGCTGCAGCGCAGCGACGCGGCGACGATGGCGCACGGCTACGAGAGCGGCATCATCAAGATGCTGCCCAGCGGTGAGTTCATCGAGGTGCACAAGGAGGCGCCGGAAGAGCAGGCAGCCGTCCTCTCGAGCAAGGTCGAGACCAAGCCGCTGCAGCGCCCGCAGGACGCCAACGGCATCCCGGCACCGGGGAGCCGCAGCCCCCTCGGCCATCTCCGGACCCGGCTCAACCGGTTCTGGACCTTCAACTCGATTCCGATCGAGAACGGTCACGGCGAGCACGCCGAGATCGAGTCCGGGCAGGAGCCCGCCGGCGTGGGCGCCCGGGAGGGTGCCGACAGCTCGCACTGAGCCGGCCGCCGAGCGACTCGGAGCCCGCCACCGTGATCACCGCGGTGGCGGGCTCCGTCGCGTCGTGGCTCGACGCACCCGGGCATCCGGGGGATGAGGCCCCGTGGCATGCTGGCCGCGATGACCAAGACACTCGTGATCACCAATGACTTCCCACCCCGGCCGGGCGGAATTCAGGCGTTCGTGCACAACCTGGCGTTGCATCGGCCCCCGGGCTCGGTTCTGGTCTACGCACCCGCGTGGAAAGGCGCCGCGGAGTTCGACCGCCGGCAGCCCTTCCCGGTGGTCAGGCATCCGACGTCGCTGATGCTTCCGGTTCCGTCGGTGTTGCGGCGGGCCGGGGAGCTCGCCCGCTCGGAGGGCTGCGAGTCCGTGCTGTTCGGCGCCGCCGCCCCGCTCGGCCTGCTGGCCCCCGGGCTGCGGCGCCATGGCGTCAGCCGGTTCGTCGGGGTCACCCACGGCCACGAGGCCGGCTGGGCCCAGCTGCCGGGGGCCCGGTCGCTGCTGCGGCGCATCGGCGACGGGGTGGACGTGCTGACCTACCTGGGGGAATACACCCGTTCCCGGATGGCGGAGGCGCTGTCCGACGGTGCCGTGGCCCGGATGGCCAGGCTGGCGCCAGGGGTGGACGAGACCGTGTTCCGGCCCGGTGCGGGAGGCTCGGAGATCCGCCGTCGCCACGGCCTCGGCGACCGTCCCGTCGTCGTGTGCGTCTCCCGGCTGGTCCCGCGCAAGGGGCAGGACGCGCTCATCCACGCCTGGCCCCGGGTCCTGCGCTCGTGCCCGGATGCCGCGCTCCTGCTGGTGGGTGGTGGTCCCTACCGGGCCGACCTCCAGAGACTCGCGGTGGCCCGGGGGGTGGACTCGGCCGTCCGTTTCACCGGATCGGTGCCGTGGACCGAGCTCCCGGCCCACTACGACGCGGGAGACGTCTTCGCCATGCCCTGCCGGACCCGCCGCCGGGGCCTGGACGTGGAGGGGCTCGGCATCGTCTACCTGGAGGCCTCGGCCACCGGGCTCCCGGTGATCGCAGGCGACTCCGGCGGTGCACCTGACGCCGTGCGGCACGGCCACACGGGGCTGGTCGTCAACGGCCGTACGGTCGGTAGCGTGGCTCGCGCGGTGGTCGACCTGCTGCGGGACCCCGGCCGGGCCCGGAAGATGGGCGAGAACGGCCGGGCGTGGGTCGAGGCCGAATGGCGCTGGCGGACGCAGGCCGGACGTCTGGACGCCCTCCTGGTCACCTGAGGTGGCGTCCCGGGAGCGTCGGCCGTGGAATGGACGGCCAGGAGCGGGCGGCACCGTCGCGGGGCCGGCCGCCGGAGACCTCAGGGCTGGGCGGACACGGCCCGTACGGCGTCCGGGACGGGGGTGTCGCCCGCGACCAGCTCGAGAGTGCGGTGCCGGGTGGCCGGGGCGTCGAGAAGCGCGAGGAGGACCGCGGCGACGTCATCGCGCGGGACGGCGTCGCGTGGCACCGGAGGGTCGGACAGCCTCACCAGGCCGATGCCGGCATCGTCGGTGAGCCGTCCGGGACGCACGATGGTCCAGTCGAGATCCCGGCCTCGCAGGTCGTCTTCGGCCTCTCCCTTGGCTCGGGCATAAGCGGCCCAGACCTCGTCGGTGCCGGGCCGGGGCGGCTCTCCCGCTCCCATGGAGGAGACCTGGAGAAACCGCCGCACACCGGCCCGCTCGGCCGCGTCGGCCAGCAGCACCGACGCCGCCCGGTCGACGGTGTCCTTGCGGGCCGCTCCGCTCCCCGGACCCGCTCCCGCGGCGAACACGACGGCGTCCGCGCCCGCGAGCCGGGCGGCCACCTCGTCGGCGTCGGCCCGCTCGAGATCGCACACCAGAGCCTCGGCTCCGGTGACCTCGACATCGGCGGTGTGACCGGGATCGCGGATCAGTCCGAGTGCGGAGTCGCCCCGTGCGGACAGGAGTCGTTCGAGGCGCAGCGCGATCTGTCCGTGCCCGCCGGCGATCACTACTCGCATGATCGCAAGCCTACCTCCGGCCGCGCGGGGGCCGGGCGCCGTACGGGCGGAGGGCGGCGGGACCGGGACGGAGCGGATCAGGAGTAGAGCGCCTCGATCTCCGCGGCGAAGTCCTTGGCGACGGCGTGCCGCTTCACCTTCAGGCTCGGCGTCATGTGCCCGGCCGATTCGGTGAAGTCGACGTCCAGGATGCGGTACTTCTTGATGGCTTCAGCCCGGGAGACGGATGTGTTCGTGGCCGCCACGGCGCCGTCGATCTCCTTGATCACCTCAGGGTCGTCGCGGAGGTCCGCGACCGTCATGTCCTCGGGGTGGCCGTGCTGGGACTTCCAGGTGTCCAGTGCCTCGGGGTCCAGGGTGACCAGGGCGCCGATGAACGGCTTGGCGTCGCCGACCACGAGGCATTGGCTGATGAGCGGGTGTGCGCGGAGCCGGTCCTCGAGGGGTCCCGGGGCCACGTTCTTGCCGCCCGCGGTCACCAGGATCTCCTTCTTCCGGCCCGTGACCTTCAGGAAGCCGTCGTCGTCCAGGGAGCCGAGGTCGCCGGTGTGGAACCAGCCGTCCTCCATGGCCGCCTTGGTGGCCTCCTCGTTGTCCCAGTAGCCCCGGAAGACGTTGATGCCCTTGACCAGGATCTCGCCGTCCTCGGCGATCGCCACGTCGACGCCGGGCAGCGGCCTTCCGACGGTCCCCACCTTGATCGCGGTGGGAGTGTTCACCGTCGCCGGTGCGGTCGTCTCCGTGAGGCCGTAGCCCTCGAGGATCGTGATCCCCGCGCCGCGGAAGAAGTGGCCCAGCCGCTCGCCGAGGGCGGCGCCGCCGGAGACGGCATAGGCCACCTGCCCGCCGACCGCCGTGCGGAGCTTCGCGTACACCAGCTTGTCGAAGAGCCCGTGCTTGAGCCGGAGCATGAGACCGGGCCCGCCGTCCTCGAGCGCGCGGCTGTAGGCGACCGCCGTGTCGGCGGCGGCGTGGAAGATCTTGCCCTTGCCGGCCGCCGACGCCTTCTGCTCGGCGCCGTTGTAGACCTTCTCGAAGACGCGTGGGACGGCGAGAAGGAACGTCGGCCGGTAGGACCCGAGGTCCTCGAGCAGGTTGGACACGTTGGGGGCGTGGCCGAGTACCACGCCCGCCTCGATGCACAGGACCTGGATCAGGCGGGCGAAGACGTGGGCCAGCGGGAGGAACAGCAGAGTCGAGCCGCCGTCCGCCTCCACGATGTGGGCGAGGGGGCCGGCCGTGCCGTTGCGGACGAGCTCCACGAAGTTGGCGTGGGTGAGCTCACAGCCCTTCGGGCGTCCGGTCGTCCCCGAGGTGTAGATGATGGTCGCCAGATCCGCGGCCCCACGGGTCCGTCGCCGTTCCTCGACGACCTCGTCTCCGACGCCGGCGCCCTGCTCGCTGAGAGTGTCGAGTCCGCCGCCGTCGATGCTCCACACGTGCGCGAGGCCGGGAAGCTTGTCCCGTACGGATTCGACGGTGGCGACGTGGGACTCGGTCTCCACGAACACGGCCTTGGCGCCCGCGTCACCGACGATCCACTGCACCTGTTCGGCCGAGGAGGTCTCGTAAACGGGCACGGTGACCCCGCCCGCGGCCCACACCGCGTAGTCGATGAGAGTCCACTCGTACCGGGTCCGGGACATGAGGGCGACCCGGTCACCGGGCTCCACGCCCGCCGCGACGAGGCCCTTGGCCACGCGCACGATGTCGTCGCGGAACTCCGCGGCCGGCACGTCCCGCCAGGCCGATCCCTCCGGTCTGCGGGCGACGATCTGCTCGGGATGCTCGGCGGCACGGGTGAACGGCGCGTCTGTCAGGTTGACGGAGCCGGGGAGGTCCATCAAGGCGGGGACGCTGGACTCGCGCACGATCACTCCTTGCATCAGCACTGCGGTGGGACGGATGGACGCTATCGTGTAGTCCTACCCATGGGTAGCGCTCTTCGGGTGAGACCGTTCACAATCGTGTCAATTTTGCCGCAACTTCCGCGGGCCCGGGGAAGCATTGCCAATGAGCAGGTCAAGTGTGTGCGCCGTCCCAGGTGCCGGTGCGCCGTTCTCCTAGTCTTGGTCCCTGGCAACTCGGGGATCGGGGAGGGCAATGGCGCTGCTTGAGGTCATCGCATTGGACGTCGCCGACGCGCGGGCGGCGGAGGAGGGCGGAGCGGACCGGCTCGAGATCGTCGCGGACATGGCCGCGGACGGGCTCACCCCCGATCCGGTGGTCGTCGCCCGGATGCGGCAGGTCACCTCGCTCCCCATACGGATCATGCTGCGGGCCAAGGCGGGGTTTCGCACCACCGCCCCCGAACTCGACCGCCTGCGCCGTACCGCCGAGATGTTCAAGGAGGCCGGCGCGGACGGCTTCGTCTTCGGGTTCCTGGACTCCGTCGGACATGTCGACCTGGGTGCCATCACCAAGCTCGCCGCCGTCGTGGCGCCCTCGCCGTGGACCTTCCACCGGGCCGTGGACCATGCGACCGATCCGGCGCTGGCCTGGCGCGCGGTCCGCGAGCTGCCAGGGGTGGACGCCGTGCTGACCGCGGGCTCGTCGCGCGGTGTCGACGCCGGCGTGGACGTGCTCGTGCGCCGGGCCGCGGAGGCCGCCGACTCGGCCCGCCTCCTCATGGCCGGTGGAGGACTGCGCCGCAAACACGTGGCGCTGCTGGCCGCCGCGGGCGTCACTTCTTTCCATGTCGGCGGCTCCGTTCGCCCGGGGGGTTCCTGGGAGTCTCCCGTCAGCCCGGGGCTCGTGCGCGAATGGCGGGCACTGGTCGCCGCCGCGACCGGCCGCTGATCCTGCCACGCGCATGCCCCGGCGCCGGCGGGTCATTGCCGGAGACCGTGCCGGAGACCGCCGGCCCTCGCTTCCACGGCCGGATCCGCGGACGAATTCGGCCGGGTCATGACACCTATGTCCGGGCCGCCACATCCGGACAGAGTCGCGGTGGTGAGGGCGCGTTGTGGTGAATCGGCCGTGGGGTCCCGCGCCTGTGGCGCGGGACCCCGGCTTTCGGCCCGTTCGTCAGAATCCGCCGAAGTCGCCGCCGCCGCCGTCGTCGTCGTCGAAGAGGAAGAATCCGCCGTCGTCGTCATCGTCATCGTCGTCGATCAAGAACATTCCGCCATCCCCCCCGCCACCCCACATCGGACGCGCGGGCGCGGGGATGGCCGGCGTGACCGCGGGGGCCATGACCGTGACCTGGGCGGATGCCCCCGTCGTCGTGGCCGCCACGCCCGCGAAGGCCAACGTCCAGATGACGGTCGCCATGCGCCTCGAAATCCTCATGGAATTACCTCCCTGGAGAATTCGCGCCCTGAACGGCTCGAATCACATATGTGTCAGCGGAGCCGGTACATCGGGACGACAATCGGCCACATATTTGTGGTTGCCGGACCAAAGTACTTATTACCTGACTCTCTGCCACTTGTTCCACTAACACCATCCCCGGGGACTAAGTCCGACAAACCGCTAGATGTCCGGCTTGACCCTTTCGCTGTCCTGAAGATACGCCCCCTTCATTCGAGCCTCATTTCCCAATAAAGCCGACATAACGGGCTAATTCCCGCATCGCCGCCCGGGCCCGCGCCCCCTGGGTGACCGCGATACGGGCCCGGGCCGCGGATTCACAGCCCTTAGTGTTGGGGCATGCGGATCCATGTGGTGAGCGACGTGCACGGCCGCGTGGAGGCCCTCGCGCGTGCCGCCGACGGCGCGGACGCGCTCGTCTGCCTCGGTGACCTCATTCTGTTCATCGATTACGCCGACCACAGCCAGGGCATCTTCGCCGAGCTCTTCGGGCGGCGGAACGCCGACCGGTTCATCACGCTCCGGACCCAGAAGCGGTTCGAGGAGGCGCGGCTGTTCTCCGAGCGGATGTGGAACTCGCTGGAGGGCGGAGCCCGGCCGCACATCGAACGCGCCGTCCGGCGGCAGTACGCCCGGTTGTTCGAGGCCATGCCGGCCCCGACCTACCTCACCTACGGCAATGTGGACGTCCCCCGGCTGTGGAAGGACTACGTACGGGAGGGCCACCGCGTACTCGACGGCGAGGTCGTGGAACTGGGCGGCCTGCGCTTCGGATTCGTCGGTGGCGGCCTGCGCACCCGGTACCGGACACCCAACGAGATCGACGACGAGGTCTACGCGGCGAAGGTCGCGGCCGTCGGAGAGGTGGACGTCCTCTGCTGCCACATCCCCCCGGCGGTCCCCGATCTGCTCTATGACACGGTGGCCCGCCGGTTCGAGCGGGGAAGCGAGGCGGTCCTGGACCTGATCCACCGGACCCAGCCGCGCTATGTCCTCTTCGGGCACGTGCATCAGCCGCTCGCCCGGCGGGTCCGCATCGGGCGTACCGAATGCGTCAATGTCGGCCACTTCCGAGCGAGCGGGACACCGTACGTCCTGACGGTTTAGGGAGAATGGCCTCTGGCGGTACGCTCCACGTGGCTCACCAGGGGCGTACGGCGGGCCGCTACGAGGTGAAGGGGCAGGCGTCGATGGCGGATCGCACGAGTTCCAGCATCATGATCAAGGCAGGGCGGCGCGAGGTCATCGCGGTGATCGCCGATTTCGAGGGATATCCCGGCTGGGCCGGCGGCATCCGCGCCGTCGAGGTGCTCGAGACCGGCACCGACGGGCGGCCCGAGAAGGTCCGGATGACCATCGACGCGGGGCCCATCAAGGACACCATCGGACTGTCCTACGAATGGGACGGTGAGGACGCCGTGCGCTGGACGCTCGTGGAACAGGGCACCGTGGTCACGTCGCTGCACGGTTCCTACCTGCTGGCCGATCGCGACGGCGGGACCGAGGTGACCTATGAGCTCGCCGTGGAGTCCAGGATCCCGATGATCGGCATGGTCAAGCGCAAGGGCGAAAAAATGATCATTGACTCCGCGCTCAAGGGACTGAAGCGGCACATTGAGCGCTGAGCGATGCCTTCGTGCCCACGAGGGATACGGTTTGTCGCCGACACAAGGTAGATGATGCTTCCATGACCGAACAGCCCGGATATGTCCTCGACGAGGCCATGAAGCTGTTTGCGGCCCTGCGCCGCCGCGTGCGCGACGACGGCCCGACCCGCGTCCACGATGACGTGTGGAGCCGTGTCACGCACGAGAACGCCGGATCGCACTTCGCGACCGGCGCGCCCGAATGCCAGTACTGCCCCATCTGCCGCACCGTCGCGGCGGCCCGCACGTCGGGCCCGGACGTGGTCGCGCACGTGGTCGACGCAGGACAGTCGCTGATCGCCGCCATGCGCGAGACGGTCGCGGCCTATGACCGTTCCCGTCCGCGCCACCCCGGCGCGGACGATGACCCCATCGATGCCGGCTGACGGCACGATGTGAAACCACCGGCGGCAGGTCGCTCGCCGGAGTCGAACAGGAGGATGCGTTTCATGGCGTTGACCATCGGTGTGGACGTCGGTGGCACCAAGGTCGCCGCCGGCGTGGTCGACGACCATGGCCGGATCCTGGAGCAGGTACGACGGCCCACCCCCTCGACCAACCCCCAGGAGACCGCGGAGGTCATCGTTGAGGTGGTCAACCTCCTCAAGGGCAAGTTCGAGGAGGTCAAGGCGGTTGGTGTGGGCGCGGCGGGCTTCGTCGACGAGACCCGCGCCACCGTGCAGTTCGCGCCCAATCTGGCCTGGCGCGACGAGCCCATCCGGGAGAAGGTCGAGCGGCGCGTCGAGCTCCCGGTGGTCGTCGAAAACGATGCCAACGCCATGGCCTGGGGCGAGGCCAGGTTCGGAGCCGGGCGCGGTGAGCGGTTCCTCGTCTGCGTGACCCTCGGGACGGGGATCGGCGGCGGCATCGTCGTCGACGGAGGTCTCTACCGCGGTCGTTTCGGGATCGGCGGCGAGATCGGCCACTTCAGGGTCGTGCCGGACGGGCGCCGGTGCGGGTGCGGCAATCGGGGATGCTGGGAGCAGTACGCCAGCGGCAACGCCCTGGTGGCGGAGGCCCGGGAACTGGCCCGCGTCTCTCCGGCGATGGCCGGACGGCTCCTCGAGCTCGGCAACGGCAGGCCCGAGGGGATCAGCGGGCCCGAGGTGACGCAGGCCGCGCGGGAGGGGGACCCCGCCGCGCTGGAGTGCTTCCGGACGATCGCGACGTGGACCGGACAGGGCCTCGCCGACCTGACCGCGATCCTCGACCCCGGCGTGTTCATCATCGGAGGAGGGCTCTCCGACGCGGGAGATCTGCTTCTCGACCCCGTCCGCACGGCCTTCGAATCGGCGCTCACGGGGCGGGGCCACCGGGCGGTCGCGGAGGTGCGGATCGCCGAGCTCGGCTCCGCGGCGGGGATCGTCGGTGCCGCGGACCTGGCGTGCATCTGATCCGGGGAGCCGCGGGTGCCGGCCGTCCGGCTGCTGAGCTATAACGTCAGGTCACTGCGCGACGACACGGACGCGCTGGTACGGGTCGTCCGTGGGTGCCGGCCCGACCTGGTGTGTCTCCAGGAGGCGCCGCGGTTCGCCCTGTGGCGGACGAGGCGGCGGAGGTTCGCCCGGCGTTGTGACCTGGAGGTCGCCGCCGGGGGACGTGCCGCCGGCCTCGCCGTGCTGGCCGGAGCCCGCGCCAGGGTGCTGCATCGCGAATACCACCTGCTGACCAGGGTGCCGAAGCTCCATCGGCGTGCCCTGGCGATAGTGGTGACCGAACTGGAGGGTGCCCGGCTCATCGTGGCCAGCACTCATCTCGATCTCGCTCCCGCGGCCCGGCGGGTCCACGCCGCCGAGGTGATCGGGCTGCTCGGCCGGGCGCGGGAGCGATACGGCGCGCCGGTGGTCCTGGCCGGGGACATGAACGAGGCCCCCGGAGGCCCCGCCTGGGAACTGCTCTGCCGGACCTTCCGGGACGCCTACGTCATCGCTCCCTCGGGCGCCGGAGAGACCTTCACCGCGGCCCGGCCCCGGCATCGCATCGACGCGGTGTTCGCCGACCCGCGGATCGACGTCATCGGGTGCGGGGTGCCGGCCGGCCCGTATCTCGGCCGCCACTATGTCCAGGCGACCGACCATCGGCCCGTAGTCGCGGAGCTGGCCTTCCGGCCATAGCCCCCGTCTCCCGCGGACCGCTCCGGATGGCACGGCGGGCGGGAGCCCCGCCGTCAGGCCTGCGTCATGGGTCCGGAGCCCGCCGTCAGGCCCGGGTCATGGGTCCAGCGCCCTCAGGCCTGCGCTACCGCGGATCCAGGCGGTGAGGTCCCCCCGTCAGACGACCGCGCCGTCGTCGGGCCCGCGCGGTTCGTCGCCCATCCGCAGGACCAGGGTCACGAACCCGCCGATGAACGCGGCGACGGAGAGGAAGGCCGCCCAGCCGGGGACCTCCCAGCCGAGGAACACGGTCAGGAGCAGATAGAGGGGCCCGCCGAGCAGGGCCGCCCAGGCGCCGCGGGTGACGCTGTCGCCTCTCGGCAGCGGCGGTGGCGGCGGCGGGATGTAGCGATCCTCGTCCGCGGCGTCCTCGGCCTCCGCGGCGTCGGCGGCGTCCTGGTGACCCGAGGCGTCCACAGGCTCGATCATCCGTACCGTCGGCAGCCGGCCCGTCCGATCGCGTCCCTCACCGGCCGTCCGGTCATCCCCGGTCTCATCGAGGTTCTCCTGGTCAGGCCAGGGGTTGGGGCCGTCCTGGGGAGCCGCCTCGAAGGCCGCGACCAGATCGGCCCAGATCGCGTCGTCATCGTGTTCGGCGGTGTCGGGCAGAGTCTCCCTGGCCGGGCCGGGCTCGGCCTCCGCCGGGCCTCCGGCCGCTCCTGGTCCCGGCGCGGACTGCTCCCGAAGCCGTTCGAGCTGTGCCCGGAGCACCCGCTCCGCGGCCGGCCTCATGGACGTGTCGACATAGACTCTGTCGAGGGGATCCTCGGCTGTGGGCCGGCCTCCGGCCTCCGGTTCCGCCTCCGGCTCGGGCGAAGAGGCATAGGCGGCCACCCCCGCCTCCCGGAGTGCGACCAGCATCGCGTCCGCGAGCTCCCCGGCGAGGTCGATCAGTGGTGCGTAGGTCTGCGCGGACAACCCGTTGCCCCGACGGTTCACGGCTTTCGCTCCCTCGACGGCCCCGGCCTCAGCGCCATGACAGCACTCGCTCCCCTCGACAGGCATTTCTGAGACGAGCCTACGACCCGAACCGCCCTATGTGGTGCGCCGAGACACCAAAGGTGTGGGCGACCTGGGCACGGGATGGCAGGATGTCCAATCATCTCCGGTTCGGCGGGATGTCGAAAGTGTGTTTCAGAAGGGCGGCGGCATGTTCTGGTGGGTGGTCAAGGCCATCTTGGGGCCCATCCTCACGGTGGTATGGCGTCCTCGCAACGAGGGCAAGAAGAACGTCCCCCGCACCGGGCCCGCCATCATCGCGAGCAACCATCTCTCGTTCGCCGACCATTTCTTCGGCCCGCTGCCGCTGCGACGGCCGATCGTGTTCCTCGGCAAGCGCGAGTATTTCACCGGGAAGGGGATCAAAGGCCTGGCCAGCAGGGTTTTCTTCAGCGGGGTCGGCGTCATCCCGATCGACCGCACCGGGGGCGGAGCGAGCGAGGAGGCGCTGCGCACCGGCCTGCGGGTCCTCGGAGAGGGCAGGCTCCTCGGCATCTACCCCGAGGGCACGCGGGCCCCGGACGGCAGGCTCTACCGGGGCAAGACCGGCGTGGCCCGGTTGGCGCTCGAGGCGCGAGCGCCGGTCATCCCCATGGCGATGATCAACACGTTCGAGCTCATGCCGTCCGGTCAGACGCGGCCGCGGCTGAACGTCCGCCCGGGTGTGCGCTTCGGCACACCGCTCGACTTCTCCCGCTACTACGGCAAGGCCGACGACCGGGAGGTCCTCCGGATCGTGACGGACGAGGTCATGCAGGCGATCCGCGGGCTGTCCGGGCAGGAGTACGTCGACCGGTACGCCGCCGACGTCAAGGCCGACCTCAAGCGCGAGAGCACCGATGAGGCCGGATCCCGTCGCCTGGCGAACGTCCACATCGACGACCTCGACGACGTCTACGGCCTCGACGAGGATGACGACGCGGACCGGCGCCCGGACACGGGCCGAGACGACGGCACGGCTCCCGGCACGTCCCAGGCACGCGACGACGAGGCCGGCCAGGACGAGGGCAAGGCCACCGGCCGCGAGGGCTGACGCCCGTGGGCTTCGAGGTCCCGCTGTGGCGGGCGGTCGCCGTCTTCCGGGTGGCCTCCCTCGGCTACGCGGCCGCGCTCCTGGCCCGTAGTTTCCCGCACTATCGCCATCCGCTCGGCGGGTGGTTCGTGCTGGGGGTGATGGCCCTCTGGACCGGATACGCCGTCTACACGTTCGCCGACCCGGCCCGCCGCCGGTGGCGGTTGCTCACCACCGACCTCCTCGTCGCGGCGGGCTGTCTGCTGGCCACCGCCTGGGTGGAGACCTTCGATCGGATCAATGCCGGCAAGCCGACCCTGCCCATGGCCTGGGTCGCCGGCGCCGTGCTGGCCTGGGCGATCTCGGGCGGTAAACGGGGCGGTGCCGTCGCGGCGTTCGTCATCGCGGCGGCCGGCCTCGGCGTCCACCGGATCGCCGGCGGGGGCTTGGTCCTGACACAGGCCACCGGCAACGGGATCGTGCTGGTCTTCCTCGCCGGCGTCGTCGTCGGCCACGGCGCCAAGCTGGCCATCGACGCCGAGGCCCGGCTGGCCCGGGCGATCGAACTGGAGGCCGCGACCCGGGAGCGGGAACGGCTGGCGCGGCGGATCCATGACTCCGTGCTCCAGGTGCTGGCCCTGGTGCAACGGCGCGGCAGTGAACTGGGCGGCGAGGCCGCCGAGCTCGGCCGGCTGGCGGGCGAGCAGGAGGCGGCGCTCCGGGCGCTGATGCGCTCGCACGGCGGGATCACGGCCCTGGCCGTGGACGCGGAGGCCGACCTGCGGACGCTGCTCACGGCGCACGCGTCGATGACGGTGACCGTGTCCACCCCGGCCTCGGCCGTCCGGCTGCCGATGCGGACGGCGCGCGAGATCGAGGCGGCCGTGGTGGCCGCGCTCGACAACGTACGACGTCACTGCGGCGACGGAGTCAGGGCGTGGGTGCTCCTTGAGACCGGCGAGGACGGTGTGACCGTGAGCGTGCGGGATGAGGGACCGGGCATGTCGGCGGACCGGCTCGCGGCCGCCGAGGCGGACGGCCGGCTGGGGGTCGCCCAGTCCATCCGCGGCCGTATCCGCGACCTGGGAGGCACGGTCTCCGTGGTCTCGGCGCCGGAGGGGGGTACCGAGATCGAGATGTCGGTACCGGTCCCCGCGGCCTGAGCACCGGACGCTCGGCCGGGCCGGGTGACGATGGGCCCGCGATCTCCGGTGATGTGGCCCGGCCGGGCCGTTCCGGGTGGTTATGGTGTCGGTTGTGAGCGATGTTCCCCTGAGGGTCATGGTGGTCGACGACCATCCGATGTGGCGGGACGCCGTGGCCCGCGACCTCACCGAGGCCGGATACGACGTCGTCGCCACCGCCGGCGAGGGCAGGACCGCGGTCCGGGTGGCGGGGGCCGTGCGGCCACATATCGCGGTCGTGGATCTGCAGCTCCCCGACATCAGCGGGGTCGAGGTGACGAAGCGGCTGGTCGAGGCCGATCCGTCCGTACGGGTGCTCGTGCTCTCGGCGAGCGGGGAACAGGAGGACGTCCTCGGCGCGGTCAAGGCGGGCGCGACCGGCTATCTGATCAAGTCGGCCGGCCGGGAGGAGTTCCTGGACGCCGTGCGCCGGACCGCGGTCGGCGACGCCGTCTTCACCCCCGGATTGGCCGGTCTCGTGCTGGGGGAGTATCGCCGCCTGGCCTCGGAGCCCCGACGCGATGAAGAGGACACGCCCCGGCTCACCGAGCGCGAGACCGAGGTACTGCGCCTGGTCGCCAAGGGCCTGACGTACAAGCAGATCGCCCAGCGTCTCGTGCTGTCGCACCGCACCGTGCAGAACCACGTGCAGAACACCCTCAACAAGCTACAGCTGCACAACCGGGTCCAGCTGGTGCGCTACGCCATCGAAAAGGGACTGGACCAGGAGTGAGGGCCGGGCCGACCGGCCCGCCACGACGACCCGGGTGGGTTTCCGGTGGTTTCTGTGATCTGTCCTGTGATGAAGGAACCTGCGGCGTCATCGCGGCATCTACTTATCGAGGGGCCGGGCGGCGGGGCCCGGCCCCGGCCTCCTGACAGGGGTGAGCGCGTATGCCGCTGAGCGCAGGGAGCGATGCCATGGACATCGCAGGTTCGGTCTCTCTTCCGGTTCTCGTCCTCACGGCGATCGCACTGCCGGTCCTCACCCTCCTGCTGCGGCGCGTCCTCACCCCGGGCGGGGCCGTGAAGCGTCCCCTCGCTCCTGGTGAGGCGGCGTTTCTGGCCGGCGGTCCGGAGCGGGCGGTCGTGGCGGCACTCGCGGCACTGCGACTGGAGAGAGCGGTCGAGGTGCATGGTGGGCGTCTGAGGGTCGTGAACGCGCGGCGCGCCTTCCGTACACCTCTCACCGATGCGCTCGTCGAGGGGATCGCCCGGCACAGGCCCGCCTTCGCCCGCGAGCTCCTCGACGACCCCCGCGTGCGGGAGGCGTCGGACGGATTGCGCGAGACGCTTGAGCGCGATGGGCTGCTGCTCTCCCGAGGCCGGCGGACGCTGTTCCGGGTCGGCTCGCTTCTGCTGACAGCCCTCATCGTGGCGGGTGTCATCGGTCTGCTGTCGGAGGTTCAGCGTGACGGGTTCGCGATGGTCCTGTCCGTCATGACCGGGCTGATCATCTTTACGGCGGCGGTCCGGATCCTCAGGTCGCCGCGCGTCTCCAGGCCCGGGACGGCGGCCCTCGAACGGACCCGGGAGGAGCATCACCATCTGCACCCGTCGATGTCTCCGGCGTGGAAGACGTACGGCCCGGCCGGCGCGGAGTCGGCCGTCGGACTGTTCGGCGTGTCCGCACTGATCAGCATGGATCGTGATTTCGCGGCGGCCCTGCGGCTCGATGGAAAGCTCGGCCTGCGCCGGGCCGGACGCGGGGGAGGCGGTGGCCGTCACGGTCGGGGCGGGGTCTATGTCGGCGGTGGAGGCGGAAGCTGCGGTGGTGGAGGCGGAAGCTGCGGTGGAGCCGGAAGTGGCTGTGGGAGCGGTGGTGGAGGGGGTGGCTGCGGGGGAGGCGGAGGCTGCGGGGGTGGAGGCTGCGGGGGAGGGGGCGGATGAGCATTCCGGAGATGGGTGTCGGCATCGGATGGCGGCCGGACATCGCGGGCTTCGTCGCCGGGCTGCCCGGGTTGCGCTTCACCGAGGTGATCGCCGAGTCCGTGCACCCCGGTCATCCACCCCAGGAGCTCCTGAGGCTCAGGGAGCGCGGGGTACAGATCGTGCCGCACGGGGTGAGACTCTCACTCGGCGGCGCGGAGCCGCTCACCCGGAAACGGATCGCCCACCTCGCCATGTGCGCCGACGTGCTGGACGCCCCGCTGGTCAGCGAACACATCGCCTTCGTGCGGGCGGGCGGACTCGAGGCCGGGCACCTGCTCCCGGTGCCGCGGACCCGGGCCGCGCTCGACATCCTCACCGACAACATCCGGCGGACCTGTGCGGAGCTGCCCGTACCGCTGGCCGTGGAACCGATCGCGGCGCTGTTCGACTGGCCGGATGACGAGTACGACGAGGCGGACTTTCTGACGGAGCTCCTGGAACGGACCGGCGCGCTCCTGCTGCTCGACGTCGCCAACCTCTACGCCAACGCGCGCAACCGCGGCGAGGACCCGCAGAGGACCCTCGACGCGTTGCCACTGGAACGGGTGGCCTATGTCCATGTGGCGGGGGGCGCCGAGCATGACGGGCTCTATCACGACACCCATACCGACCCGGTGCCGCAGGAGGTGCTCGACCTGGTCGCGGAGCTCTGCGCGCGCCGGCGCCCGGCCGGTCTGCTCCTGGAGCGCGACGGACGCTATCCACCGGCTTCCGACCTCAGGGCCGAGCTCGACGCCATCGCCGCCGCGGCCGGTGTCCCCTCGATCACATGACGTCCCGGGATGAGCTGGCCGCGGCTCAGGAGCGACTGGTTCGGGCCTTGGTGGCCGGCGCCGACCCGCCTCCCGGCTTCGACGCCGTACGCCTGGAGGCGGCCGCGCGGGCATTGCTGCACAAGCGGGCGGGCGAAGTGGCCCGGTCCTGGCCCGGGCTCGCCGCCGCCTACGGCGCCCGATGGTCATCGGTATTCGCGGGCTGGGCGGCCGGGCGCCCGTCTCGCGGCTCGTGGCTGGACGGCTGGGACTTCGCCCGTGCCCACCGCGCGTCCCTGGCCTACGACGGCGTGGTCGAGCTCGCCGGGTGCGAGGTCAACTGGTCCCGCCGTGCCGGAGGCCATCCCGTCCGCCGTCGTGTCGCCCTCCGCCGGATCCCGGGAGGAGTGGTCGTCCAGGTGCTCGGACGGACGAAGGCGATCAACCGGTCACCCGCTCAGGACCCGAGATGAGGGCGAGGCGGAGGGCCACCGATGTTTTCACGCCGGAGCGGGAACCTTCCGCGGACGTGCGGCATCTATGTGTTGAGGGGCCGGGTGGCGGGGCCCGGCCCCCACAGCACGATCTCCGAGCGCGCGGAAACGCCGAAATCCGCGGAGGTGGGCCCGTGAGGGCGACCACCGGCGACGCGGATGTGCGCCTCTCATGGATGTCGGGCCAGACCATGGTGGCCGGCGCGCCGGTCCCTGTGGTGGCCGTTCCGCCGCTTCACTGTGGCCGTCCGGCCAGGGGACTGTACGGCTGCCCGGCGTACCGGAAAATCCGGGTGATGCGACCATGAAAGTGAGACCGACCGGCTATGGTCTAGACCAATAACTGTTCAAGCGCGCCGCACCGTGCCGGCGCGTGCCCCTGTGGATCCATGTGCGCTACTAGTCTGGCCGGGTCGGTCCACGGGGCTCGTTACCAATGGAGGAGTAAGACATGCGCGTCGGAGTGCTGACCGGAGGCGGGGACTGCCCCGGTCTGAACGCCGTCATCCGCGCCGTGGTGCGTAAGGGCGTGCAGGTCTTCGGTCACGAGTTCGTCGGATTCCGCGACGGCTGGCGGGGGCCGCTCGAGGGGGACACGGTCGCCCTCGACGTCCAGGCCGTCCGTGGCATCCTCCCGCGAGGAGGCACGATCCTCGGCTCGTCCCGTACGAACCCGATGAAGGTCGAGGGCGGCGTCGAGCGGATCAAGGACAACCTGGCCGGCCTGGGGGTCGAGGCGCTCATCGCCATCGGGGGTGAGGACACCCTTGGTGTGGCCCGTCAGCTGTACGACAGCGGGGTCAAGGTGGTCGGTGTCCCCAAGACCATCGACAACGACCTCAACGCCACCGACTACACCTTCGGGTTCGACACCGCCGTGGGGGTCGCCGTGGAGGCGATCGACCGGCTCCACACCACGGCCGAGAGCCACCACCGTGCGCTGATCTGCGAGGTGATGGGGCGGCACGCGGGCTGGATCGCGTTGCACGCGGGGATGGCCGGCGGGGCCAACGTCATCTTGATCCCGGAGCAGCCGTTCGACATCGACAAGGTGTGCGAATACGTCGAGAGCCGGTTCAAGACGCGCTACGCGCCCATCATCGTCGTCGCCGAGGGGGCCCATCCCATCGACGGCCAGATGGAGTCGCAGGCGGGCGAGCTCGACGCCTTCGGCCACGTTCGCCTGGGCGGCATCGGAGAGCGCCTGGCCAAGGAGATCGAGAAGCGCACCGGCAAGGAGGCCCGCACGACGGTCCTCGGCCACATCCAGCGAGGTGGCACCCCGACCGCCTTCGACCGGGTGCTCGCCACCCGGTTCGGCCTGCAGGCCATCGACGCGGTCGACGAGGGCGACTTCGGCAAGATGGTCGCACTCCAGGGCACCGATATCGTCCGCGTGGACCTGAGCGCCGCGACGGAGCGGCTCAAGACCGTCCCGGCAGAACGCTACAAAGAGGCCGAGGTCTTCTTCGGCTGAGGGTCCTGTCAGGGCGGGCCGCGCCGCGGGCCGCCCCGGACGCGGATCGTCATGGAACCTTCATCAGGTGAGCGGCGCCGGAATGGCTCCTTTTAGTAACGTTCTCGATCATGACTAACCCACCCCAGGATCCGAACTACGGATACGGCGAGCAGCCTCCGCAGTACGGCCAGCAGCCTCCGCAGTACGGCCAGCAGCCCCCGCAGTACGGCCAGCAGCCCCCGCAGTACGGGGAGCAGCCTCCGCAGTATGGCCAGCAGCCTCCGCAGTACGGGGAGCAGCCTCCGCAGTACGGCCAGCAGCCCCAGCAGTACGGGCAGCCCGAGTACGGCGGCTACCCCGCGGCACAGGGCGGCTACGATCCCCACTCGGGGCAGCCGCTGTCGGACAAGTCGAAGATGGTGGCGGGTCTGCTGCAGATCCTCCTGGGTGGCTTCGGCGCCGGCCGGTTCTACACCGGACACACCGGCATCGCCATCGGCCAGATCGCCGCGACGTGGCTGACCTGTGGCGCCGGCGCCATCTGGCCGCTGATCGACGGCATCATGATCCTGGTCAATGGCGGGACCGACGCCGATGGCCGCAGGCTGCGCGACAACTGACCTGACGGCAACGAGGAACAGCACGCGGAAAGGGTCTCCTCCCCCCCGGGCGGAGGAGACCCTTTCGCGTCGGCGGGCTCTCGTACCCGGGCGCCGGCCGGGCTGAGTGCCGTCGGCGAACGGCGGTCGCGGTGCCCTGGGCGACGCGGCCGGGAGACCGGGCGGCCCGGCCGGGTGCGGCCCTACTCTTGTCCGGACCCGCGGAACAGCTTTCGCGGTCGCGGTGTTCGGTTCCGTAGGCGACACTGGAAAACGGACCCGGAACTCTCTCAGGAGGATCACGCATGCCCACGCTCGGCACCGCTCAGGGAGCGACCTCTCCCCACGTTCCCGCGCAGTCACAGGGGGACGTGCCTTCGGGGGCGCCGGTGCAGACCTCTGTCGCCGGCGAACCCTGCGTGCTGCTCAAGCTGGGCGAGATCGTGCTCAAGGGCAAGAACCGGGACCTTTTCGAACGGCGGCTGCAGAACAACATCCGCGCCGCGGTCAAGGGACTCGGCATCAAGATCCAGGTCGCGCAGCGCGAGGGCGTCATCGTCGTCCGCGCCGAGAGCCGTGAGCTCGCGGACGTCGACGCCGTCGCGCGCCGGATCACGGACGTCATGGGGATCGTGTGGGTGCACCGGGCATGGCGCGTCGCCAAGGAGGTCGGACCGACCGTACAGGCCGCCATCGACCTGGTGGGACAGCATCCGGCACTCGCGCGCAAGGGCACGTTCGCCATCCGGCCGCGCCGCCGCGACAAGCGCTTCCCCATGACGTCCTCGGAGCTGGCGGTGCTGGTCGGCTCGGCGGTCCAGGAGCGTTATGACCTGCCGGTGAAACTCAAGAACCCCGACATGACGGTCTTCATCGAGGTCGACCGCGACGAGGTCTTCGTCTTCACCGACGGGTTGCACGGTCAGGGCGGACTCCCCGTAGGCATGAGCGGACGAGGGCTCGTGCTGATGTCCGGGGGCATCGACTCGCCGGTGGCGGCCTACCGCATGATGCGCCGGGGCCTTCGCGTCGACTTCCTGCACTTCTCCGGTATGCCCTTCACCGGCCCCGAATCGATCTACAAGGCCTATGCCCTCGTGCGCGAGCTCGACAAGTTCCAGGGGGACTCCCGGCTCTATGTCGTGCCGTTCGGAAAGGCACAGCAGCAGATCAAGTCCTCCGGCGCCGAGCGGCTGCAGATCATCGCGCAGCGGCGGCTGATGCTCAAGACCGGTGAGACCCTGGCGGCACGGCTCGGCGGCGCCGCGCTGGTCACCGGCGACTCACTCGGCCAGGTGAGCAGCCAGACGCTCACCAACATCACCGCACTCGACGACGCCGTTCAGCTGCCGATCCTGCGGCCGCTCATCGGCATGGACAAGACCGAGATCATGGCCGAGGCCCGCCGGATTCACACCCTCGCCATCTCCGAGCTGCCGGACGAGGACTGCTGCACGCTCCTCACGCCGCGACGGGCGGAGACCAAGGCCAAGATCGACGATCTTCGTCAGATCGAGAAGCGGCTCGATGCGGGTGAGCTGGCCGAGCAGCTGGCCGACTCGGCGCAGCGGCACCGCCCCTCCTACGGAGATCAGTCCTAGGGGACCGCGCCCGGGCCCGGGCACCCCGGCCATCTCGATGGCCGGGGTGCCCGGGCCGGCGTTTCAGCCCCGCGGTGCCGTACGGGCCGGAAACGCCAGCAGGACCAGGCTGCCCGCGAGCAGGAGCAGCCCGGTCACGGCGACCGCGCCCAGGCGCTCGCCGAGGACGACGACCCCGAGCACCGCGGCGACGGCCGGCTCGGCCAGGGTCAGCGTGGCGGCCGTCGTGACCGGTGTGTTCCGCAGGCCCCGCCCGTACAGGACATAGCCGAGCGTGGTGGTGACGGCACCGAGATACAACGTCACGAGGACCCCAGGCCAGGTTGCCACCCAGGCCGGGGAGGTCATCAGCAGTACGGGGAGCAGCAGCACGCCGGCGCCCCCGAACAGGGTCCCCATGACGACCCGGTCGTCATGGCCGGACGTGATGAGACGCGCGGCGGTGGTGGCGTATGCCGCGTAGCCCAGGCCGCACAGCAGCGCGAGCGCGACCCCGACCGGTTCCACGCCGGCGGCCTGTCCTCCGCCGACCAGGGCCGTGCACCCCGCCACGGCACCGGCCGTCGACGCGAGCCACCGCCGGGACGGTCGCGCGGCCCCGGTCGCCCAGGCCAGCAGACCGGTGAAGGCCGGAGCGCTCCCGATCGTGACCACCGTCCCGGTCGCGACCCCGGTCCGATCCACGGCGGCGAAGAAGCCGGTCTGATACACCGCCGCACAGACCGCCCCGAGGAGGATCAGGGCCCAGGTGCCGGCGGTCGCGGTGCGGGCCAGCCGTCCCAGCGCTCGGCCGTGGACGGCCAGCGCGAGCAGCAGCAGGCCTCCGACGGCCAGGCGGGCCGCGCCGACCGAGATCGGGCTGGCCCCGGCCGGAGCGAAGGCCCGGACCGTGCCGGTCGTGCCCCACAGCGCGGCGGCGACCATGATGCTGCCGCTTCCGCCCGGCTGTGCGGACGCGATGCGGCGCGAAGAAAGATCAAGACGTGTGGACACGCGGAACGCTCCTGGGATCAGAATCGGAGGGGACTCTCATCAGGGGCGTCGGTCACGCGTCGTGACACACGGATGGCGACGATGCCGGCCACACGAAGAGCCGCGCCGGCCGCGCCGGTGAGCCGGCGGGACCTGCGGGCCGGAAGAATCGTGATCGCGCCCCGGTCAGAACCGGGGCGGTCCGAGCACGCATGTCGGATGAGCCACGGCGTGAGCCTACCAAGGTGATCGCACGATCTCCCCGTCCCCGGTCACGCCCGTCGCCGTGGTCTGGGCGGGGCCGGACCCGTGACGTGCGGTTCCCGGCGGGGGACCGCACGTCACGGGTGGCGAAGGCACTCGGGCCGGTCAGGCCTGGAGGACACCCGGGGCCTCGGTGAGAGAGCGGCCCACCATCGCCGGGAGGTCTCTCACCACCTTGGCGAGCTCCCGGAGGTCTCCGTCGACAAGAGCCTGCGGCCCGTCGCACAGCGCCGTCTCCGGGTGCGGGTGCACGTCGATGATGACGCCGTCGGCGCCCACGGCGATGGCGGCCCGGGTCAGCGGCAGCACGAGCTCACGGTGGCCGCCCGAGTGGGAGGGATCCACGATGACCGGCAGGTGCGAGAGCCGTTGCGCCACGGGCACGGCGGAGATGTCCAGGGTGTTACGGGTCGCCCTCTCGAACGTACGGATCCCGCGCTCGCACAGCACGATGTCGAGGTTGCCGCGCTGGGCGACGTATTCCGCCGCCATGAGCCACTCCTCGATCGTGCCGTTCATGCCGCGCTTGAGCATGACCGGCTTGCCGGCCTCGCCCGCCGCCTGCAGCAGGGCGAAGTTCTGCGCGTTGCGGGTGCCGATCTGCAGCATGTCGGCGTACGAGGCCACCAGTTCGACGTCGTGCGCGTCCACGACCTCGGTGACGACCGGCAGTCCCGTCTCCTCCCGTACGTCTGCGAGGATCTTCAGGCCCGCCTCGCCGAGCCCCTGGAAGGCGTACGGCGACGTGCGGGGCTTGAACGCGCCGCCGCGCAGCAGCGTCGCCCCGGCGGCCTGTGCCATCTGCGCCGCGAGCAGCGTCTGCTCGGGGGTCTCCACCGCGCATGGTCCGGCGATGAGGGTCATGGTGCCGGGGCCGATCGGCACGCCGCCGACCCGTACGACCGAGCGGTCGGGGTGGTTCTCCCGGCTCACGAGCTTGTAGGGCACGGAGATCCGGATCACGTCGACCACACCGTTCATGCCGCGCAGGTTCAGCGAGCCGAACTGCCGGACATCGCCGACCAGGCCGACGATCGTGCGGTTCACACCGCGACTGACGAACGCGTCACCACCGGCCGTCTCGACCAGTGACACGACGGCTTCCACGTCGGCTTTCGTGGCCTCCGGGGCCATCACGACAACCATTTCTCTCCTCTGTCCCGCATGGGTCTCCGTAACGAAGCGGGGCCCATGACTCATCGGCCCCTTGAACGACGAAAGCCCCGGGCCGTCCGGCCCGGGGCTTTCGTCAGTGGTCGCTCAGCGCAGCGTCTGGCCGGCCACCACCCGTCCGGGTCGGTCGCCATACCAAAAGTCATAACGGTGGACGCTGCTCACGCGGAACAGGCTACACAATGGCCACCGGGCGCGAGCGGCAGGGGCCGAATCCCGACCGCTCCAGCGGGATGGCAGGATGGCCGGGACATGACCCCGCCCGAGAAACGGCTGCCACCCGGACAGTACGTCCCCCGTGGCTGGCCGGTCCTGCACTACGGCCCGGTGCCCAAGTTCCGACCTGAGGGCTGGGATTTCCGGGCGTTCGGCGCCACCGAGTCGGGCGAATATCGGCGTTGGACCTGGGAGGAGTTCCAGCGGCTCCCCATGACCAGGGTGACCGCGGACTTCCACTGCGTGACCAAGTTCACCGTTCCCGAGAACCTCTGGGAAGGCGTCTCCGGCGCCACCCTCGTCCAGTACGCGCCGCCGCTCCCGGACGTCACCCATGTCATGGTGTGGGCCGAGTACGGCTACAGCGCCAACATCCGCATGGCCGATTTCCTCGCCGATACGACGATGTTCGTGACGCATCGCAATGGGGAACCGCTCACTCCCGACCACGGCTTCCCGGTACGGCTCGTCGTACCGCATCTCTACGCGTGGAAGAGCGTGAAGTGGGTTCGCGGCGTCGAATACCTCAACGGCAACCAGCGCGGGTTCTGGGAGGAACGCGGCTACCACAACGTCGCGGATCCGTGGCTCGAGCAGCGCTACTCCTACCAGGAGGAAGAGAAAAAGGGCCCGGGGGGCTGATCTCGTCACCGTCCGCGGGCACCGGTTACGTGATCATTGAGCAATGGATCGCGCTCACATAGCGAAATCGCTTGCGCGCGTAGGGTAATCGGCGGCAAGGTCCTCCCATGCTGAGCGTCCTGGCGGTCGATGACGAGGTCCCGGCGCTGGAGGAGCTTGCTCACCTGCTCCGGGACAATCCGCGGATCGGGCAGGTCGCGGAGGCGGGCGACGCCGCCGAGGCCCTGCGTGTCCTCAGCCGGGTCATGGTGGCGGGAGACCGCATCGACGCCGTCTTCCTGGAGGTCCGGATCCCCGGCCTGGACGGTCTGGACTTCACCCGGCTGCTCGCCGGGTTCGCGGCGCCGCCCGTGGTGGTGTTCGTCACCGCCCACGAGGCCTTCGCAGTGACCGCGTTCGAACTCGGCGTCCTGGACTACGTGCTCAAGCCCGTACGGCCGGAGCGCCTGGCCAAGGCGGTGAGCCGGGTCGAGGAGGCGGTGTGCCGAGGTGGTGAGCCGCCTCCGGCCGACGATGTCGTCCCGGTCGAACTCGGCGGGCGGACCAGGCTGGTCACACGCTCCAGCGTCACCTACGCGAAGGCGCACGGAGACTACGTGCGACTGCACACCACGGAGGGCAGCTACCTGGTCCGGATGCCGCTCGCGGCGCTCGCCAAACGGTGGGAGACCGCCGGGTTCATCCGGATCCACCGCAGCACCCTGGTCTCCGCCGGCCATGTCAGGGAACTGCGCCTCGACGGCGGTCAGACGATCCTCCAGGTCGGTGAGGACCTGCTGACGGTCAGCCGACGGCACACCCGCGAGGTCCGCGATCTGCTGGTCCGGCGTTTCCGCCACGGCCCGGAGAGCGCGGAAGACGACTGAGATCCGGCGGTGACCGGAGCCGGCGGGCGCGGCCGTGTCCCCCGCGAGCGGCCGTGGGCCGGGAGCCGGCCGATCCGCCCCCGGGGCGCGCGGGCTCCCGCGCGCGGTCCCGGCCGTGCTGCTCGTTGACCGCGCTGGTCTTGACCCGCTGCTCTTGGACGTGCTCCTCAGGGAAGCGCCGGGACGGGACGTGTCCGTGAACACGGTCGGTGACCGCCGGCGCTTCCGCGGTGGCCGCGAGACCGCGGTCCGCTCGCCCGCGCATCGCTGTGGCGGTCCTTCTGGGGGAACGGACGGACCGTGGACCGTTCCGGGTTCCGTCTCTATACCGTTGGTCGTGTCATATGACCCGCCCGTCGCGTGACTACTCTACGTATGGCGCTGAGTGCGGACCGTTTATCGAGGTGGCGCCCGCACGTACGCCGCCGATCTGCGGTGACGCTTAATCTGAGCGTGCTGGCAGGCTTCATACCGCGTTCGGGGGGACGCGGGCGGCGCAGGAGCGTGACCCGCACCATCGCCGCACCACCCCCAGCATGAGCGACCAGGGATACCCGGCAAAGGCCGGTGGCGCGTTGCTGCGCCGTCTTCGGGAGATCAACGCCCGGAGACTCGCGTCATTGGACGTCGAACCGGCCCTGCTGGGGCATGGGCCGCCGGGCCCCGTACCGGGGGGGTGGGGCTCGACGGCGTCCGCTCGGGCGCTGCTGGACAGTCGGGGGGTTGTTCAGCAGCGTCCGAGTCTGGTTGCCGGAGGCCGTGCCCACACGGTCGCCGGCGCTCGTGCCCGCGTCCGGCATTCGGCGTTCGGTGCGATGACACTTCCGATACCGGGGTCATACTCGCAACTGATGAGACACGGATTGATTCACCCTTACACTCTCATCGATGGATACGACCGTTGCCGATCCACTCGTCGGGCAGGTGCTCGATGGGCGCTACCGCATTGAGTCCCGTGTCGCCCGTGGTGGGATGGCGACGGTCTATTTGAGCAAGGACCTCAAGCTCGACCGTACGATCGCACTCAAGGTCATGCACGCGGGGCTGGCCCAGGACGACGACTTCGTACGCCGGTTCATCGGTGAGGCCAAGTCCGCGGCCGCCCTGTCGCATCCCAATGTGGTCGCGGTGTTCGATCAGGGCACCGACGGCCATCACGTCTTCCTCGCGATGGAATACGTGCCTGGTCGCACGTTGCGTGACCTGCTGACCGAACGCGGCAGGCTCGGGCCGCGCCAGGCGCTCGAGGTCATGCAGCCGGTGCTGTCGGCGCTCGGCGCCGCGCACCGCGCCGGCCTGGTCCACCGGGACGTCAAGCCGGAGAACGTGCTGTTGACGGCGGACGGCCAGGTCAAGGTGGCCGATTTCGGGCTGGCCCGTGCCGAAACGGCGAGCAAGCAGACCAAGACCGGGATGATCATCGGTACGGTCGGCTATCTGGCCCCGGAACAGGTCCTGTCCGGCCACGCCGATGTGCGCTCCGATGTCTACGCGGCCGGCGTCATGCTCTATGAGCTCCTCACCGGCCGGCAGCCGCATGAGGGCGAGACACCGCTCGCCGTGGCCTACAAGCACGTCAACGAGTCCGTCCCGGCGCCGTCCGGTGCCGCCCCTGGCATCCCGCCGCGTCTCGACGCCCTGGTCGCGGCGGCGACGAGCCGTGATCCGGCGGGCCGGCCCCCGGACGCCGGCCGCTTCCTGGCCGCGATCACCGAGATCCTCCCGACGTTGCCGCACGACGGCGACCAGACGCCGCTCAACGTGACCTCGGTGCTGTACGCGAGCCCTCAGGGACCCACCCATCCGCATCCGCAGGCCGGGACGCCCACCAGCGTGATCCCGCTCGGCGGCCCCCCCTCGGAACCGCCCGCCCGGCCGGCCCTGACCGAACGGCTGATGGAGTTCTTCATCGGCCGGTTCGTGCTGATGGGGCTCGGTCTCGTCGCCATCCTGGTGATCGGCTGGGCGGTCTGGTATCAGACGGCAGGTCAGTACGCCCATGTCCCGCGGGACATCGTCGGAATGTCACTGAGCCAGGCACGCGAGCGGCTGGCCACCGAGGGCATCGAGTACAAGCGCGGCAAGGGCGCCTACTCCGAGCAGATCAAAAAAGACCATGTCGCCTCGGTCGCTCCGGGGCCCGGCGAGCGGGTCCGGCAGGGGCAGATCGTCACCCTCGTGCTGTCGAAGGGGCGGGCTCCCATCCCGGTGCCGGACGTCGCCGGCAAGTCGCTGGACGAGGCCAAGCGCATCCTGCGGGACAAGGGATTCACGGCCGGTGCCGTGACGAGGACCTCCTCGCCCACGGTCCCCAAGGACGACGTCGTACGGACCGACCCCAAGGCCGGTGAGAAGCAGTCCCCGGACGAGCCGGTGGGCATCGTCCTCAGCAGCGGCGTGGCCATGCCCAACCTCGTGGGCCAGCGGCGCGATGCGGCCGAGAACCAGCTGAAGTCCATGGGCCTCAACGTCAAGATCGACGAACGGCGGGATCCGGGCAAGCCCCCGGGGACGGTGCTCGGCCAGAATCCGCAGGCCGGGACGGCCGTCTCACGCGGTGACGAGGTCACACTGCAGGTCAACAAGGCCGATGACTGCTTCCTCCCCGACGTCAACCCGTTCTGCCGCGACGGAGGCAACGGACAGGAGATGCTGCCGGTCCCGAGCACCATGGGACACGGCGCGCAGGAGGCCAGGGCCATGCTCACGGGCGCCGGCTTCAAGGTCGACGTCCGCAATGCCCCGGGTGGCGGCCGGCATCGAGGGAACGATGGCGATCGGGTCGTGTTCCAGAACCCGGCGGGAGGCACGGCCCCGCGCGGCTCCACCGTGACGATCTGGCGTTGAGGGTGCAAAGCCCCGGCTAGGCTTGCGCGCCTATGAAGTTTCGTGAGCAGAGCCCGATCGGTGCGCACGTCCCGGTGAGCGGGGGCCTGGCCACCAGAGGCCTCAAGTACGCCACGGAGATCGGCGCGGAGGCCGTCCAGGTCTTCGTCTCCAACCCGCGCGGCTGGGCGCTCGCGGCCGGCCGGCCGGCCGAGGACGACCGGCTCCGTGACAGCGGTGTTCCGGTCTACGTGCACGCCAGCTACCTGATCAACTTCGGATCCCCTACGGCCGAGACACTGACCAGATCGGTCGAGTCCGTGCGGCACGCGCTGTTGAGGGGCCGGGCCATCGGAGCCCGCGGCGTGGTCGTGCACACCGGCTCGGCGGTCACCCAGTCCTATGACCAGGCCATCGGGCAGGTGCGTGAGCGGCTGCTGCCGCTGCTGGACGAGATCCCCGACGACGGCCCCGACCTGCTGCTGGAGCCGATGGCCGGGCAGGGCCGCATGCTCTGTGCCACCGTGCGGCAGCTGGGCCCCTACTTCGAGGCGCTGGACGGCCATCCGCGCCTCGGGATCTGCCTGGACACCTGCCACATCTTCGCGGCCGGCCATGACCTCACCGCCAAGGACGGTGTCGCGGACGTGCTCGACGAGCTGGTGGCCACGGTCGGACCGGGACGACTGAAGCTCGTCCACGCCAACGACTCCAAGGACGTGTGCGGGTCGGCCAAGGACCGGCACGAGAACATCGGCGCCGGGCACCTCGGTGAGGAGCCGTTCGCCGACCTCTTCGGCAATCCGCTGACCGCCGGCGTCCCCTTCATCATCGAGACGCCGGGGCGCTCCGCCGCCCCGCACCGCGCGGACATCGAGACCCTCAAACGACTCCGCGGCTGAGCACCCGGACCGCCCCTCGCACCCGGGCCGCCCTCCCGTCGCCCTAGGAGCCGCTGAGGCCCTGCCATGGCGAGGACGCCTGCGCGTAGTGCCGCTTGGGGATCCGCCCGGCCAGCCGGGCCAACCGGCCCGCCTCGACCCCATGGCGCATCGCGGCGGCCATCCGGGCGGGCGACTGGGCGCGCGTCACGGCCGTGGCGAGCAGCACGGCGTCACAGCCGAGCTCCATGGCCAGGGTCGCGTCGCTGGCGGTGCCGATGCCGGCGTCCAGCACCACCGGGACACCGGCCTCCTCCACGATCAGTTCGATGTTGTGCGGGTTGCGGATGCCGAGGCCCGAGCCGATGGGGGAGCCGAGTGGCATGACGGCCGCACAGCCGACCTGCTCCAGCCGGCGGGCGAGCACGGGATCGTCGTTGGTGTACGGCAGCACGACGAACCCGTCGTCCACCAGTTGCTCGGCCGCCTCGAGCAGCTCGACGGTGTCCGGCAGCAAGGTCCGCTCGTCGGCGATGACCTCGAGTTTGACCCAGGAGGTGCCCAGGGCCTCGCGCGCCAGCTTGGCGGTCAGGACGGCCTCACCGGCGGTGAAGCATCCGGCGGTGTTGGGCAGCATGCGGATGTCGTGGCGGCGCAGGACTTCCAGCACCGACCCGGGCGCGGACGGGTCCACACGCCGCATCGCCACAGTGGTCAGCCGGGTCCCGGACGCCACGAGCGCCTCCTCGAGCGCATGCATGCTCGGCGCGCCGCCGGTCCCCATGATGAGGCGAGACCCCAAGGTCTCACCCGCGATGACGAGAGGGTCTGGATCGGTGGTCACGATGACGGTCGTCTCCTTGTCTGCTCACTACGCGGGCGGATCACCACACGTCCGTTCCAGGGGCCTCACGGCCGGGCAGGTCTCAACCCCCCTGTACGGCGGTCAGGACCTCGAGCCGGTCCGCCTCCCGCACGGTCGTGGCCGCCCATTCGGCCCGGCGTACGACCTCGTCGTTGAGCGCCACCGCGACGCCGGTGAGCGACGGGGCCACGCCCTCGATCACGGTCGCCACCGTCGCGTTCTCGGGGACCTCTCGGGGGTCGCCGTTGACGATCACCTTCACGCCTCGGCCTCCCCGGTGAACCGATCCGGGTGGAATGCCTTGGCGACGTCCGGCAGCCGGCCGGTGGCGAGCACCTCGGCCATCACCTCGGCGGTGACCGGTGTCAGGAGCACGCCATTGCGGAAATGCCCGGTGGCCAGAAGGAGCCCCGGCAGCGCGGTCGGGCCGAGGAGCGGGGCGTTGTCCGGCGAGCCGGGCCGCAGTCCGGCGCTGACCTCCTCGAAGCGCAGTTCGGTGACGCCGGGGACCAGCTCGCGGGCGTCCCGCAGCAGCTCCCACAGGCCTCCCGCGGTCACCGTGGTGTCATAGCCCATCTCCTCCTGGGTCGCCCCGATGACCACCTCACCATCGGTCCTCGGGACCAGATAGATCGATGAGCCCTTGACCAGCCCGCGGGTGGATCGGCCGAGGAACGGAACGCGTGTGCGCAGACGCACCACCTGGCCCTTGACCGGGCGGACCACCGGCAGCATCCCCTCGGGCACACCGCCGATCTGGTGCGTCCACGGGCCGGCGGCCAGCACGACCTGATCCGCCCCGAGCTCACGACCGTCGCCGAGCCGTACGCCCCGGACCCGGCCGCCCACGGACAGGACGTCCGTGGCCCGCTCCCGGATCAGGGTGGCCCCGGTCCGCTCCACGGCGGCGAGCAGGGCGGAGGTCAGGCGCCGCGGATCGATCGAGCCGTCGTGCTCGGCCAGGAGGCCGCCCCGGATGGATGGGGCGAGCATCGGCTCGAGCCGCCGGCACTCGCGGCCGCTCAGCGCCGTGGCGGTGATCCCCAGAGTCTCCTGGAAGCGCCGGAGATCATCGAGGAACGCCAGATCGTCGCTGTCGAAGGCCACCTGCAGGGTGCCGTCATGGCGATAACCGGTGTCATGGCCGGTGAGCTCTTCGAGTTCCGTGACGAAGGCCGGATAGCGGTCACGGGAGGCCATGCCGAGGCGCGCCAACGAGTCTTCGCCGTAGGCGAGCTCGCTGACCGGGGCCAGCATGCCGGCGGCGACGTGTGACGCGCCGCTCCCCGGCCGCGGGTCCACGACGGTCACGCCGAGGCCTCGTGCGGCGGCCCGCCAGGCGGTCGCGAGCCCGATGACTCCCGCACCGACGATGACCACATCCATGTGGACGCTCCCTTCGCCGGCATGATCCGGATCAGGTCGTGGCGGTCGGCGGCCCGGTCAGCCGCCCTCTCAGCCCGGTCGAACCGGACTCCCGCGCTTTGTCCTCCCCAGCCTATGCCCACGGAGGACCGTGTCGATTTCGGCGTGTCGCACGTGCCCGCCGGCGAGTCACCGCGGCCAGGCCCACCCGGCCCGCTCGGGCCGGGCGCCGACGGCGGAAAGCCGGCGTATTACAGTGCCGTCATGAACAGCGTGATCATCGTCGGGGGCGGCCTCGCGGGCGTGCGCGCCATGGAGGCGCTGCGGGCCAAGGGCTATGAGGGCGCGCTGACGCTGGTCGGGGCGGAGCCGCACGCTCCCTACGATCGCCCGCCGCTGTCCAAGGCGGTCCTCTCGGGGCGGACCGACGACACGACGGTCGACGTGAACTGGCCGGATCTGCGATGCGACCTGCTCCTCGGACATTCCGCCACCGGACTGCGCCTGGACGAGGTACGGGGAGGCGCGGTCGAGACCACCGCGGGTCCCCTGCCGTTCGACGGCCTGGTGATCGCCACGGGCGCCACGCCCATCCGGCTGCCCGGCGATGGACCGCAGCGCCCGCTCCGGACGATCGACGACGCGCGGGCGCTGCGCTCCCGGCTCCGGGCGGGTACGCGGGTCGCGATCGTCGGGGCCGGCTGGATCGGCGCCGAGGTCGCCACGGCCGCGGCGCGGGCGGGCTGTGCGGTGACGGTGGTGGAGGCGGGTGACGCGCCCCTGGCGACCGCCCTGGGCCCTGAGGTGGGCGGACATACCGCCGCCTGGTACGCCGAGGCCGGCGTCGGGCTCCGGCTCGGGGCGAAGGTGGCCGCCGTCGAGCACGGAGGTCTGGCCCTGGCCGACGGCGGCCGGGTGGACGCGGACGAGGTCGTGGTCGGGGTGGGCGTACGGCCCGAGGTCGGATGGCTGGTCGGCAGCGGGCTCGAAATCGCGGGAGGAGTCGTGGTCGACGCCCGTCTGCGGACCGGCCGGCCGGAGATCGTGGCCGTGGGCGACTGCGCGGCATGGTGGTCGTCGCGGTACGGCCGGCGCCTGTGCGTGGAGCACTGGGACACCGCGCTGAACGGGCCCGAGGTGGCCGCCGCCTCCCTGCTCGGTGAGGACGCGGCCTATGACCCGGTGCCATACTTCTGGTCGGAGCAGTTCGGCCGCATGGTGCAGTACGCCGGTCACCATCCGGGGGCCGAGCGCGTCATGTTCCGCGGCGATCCGGCCGGGCCGGACTGGTCCGCCTGCTGGCTGACCGGCAGCCGGCTGGAGGCGATCGCGACCGTGAACCGGCCTCGTGACCTGGTGCAGGCCCGCCGGCTCATCGCGGCGGGCACCGCCGTCGATCCGGACCTGCTCACCGATCCGGACGTTCCGGTTCGGAACGCGGTGCGACCCTGATGGTTTCAATGCCCCCATGGGGTGGTAGGCAGGCTCCGTGACACAGATGCACATTACTGTTGACAGCATGCTGGATCCGCAGACAGATGCCCTGGTGGGGGAGTGGGTCACCCTTTCCGAGGCCGCCGACCGGCTCGGCATCAACCTGAACCGCACCAAGCAGCTCCTCCGCGACCACAAGCTTCTCGGCATCCCGCGTGAGGGGACGCACCAGGTGCCCTCTGCCTTCGTGCAGGAAGGGCACATCCTCAAGGGGCTTCCCGGGACGCTCATACTGCTGTCCGACGCCGGCTACGACCCGATGGAGGCCCTTCGCTGGCTCTTCACGCCCGATGAGACCCTGCCCGGCACCCCGGTCCAGGCCCTCATCGAAAACCGCGGCACCGAGGTTCGCAGGCGAGCGCAGGCTCTCGCCTTCTGACGCGACCTCTGACAGGACCTCTGAACAGGACCTCCGAACAGGAAAGGACCTGATCCTCCATCGTGCCGAAGCGCTTGCTGTCGGACCACGCCGTCTCGATGCGGGCCCGGCTCGACCGGGCCCGCCTGTACCTGTGCACCGATGCCCGGGAGCGCCAGGGCGACCTGGCGGAGTTCCTCGACGCCGTGCTGGGCGCCGGGGTGGACATCGTCCAGCTCCGCCAGAAGGGCCTGGAGGCGCGCCAGGAGATCGAATATCTGTCGGTCTTCCGGGCCGCCTGTGACCGGCACGGCTCCCTCCTCGCCGTGAACGACCGGGCGGACATCGCCCGGGCCGTACGGGCGGACGTCCTGCACCTCGGCCAAGACGACCTCCCGGTCCCGATGGCCCGAGAGATCGTGGGAGAGGACACCCTCATCGGCCGGTCCACGCACTCCGAAGACCAGGCGGCGGCCGCGTCGACGGAGCCCGGGGTCGACTATCTCTGTGCCGGGCCGGTCTGGCCGACCCCGACCAAGCCCGGCAGGCCCGCGCCGGGGCCCGAGTTGCTGAAGTACCTCGCCGGCCGCCGGGTCGTCCGGCCCTGGTTCGCGATCGGCGGCATCGACGCCGGCAACCTGGCCGAGGTGCTGTCGGCGGGAGCCGGCCGGATCGTCGTCGTACGCGCGATAACGGCCGCGGCCGACCCCGCGGCCGCGGCCGCGGAGCTGAGCCGCCGGCTGCGGGACACGCCGCTCGGCTGACCGGGCGGGCCCGTCCATGACGGACAATGGAGTCCATGAGCGTCTCACCTGACGAGGACCGGCCGGTCGACCTCACCGAGGACCTGGAGATCTTCCCGGACCAGACACGTGACGACACCGACGAGGGCTGGGGCGATTGGCGGGAGTCCGCCGACCACGCCCGTTTTCTCGACGAGCGTCCCCCGCACTGGTGACGGGGGGTCCCGCCCGGGAGGCGCCCGGGGCGGGTCGATCGCCGTGTCTCAGGCCGGGGGCAGCAGGACGCCCAGCGTGAAGCCCGTGGCCACGACGAGCATCAGGGCCACGATCATCCGCCAGCGATAGGCGGGGATGCGCTTGGGTTTGGGCTTGGGAACGGGCCGGGCGTTCGCACGGAGCGATCGCAGCAGCTGCGAGGCCGTGGGACGGGCCGCTGGATTCTTGTCCAGGCAGTCCTCGATCAGATCGCGGAAGGGCCCTCTGAGGCCGTTGAGGTCGGGCGCCCGTTCGGCGACCCGCCGCATGACGGCCGCGTTGGGACCGACGCCGAACGGCGGGTGGCCGGTCGCCGCGAAGACCATGGTCGCGGCCCAGGCGAACACGTCCGCGGGGGGGCCGACGGGCTCCTCTTCGATCTGCTCCGGGGACATGTAGGCAGGCGTCCCCACCGGAGAAGTCGTCATCGGCGTGGCGCTGTCCAGTGCCCGCGCGATGCCGAAGTCGATCACTTTCGCGCCGCCGGGGCCGAGCAGCACGTTGCCGGGCTTGAAGTCGCGGTGGACGATGTCCGCGCGGTGGACGGCCATGAGCGCGCCGGCCGTGCGCAGCGCCAGTTTCCGCAGCGGAGCCCCGGTCAGCGGGCCGTGCCGGTCGACCACCTGCTGCAGGGACGGCCCGTCGACGAACTCGCTGACGATGTAGGGCCGGTCCCCGGTGACCTGTGCCTCCAGGACCCGTGCCGTGTGGGGAGTCGCCACGCGCCTGGCGGCCGAGGCCTCCTTGACGAATCGGGCCCGGGCCCGCGCGCTCGCCGCCCAGCCGCCGCGCAGCAGTTTGAGGGAGACGAGGACGCCGTCCTCCGACCTGGCGAGATAGACGGTGCCCTGCCCGCCCTCGCCCAGACGCCTGACCAACGTGTAGTGGCCCAGTCGCCGTGGATCGTCCGGGCCGAGCCCGATGTCGTCTACCACGTGGTGCTCCGGCGGTACGGGGGTGAAGATCGCCTTATTTGTATCGCGCCGGGCCTCTCGAGGCAGGCCGAACGTAGGGTTTTTGTCGCCTTGGGTCGAATACGCGGCTTTAAGGATGGATGTGAGGACCCGGGGTCTAGGGACGGGGGTCCTCCGCCCGGCCGTCTCGGCCGGGCGCGGCGCTCAACCGCGCCGGACGGTGGCCACGATGGCGAGGTCGGCCAGTGCGAGCTTGGCATCCTCCGCGATCGGCGCCGACTCGAGTCCGGCGCGGGCCTCGGCGGCGTACTCCTCGATCATGGCTTCGCACGCGGCCAGCCCACCGGTGTCCACGATCACCGACCGGAGTTCCTCGACTCCGGCGGCGTCCAGCCCGGGGTCGCCCAGGCGGTCTCGTACGACCTCCGCCTGCGCCGCGGTGGCCCGTTCCAGCGCCAGTGCGATGAGCACGGTCCGTTTTCCCTCGCGGAGGTCGTCGCCCGCGGGCTTGCCCGTCTCGGCCGGATCGCCGAACACGCCCAGCACATCGTCACGCAGCTGAAAGGCGATGCCCAGGGGGAGCCCATAGCGCGACAGCGCCGCGATGGTGTCCTCGTCCGCTCCGGCCATCGCCGCGCCCAGGTGCAGCGGCCGTTCGACGGTGTACTTGGCGCTCTTGAACTCGACCACGCGGAGCGCCGTATCGACCGTTCCGCGCGTGGGACCCGCCGCGCCACCGGTGGCGGCACCCGTGGGGCCGGCGCCGTGCGCCTGCTCCACCAGGTCGAGGTACTGACCGCACATCACCTCGGTGCGCATGAGGTCGTAGGTCGCTCGGCCGCGGCCGAGCCCGTCCTCGCCGAGCCCGCTGGTGTCGTACATCTGGCCCGACCATGCCAGGGAAAGGTCTCCGAGCAGGATCGCCGCGCTCGCGCCGAACGACTCCGCCGGCCCGGGCCAGCCGGACCGCTCGTGCATGGCCTGGAACCTGCGGTGCACGGAGGGCTGCCCGCGCCGGGTGTCGCTGGAGTCCATGACGTCGTCATGGATCAGTGCGCTCGCCTGCAGCAGTTCGAGGGAGGCGGCCGCCTTGAAGATCCCGGGCCCGTCCTCGCCGCCGAGGCCCCGCCAGCCCCAGTAACAGAACGCGGGCCTCAGCCGCTTGCCTCCGGCCAGCAGTGCTTCGAGAGCGGACAGCATCGGAGCGAGATCCGCATCGATCCCGAGCACCTGGGGGCGCCGGCGGCCGACGAAGGCGAACAGCGCCTCGTCGACCTCCTTGCGTACACGGCTGGACGGCATGCAGACGAGCGTATCCATCGGGGACAGGTGGATGTGCCGGGACCAGGGGAGGCGCGCGTCGCGGCCCGGCCGGCGCGGTGGTGCCGGCGCCATGATCCCGCGGCCGGGGCCGGGCCCCGGTAGCCTGTCGCCATGAGTCCCGTACGTCCCGAGCGTGTACCCACGATCCGCGAGCTGCTCGCCGCCGGAGGAAGGTCCTTCTCGTTCGAGTTCTTCCCGCCGAAGACCGATCAGGGGGCCCGCAACCTGTGGCGCGCCATCCGTGAGCTCGAGGCGTTGCGGCCGACCTTCGTCTCCGTGACCTACGGGGCGGGGGGCGGGACCCGGGACAAGACGGTGGACATCGTGGAGCGGATCGCCACCGACACGACGCTCACGCCGGTCGCGCACTTCACCGCGGTGGATCACTCGATCCGTGAGCTGCGTCACCTGATCGGCCGATTCGCCTCCGTCGGGGTCCGGAACATGCTGGCACTGCGCGGAGATCCTCCGGGTGATCCCCTCGGGGACTGGGTCCGGCATCCCGACGGCGTGGCCTACGCCGAGGACTTGGTGCACCTCATCCGCAACTCCGGTGACTTCTGCGTCGGCGTCGCGGCGTTCCCCTACAAGCACCCGCGCTCTCCTGACATCGACAGCGACACGCGCTATTTCGTCCGAAAGTGCCGTGCCGGGGCGGATTACGCCATCACACAGATGTTCTTTCGCGCCGAGGACTATTTCCGGCTGCGTGACCGCGTCGAGGCTCAGGGCTGTGACACCCCGATCATCCCAGGGATCATGCCGGTCACCCAGATGAGCACGATAGAGCGGTCCGAGCAGCTGTCCGGGGCGCCATTCCCCGAGGAGCTGGCCGCGCGGTTCGAGGCCGTCTCGGGCGATCCGGAGGCCGTCCGCCGGCTCGGGATCGAGCACGCGGCCGAGCTGTGCCGGGAGCTGCTCGAGCAGGGCGCGCCAGGGATCCACTTCATCACCTTCAACAGGTCGACGGCGACTCGGGAGGTCTACAACCTGGTCGGGGCGGCCGCCTACGCGACGCCGCCGCTCAGCGCCTGATCGGTGGTCTGACGCGGCTCAGCGGTCCAAGGGCAGCGGCGCACCCATGATCGCGTAGGCCTGGCCGCCGCCGGGGAACTCGAAATGGCGGAGCAGGTCGGTCATCCCCACCGATGAGTACAGGCGCCGCGCCGGCGAATCCGGGCGGTCGAGTGTGGACAGCACGACGGTCCGCTCGGTGCGGCCCTCGCACAGCGCTTCGAGCAGCCGCCGGCCCAGCCCCCGTCCCTGACAGCCGGGATGGACGTGCAGTTCGGCCACCTCGAACACCTCCGCCAGCCAGTTGTCGGCGTGCGGCTTCCCGCCCGCGTCGGCGAGCGCCTCGTGAACGACGTCGTGCCACCACTGCCCGGGGACGCCCCGGAAGCCGTAGGCGAATCCGGCCACCTTGGCCGGGACGGGACGTCGGCCGGCGCCGAGGACGAACGGCGCGGGCCCATGGCGCCATTCGAACACGACGGCCCGGAAGGCCGGATAGGCGGAGTGCCGCTCCATGATCGTATGGCGGCCCGGGAGCTGATCCGCGGGCGGGTTCATGGCCGCCGTGTAGACGTCGAGCAGCGAGCCCAGGCGTTTGCGGAACGCCCGCTGGTCCACCTC
>DASYNF010000287.1:0-18531 GCA_036008685.1 Actinomadura sp. | reverse complement strand
CCCCCGCAAGACCACCACGAAGAGGGATGGACGGGTTACTTGAGGGAGTCCTGGAGCGTGAACTTGCCGTCCTTGACGACGAGGATCACGAACCCGCCGGCGGACAGCCGGTGGTCGGCGGTGAACTTGAGCGGGCCGGAGAAGATCTGGAACCCGTCGACGCCCTCGAGCGCCTTGGCGACCTTGTCGCCGTCGGTGCCGCCGGCCTTGGTCATGGCCTCGGCCACCACGCGGACCGCGTCGTAGGACTGCGGGGAGTAGGGGCCCGGGTCGGAACCGAACTTCTTCTTGTAGGAGTCCACCCAGCTCTGCGCGCCCTGCAGCGTGTCGGGCATCTGCGTCATCGTGGCATAGAGCCCCTCGGCGGCGTCGCCCTGGGCGATTTTGACGATCTTGGGGTCGACGGACCCGTCCGCGATCATGACCTTGCCCTTGTAGCCGGCCTGGCGGAACTGCCGGATGAGCAGCCCGCCCTCCTGGTAATAGCCCGTCCAGTAGATGAAGTCGGGGTTGGCCTCCGTCACGCTGGTGACGTTGGCGCTGTAGTCGCTCTCACCGGGGTTGACGGCCTCGATGGCCGCCTTGTCCGGGCCGCCCGGCTTGTCCAGCTCTGTTGCGGTGCGCACCGCGATGTCCTTGGCATAGCTGGTGTTGTCGTGCATGACCGCGACCTTCTTGGCGCCGCTTTTCTGCAGCCAGGCCATCGCGGCGGAGGTCTGCTGGTCACCGGTCCCGTTGATGAGGAAGACGTGCTTCAGCTTCTGCGCCACGAGGTCGGTGGAGTTCGCCGCCGGGATGACCATCGGGATCCCGGCCCGGTCGAACACCGGCAGGGTGGGGAGCGTGGCGCCCGAGCAGTAGCCGCCGACCGATGCCTTCACGCCGGCCGCGACGAGCTTGTTGGCCGCGGCGGCCGCGGTCTTGGGGTCGCAGGCGTCGTCTTCGACCCGCAGCTCGAGCTTGCGGCCGAGCACTCCGCCCTTGGCGTTGAGCTCGTCGATGGCGAGCTGCGCGCCGTTCTTCATGTACGGGCCGATCTCGGCACTGCTACCGGACATCGGCGCGTTCATGCCGAGGACGATCGGACCCTTGTCATCGCCCTTGCCGCTCGCGCCGAGGACGCCCTGACCGCACGCGGAGGTGGCGGCCACCGCCGCCAGGGCCACACCCAGGGTGATCGTGGGAATCTTCATCTAAGGGGCTCGCTTTCTGGTGCTCGACTCGGGGGCCGGCTGCCCTCGATTACAGCGGTCTGGGCTAGAACAGGAAACCCCTCGGGAACGGGTCCTCCGGGTCGAGGAGGTACTGCGCGGTCCCGGTCACCCAGGCCCGTCCGGTGATCGTGGGGACGATGGCGGGCCGGCCCCCCACCGTCGTCTCCTCGGCGATCCGGCCGACGAACCGGGTGCCGATGAAGGATTCGTTGACGAATTCCGCGCCGAGGGCCAGCAGGCCCCGCGCGTGCAGCTGCGCCAGCCTGGCCGAGGTGCCCGTCCCGCACGGTGAGCGGTCGAACCAGCCCGGATGGATGGCCATGGCGTGCCGGGAGTGCCGCGCGTCCGATCCGGGCGCGACGAACTGGACGTGGTGGCACTGCCCGATGCCCGGATTCTCCGGATGCACCGGTGGCCGGCCCTCGTTGATCGCCTCCATGATCGCGAGCCCGGCGCCGAGGATGCGCTGCTTCTCCGCCCGGTCGAACGGGATCCCCACGCTCTCGATCGGCAGGATGGCGTAGAAATTGCCGCCGTAGGCCAGGTCGTAGGTCACGGAGCCGAGTCCCGGCACCTCCACGGTCTGGTCGAGGGCATGCGCGAAAGACGGCACGTTGCGGATGGTCACCGAGCGGGCGGCACCATCCGCCACCGCGACCTCGGCCACCACGAGCCCGGCGGGAGTGTCGAGCCGGATCGTGGTGACCGGCTCGGTGACCTCGACCATGCCGGTCTCGACGAGCACGGTGGCGACCCCGATGGTGCCGTGTCCGCACATCGGCAGACACCCGGAGACCTCGATGTAGAGAACTCCGTAGTCGGCGTCCGGGCGGGTCGGCGGCTGCAGGATGGCGCCGCTCATCGCCCCGTGCCCGCGCGGTTCGTACATCAGCAGGGTCCGCAGGTCGTCCAGGTGCTCGAGGAAATGCCGCCGCCGCTCGAACATCGTCTCGCCCGGGATGACGCCGACCCCACCGGTGATGACGCGCGTCGGCATCCCCTCGGTGTGCGAGTCGACGGCGTGGAAGACGTGCTTGGACCGCATCAGCGGAGTCCTTCGCCGAGGGCCTTCTCGGTGGCCGCCCGCACCGTCGTGTCCTGGTCCGGGGTCAGCGGCAGGCGCGGCGCCCGGCACGGCCCGCCGGGCCGGCCCGCCAGGTCCATGGACAGCTTGATCGCCTGGACGAACTCGACCTTGGAGTCCCAGCGCAACAGCGGGTGCAGCGACCGGTAGAGCGGCAGGGCCCGCTCCAGGTCGCCGGCCACGGCCGCCTGGTAGAGCTCCACGCAGGACACCGGGAGCGCGTTGGGATAGCCCGCGATCCAGCCCTTGGCGCCCGCCAGGGCGAGCTCCAGGAGCACGTCATCGGCACCGATGATCAGGTCGAGGCCGGGGGCGAGCTCAGCGAGCTCGTAGCCGCGCCGGACGTCCCCGCTGAACTCCTTGACGCCGACGATGTGACCCGCGGCGTGCAGCCGCGCCAGGAGGGCCGGGGTCAGGTCCACCTTGGTGTCGTGCGGGTTGTTGTAGGCCACGATCGGGATGCCCGCCCTGGCGACCTCGGCGTAGTGCGCCTCGACGATGCTCTGGTCGGCCCGGTAGGCGTTCGGGGGCAGCTGCAGCACGCTGCCGCACCCGGCCTCGGCCGCCTGCTCGGCCCACCGCCGCGACTCCGCCGAGCCATAGGCCCCGGTGCCCGGCATGACCCGGTCTCCGCCGATCGCCTCGACGGCCGTACGGACGACGCGGGCGCGCTCCTCGTCGGTGAGGGTCTGGTATTCACCGAGTGAGCCGTTCGGCACGACGCCGTCGCAGCCGGAGTCCACCAGCCAGCGGACGTGCTCGGCATAGCGGTCGAAGTCGACGGACAGGTCGTCGCGCAGCGGCAGCGCGGTGGCGACCATCACTCCATGCCAAGGGGCGCGGGTTTCGGTCATCGTGCTCTCCTTCAAGAGGTGTGACATTTCACATTGGTCCGAGTTGCGGCGTCAAGATCCACGAATCGAAGCAACGTGACCGTTATCGACGCGCCGGTGGACGGTTCACAGAGACCTTGTGCCGGGACCTTGTGCCGGGACGGCCGCGCCGCCTCGCCGGGTCACCACCCGTCCCCACCCGGGTCCGGCTCCTCGGCCAGGTCGCCGAGCCGGACCGGCTGGGCCAGGGGGCGCCGGGCCAGACCGGTGAGGTCCGGCGCGCTCCCGAGGATCCGGGCGGTCAGGCAGGCCGTGGGATAACCGCAGATTCGCCCCTGGCACCAGCCCATGCCGGCCCTGCTGATCAGCTTGGCCGCCCGCGCGTCGGTGGCGCCGAGATCGCCGACGGCCTGAGCGAGCCGCCCGTACGGCACCTCCTCGCACCGGCAGACCAGTGTGTCGTCGCGCACCCAGCCCATCCAGCCCGGCCGTACGGCATAGGCGTGGTGCAGCGCCGTGGCGAAGCTCCGCAGCCGGGCCCGCCGCGCCGTCAGCCGCCGTGGTGGCGTGGCCTTCCCGGCGCCGAGCGCGCCGGCCGCCGCGATCCCGGCCAGCTCCCCCTCGGCCAGCGCGAGCTCCGCCCCGCCGACGCCCGTGGTCTCACCGGCCGCGTAGACCCACGGCAGGCTCGTGCGCTGCGCCGCGTCCACCGACACCACCAGGCTGCCGTCCGCGTCCGTTCTCGTGGCGCAGCCGAGCTCGACCGGGATCTCCAGCTGGGGCGTGAACCCGTAGCCGACGGCTAGCGTGTCGCACGGCACCACGCGTTCGGTGCCGGGGACCGGAGTCCAGTCCCGGTCCAGCCGGGCGACGGTCACGGCCTCGACGGCGTCCTGCCCGTGAGCGGCGATGACCGCGTGTCCCACCCGGTAGGGCACCCGGTGGCGGAGCAGCGCGGCCGCGTAACCCGCCCCCTCGGCCAGCTTTCCGGCGTTGCGGACGATGGCGGGCGCGTGCCGGGCGAAACGGCCCGGCCGGCCGGCCTCGAAGACCCCCGCCACCACGGTGCCGGCGGCCGCGAGACCGGCCGCGACGGGAAGCAGGAACGGGCCGGAACCGGCCACGACCACACGGCTCCCGGCCAGGACGAGGTTGCCCTTGAGCAGTGCCTGCGCGCCGCCGGCGGTCAGCACACCGGGCAGGTCCCACCCCGGGAACGGGAGCGCCCGGTCGTGCGCCCCGGCCGCGATCACGATGGTGCGGGCCCGCACCCATCTGACCTCCCTGGCCTGCGCCTCCGCCGTGATCGGTGTCCCGGCGGACCGGGACCCGCCAGGCCGGTTGAGGTGGAGGGTGAAGCGGGCGCCGGAGTCCCCGGCCGCCTCGGACATCGGCTCGACGCACCAGACCGAGTGGCCCGGCACGTCATGGACGCGGCCCGTTCGGATGTGCTCGTTCAGCGCTTCGCGGAGCCGGACGAAACGAGCCCATCCGTGGTGGAGCCGCACCGGGCGGACGGCCTCGGCCGACTCGGGCGGGTGCCGGAAGTACTGCCCTCCAGGCCGGTCCGCCGCATCGACGAGGGCCACGCGGACCCCGGCCGCCGCGGCGGCCACCGCGGCCGCCAGCCCCGCCGGGCCGGCGCCGATCACCGCGACGTCACAGTCCACGATCGGCCCCCACCTGTGTCGTCACCACGTCACCGGGTCCGGCCTGGGTCAGGCAGGCCCGGCGGGACGGCTCACCGTTCACGGTCACAAGGCAGTCGAAACAGACGCCGATCCCGCAGAACAGGCCGCGCGGGCGTCCCGTCTCGCGGGTGGTGCGCCAGGCCCGTATGCCGGCCGCCATCAGGACCGCGCCGATCGTCTGGCCGGGGAGCGCCCGGACGGAGCGCCCGTCAAAGGTGATCTCGAACGGCTCCCCGCCCGTCCACAGGGACCGGGCCCGGTCGTCCCGCTCAGTGCTCGGCTCAGTGCTCGGCTTCGGGCTCGTGCTCGGCTTCGGGCTCGTGTTCGGCTTCGGGCCGGTGGCCGGCTCGGCCGGTTCGGTCATCGGGGGACCTCCGCGAAACGATCGGGGCGGAACGGAGTCAGGTCGAGGTCGGGGGCCGCGCCGGTCACGGCCTGCGCGAGCAGGTGACCGGTGGCCGCGGCCAGTCCGATCCCCGCCCCCTCGTGACCGCACGCGTGCAGCAGCCCCTCCAGCCTGGGATCGGGGCCGATGACGGGCAGATGATCAGGGCAGTACGGACGGAATCCGCAGTAGGCCCGGATCGCCGCCACCTCGGCGAGCATCGGGAACAGCGCGATCGCCTGCCGGGCCAGCAGGCGCAGCGCGGGCAGGGAGAGCGTCCGGTCGAAGCCGACCCGCTCCCGGCTGGCGCCGATGAGGACGGTCCCGGCCTTGGTCCCCTCGACCACCGGGGAGGTCTCCAGGCCCGCGGAGTCGCTCGCCACGTTGGCGACGTACTCGGCCGCGTAGACCTTGTGCCGGATGAGGGGAGGCAGCGGTTCGGTGACGAGGATGAAGCCGCGGCGGGGCAGAACGGGGACGGTGACTCCGGCGAGCGCGGCCACCTCACCGCTCCAGGTGCCCGCGGCGTTGATCACGGTTCCGGTCGCGATGTCCCCCTTGTCGGTGCGGACCCCGATGATCCGGCCACCGCTCCGGCGGATGCCGGTGACGGTGACCCCGGTCCGCACCTGGGCGCCGAACCGCTCCCGCGCGGCTCGCAGCAGGTGCGCGGCGGCCAGCATGGGCTGGACCTGGGCGTCCTGGGGATAGAAGACCCCGCCGGCCAGGCCCCGTGCGAGGTGCGGCTCGAGCTCGGGCAGCTCCCCTGGCGGCACCACCCGGGACTCCACCCCCGCGACGCGCTGGTGCTCCGCGAGCTCGGTCAGCGCGGCCAGGTCCGTCGCCCCGGCCGCGACGACCAGTCCGCCCTTGGCCTCGTATTCCACGTCCTCACCGAGGTCGGCCGCCAGGTCCCGCCACAGCCGCACCGACAGCAGCGCCAGGTCCAGTTCCGCGCCGGGCTCCTTGTCGGAGACGAGGAGGTTGCCCTCGCCCGCACCGGTCGTCCCTCCGGCGACGGCCCCCCGGTCGACCACGGTCACGGAGAGGCCCGCCTTGGCCGCGTGGTAGGCGCAGGCGGCCCCGACCACTCCAGCCCCGATGACCAGCAGATCGTTCGTCGGCACGGCGGTAAAATGTCACATTGCCGATCAATGGCACAACCCCTCGGCCGAAACCCCGTGGTCGGGCCTGCTCCTCCCGCCCTCCCGCTCGTCTAAGCTGCCGCGCATGGGGATGGAGACCTCGCCGGAGGCGCCCGTACCGGTCCGTACGGTCCTGCAGCTGGTCGGTGGCTGGATCACGCGGCTGGGCCGGATCTGGGTCGAGGGCCAGATCACCGAGCTCAACAGGCGCGGGGGCACGGTCTACCTCACCCTGCGCGACCCCGTCGCGAACATGTCGGTACGGGTGGTCGGGCCGCGCGCGGTGTTCGACAACCCCGCCGTCGCCGACGGCGCCCGGGTCGTCATCCACGCCAGGCCGGACTTCTGGGTCAACCGCGGGACGTTCTCGCTCGCGGCCGTGGAGGTGCGGGCGGTCGGTGTGGGTGAACTGCTCGCCCGGCTCGAGCACCTCAAGCACGTGCTCTCGGCCGAGGGGCTGTTCCGGGCGGAGCGCAAGCGGCCCCTGCCCTTCCTGCCCCACCGGGTCGGCCTGATCTGCGGGCGGGACTCCGCCGCGGAACGCGACGTCCTCGAGAACGCCCGCCGGCGCTGGCCCGCCGTCCGGTTCACCGTCGAACCCGTCGCCGTCCAGGGCTCCCATGCGGTCCGTGAGGTCATGGACGCCCTCGGCAGGCTGGACGCCGATCCGGAGATCGACGTGATCATCGTGAGCCGTGGTGGTGGCTCGCTCGAGGATCTCCTGGCGTTCTCCGACGAGGCCCTGGTGCGCGCCGTGTCGGCGTGCCGGACCCCGGTGGTGAGCGCGATCGGACACGAGCAGGACGCACCACTTCTGGACCTGGTCGCGGACGTGCGCGCCTCCACGCCCACGGACGCCGCCAAGAGGGTCGTGCCGGACGTGCGCGAGCAACTGCAGCTGGTGCGGCAACTGCGCGACCGCGGCCGGCGGTGGGTCTCCGGCCGGCTGGAGCGCGAGCAGGCCTGGTTGTCGGCGACGCGTTCCCGGCCCGCGCTGGCCGATCCGGTACGGGAGGTCGAGCGCAAGGCCGAATCCGTCGAGGCGCTACGGGACCGGGCCCGCCGCGGCCTCGGCTCCGCGCTCTCCCGGGGGGCGGACGAGCTGGCGCACACCAGGGCCCGGCTCGTCGCGCTCTCCCCGGCCGCGACGCTGCGGCGCGGTTACGCCATCGTGCAGCGGCCCGACGAATCGGTCGTACGGGCGGCCGCGGAGCTGGCCGAAGACGACGAGCTCGTCATTCGCGTGGCCGATGGGCGGCTCACCGCCAGGGTGACCGGTACGGAGGCGGACTAGGGTGAGCGGCGTGACGGAGGAGAAGAAACTCTCATACGAGCAGGCCCGGGACGAGCTCGCCGACGTCGTACGGCGGCTCGAGGCCGGCGGGCTCACCCTGGAGGAGTCGCTGAGCCTGTGGGAACGCGGTGAGCGGCTCGCCGAGGTCTGCGCCGAGTGGCTCGAGGGCGCCCGGGCCCGGCTGGCCGCCGCCGTGGCGGACCGCACCGGTCCCGACGGCGCCGAAGAGACGCCTTTCTGAGGGGCCCCTCCGAGGTTTCCGGATCGCGCGTCCGTGGGAGCCGCCGGCCGGCCGAGGTGTCATGCCCGGCCCGGAGACCCCGGGTCAGCCCGTTTTGAGCGGACGGAGCGCGGCCGCGAGCACCCCGAGCTCGTCATAGGAGGCCGTGCCGGTGATGACGAGCGTCACCCCGTGGAGGCGGCGTGCCAGCGAACGCTGGTTCTTGTCCGCCCGGAAGTACTGGTCCCAGCTCGCCCCGGCGACCTGCCGCACGCCTTCGGGCCGGTCCCGGTTGGTCATGCGCTTGACGAAGGCCTCCGCGCCCTCGTCGCTCTCCTCCAGCGCCGCGTACTCATCTCGTGGGGTGACGAAGCCCAGGTGCCAGGCGGTGGGGCCGCTTCCCCGCACGCCGGTGAGCCGCGAGCTGGTCGGCCGCCATCCCGCGGGCAGGCCCTCCGGGCCATAGGCGGTGTAGGGCGCCGACGTGCCGAGTGTCTTCATGTCGAAGGTGTAGCCGACCGTCGGGAGCACTTCCTTCTGGTCGCGCGGTGTGATCAGCACCACGAGCCCGACCAGCACCAGACAGGCCAGCATCGCGATGCTGTAGCCGCCGAGCCCGCTGGTCAGCCTCTTGTAGACGGCCGGGCTCACCGGTGTGGGCTCCTGCGGTCCCGCCGCGCCGGTCCCCTTCACTCCGCCGCCGCTCGCGTCCCCGGGGGCCGGGGCGCGAGTGTCCTGGGAGGCGTCTTCCCGCGCTCGCGCGGTCGTAGCCGCCACGGTGTCGTGATCCGTGCCGCTCACGCGTCCTCCGTACGGGGATTCCTGATCGTCTCGATGATGGCCATGATGTCCTTGGCGAGCCTGCGGGAGGCGTCGGGATCGTCGCTGAGCGAGATCTCCGTCACGGCCGCGGCCATCGCGCCGGTCAGCACGATCACGAGCGGTTCGTCGACGGCGCCGTCCGGGGAGTGGAACAGGGCGGCGTTGAGCCGGGCCCACCTGCGCAGCCGCTTCTGCATCACGCGGTCGAAACCGGGGGGGCCGTTCCCGGACATGAACAGCCGGGACACCTCCCGCTCGGCCAGGCAGCCGTCGATATAGGAGGTCGCACCCGCGATGAACAGCCGCATCGGATCCGCCTCGCCGGCGTCCCGTACGGCGCGGATCGCCTCGCGGGTCCGTTCCTGCTGACGGTTCTGGAAGTCCTCGAAGAGCGTCAGGTAGAGATCGGCCTTGCCGTTGAAGTGGTGGTAAAGGCTCCCCACGCTGGCACCGGCTCGGGCCACGATGTCGGTCACCGCGGCCTGGGCGAAGCCGGCCTCGGCGAAAACTCCGCGGGCGGCGGTCAGCAACGCGCCCCTGGTGGCGGCTCCGCGATCGGACACCCGCACCGCGGGCTCGTCAATGCTCACGCTCGCGCTCCCACTCCGAAGTCACCGCTCATCTGTTGCCTGGGCGTGGAGCCCCCGCTCGGCCCGCCGGGAGGAACGCCCCACTCCTTCCTGCCTGATGTGGTAACCGTATCCGCCGTCCGCCGAAGCGGACACACGTGCCGACGAGGTTACGCCCTACCCACTGGGAACTACGATCCCATGCAAGGCCGACTATTGAAGGGCAGCCCCGCTATGAGTGATGAAACGACCGTTTCCTCCCCTCTTGCCACGGCTAAGGACGCGCCGGACCGCAACCTCGCGGTCGAGCTCGTACGCGTCACCGAGGCCGCCGCCATGGCCGCCGCGCGCTGGGTCGGCCGCGGCGACAAGAACGGCGCGGACGGAGCCGCGGTCAACGCGATGCGGCAGCTGATCAACACCGTCTCCATGAAGGGCGTGGTGGTCATCGGCGAGGGCGAGAAGGACAATGCCCCGATGCTCTACAACGGCGAGCAGGTCGGCGACGGCAGCGGTGCCGAGTGCGATGTCGCGGTGGACCCGATCGACGGCACCCGCCTGGCGGCGCTGGGGATGAACAACGCGATCTCAGTGATCGCGGTGAGCGCCCGGGGATCGATGTACGACCCCTCGGCCGTCTTCTACATGGAGAAGCTGGTCACCGGCCCGGAGGCGGCCGACGCGGTGGACATCCAGCGCCCGATCGCGGACAACATCCGCGCCGTCGCCCGGGCGAAGGGCTCCTCGCCGGAGGACGTCACCGTGGTGATCCTCGACCGTCCCCGGCACAAGGAGATCGTCAAGGAGGTCCGTGAGGCCGGTGCCCGGATCAAGTTCATCACCGACGGCGACGTCGCCGGAGCCATCATGGCGACCCGCGAGGGAACCGGTGTCGACCTGCTGCTCGGCATCGGCGGCACGCCGGAGGGCATCATCGCGGCCTGTGCGATCAAGGCGCTCGGCGGTGTGATCCAGGGCAGGCTCTGGCCGCAGGACGAGGCCGAACGGCAGAAGGCCATCGACGCGGGCCACGACCTGGGCCGGGTGCTCACCACCGACGACCTGGTGACCTCCGACGACGTGTTCTTCGCCGCCACCGGCATCACCGACGGTGAACTGGCGGGCGGCGTGCGCTATCGCAAGGGCACCGCGACCACGCACTCGCTGGTCATGCGTTCACGCAGCGGCACGATCCGGAACATCCAAAGTGAGCACCAGCTCGGCAAGCTGAGGGCCTACAGCGCGATCAACTTCGACACGGCGTCCTAGCCGGGCCGGCCGACGAGCGCGGCGCCGCGCGGGATCTCCCGTACGGCCCGCCTCGGGGCCGTGTCCCGGCCGTCCCCGGGGCGGCCTGGGCGTGCGAGGCCAGGCCGCTCGGTCACCGTCCGCGCAGGCGCCGCCGCCAGTCGCGCCTGGGGGTCCGGGCCTTGATCGACCCCAGTACCACCGTGCCGCCGATCTCCACGACCGGCCCCGCGGGGTCACCGGGCCGCCTGATCCTCAGCTCGCGCGTGCTCAGGATGGTCCGGCCGGAGACGTCGACCCGGACCCCTTCGGGGACCAGGAGCCGGACAGTGCCGCAGAGGACGTTGGCCTCGATGAACACGTGCCGGCGCTGCAGGATCGCCTCACGCAGGTCCAGCTCGACCGTCCCGAACCAGGCCGTCACGGGCAACCTCACGGGGACGACCCATCGGCCGGCCCGCCGGATCGAGCCGAACATGGCGTGCGGCGACCGTTCGTCGACGCGGATCGGCTGCTCTTCGGCCGGTACCAGATCAAGGGTCAGGACGCTGAGCTCGCCGAGAGTGCGGCCGGCATAGGCCCGCTCGATCCGGTCACCGTGTTCGGCCGGGGTCAGCCGGCCGTCGGCCACCGCCTGGGCGAGCAGGGTCACCACGCTCTCCCGGTCGCTGTCCGAGGCCCGCAGATCTCGGGCCGCCACGCGGCCCGCCCGTACGGCCGGACGCCAAGGGTTGTCCACGCCCCGACGATAGCCGTGCGACCGGACGGGAAAATCCGCCGGCGCCCGGCGAATTCAGATCCCAGGGTCCGGAAAGCAGGCCGGTGCTGTGACTCGGGGCCCTGGTCGCTCAGGCCCACGGTCCGATGACCCGGAGCGGTGACACAGTGCGGTGACACAGTGCGATGACCCAGTGCGATGGCAACGGCTACGGACCGCCTCACGGGGCTCTGATGTCCGTGGGGCGTCCGTGGGCCGCCAAGGCGGACGTGCTCTCGCCCGGCTCTACCCGCGCGGGGTTCTCCTCCGCGGGGTTCTCGAGAATTCTCCTATCTGAGGTTCTCCTGCTCGACGGAGAACGCCTCGCTCGCGGAAGGGGGATCCTCCCCGCGCTCTTCGGCCAGGGCGTAGCGAAGTGCCGTCTCCGCGGCGTCCGCGGCCGTCCTGGCCATGAGCGCGTGCGTATGGGCGCGGTCTATCTCGCCGAGCTCCACGCAGTCGTATGCCACCTGAGCGTCGTGGACGGCCAGCTGAAGCTGTCGGTTCGCCTCTTGCAGGTTCATCTACGTGCCTCCTTGTTCGATCGCCGGTTCTACCCCCCGTGTCACCAGGTAACCACCTTCCCCGGTGGTGCGGCCCCGGTGACGTGCCCGGTGATGCGAGGGTGCCGGCCGGGGGGAGGCCCGGCCGAGGCGGAGGCCGGGCGTGCGGGCCCCGCCCGGAGCGGCCGGCGCCCGGGATGCCCGACGGGAGGCGCGGATCCAGAACGGCCTGCTCAGTGGCTGTGCCGCCGCCATTCCTCCTCTCGGAAGTTGTGGAGCACCAAAGCGATCAAGGTGACCAGAAGCGAGATGACCATCACCGCGCCCACGAGGATGAGCGCGGCATAGCCCAGACCCTGGTTCGGATCCTTCGGTGCGGATAAGAGCGGTGCGGATGAGATGAACGGCTGCCATGCCGACATGACGCCCCCCGATCGAGCAGTGGGATCTGCATAGAGCGATCTTTACGAAGTATTGATAGAGGTTCCCTTCTTCCCTCCCTACCCGTACGTCCGCCTTGGCAACGTGGGACAGGGCACTGCCCGATGCGAAGTCGTCTTGGCCAGGCCTTACGCTGAGCCCAGCCCGCAGTTTGAGGAGAGGCCCGCGCGATGCCCGAGTTCGCCCACACCGACCTGCTGCCCCTCGGCCCGGACGAGACCGGATACCGGTTGCTCACCAGTGACGGGGTGAGCACGTTCGAGGCGGACGGCCGCACGTTCCTGCGAGTGGAGGCAGAGGCACTGCGCCTGCTCACCGAGACGGCCGTCCGCGACATCTCCCATCTGCTCCGGCCCGCTCACCTCGCGCAGTTGCGCCGGATCCTCGACGATCCGGAGGCCTCCCCCAACGACCGGTTCGTCGCACTGGACCTGCTCAAGAACGCCAACATCGCCGCCGCGGGCGTACTGCCGATGTGCCAGGACACCGGTACCGCGATCGTGATGGGCAAACGGGGTCAGCATGTCCTCACCGACGGCCGCGACGAGGAGCACATCTCGCGGGGCGTGTACGACGCGTACACCAAGCTCAACCTCCGTTATTCCCAGATGGCCCCCGTCACCATGTGGGAGGAGAGGAACACCGGCACCAACCTGCCCGCCCAGGTCGAGCTGTACGCCACGGGCGGCGAGCCGGCCGTCAGTGAGGCCTACAAGTTCCTGTTCATGGCCAAGGGGGGCGGCAGCGCCAACAAGTCGTTCCTCTACCAGGAGACCAAGGCCGTCCTGAACCCCAAGCGCATGCTGGCGTTCCTCGAAGAGAAGATCCGCTCACTCGGAACCGCCGCCTGCCCTCCGTACCACCTCGCCATCGTCGTCGGGGGCACCAGTGCCGAGTTCGCCCTCAAGACGGCGAAATACGCCTCCGCGCACTACCTCGACGCACTGCCCACCTCGGGATCACCGACGGGACACGGCTTCCGCGACCTGGAGCTGGAGCAGCAGGTCTTCGAGCTCACCCAGCGACTCGGCATCGGCGCCCAGTTCGGCGGCAAGTACTTCTGCCACGACGTCCGGGTCGTCCGGCTGCCTCGCCACGGCGCGTCCTGCCCCGTGGCCATCGCGGTGTCGTGCAGCGCGGACCGGCAGGCGCTGGCGAAGATCACCGCTGAAGGTGTCTTCCTCGAGCGACTGGAGACCGACCCGGCCAGGTATCTGCCGGAGACGACGGAAGACGACCTGTCCGGCGACGTGGTCCGCATCGATCTGAACCGGCCGATGGCGGAGATCCGGGCCGAGCTCGGCCGCTACCCCGTGAAGACGCGGCTGTCGCTCACCGGCCCGCTGGTCGTGGCCCGCGACATCGCGCACGCCAAGATCAAGGAGCGTCTCGACGCGGGCGAGCCGATGCCCGGCTACCTACGGGACCACGCGGTCTACTACGCCGGTCCGGCCAAGACCCCCGAGGGCTACGCGAGCGGCTCGTTCGGCCCGACCACCGCCGGCCGGATGGACTCGTACGTCGATCAGTTCCAGGCCGCGGGCGGCTCACTGGTCATGCTCGCCAAGGGCAACCGCTCCAAGCAGGTGACCGACGCGTGTAAGGCGCACGGCGGCTTCTATCTCGGCTCGATCGGCGGCCCGGCCGCCCGGCTCGCGCAGGACTGCATCAAGAAGGTCGAGGTCCTCGAATATCCCGAGCTGGGCATGGAGGCGATCTGGAAGATCGAGGTCGAGGACTTCCCCGCCTTCATCGTCGTGGACGACAAGGGCGATGACTTCTTCGGGAGCACCGGAGGCGCGAACGCCGCCGGCACCGCACCGCTGCTCACGATCGGGAGGCGCTGACCGCCGGCGCCGGCCGTCCGCGGGACCGGCCGGGGCTATCCCCCGCCCGGGCTCGTCCTGCCTGTGCTCGTTCCGGTCGAGCGGGCCCCGCCGGGGCCGCTGCCGCCCGTGGCCGTCTCGGGTGAGCCTCCGGCATACGTGCCCTCATCCCCCGGACGGCCTCCGGAGCCCTCACCGGACCCCGGGCTCAGCGGACCCTGACCGGTCCGGGCCCCCGGCAGGGTGTCCCTGGACGGCATCGGAACCTTCGCCGGCAGCCTGCCGCCGGGTATGCCGGGCGTCGCGGCCGGGCCGTGCGGGGCGTCGGATCTGAACGGTGGCGATGAGGTGCGGTCGACGCCGTTCGGCGCCCACGTGCCACCCGCCTGGTCGCCGACCGGCCTCCACCCGGCCGGGCCCTCGGAGCCGGGAGCCACCGGTGCCGGCGAGGGCGCCCCGCCGGCCGGGCCGGCGGAGGAGGGCGGCACCGGAGTCGGAGCCCAGGCGTCCTGCCCGGGCGGGCCGGCGGGCCCGGCGGGCCCGTGACTCACCGCGGCGATCGTGGCGGCCGCCGCGACCGCCGCGGCGGCGACCGCCCAGGCCGCCGCGGCCGCCGCGCCGATCCGGCGTGGTGCTCTGTGCCGCGCGGCCGGCTTCGCGGGCGGCTCGGCGTCGCCGGCCACGGGCCGCTCCGCCATCGCGAGTCTCCCGAGGATCTCCTCAGCGGTGGGCCGCTCCGCCGGATCATAGGCCAGCGCGGCCGCCGTGACCTGACCGAGCCGGCCGGTCATACCGGTCAGGTCCGGGGTGCCGTGCAGGATCCGGTCGGCCAGCTCCGGCCCATTACCGGTGCCGTACGGGTGGCTCCCCGTCGCCGCGAAGATCACCAGACAGCCCCAGCCGAACACATCCGAGGCCGCGGCCGCCGACGCCCCGAGGAACCGTTCGGGAGCGATCCAGCCGGGGCTCCCCATGACCATGCCGGCCTCGGTGTGCCCGCCGGCCATGTCCACCTCATGGGCGATGCCGAAATCGATCACTCGAGGCCCGTCGTCCGCGAGCAGCACGTTGTCGGGCTTCAGGTCGCGATGCACCAAACCCGCGTCATGAATGCCCATCAGAGCCGTGGCGACCCCCACGGCGACGTCCTGGAGGGCCGTGGAGGACAGCGGTCCGTCATCCTCGACGACACGGGTCAGGGTCGGGCCTTCGATGAACTCCGTCACCAGATAGGGATGGGCGGCGTCGGTGGCGTCCTCGATCACCCGGGCCGTGTAGGCCGCCACCCGGCGCCCGTACTCGGCCTCCGCGGTGAATCTTCTGCGCAGGTCCTGGACATCGGCGTACGAGGGATGGAGCGTTTTGATCGCCACGAGCCGCCGGTCCCGGGACCGGGCCAGGTAGACCACTCCCATACCACCCGTGCCCACTCGGCCCAGCACGCGATAGTGGCCGATGACCGGGGGATCTCCGAGCATGGGAGGCCGTGTTCCCGCAGGAAGCCGCTCCGGCGGGGCTCCTCCGTTCACGCTGCGCCACTCCTGTTGACAGACGACTTGATGGATCCGGCCATGACTCCGGACCCGTACCAGTTGATCACAGAGAGCGGCGCCCTGCCACCCGAACCCGGAGACGTGCCGGGGGCCGGCCGCCCGACGCGGGCCCCTGTGATCGGCCGAACCCCCTGTGATTGAGCGGTGAAACGCTCCGGGTACGGTCGGGTGAGGAGGTGTCCCGGATGGCCGAGCAGGAATATCGGATCGAGCGTGACTCGATGGGCGAGATGAAGGTCCCGGCCAGTGCCAAATGGCGGGCCCAGACCCAGCGGGCCGTGGAGAACTTCCCCATCTCGGGTGGCACCCTGGAGCGTTCGCACATCGCCGCGCTGGCCCACATCAAGGCCGCGGCGGCGAAGGTGAACGCCCGGCTCGGAGTCCTCGACAAGGACATGGCGGACGCCATCGCCGATGCCGCCTACGAGGTCGCGGATGGCTCCTGGGATCGCCACTTCCCCATCGACGTCTTCCAGACCGGATCCGGGACCTCGTCGAACATGAACGCCAACGAGGTGATCGCGACGCTGGCGCAGGAGCGGCTGCGCCGGGAGGTCCATCCCAACGACCACGTCAACGCGTCACAGTCCTCCAACGACGTCTTCCCGTCATCGGTCCACATCGCCGCGACGGGAGGGGTGCTGGGCGAGCTGATCCCGGCCCTGGACCACCTCGAGGCCGCCCTCGGCCGCAACGCCGAGCGTTTCGCGACGGTCGTCAAGGCCGGACGGACCCACCTGATGGACGCGACGCCGGTCACGCTGGGCCAGGAGTTCGGCGGCTATGCCGCGCAGGTGCGGCTGGGCGTGGAACGCCTGGAGGCCGTCCTCCCCCGCCTGGCGGAGCTGCCACTCGGCGGCACGGCCGTCGGCACCGGCCTCAACGCGCCGCCCGGCTTCGCGGACCAGGTCATCGCGGAGGTGGCCCGCGCCACCGGGCTGCCGCTGACCGAGGCCCGCAACCACTTCGAGGCCCAGGGCGCCCGTGACGCCCTGGTCGAGACGAGCGGTGCCCTCCGCACCATCGCGGTGGGGCTGAACAAGATCGCCAACGACCTGCGCTGGATGGCCTCGGGGCCGCGCGCCGGTCTCGCCGAGATCCACCTGCCGGACCTGCAGCCCGGATCGTCCATCATGCCGGGCAAGGTCAATCCGGTCATCCCCGAGGCGGTGTGCCAGGTGGTCGGGCAGGTGATGGGCAACGACGCGGCGATCCAGTTCGGCGGGGCGGCGGGCAGCTTCGAGCTGAACGTCATGCAGCCGATGCTGGCGCGCAACCTGCTGGAGTCCATCCGGCTGCTGGCCAACGTCTCCCGGCTGTTCGCGGATCGCTGTGTGGACGGCATCGAGGCCGACGTCCAACGCTGCCTCGAATACGCCGAGTCCTCGCCGTCCATCGTCACGGCGCTCAACCCCTACATCGGGTACGAAGAGGCCGCGATCGTGGCCAAACAGGCTCTGGGTGAGCGCAAGACCATCCGGGAGGTCGTGCTCGAGCGAGGCTACGTCGAGCGGGGCCGGCTCACCACCGAGCAACTCGACGCGGCCCTGGACGTCCTGGCCATGACCGGCGCCCAGCCGGCCTAGCCCCTCGCCCGGCCGATCCGGGACGAGGGGCCGGCTGTGGTCTTCAGGGCCTCAGTACCAGCCCTGGGACTGGAAAGCGCTCCATGCCCCGCACGGGGTCTTGTAGCGGGACTTGATGTAGCCGAGACCCCACTTGATCTGGGTCGTCGGGTTGGTCCGCCAGTTCGGTCCCGCGCTCGCCATCTTGCTGCCGGGCAGAGCCTGCGGGATCCCATAGGCACCTGAGGGGTTGGCCGCGTTGACCCGCCAGCCGCTCTCCCGATTCCACAGCTGCACCAGGCAGCCGAACTGCGTGGAAGGCTCGAAGCCGAAGCCGGGGAGCAACCTCTTGGCGATCTCCTGCGCCTCGCCGGCGGGCACCGGGTTGCCGGCGGTGATCGGCCCCGGATCCTTCTTGGGGGTCTTCGTCGGCAGCGGTGTCCCCTTGGCGGCCAGCACCGGCCGCTTGGCGAAGTCCTTGCGAGCGGCTCGGGAAGCGCGTCCTTCCGCCAGCTTCAGCCGCTCCGTCTCGGCGGCCTTGAGCTCGGCCTCCGAGGGCTGGCTCGGGGCGGGATCGGCGAGAGGGGCCGAAGCCAGGGTGTCCTTGCTCTCGGAGCCTCCGGTCATGGCCATGGCACCGACCGCGCCACCGCCCACGACGACGACCGCGGCCACCGCCACAGCACCGATCTTGATGAGTCCCCGCCGGCCGGCCGGACGCTCGGCGTCCCCGTCGGCGACCTGCTCCAGAGGCACGCCCGCCACACGCACATCGGCTCGAGGAGCGATGTGATCCTGCGAGGAGAGCTCCTCGGACCGGTCGGAGGTGTGGTCCGCGCGATCTGTGCTCCGTGGGCGGTCTGTGCTCTGTCGACTGTCTCGCCTAGGGGACCCGTGATGGTCTCCGTACAAGGCGGTCCTTCCGACGGCGCACGCGTATGGGCACGCGTACGAGTGCGGCCACCCCCCGGGGCAGCCCCGGACCGTTGCGCCCGGCGTACTGCCCCCGGTGCGACGGTCGCTCGTGGATATGGGGGGCCACGAGCCGCCACCACGCACGCAGGGGTGCTTACGCCGCCCCACCCTGCCGGACCCCAGGGGGGCTTCCGCAACCGGAACGACGGGAAGAGGCTGGAGACCTTTTTGTCAACCAGCCCGGAACATGCCGGAAAACAGGCCAAGAGCTGCGACTTCGCTGGTCGTCTGATGCTCTATGGCATTAGTCACACCATTGCGGAGAGGGTTTCCCAAGGGACACAACGTGAGCGCCGGCAACGGTCTTGGACGACGGCCGGCCCGGCCGAACCCACCGCGGTGGGTTCGGCCGGGCCGGCCGTCGTCCAAGACCGTTGCCGGCGCTCACGTTGTGTCCCTTGGGAAA
>DASYNF010000286.1:0-16436 GCA_036008685.1 Actinomadura sp. | reverse complement strand
GTCATGGCGACCATCGCGTTGGGCACGGTGCTGTTGGTGCCGCCGGACGGGCGTCGTACCTCCGCGCGAACCCACTTGCTGTACCGGGGGTAGGTCGTCCAGCTGACGGTGGCAGAACCCGAATCGGGGACGGTCTGGCTTTTTTCGACCCCGAACTGGTCGTGGATCGTCACCGTCGTACCCGGTACGCCGGCCACCTTGGCCTCGACGGTGACAGGTGTACCGGTTCCCACCGGCAACCGGTCGCCGATCCCCGCCGTACGTTGTCCCGCGCCCGCCGAGAAGTCCACCGTGACCGATGCCGATTCGGCCAGGTAGGAACGGCCGGCCTTCAAGCCTGCGATCAGATCCTCCTTCCGCAGGCTGCCGGCGAGTACGACGGTGTGGGGAAGCCCGACGATCTGGTCCGGCCTGTGTGCGTCGGAGTTGCCGACCGCGGGAACCCAGCGCCCAGTGCGCAACAGCCCATCCCACGTGGTGACCGACTGCTGGTCCTCGAGATCCCATGGGCCGTTCCAGATCTCCACAAGATCGGCGAGCTCGTAGGCGTACTCGTACGTACAGCCGAAACACGCGGCGAAGGGGTGGGCCGCGGTCACCAGCCCGCCGACGCTGTGCACTTCCCGCACGAACCGCCGGAAGTCCTTTGGATCGCCGGCGCGGTAACGCCAGTCGATCCACTTGCCTGCCGGCAGGCCGCTCGCGATCCAGTGACCCGAGCGCGTCGTGACCTCCTCCCCGTTGACGATCAACAGATCGTCGGTGGCGTGGTTCCCCCACATCAGGCTCGCACTGGAGGTGTTGTGGTCCGTGGACGTCATGAAGTCCAGACCCGCGGTGCGTGCGGCGGCGACCAGCTCCTCGGGCGTACGCCGGCCGTCCGAATACACCGTGTGCAGGTGGGAGTCACCGCGGTACCAGGATCTGCCGCGCTGCTTCGCCGGCGCCGATGTCGGTGCCGGCTTCGGCTGGAACGGCTCGCCCTGCGGACCGAACGTCAAGGTGATCTGGACCTGATAGTTCATCCCCTGCGGAGCGACCGTGTACGGGCCGAGGATCACATGCCACGTTCCCGGGGTGATCGGGCCCGCTATGTAGCCGGGTGTGGCGTCCGAGGCGCTGATCGAGAACCTGTCGCGGAACCCACCCGACCAGCCGCGGAAACCGCGGGCGTTGCCGAGCTCGTAACCCTCCGGCCCGAACATGCCGATGTCGCAGGCGTTGCCCCGGACATCGGGGGATACTGCGGGCTTGTCGTACGAATAGACGACGTCGATTTGCTTGACGCCCTGCGGTACCTGGACCGGTAGGTAGTACCAGTCCGGGATGTTCGGCTTGAACGTGCCGGTGACGGTCTTCGTCTTCTGCGTCGCTCCTTGCGCCGGCGCGGCAAAGGCGACGCCGGGCAGAAGATTCACTGTCGCACCCGCGGCCAGGATTCCACCCGCCCGGAGCAAGTTACGTCGGTTCAGATCCCCAGGCAACATCGCGAACTCCAATTCGGTGACCTTGCGTGCCTGGGCGAGGGTAAAGCGGACAGATGAGGTAAAAACGGCTAATACATGAACAGAGGTAAAGCTAATGCGTGAACAGGGATAAATCGGCCACCACCCGTCGCCTGGGAAAGCCGATGGCTTCGCTGGCCCGGGTTCTGGCTGCCGTCCGACCGCACGCACCGCCTCCGGCTACCGCGTGTACGGCGAGGACGCGGTGCAGCGGCTGGCGTTCATCGGCGCGGCCAAGGCCTCGGGCTGCCGCTGGAGGAGATCGGCGAACTTCTCGCGGTGCGGGAGGCCGGGGCCTGCGCGGACGTGAAGGCCGACCTGCGGCCCCGGGTCGCCGCCCGGTGGCGCGGGCGGTCAACGGCGCCGTACGCACCGAGATCCCGGACGGACTGCGGCTCACCCTGCCCACCGAGCGGGCCGGGGCGGTGGCCACGCTCGCCGCCGCCGAGTAACCCCTCGGGCCTCGGCGCTACTTGACGATGGCGTCGTGCGCACCGGGTCCTGTCGGTTCCCCTATCCCCGACTCCCACCGGCGTACCAGGGCGGGTCGGCGAACCGCGTCGGCGCATATCCCGGAGTCGCCGTCGGCCACTCCGGGATATGCGCAGCCGGTTGTCCGGCTCTCGGGTTGTTTCAGTTGCTGAAAGTCCACACCCCGGTCTTACCAGGGGCCGGGCCGCTGAAGGTCCTGAGATAGCCGTTACCCGTTTCGTAGAGCGCCCTGCCGGTCGCCACGTTGACCACCGTCTTGTCGGAGCGGAAGTCCCACATCTGGTAGCGGCCGCCGTTGCATTCCAGCAAGTAGACGTTTCCGTCGCCGTTGCTGTCCAGGCACTGGTTGGTGAAAGCCTTGACGATCCTGTTCCCCTGCCGGTCCCACAACTTGTTCCGGTCGTTGCTGTTGCACTTGCCGGCGGACACATTGCCGCCACCCCAGTCGGAGATGCAGTGACCGGTATAGTCGTTCCTGACCAGCGTGTTCTCAGCGGCACTCGCCGGAGACGCCGCGAGTCCCCCGCCCACGACCAGCGAAACCGCCGCCGCCGACGTGAACAGCAACACCCTCTTGACCGCGCGCCTCATACGTATACCCCTTGTTCGCTGAATGCCCTTGACCGGGAAGAGATGTCCCGGCCGCTCTTTCTGCCCCTGTACGACAAGATCGCGGGCTGAAAAGTTCACTCCCGAAATGATCAAGTTTGTATCGGCCGGTAGCTTGCGGGAAGAGACGCTCCCGCTGGGGGTATCTCCGCAGGTGCGCAAGGTAGAAGGCGCTGTTCGAGGTGACCGAGATCGGCAGATCCGGCCGGTTTCCAGCAGCCCCGCGCTCAGGGTCATGCCGTACCCGGCGCCGAGCAGAGCCGCGGCGCCGAAGACCGCCGGGGCGGAGGGCAGGACCACGCGCCAGAACCGGCGCACCGCGCACAGCACCACCAGGGTCAGCAGTACGTGGACCAGGCACGGCAGGACCATGGGCTCCGGCAGCCACTGCGCGAGGATCCCTGACTGCCGAATCGGTGGACTTCCGGCCGGCCGGAACGTGGGCCGTCACGGACGGCGGCGGTGGCTTCACCGGCGCGACCGGCGGTGGCACACCGCGCGCGGGCCGACCGGCCCTCGAACGCCGCCGGACCTACCGGTGTGATCCGACCGGCCGACACGGCCTCAGGCCGATGTGTCCTGGCCGGGCGGGCACGCCTCCGGGTAGGCGTATCGGCCGCTCTTGACCGTCCCGTCCGCCTCGATGATCTCCTGGTCCGGGTGCCAGATGCAGATCCCGGCATCCCGGTCTCGGTCTTCGATGGGCATGAGCGAACCGTCGTGGTCCGTGACCATCACCCGTCCGGCGCCGTGGGCACCGCCATCACATGACCAGGCGGCGACAGGGTCGATGGTGACCGATCCGTCTTTGTGGCGCCAGGTCACCATCCATCCACCGCCAGGGATGTATGGCCGGTCTGAAGCGGAATCGTCTTTCACCGCGCACCCTCCGGTAGTCGCCCGTACTGACCCATGCTCCATCTCACCTCATGCCGGCCGCTCAGGGAATGCGGAGACAGGGGCGAAACCCAAGCGGCCTCCGATCCGGACACAGCACAACGTCTCCCATCCTCGTGACCGGCGGGGTGCCACGGGCGCCGACCGGCGAGCTGCGTAGCGTGTCTCTCAGGGAGGTCAGCGCCCGGTTATGGTCGTCGGTGACACCCAATGCGCCCAGGAAGACGACCTTGTCCGGGGCTACGACGGTAAATCGGCTAGCAGTGAGGTGAGCACCGTGGCGTCAGCGCGACACCGCGAGATCGCAGACGACCTCCGCCGACGCATCCGCAACGGCGACTGGTCACCTGGCACGAACCTGCCGTACATGACCGACCTGGCCGCCGAGTTCAACGTGCCCAACGACGTGGTCACTCGTGCCATCGCCGAACTCGAGAACGACGGCCTGGTGTGGGCGATCCCTGGGCGCGGCACCGTCGTCCGGCCCGCGAAGCGGCGCCGCATCGTTCGCGGGAACATCGTCAAGCGCAACATCCGCCACGTCATCGGCGGCAGCCCGGCCACCGGCGGGTACAGCTTCCTCGCCGCGGCGAGTAACGAGTCGTGGATCCATCGCGTCCCGCCGAGCACGTCGGTCCAGCCGCTCACGGACCGCCGGTTGGCGAAGCTCCTCAACGTCCCGGAAGGCTCCGAGGTGCTCCGCCGCCGTAGTGTCACCGGTCCCGCGGATGAGTCGCCGTTCCAGATCTCGGACTCCTGGATTCACCCCCGGGGAGTCGCCGACGTCCCTGCGATAGCCGAACAGGGCACCGGTCCCGGTGCCTGGCTGGACCGGTTGGAAGAGGCCGGCCACGGACCCATTGACTGGGTGGAGATCCGCCGGGGCCGGCTGCCCGACCGGGATGAGGCCGTCCTGCTTCAGATCCCCACCGGTCTCCCTGTGCAGGAAGTGGTGCGGGTGGGCTTTTCCGCCAAGGACGACAAAGCGGTCGAGGTGACACAGACCGTCATCCCGTGCGACCGGGTCGAGGACATCTCACACCTCAAACGTGACGCCTCGGCCGCGTGGCCACTGCCCCTGACCAGGCCTGATGGCCCCCCGGTCGCCGGCGGGAGCACTACCCCGCCAGGCGGAGACGACGAGCACCACGGATGACGTGACCCCCACGACCCCGATGCCGTACCGGTCACCGGGGATACGGCCCACCGGCGCACCCGAACAGGCGACCCCGAGATCGAACGTCGCTAGTGGCTGGACTTCGAACTCGATCCGGAACGGGACGAACCGCTCTTGGACTTGTGCGGCTTCTTCTTCTTGTGGGATTTGTGCGAGGAGCCGGACTCCCATTCGTAACCGGGGGTGTTCCGCTCGCAGTAGCGGTCGGCCACCCTCGTGTCCGTGGCGTCGAACTCGCACCACCGGTTGTCGGAGCAGGCGGTCAGACCCGCCCCGACGATGATCGCGACCGCCGCGGTGACGGACAGCCGGCGAACTCTGAGCATGATGAAACCTCCGCTGTGATGACGATCGGCCCTGGCTGAGGGCCCCTGTCCGGCGCCCGAAACTCTGACGCAAAACGATCTCACTCGGTTCAGCGACACACCGCCAGATAGGCCCCGATATGACGCACCGGGCGGGAGGACCGCGCCGGCGGACCCGCCATACTGGGCTCATGGTCGACGAGGAACGCTGGAAGGAGCGGTTCCGGGCCGCTCGGGTGAGCCTGCCTGGCTGGGCTCTCGACGCGCCGCACCGCAGCACCTATCGCTCGAACGCCACCGGGACCTGGGAGATCTACGCCTGGGACCGGGCAACGGGCACCCGGCGGCAGGTCACCGACCGGCCGAACGGCACCTGGATGGGCGCCGTGGACGTGACCGGCGAGTCGATCTGGTGGTTCGCCGACACCGACGGCGACGAGTTCGGGGTCTGGATGCGCCAGCCGTTCGAGGGGGGCGCCGACGAGGTGGCCGTACCGGCTCTCGAGCCCTCCTACCCGGCCGGCCTGGCGGTCGCCGCGAGCGACCTCGCCGTGATCGGCCGTACGGGTGAGCACGGCACGAGCGTCCACCTGTGCCGCCCGGGGGCCGAGCCGGAAACGGTCTATGAGCACCAGGAGGACGCGCACCTGGTGGACCTGTCCCGCGACGAGTCCCTCATCGCCGTCAACCACAGCGAGCACGGCGACAGCCGGCACATGGCCCTGCGCGTCCTGCGGACCGACGGCACGACGGTGGCGGACCTGTGGGACGGGGAGGGCAAGGGCGTCTACGGCGTGGAGTTCGCCCCCGTGCCCGGAGACCCCCGGCTGCTCGTCGAGCACGAGCGGCGCGGCCGCCCCGAGCCGATGATCTGGAACCCGGTCGAAGGGACCGAACAGGAGATCGACCTCGACCTGCCCGGTGAGATCGGCGCCGACTGGTATCCGGACGCCTCGGCCCTGTTGATCTCCCATTCCCACGAGGCCCGTGACGAGCTGTACCGCTACGACCCGGCCACCGGGACGCTCGAGCGCATCGACACCCCACGCGGGGTCATCGGCGGGGCGACCGCCCGGCCGGACGGCACCGTCGAGTTCTCCTGGACCAACGCCGCCGAACCGCCCGTGATCAAGTCGACCACCGGTGACGTCGTCCTGACCCCGCCCGGCCCTCCGCCCCCGGGGTCGGTGCCCGTGACCGACGCCTGGGTGGAGGGCCCCGGCGGCCGGATCCACGCACTGATCTCCACGCCGGAGGGCGAGGGCCCCTTCCCCACGGTGTTCGACATCCACGGCGGCCCGACCGCGCAGGACACCGACGCCTTCTCCCCGCCCGCCGCGGCCTGGGTCGACCACGGGTTCGCGGTCGTGCAGGTCAACTATCGCGGGTCCACCGGCTATGGCTCGGAGTGGCGCGACGCCATCGAGGGCCGGGTCGGGCTGACCGAGCTCGAGGACATCAAGGCCGTCCGCGACTGGGCCGTGTCCTCAGGACTGGCCGACCCCTCCGCGCTCGTGCTGACGGGCGGCTCCTGGGGCGGCTTCCTCACCCTCCTCGGTCTGGGCACGCAGCCGGACGACTGGTCGGTCGGCATCGCGGCGGTCCCCGTCGCCGACTACTTCGCGGCGTACGAGGACGAGATGGAGGGTCTGCAGGCCTTCGACCGGTCGCTGTTCGGCGGCTCGCCCGACGAGGTGCCCGAGCGCTACCGCGAGTCCTCCCCGCTGACGTACGTGCAGCGGGTCCGGGTTCCGGTGCTGATCCTCGCCGGCGCCAATGACCCGCGCTGCCCCATCCGGCAGATCGACAACTATCTCAAGCGGCTGACCGAGCTCGGCACGCCGCACGACGTCTATCGGTACGACGCCGGGCACGGCTCTCTGGTCGTGGAAGAACGGATCAAGCAGATGACCGCGGAGATGGCCTTCGCCCGCCGCCATCTGAACATGACCTGATGCCGCGGGTCAGGCGCGGACCTCACGGATGATGCCGACGAGGTCGCGGGTGACGGAGCGGAAGCCCGGCAGCCGCGACATCGACACCATGCGCTTGACCAGCGGCACCGTGCGTTCCACGAGCAGGTAGGTCTTGCGGCAGCCGGGTGAGCTGTCGTGCACCCAGTACAGGACGATCCCCATGGAGTAGAGCCACAGAAGCTCGGGGAGCTCCTCACGGAACTGCGGATCCACCTTGAGGTTGTCGGACCCGTTGACGACCTCCCGGTAGATGGCGATGGCGCCCTCGCGTGAGGGCCCCGACTCGGCACTGAACGGGTTGAGCGGGCTCGTGGGCTCCGCGGCGAACTTGAAGAACTTCCCGGCGAAGGCGTGGTAGGGCACCATCGTGTCGATCCTGGCCTTCAGCACGCCCAGCAGCCGTGGCGCGAACTCCCGCTCCCTGCCCAGCACGGCCAGGCAGGCGGCGTTGTGCTCCTCCTGGAGTTCGTCATAGTAGGCCTGGATCAGCTCTTCCTTGGAACCGAAGTAGTAGTAGGCGTTGCCCACGGAGACACCCGCCTCGGTCGCGATGGCGCGCATCGTGGTCGCCTCGTACCCCCGTTCACGAAACAGCCTCAGCGCCGTCTCGACGATCAGCGCACGGGTCTGCTCGGACTTGGCGGCCTTCGGCTCGGTCACCCCATGAGCGTAGTCGGGCTCCGCCGACGAACCCGGCCTGTGACTCACCCGGCGTACGACGCCTCGCGAATGTTGAGCGGCCGATGCGCGAAATAATCGTCATTCCCGGTCAGGCCGCGATGGAGGATGAGCCGATCGGTGCCGTAATCGCGTCGCTGCTGGTAAGCCCAGTAAGCGGTGCGTTCGGAGTCCGTCCACCGGTCGAAGATGATGACCTCCCGCACGTCCACACCGCCCAGCTCCCTGATGACGAGGTCGCCGGTGCGCAGTTCGGAGGCCGGAATACGCCGGGAATAGACGGCCGAGGCGAGTTCTGAGGAGATGGGACCCGGCTCGGGCAGGCGGAACACCATGGCGGCATAACCGGATCCGTCCGTGCGGTAGCCCGTGAACGTCCGGTCCTGTGCGTACGGGATGCGCTGTGCCGTGTGCGGCTTCCAGGAACGGGCGCGAGCGATGATTTCCGAGCGTGAGATCCACCGGGTCTCATTGCTCAGTTGCCGCTGTGGAGCCGGTGACTCACGGACGTAAAGACCAATGGCCACCCCGGCCACCCCGGCCAGGACGATGTACACGAGGGTCATCACCGTTCGCATCCGGGAAGACCGGCCACCGGCCGCGGGCCGCGGCTCGGTGTCCTGCGCGTCCGGCCTCGACGGCGTCGCGGCCTCGGTGGGGACGGCACCGGCCTCGGACGTCTCCCGGCGATCGGTTCTCGCAAGCTCCCACAGGGCACGGAGTCGCCGCCGGTCCCCTCCGCACAGGTCGGCGAGTTCCTCGACGGCGGCGAGCGGGATCCAGCAGTCTCCTTTCAACCAGCGCCCCCATGACGAACGGCTGGCGTAGGTCCGGCTCTCGATGGCCCGCAGATCGAGCCCCGAACGTTCCTTGAGGGCCCGCAGTTCCTGGAGCAGGGTCCGGCCGGCGTCGGTGAGATCGCACTGATCCCGGGGTCCTCTTCGCGTGCCGTCACGGCTCATCGCAGATCTCCCCACAGCACGCCCATGTGCGCTCGCGGTGTACATCCAGGCCGAGGACCTCGACGGCGATCATTATCGCAATCGGGCAGGGTCCCCCATAGACCCTCACCGCTTTTTATCGATGCGTTCACCTAAGGTGACGGCCGCCGCGAGAAGGGCGGCGGGACGGCCTGGACACCCCTCCCGTTGTCCCGCCCGTGTCCCCGGATATTTCCATCGGCACAGGTGAGCCTCTATGGCCCGCCGGGACATGTCCCAACAACGGCCGGACCCGTTGGGCCGGCCCGGACCATTCCCTAGTGTGAACGGCGATCGACGGCGTGCACGCCGATCAGCGCCTCATCCCCGCCCGGGATTCGGGAAATCCGGCTCTCCGGAATCCATTGACAGAGGAGTGACATGCCCGCATTCCGTGCCCTCTCCGCCGGCGTCGGCGCCATGGTGTTCGCGAGCGGCCTCGCCTTCGGCCTCTCCGGCACTCTCGACGACTCCGCCCGTACGATCAGGATCGCTCCGCGGAGCGCCGTACAGCCGGCGGCGGTCGCGGCCGTCACCCGCGACCAGGTCATCGCCCGCGCCAAGACCTGGAACCCGCACACGAGCAGCCGCATCCCCTACAGCCAGACGAGCACCTACGGCGGTTACCGCACGGACTGTTCGGGCTATGCCTCCATGGCGCTGGCGCTCTCGAAGCCCGGCCCGAACACGGTGGGCCTGGCCTCCTCCACCTACTCCACCCCCATCAGCATGTCCCAGTTGCAGATGGGCGACCTGATCATCGACGCGATCGGCAGCAACACGACCCGGCATGCGGTGATCTTCGAGAAGTGGACCGGCAGCGCCCACTCGTCGTACTCGGCGTACGAGCAGCGCGGTGGCTACGGCACCGACTACCGCACGCTCACGTACGGGCTGAGCAGCGGCAGCGAGTTCAAGGCCTACCGTCCCAAGAACCTCGGCTAGTCCTTCGGCGACCTGGCGGGCGGGGTCGGTGACCCCGCCCGCGGCCATGCATGATCGACGCTGCACGTTCGACGTTTCACGTCGAACATCAGCCGCCGAACTCGGCCGCCACCAGTTCGGCGATCTGGGCGGTGTTGAGCGCGGCCCCCTTGCGCAGGTTGTCCCCGCACAGGAACAGGTCGAGCGCCCGCGGGTCGTCGATCGACCGCCGGACCCGGCCGACCCAGGTCGGATCGGTGCCCACGGCGTCGGCCGGCGTCGGGAACTCATAGGCCTCGGGATGGTCGACCAGGACCACGCCGGGCGCTCCGGCGAGGACCGCCTGGGCCTCCCGCTGGTCGACCTCGCGCTCGAAGACGGCGTGCACGGCCAGCGAGTGCGTCGTGATCACCGGCACGCGCACGCAGGTCGCGGACACCCGGAGATCGGGCAACCCGAGGATCTTCCGGGACTCGTCGCGGACCTTGAGCTCCTCCGAGCTCCAGCCGTTCTCCCTGACCGAGCCGGCCCATGGCACCACGTTGAGCGCCAGCGGAGCCGGGAACGGGCCGAACTCACCGACGACACCGCGGAGGTCTCCCGCGCGCTCGCCGAGCTGCCGATTGCCCGCGACCCGCTCGAGCTGGTCGTGAAGGGTGTCGATGCCATCCTGACCGGCGCCGGAGGCGGCCTGGTAGGAGGCCACGACCAGCTCCCGGAGTCCGTACATCTCGTGCAGGACGCCCAGTACGACGATCATCGACAGCGTCGTGCAGTTGGGGTTGGAGATGATGCCCTTGGGCCGGTCGCGCACCTGTTCCGGGTTGACCTCGGGGACGACCAGCGGCACGTCCGGGTCCATCCGGAATGCCCCGGAGTTGTCCACGACGACGGCGCCGCGCTCGACGGCGACCGGCGCCCACTGCGCCGAGACCTCGTCCGGCACGTCGAACATGGCGACGTCGACACCGTCGAACACCTCCGGCGAGAGCGCCATGACCTCGGCCTCCTGACCCCGTACGGCCAGTTTCCGGCCCGCGGAGCGGGGCGAGGCGGCAAGCCGGATCTCCCCGTAGACGTCCTCGCGGGTGGAGAGGATCTGCAGCATCACCGACCCGACCGCGCCGGTCGCGCCGACCACCGCCAGGGTGGGGCCACCGGGGCTCATGCGAGCGCGCCCCGGATCATCGTCCGGTCCCGCCATAGACGACGGCCTCGACGTCGTCGACGTCCAGTTCGAAGGCGCTGTGCGCGCTCTGCACCGCGGCGTCGATGTCGTCCTGGTCCACCACGACGGAGATGCGGATCTCGGAGGTCGAGATCATCCCGATGTTGACCCCCGCCTCGGCGATGGCGCTGAAGAAACGCGCCGTCACGCCGGGGTGCGACCGCATGCCGGCGCCGATGAGCGACACCTTGCCGATGCGGTCGTCATAGCGCAGTGACTCGAAGCCGATCCGGGGCTTGAGCTTGTTCAGCGCGCTCATCGCCCGCTGGCCGTCGGCGCGCGGCAATGTGAAGGAGATGTCGGTACGGCCGGTGGCGGCGGCCGACACGTTCTGCACGATCATGTCGAGGTTGGTCTCGGCGTCGGACAGCACCTGGAAGATCGTGGCCGCCTCTCCGACCTTGTCGGGGACCCCCACCACTGTGATCTTGGCTTCGCTCCGGTCGTGTGCCACCCCGGAGATGATCGCTTGCTCCATGTCGCCCCCCTCGGCGTTGGACGCGTCGATGCTGTCGACGACCCAGGTGCCCTCCTTCTGACTGAAGGAGGAGCGCACGTGGATCGGAATGTCATAGCGCCGCGCGTATTCGACGCAGCGCAGGTGCAGGATCTTGGCGCCGCAGGCCGCCATCTCCAGCATCTCCTCGTAGGAGATGCGCGGGATGCGGCGCGCGGCCGGCACGATCCGGGGGTCGGCGGTGAAGATCCCGTCGACGTCGGAGTAGATCTCGCAGACGTCCGCCCCGAGCGCGGCGGCGAGCGCGACGGCCGTGGTGTCGGAGCCGCCACGGCCCAGCGTGGTGATGTCCTTGGAGTCCTGGGAGACTCCCTGGAATCCGGCCACGATGCAGATCGAGCCTTCGTCGAGGGCGCTGCGGATCCGTCCGGGCGTCACGTCGATGATGCGGGCCTTGCCGTGCGAGCCGTCGGTGATGACGCCCGCCTGCGAGCCGGTGAACGACCGCGCCTCGTGACCGAGGTTGGCGATCGCCATGGCGAGCAGGGCCATGGAGATGCGCTCACCGGCCGTCAGGAGCATGTCCAGCTCACGGCCCGAGGGCAGTGGGCTGACCTGCTCGGCCAGATCGATGAGCTCGTCCGTCGTGTCGCCCATGGCGGAGACCACGACGACGACGTCATTGCCGGTCTTCTTCGTCGCGACGATCCGCTGGGCGACCCGCTTCACACCGTCTGCGTCGGCGACGGAGGAGCCACCGTACTTCTGCACCACAAGAGCCACGCGTGTGCGCTCCTAGAATTAGGGTCAGGCGTACCGGCCGTCGAGTCTACCCAGGTCATGGCCCTGCGTTGGAACATTGCCATCTCAACTGGTGAGACAAGACGTCCGCTAACCGGCGACAGGCTCCGATTCGACGTCCAGCCGGGCCCCGGCGACGACCGCGTGCAGCGCCCGCAGCGCGGCACCGGCGTGGTTGCCCCAGTGGTTGAAGTAGCTGTACTGCCACCACCACAGCGCCTCGAGGGGACGGGCCTTCTGGTAGTGGCGCAGCCCGTGGACCAGATCGCTGGCGACGTCGACGAGGTCATCGGAGAGCCGGTAGGGCGTCGCCTCGTCGTCCTTGTACGGGTCGAAGACCTCGGAGTATTCGTCCACCGGCGCCAGCCGCTCCGCGAGCCCCTGCCGGACGGCATCGAGGTCGGGGTCCTCGCCCACCTCGGGTTCCCAGTTGTCCGGGAGGATCACGTCCGCACTGGCGCCGAGCTGCGCTCCCGCGAGGATCACCTGCGAGACCTCGAGCAGCAACAGCGGCACGGCCTGCGTGCCCGCCTCGCCCCGTGCGACCGCCTCGAGCCCGCCGAGGTAGTTCCGTACGTGAAGCGCCACCCGCTCGGCGAGGGTGTTCCAGTCCTGTGTGGTGTTGAAGTCCCTGGTGTTGAAACTAGACATCGAGGAGCCTCCTTCCTTCGAATGCGCGGCCCAGTGTGACCTCGTCGGCGTACTCGAGGTCGCCTCCCACGGGGAGACCGCTGGCCAGGCGGGTCACCATGATCCCCATGGGTTTGATCAGTCTGGCGAGGTAGGTCGCCGTGGCCTCGCCCTCGAGGTTGGGATCGGTGGCGAGGATCAGCTCGGTGATCTCTTCGTCGGCGAGCCGCCGCATGAGCTCCCTGATGCGCAGTTCCTCCGGGCCGATCCCCTCGATGGGACTGATCGCGCCGCCGAGCACGTGGTAGCGCCCACGGAACTCGCGGGTCTTCTCGACCGCGACGACGTCCTTCGACTCCTCGACGACGCAGATGACATGCGGGTTCCGCCGCGGGTCACGGCAGATCCGGCACTCCTCGGCCTCGGCCACGTTGCCGCAGGTGCGGCAGAAACGCACCTTCTCCTTCACCTCTTTGAGCGCCTCGGCCAGCCGGCTGACATCGGCCGGGTCCGCGGCGAGCAGGTGAAAGGCGATGCGCTGCGCGCTCTTGGGACCGACGCCGGGCAGCCTGCCCAGCTCGTCGATGAGGTTCTGTACGACGCCCTCGTACATGGATCAGAGTCCGGGCAGACCGGGAATGCCGGCTCCGCCGAGGCCCTCGCTCAGCGGGCCCATCTTCTCCTGCTGCACCTCCTGGGCGGCACGTCCGGCGTCACGGATCGCGGCCAGCACGAGGTCGGCCAGCGTCTCGGCGGTGTCCTCGGGGTCTCCCGGGTCGATCGCCTTCGGGTCGATGACCAGACCCGTGACCTCTCCGGTGCCGTTCACGGTCACCTTCACGAGACCGCCGCCGGCCGTGCCCTCCACCTCCGTCTCCGAGAGTTCCTGTTGCGCGTTCATCAGTTGCTGCTGCATGCGCTGAGCCTGCTCGAGCACACGCTGAATGTTGAGCTCACCACCGGGTTGCACGGTGTTCTCCTTTGGAAGTCCGTCTCCCCGAGACTACGGGTTCCGGCATCGATGCGATATGCGCACCCTCCCCTTGAGGAGGTCCGCACACGGGACTGCTAAACCGACAAATCAGGCTATAGTCCCCAGGCCCGCGCAGCGGGTCCGGGTCCATCGTCCTAGGCGTTGTCGATCTCTCGGATGATCTGCCCGCCGAGCTCGCGCTGTATCAGCGCCATGCCGTTGAACTCGGCGTCGGCGCCCGCGTCCGCGTCGCCGTAGGGATCGACCTCGTCGCTCTCGTCGACCGGGGGCGGATCGGGCGGCGGGGGCGGCGTCTCCGCGGGCCGTTCCCGCCGGGCCGGCGCGGCGGCGGGCCTGGCCACCGGCGGCGGCGCGGCCGGGGCGCGGCCGGCCGCGGGACCGGGTGAGGCACCGGCGGCGCGCCCGTCTCCCAGCACGGTCTCGACCCGCCAGTCGACCCCGAGGTACTCCTTCAGCACCTCGCGGAAGACCACCTCCTTGCCGCCGACAGAGAAGCCCTTGCGCTTGCCCTCCTCGGCGAAGGCGACGGTCAGCACGTTGCGGTCGATGGAGGCGGGCCGGGTGCCGTCGAGCATGATCCAGGCGACCTTGCTGCGCTGCTTGACGGCCTCGAGGATGTCGGCCCAGGATCCCCGGACGGCGCCGATGTCCAGTCCCTCGGTGGCCGGTGCGGAGGCCACGGCCGGGGCCGGTGCGGGCTGCCCGGCCCGCGGTCCCGGTGTCCCTTGCGGGGCCGGCGCCCGGGGCGCCTGCCTGGGCGGCTCCGCACGCGGTGCGCGTGGGGACTCGCCGGAACCGGGCCCAGAGCCGGGCCCGGGCCCGGGCCGAGCGTCGGGCCGGGTCTGGTGGGACTCCGCGGGGGCGGGCACGGCACGCGGCCGTACGGCACTGTCCGTACGCCCGCCACCACCATCCGCCCGGACGGCGCCTTCGGCCGGGCCCGAGGGCTCTGACGGCGCGTCCGCGAGGTCACTGGGGGCGGGCGAGAGCTGCGGACGGGACGGAGGCCGCTGGACGGCCGGGGGCTGCACCGGGGACGCCGGCGTCTCGCCGCCGATGGCGAAGCGGCGTTCCAGCCGGTCCAGCCGGGCGAAGACCGACGCCTCGTCGTCGTAGGCGCCGGGCAGCAGGATCCGGGCGCAGATCAGCTCGAGGAGCAGCCTCGGCGAGGTCGCCCCGCGCATCTCGGTGAGCCCGGTGTGGACGAGGTCCGCCGCACGGGTCAGCTCGCCCGGTCCCATCTCGGAGACCTGGCGGCTCATCCGCTCGAGCTCGTCCGACGGCACGTCCAGAAGCCCGCTGGCACCGGCGTCCGGCACGTTGGCGAGGATCACGAGGTCACGCAGGCGCTCGAGCAGGTCGGCGGCGAAACGGCGCGGGTCCTGACCACTTTCGATCACCCGGTCGACGGCCGCGAAGACGGCCGCGCCGTCACCGGAGGCGAAGGCGCCCACCACTTCGTCGAGGAGTGAGGAGTCGGTATATCCCAGCAGCGAGACGGCCCGCGCGTAGGTGATCCCGGCCTCGTCGGAACCCGCGAGGAGCTGGTCGAGGATCGACAGCGAGTCCCGGGCCGATCCCGCACCCGCCCGTACGACGAGAGGCAGTGCGGCCGGCTCGTACGCCACCTTCTCGGACCGGAGGATCTCTTCGAGCAGGTCGCGCAGCACGCTCGGCGGCATCAGGCGGAACGGATAGTGGTGCGTACGGGACCGGATCGTCCCGATGACCTTCTCCGGCTCGGTCGTGGCGAAGATGAACTTCAGGTGCGGCGGGGGCTCCTCGACGAGCTTCAGCAGCGCGTTGAAGCCCTCGCGGGTCACCATGTGCGCCTCGTCGATGATGTAGATCTTGAAGCGCGCCGCCACGGGCGAGAAGAAGGCGCGCTCCCGCAGATCCCGGGCGTCGTCCACACCACCGTGGGAGGCTGCGTCGATCTCTATGACGTCGATGTGCCCCGAGCCGGAGGCGCCGAGCCCCACACATGAGTCACAGGTGCCGCAGGGGTCCGGGGTCGGGCCCTGCTCACAGTTGAGCGACCGGGCCAGGATGCGCGCGCTGGAGGTCTTACCGCAGCCCCGAGGGCCGCTGAAGAGGTATGCGTGGTTGACCCGGCCGTTGCGCAGCGCCTGCTGGAGCGGCTCGGCGACGTGTTCCTGCCCCTTGAGCTCGGCGAACGTCGCTGGCCGGTACTTTCTGTACAGAGCCAGACTCATGGGGGTCCGTCCTGGTGGGAAGAGCAAGGGACCCCTCGCACACCCGTCAGAGCCTGCTTATCCTTGCTGCCTTCCGGCCCTGGGGAGGTTCACAGGTTGACGCCGTACGAGGGGTCTGCGCCGAGTCTATGACATCCGCGGCAGCGATTCCGCCAGCTCCGCCAACTCCGGACGTTTCCATATCCGTACGGGCTGTCGCCGATCAGCTGCCGATCAACACGGTCATGGGTGTACGTCCAGTGCGCGGGACCCGGTAAGCTCTGCGGCGGAGGATTCGCCTAGTGGCCTAGGGCGCACGCTTGGAAAGCGTGTTGGGGGCAACCCCTCAGGAGTTCGAATCTCCTATCCTCCGCCACGCTGAGCAGACAAGACGTTGAGCCGACACCCATGGGGCGCCGGCTCAACGTGCCTCCTAGTCTCAGTTTCAGTCTCAGTTGAGGCTTGTCGGGCAGGCGGGGCTGCTACAGAGCCGCGACCGACCTCCAGCGCTACGCGCCATCAGGCAGCGATGATCAGTCCGCAAGTCCGCCGAGCAACTTCACTCCAGTACGGCATGGAGGAGCGTTG
>DASYNF010000285.1:0-12124 GCA_036008685.1 Actinomadura sp. | reverse complement strand
CCGTCCGTCATGTCCCGGATCGCACCGGGTACGTCGTCGCACTCACGGGCGTCCAGGACTTCGATGCCATGGCGCCGAGCCATCTGGAGGCGCTCCGGCACGCGGTCCACCGCGATCACTCGATGGCCGAGATGACGGGCGATCCTGGAGCTCATCTGGCCGATCGGGCCCAGCCCGAAGACCGTCACGCTGCCGCCCTCGGGGATCTCGGCATACCGCACCGCCTGCCATGAGGTCGGGAGGACGTCGGACAGATAGACGAACCGCTCGTCGGCCGGTCCTTCGGGAACCTTGATCGGGCCGAAGTGCGCCTGCGGCACTCGGAGAAACTCCGCCTGCCCGCCCGGCACCTCGCCGTAGAGGGTCGTGTAACCGAACAGCGCGGCGCCCATCCCCTGGTCCCGGACCTGCGTCGTCTCGCACTGGGCGTACAACCGCCGATCGCACATGAAGCAATGTCCGCAGGAGATGTTGAAGGGAATCACCACCCGGTCGCCGGGCCGGATGTGAGTGACCTCCGAGCCGACCTCCTCGACGACGCCCATCGGCTCGTGCCCGAGGATGTCCCCTTCTTTGAGGAACGGTCCGAGTACTTCGTAAAGATGCAGGTCGGATCCACAGATCGCGGTGGTCGTGACCCGGATCACCGCATCGGTCGGCTCCTTGATGCCGGGGTCGGCGACCTCCTCGACGCGGACGTCGCGTTTGCCGTGCCAGGTCAGGGCCTTCATGCCATCACTCTCCCGAGGTCTCGGATACCTGCGCACGGTTCCCGGGAGGCCCCGGGCGAAACTCCGGGCCGGCGGGCCTGAGCCTTCGCCCCCCGTTTCCCGCCACAGCTTCGGCACCTCACGTTTCCCGCCGCGGGAGACGGGAATCTGGGGCGGCATGAGTCGGGATAGGAGCCATCGTCTGGATCATTCCGAGGCGCCGGTGCTGGATGCGCTGGCCGCCTATCGACGTCGGGGGGATGTGCCGTTCACCCCACCCGGGCACAAACAGGCACGGGGAACCGATCCGCGGGTGCTGGCCGTGCTCGGTGAGGCCGTGTTCCACTCCGATGTGCTGGCCTTCGCGGGTCTGGACGACCGCCGTTCCAGCGGACGGGTGCTGGAGCGGGCGCAGGAGCTCATGGCCGACGCGGTCGGAGCCGAGCGCACCTTCTTCACCACCTGCGGCAGTTCGCTGTCGGTCAAGAGCGCGATGCTCGCGGTCGCGGGCCCGCACGAGAGACTGCTGGTGGGCCGGGATGCCCACAAGTCGGTGATTTCCGGCCTCATCCTGTCCGGAGTCCAGCCGGTCTGGGTGGAGCCCCACTGGGACCCTGACCTGCACCTCGCCCATCCACCGTCCGCCGCCTCGTACGAGAAGGCGTTCACCGAGCATCCGGACGCGCGCGGAGCGCTGGTGACCAGCCCGACACCGTACGGGACCTGTGCCGATCTGGCGGCGATCGTCCAGGTGTGCCACGAACGGAGCCGTCCCCTCATCGTGGACGAGGCATGGGGAGCGCACCTGCCGTTCCACCCCGATCTGCCGACCTGGGCGATGGACGCCGGGGCGGATGTGTGCGTCACGAGCGTCCACAAGATGGGCGGCGGCTTGGAACAGGGCTCGGTGTTCCACCAGCAAGGTGACCTGGTCGACCCCGACGTCCTCGAAGCCCGTGCCGACCTGCTGGGTACGACCAGCCCATCGGTGCTGATCTATGCCGCCCTCGACGGATGGCGCCGCCAGATGGCCGAGCACGGCCGCCCGCTGCTCAATGCCGCCCTGGACCTCGCCCGCTCCGTACGGGCCGACATCGAAGCGATCGACGGTCTGCACGTGCACGCCGACGAGTTCCTGGGACGGGAACGCGCCTTCGATCTCGACCCACTACAGGTGGTCATCGACGTCAGTGGACTCGGCATCACCGGCTATCAGGCCGCTGACTGGCTCCGGGTCCACCACCGTGTCAACCTGCACGTCTCCGATCATCGGCGTACCAGCGCCCAGCTGACCCACGCCGACGACACCGGCTCCACCAGCGCGCTGACCGGCGCTCTCAAAGACCTGGCCGCCCGTTCGGCCCACATCGGTCCCGCGCCGGCCGTGGCGGTCCCCGCTCCGCCCCGATTGCGGCTGGAGCAGGCGCATCTTCCGCGAGACGCGTTCTTCGGGCGAACCGAGCAGGCGCCCGTCGCCGAGGCCGCCGGGCGAGTCGCGGCCGAAATGCTCACTCCCTACCCTCCCGGCATCCCCGCCGCGGTCCCCGGCGAACGCCTCGACGAACCCGTGATCGACTATCTGCGCACCGGCATCCAGGCCGGCATGGTGATACCCGACGCCACGGATCCGCGCCTGGACAGCATCCGAGTGATGATCGAAGACTGAGGCACGGCCGGCGTCAGTCGTCACCCGGCCAGCGGCCGGTCACCCTGCGCACGCCTACGGCACCGCCGCGGTCCACGGCCGCCTTCACGACCCCGAACACCGCGCCCTGCAGGCCCGCGGCGATCAGGACCTCGCCCCACGATCGGTGCTCATCGATGGGGTCGGGCGCGTCCTTCTCCCCGGCTGCCAGCTTCCATATCTGCTTGAACACCATCCCGGCGAGCAGACCGCCGAGCATGCCGGACGCCAGCACGACCGGTTTGTACACGAGCTTGTTCATTCAGCCTTCCTCCACGGACGTTCCGGCGGCAGGTCCTGTGGCAGGTCCCCGGGGGGCTGCCACAGGACCACTCCACCTGCCGATCCCGCCCCACCTGCGGGTGGGCCTCAGCTCCAGGACCTGGCCTTGGCCCTGGCGTCCCGCGCCTTGGATCTGGCAGTGGCCACCTGAGACGCGGCCTGCTTGCGCGCGTGCTTACGGGCCGTCTTCAGGCCTGACTTCGCGTCCTGGCGCACCGTCTTGATCTGGGCTTTGGCCTCCTCGGCCGCCGCGCGCCAGGGATTGGCGTTACGGCGGGCCCGGCGCCGCCACATCCATACCATCCCGACCGCGGCCAGGCCGGTGGCGGCGGCGGCGCTGGAACGCCGCACGAGCGAGTTCGGTTCCTCGGGTGAGGTGGCGTTCTCACGCGCGCGGGAGGCCAGCTCCGTGACCTTCTCCTTTGCCTGCGCCACCTTGTCCTGTGCGGTCCGTGCGGCATGGTCGGCCTGCTCGCCGAAGCGCTCGCTGACCGCTTCCCTGGTCTGGGCCGCCTTGTTCTTCACGCGGCTTTTCACGTCCGTCTTGCCGGCCAGCGCCTGCACTGTCTCTCCCAGCTCCTCGCGGGTCTTCGTCATCTCTTCCGTCAGTTCATCCCGGGTTTTGCTCGTACCGTTATGACCAGGCCGGGCGTTACCGCTCATCGATGAATCCTCCCTTGATGATTTTCGCGTCTGTCCTGACACCGGCCAGCGCCTCTTGGGGTACGGGAGGCGCCGCACTCGCGACGTGCCACCGCGCCACCGGCGCTTTCCCTTGGTCTCGGTCATGGCCAGGCGTATCTCCTCGCGTACCTCCTCGCGCACCTCCTCACGCACTTCCTCGCGGGCCGGTTCGGAGACCTGCCGCGTGGCCTGCTTCACCGGCGCACCGGCCGCCAGGCCACCACCCGGCGGCACATCCCGCTCATCGCCCATATCCGTCGCGGTGGCCGGTAACTGCGCTTCTTCAGCGGCCATCTCAGCTCCATCGTGTCGCTCACCAAGACCGATCCCCCTGATGCCCGGCGAAAACGCTCGCAAACAGGACCCGATCGGCTTTATGACTGATCGGCCTTATGGAGGACACTCACGCCGCGGTGAAGGTGAAGGTGAATAGGCCATAGGCGAGATGACGGCGCATGCGGTCGCGACATTGACCTCAGCGATCCCGAAATCGGTGGAGTTGCGTATGAATAGGGATAAACCGCAACCGACAGCACCACTCCGAACAGCGGATTCCTGATCCGCGGGTCCAGGGTTCACGTCTCTGATGGCACATCCGCTCCGGCCCAGGCCGACGCGATCCGTCTCACGCGGCCGGTACGGCGCTGAGGTCGCCGGACACCTTGACCTCCCATCCGCGGCCGTCGCGCTGAGCGGCCCAGGTGCGGAGCGCGTTGCGGCAAGCGTGGTCGAGGTGACGGAGCCCGGACAGGTCGAGTTCGACCCGGCGGTCGGGCGGCAGCGCCTCGAGGGTGTCCAAGATCCGGGGAAGCCGGAGAAAGGTGGCGTTGCCGGCCAGCCGGACGCGCAGCGTGCCGGCGTCTTCATCGGCTTCATCGACCTCGACATGGACGTGCGAGACGTCCCAGGCCGTCTTGGCCACGGCCAGTGACAGGCCGACGAGAACGCCTTCGAGGAGGTTGGTGGCGATGATCGAGGCCATGGTGACGGTCAGCACGAGCGCCTCGCCGCGTTCGGTCCGCCACAGCCGGGCCAGTTCCCGCTTCGGGACGAGCTTCCAGCCGGAGTGGATGAGGACGCCCGCGAGTGCGGCCACGGGGATGGCCCCCAGCGCGGCCGGGAGGAGGGCGGCGAACAGCAGCAGCCAGCCGCCGTGCAGGATGCGCGATGCCTTGGTGCGGGCTCCGGCGTGGACGTTCGCGGCGCTTCGTACGATGACCGCGGTCATGGGCAGAGCGCCGAGCAGGCCGCAGGCCGTGTTGCCCACTCCCTGGGCCATCAGTTCCTTGTCATAGTCGGTGCGCTTCCCGTCGTGCATCCGGTCGACGGCCGCCGCGCTGAACAGGCTCTCGGCCGAGGCGATGAGGGTGAACGCGACCACGGTGCCGAGCACGCCGAGCTCGGCCAGCCGGGCCAGTTCGTCAGGCCCGGGCGGCCGCAGAACGCCGAGGATGCCCTGGACCTCGATCTTTTTGACGGGCAGCAGTGCGGCGGCGCCGGTGGCCAGCACCACGGCGGCCAGCGGAGCGGGGATCATCCGCAGGCGTCCGGGAACGAAGCGCCAAACGGCCATGACGGCGATCACCGCGATGCCGATCCCGGCCGAGGCCAGGGCGACGGGCTCCCCCACCGTCCCGGTGAGCAGCCCGGGCAGCCCGGTCAGGCCCTCCAGAGTGCCGCCGGGAGCCGATCGGCCGAGCAGCGAGTAGGTCTGGCCCACCAGCAGGACCACACCGATGCCGCCCAGCATGCCGTGGACCACCGAAGCCGAGATCGCCCGGAACCACCGGCCGGTCTTGAGCGCCCCCATGGTGATCTGCAGGAGCCCGGCCGCGAGGACGATCGCGCCGAGGCCCGCGGGGCCGTACTCCCTGACGGCCTCGAAGACCAGGACGGTGAGTCCCGCGGCCGGTCCGCTGACCTGCAGGCTGCTGCCGGGCAGGGCACCGACGACGAGTCCGCCGATGATGCCGGTCACCAGCCCGGCCTCGGCCGGCATGCCGGAGGCGACGGCGACGCCGACGCACAGCGGCAGGGCGACGAGGAAGACGACGAGCGACGCGGACAGGTCCCGCCGCAGAGTGTGCCGCTCATACGGGAAAACGGGGAACATGAACCCTTCTCGTGGGTGTTTCGGCCGTCCGGACGGCCGGTCGGTCGTGGTCGGACGGGTCATAGCGGCGAGAACCGCCCGGTTTCCGGGCGGTGGGCGTACATCTCGCCGGTCTCGATCTCGTAGAACCAGCCGTGCAGGCGCAGCCGCCCGTCCAGGCGCCCTCGCACGCACGGGTAGGTGCGCAGGTTCGCGAGCTGGGCCAGGACGTGCCGTCGTACGGCCTCGGCGATCACCTCGGCGCCGGCCTGGGGCACTGTCCCGCCGGACGTGAGGTCCCGCGGCGCCGCATGGGTCAGCCACTCCCGTACGGCGGGTGCGGCGGTCAGGTCATCGCCGCGCACCAGGGCACCGACGGCTCCGCAGTGCGAGTGACCGCAGACGACGACGTCGGTCACGCCGAGGACCTCCACCGCATACTCCAGGGTCGCGGCCTCCCCGGACGGCCGTCCGGGGAGATGGGGCGGCACGATGTTGCCCGCGGTGCGCAGCTCGAAGAGCTCCCCGGGGCGCGCCGCCGTGATCAGCGACGGCACCACCCGGGAGTCCGAGCACGTGATGAAGAGCGCCTGCGGGCTCTGGCCGGCCGCCAGGTGCTGAAATTCTTCACCCTGGGTGGCCGAACGCTGACGGAACGTACGGGCATATTCGATCAGTGACTGCATCTCACGTATCTCCTCATGTCTCCTCATGTCTCCTCATGCGCCGAGCAGGCGCTCAGCGGGGAAACCGGACGGACAGGCGGGTGCTAAGCGAGCCGGGACGCGACCGGGCATGACGGAGCCGCTGACGCGGTCGCCCGGACGCGAGCACGCCCGGACAGGGGCGGGCCACGTTCCCGCTCACACGAACCGGATGGTCAACAGCGGAGGACTTGGAGCAGGGCCAGCCGGCAGCCGCTGGGATGTCCCGCGGGCCGGACGCGGCCGGACAGGGCGATCGCGGGGTTTTCGGCGGATCTCACCGAATCGGGCCCTTGAGCCACCGGGTCACCCGGCAGCAAGACTCCAGGGGATGTCCGCCACGCCACATGGTGTGGGCGCTCTGAGTCGTCCCTATGGTGCAGTGATGTGTCAGTTTCCTGCGACGAGGTCTCGGCCTGCCCGGATGCGGGGGTTCCGAAGGAGGAGATGACGGCGGCCGGTGCCGCGGCCACCGCTCGCGCCGTAGAGAGATCAGGGCCCAGGATGTTCAAGACGTGCAGGAACGCCAGAGCGGCCATCAGCACGCCGAGCGCGCAGGCTCTCCTGAAGCTCCCGGCCACGTCGGTCCCCCGCTCCCGAAAAGGATCTTGTCCCAGCGTAACGAGCCGTCACCGTCGGTAGTTCCCACCGGGGACGTTTTCTGGAGACGTTCTAAGGCACCGGCAATCGGGACCTTGGTCTCTGCCGAGCATCCCCTGCGGATGGTGCGCTGAAAACCGTCGATCTCGCGGAACGCGGGACCGGCCCGCGCAGGCGGGACCGGCCCGCGCAGGCGGGACCCGGGGCGTCGGGCCGGGCTCTACGGCCGTCTGCTGCCGAGATCGAGGGGAAGGTGCCGTGTTGACCGATGAGGAGATCGAGCGGATCGACGCCTGGTGGCGTGCGGCGAACTACCTGTCGGTGGGACAGATCTACCTGCGCGCCAATCCGCTGCTGCGGGAACCACTACGGCGCGAGGACGTCAAGCCGCGGCTGATGGGGCACTGGGGCACCTCGCCGGGGTTGAACTTCTGTTATGCCCACCTCAACCGCGCCATCACGGCACACGACCTGGACATGATCTACATCATGGGGCCGGGACACGGCGGACCGGCGGCGGTCGCCAACGCCTGGCTGGAGGGAACCTACAGCGAGGTCTACCCGCACGTGTCCCGCGACGCCGTAGGGATGGCGCGGCTGTTCCGGCAGTTCTCCTACCCCGGTGGCATTCCCAGCCACGTCGCGCCGGAGACGCCGGGCTCGATCCACGAGGGGGGCGAGCTCGGTTACTGCCTCGCCCACGCCTATGGGGCCGCGTTCGACAACCCCGGCCTCGTCGTGGCCTGCATCGTGGGGGACGGTGAGGCCGAGACCGGGCCACTGGCGGCGAGCTGGCATTCCAACAAGTTCCTTGACCCGGTGAGCGATGGCGCGGTGCTACCCATCCTGCATCTGAACGGCTACAAGATCGCCAGCCCGACGGTGCTCGCCCGCATCCCCGAGAGCGAGCTCATGGCACTGCTGGAGGGGTACGGACACCGCCCGATCCTGGTGAGCGGCGACGACCCGGCGACGACGCACCGTGAGATGGCGACCGCGCTGGACGAGGCGATCGGCGAGATCACCGCCGTCCAGCGTGAGGCCCGGGAGAACGGGGCCACCGGGCGGCCCCGCTGGCCCATGATCGTCCTGCGCACGCCCAAAGGCTGGACCGGGCCGAAAGAGGTCGACGGCCTGCCGGTCGAGGGCACCTGGCGCGCCCATCAGGTCCCGCTCAAGGGCGTACGGGACAACCCCGCGCACCTGGCACGACTGGAGGCGTGGCTGTGGTCGTACCGTCCCGAGGAACTGTTCGACGTCGAAGGGCGGCCGATCGCGGAGCGGCTCGCCCGGCCGCCGGCCGGGCAACGGCGGATGAGCGCGAATCCACACGCGAACGGGGGTCTGCTGCTGCGGGACCTGGAGCTGCCGGACTTCCGCGAGTACGCCGTCGCGGTCGACAAACCCGGCACCACCTTCGCCGAGCCCACCCGGGCACTCGGCTCGTACCTGCGCGACGTCATCGCCGCGAACCCGGGGACCTTCCGCGTCACCGGCCCGGACGAGACCGCCTCCAACCGGCTGTCGGCGGTGTTCGAGGCGACCGACCGGGTCTGGCAGGCCGAGATCCGGGAGACCGACGAGCACCTCGGCCCGCACGGCCAGGTGATGGAGGTGCTGAGCGAGCACCTGTGCGAGGGATGGCTGGAGGGCTATCTGCTGACCGGCCGGCACGGGCTGTTCAACAGCTACGAGGCGTTCATCCACATCGTCGACTCGATGTTCAACCAGCACGCCAAGTGGCTCGAGACAACCCGGAAGATCCCATGGCGACGGCCGATCGCGTCCTTCAACTACCTCCTGAGCTCCCACGTCTGGCGGCAGGACCACAACGGCTTCACCCACCAGGACCCCGGCTTCCTCGACGTCGTCATGAACAAGAAGCCCGAGATCATCCGCGTCTACCTGCCGGCTGACGCGAACACGCTGCTGTCGGTCGCCGACCACTGCCTGCGCTCCCGCGACTACATCAACGTGATCACCGCGGGCAAGCAGCCCGCCCTCAACTGGCTGTCCATGGACGAGGCCATCCTCCACTGCACGCGCGGTATCGGCATCTGGGAATGGGCGAGCACGGACGACGGCGCCGACCCGGACGTCGTCCTCGCCTGTGCCGGCGATATTCCCACGCTGGAGACGCTTGCCGCCGCCGACCTGCTCCAGCAGTATTTCCCCGACCTGCGGGTCCGGGTCGTCAACGTCGTTGACCTCATGCGGCTGCAGCCCGACACCGAGCACCCGCACGGGCTGTCCGACGCCGAGTTCGACGCGCTGTTCACGACCACCAAGCCCGTCATCTTCGCCTTCCACGGCTACCCATATCTCATCCACCGCCTCGCCTACCGGCGGAACGGCCACGACAACATCCATGTCCGCGGCTACCAGGAGGAGGGCACGACCACCACGCCGTTCGACATGGTCATGCTCAACGACCTCGACCGGTTCCACCTCGTCATGGACGTCATCGATCGGGTGCCGCGGCTCGGCGGCCGGGTCGCCAACGTACGTCAGCAGATGGCCGACCGGCGGCTGCGTGCCCGGGCCCATACCCGCGAACACGGCGAGGACATGCCCGAGATCTCCGACTGGACCTGGCCGCACGCGGCTGACGGCGTGCGGCCATGAGCCGTGGGAGCGGACGCACGCGGATCCTCGTCGTCAACGCCGGGTCGAGCAGCCTCAAACTGACCCTGCTGGACCACGACGACACACTGCTCGCGCAGCCCACCGGCCTGGCCGGGCTGCGCGACCTGCCCGCTCCGGACGCGATCGGGCACCGCGTCGTCCACGGTGGCGGCGAGTTCACCGATCCGGTCCGCATCGACGGCGAGGTGGAAGCCCGAATCCGCGCGCTGACCGAGTTGGCGCCGCTGCATCAGCCCAAGTCGATCGACGGCATCGACGCCACACGTGCGGTGCTCCCCGGTGTCCCGGAGGTGGCCTGCTTCGACACCGCCTTCCACGCCCACCTCCCCGACCCTGCCGCGACCTACGCGCTGCCCGCCGTCTGGCGGGAGAAGTACGGACTCCGGCGGTACGGGTTCCATGGGCTTTCGCACGCCTACGCGACCCGCCGGGTGAGCGAGTTGCTGGGCGCCACGCCGCGGCGGCTGGTCGTGTGCCACCTGGGCGCCGGCGCGTCCCTGTGCGCTGTCGCCGACGGCCGCTCCGTCGACACGACCATGGGATTCACCCCGCTCGAGGGCCTGGTCATGGCCACCCGTTCCGGCAGCGTCGATCCGGGTCTGCTGCTCTGGCTCCAGGAACGCGAGGGCCTGTCCCCCGCCGAGCTCGGCGACGCCCTGGAACACCGATCCGGGCTGCTGGCCCTGGCCGGCACGGCCGACATGCGCGAGATCCACGATGGGCTCGCGCTGGACGTCTACATCCACCGGCTCCGTGCCGGCATCGCCGCGATGGTGGCGTCCCTCGGCGGCCTCGACGCCCTGGTCTTCACCGGTGGGGTCGGAGAGCACGCGCCGGCCGTACGCCGGAGGACGGCGGCGGGCCTCGCCTTCCTTGGCATCGCCGTGGACCCCGCCCGCGATGACGTCACCGACGCCGACATCAGTGAACCCGGCGCCGCCGTACGCACCTTCGTCATCACCGCGCGCGAGGACCTGGAGATCGCCGCCGCGGTCCGCCGGCTTCTCGAAGCCACCGACCGGATCGGCCGGTGGCCGCATCCGCGGTAGCCCGCGAGCACCTCCGCGTCACCAACCTGACGGGACAGGTCACCTAGCGGTACGACTTGGCGACCCCGGCGAGCTGATGCTCGAGGGTGTCATAGGTGGGGGTGTCGACCACGTCGATGAGATCGGACACGACGGGCACGTTGTGGTCGGCCGTGACCTTGGCGAACTCGGCGGCGGCGCCGGAGCGGAATCCGTGCTCGGCGGCGAGCCGTTGCAGCTCCGGGTCGGTGGACAGCAGGCGCCCGACCCGGTCGCCCGCCGCGTTGAACGGCACCAGCGTGTGCTTGGACAGCACGGTCGGCGACGGGTACATCAGCACCATCCCGGGCTTGATCTGTCCTCGTGCGGCGGCCTCCACGAACTGCGCCTCGTAGATCCAGACCAGCGGTGTCTTGCCCATGCCGACCGAGAGGTAGTCACCGAACGGGCCCTCGCTGGTGTTGTCGGTGTAGCCCTGGCCGAGGAAGAGCCGGGACACCGTGGGCAGCACCTTCTTCTCGGCGGCGGCGCCCTGCACGACCGCGTTCCCGTTCGCGACGTAGCCGGCGACGGCGAGGTACATCGCCGCGGAGTTGGAACTGCGCGGGTCCGTCGTGGAGACCAGGATGTTCTTACGGATGGGATAGGCGGTGTTGTTCCTGAGCTGGTCCCACCGCATGCCCTTGGACACGAGCTCGAGGTAGCGGGCCACGTCGAAGGTCCGGACGGCCTTGTTCTTCGCGACGTTCTTCGCGACGCCCGCCCTGGTCAGCAGGTCCGCGATCGGCTTGTACGTCGCGATCACCATCGGCGAGGAGAACGGCGTGTACTTCGCGCTGACGTGACCCCGGCGCTCGATCCGGTCCGCCGCCGGCGCGCTCGAGGGGAAGGCGAAGTCATAGCGCTCGAGGTCGATCGACGTGGCGATCTGGCGTGAACCCGCCGGCTCGACCTCGACCTTCACTCCCTTGCCGGCGAGAACCTTGCGCACCTGCGGGTCCTCGAAGAACGCCTGCTTCTCGGAGCCGACCACACCCCGTACGGTCGTGAGCGAGGATCCCCCGCCCACGGGCGTGGGCAGGTGCGAGGATCCTCCACCCACGGTGGCCGCGACCACCACGGCGGCGACCACGACACCCACCGCCAGGACCGCCGAAAGGAATCCCTTGCTATGGGCTCGCGGCATTCGAAGCTTTGGCAGCCGGGAGGTTACCGGGAAGTGACGTCCACCTGAATTCGAGGTGTCATCGGCGGTCTCCGGTGGCATTTCCGCCGTCGTCTCAGAATATGCGTCCGCAGTGGTCCCCGATCGGCCCTCCGCGCTCGTCTCCGGAGGTGCGTCCGCGACCGTCTCCGGATCCGTTCCGGCCATCTCCGCCTGCGCTTCGGCGACCGTCTCCGGAGGTGCCTCCGCGGCCGTCTCCGGATTGTCGTCCGCGACCGCCCCCGCCTCCGTCGCCAGTTGTCCCCGGGCAATGCGTTCGACCAGGACAGGGACGAAGTCCCTGATGGGACAGCCGTCGAAGCGTTCGCGGGCCGTCGCGACCATGCTCTCGACGTGCTCGGCAGAGTAGGTGTCGGCGAAGGTCTTGGCAAGGTGATCGGTCACCTTGCGTATGCCCTGTTGTTCGCGGACGGTATCGACGCTCAACCGTTTCTCCTCGGCGTCGCATTGGTCAGATATCGCAGCCGGC
>DASYNF010000284.1:0-17059 GCA_036008685.1 Actinomadura sp. | reverse complement strand
GTGCAGCAGCGAAACGCGCGATACCGAGTCCGGCGGATCGCCTGCAGGCATGGAGGAATGGCGATGGACCTGGGCACGGTTCTGCGCTGGACGGCCGAGCGCTATCCCCGGCGATGTGCGGTGGGCGGCGCGAAGCCGATGAGCTACGCCGGATGGGACGCGCACACGAACCGGCTCGCCCGGGCGCTCGCCGCTCTCGGCATACGTCGCGGTGACCGGGTGGCGCTGCTCCTCGCCGGCGGCGAACCCCTCGCGAGCCTCCACCTCGCCGCACAGAAGCTGGGCGCGACCTCGGTCCCGCTGTCGTTCCGTCTCGGTCCGGCCGAACTCGCCTACTGCCTCGGCGACGCCTCACCCGCATTGGTGATCACGGATGCGAGCATGGCCGAGACCACGGCGGCCGCGCTCGCCGGGCTCCCTCCACTGCGGCACCTCGAGGCCGGCGAGGTCGCCGCCCTCGCCGCCCGTCAGGCCGACGGCCCGCCGAACGTCGCCGTCTCCGAAGGCGACATCAGCGTCATGCTCTACACCTCCGGCACGACGGGCCGGCCCAAGGGCGTGCCGCGAACGCACTCCGCCGAGCACCACGCGGCGATCGCCCACCTCCTGCAGAGCGGGCAGTGCCTCTTCGACGCCACGCTCGGGGTCATGCCGCTGTTCCACACGATGGGGCTGCGAACACTGATCGCCACGATCGTCGGCGCCGGCACCTGGGTGCCCCAGGTCCGCTTCGACACCGACGAGACCCTCGAACTGGTCATCTCCGAGCGCGTCCAGACCCTTTACCTGGTCCCGACGATCTACTGGTCGCTGGTGCGCAGCGGCCGGCTGGCCGAGGCCGGTTCGGTGCGACGGCTCGCGTACGCGGGTTCATCGATGACCCCCGCGCTCGCCGAACATCTCGCCGAGGCGCTGCGGCCGGAACGGTTCGTCAACCACTTCGGCAGCACCGAGATCTACACCTTCACCATCGGCCCGGACGTCGTCGCCAAGCCGGGATCGGCCGGACGCGCCGGGGTCTTCACCCAGGTCCGCCTCGTGGACCCCGATCCCACGGCACCGCCGGACGCCCTCGTCGGCTCGGGCGAACAGGGACAGATCGCCATCTCCATGGCCAGCCCGGAGGCCTTCGCGGGCTACTGGCGGCGACCGGACGCCAACGCCAAGTCGATAAGGGACGGCTGGTACTTCCCCGGGGACCTCGCCATCGCCGATGACGACGGCGACCTGTGGGTCGCCGGCCGGGTCGACGACATGATCAATTCCGGCGGCGAGAACCTCTATCCGGACGAGATCGAGGACGCGCTCATCCGGTGCGACGCGGTCACCGACGTGGTCGTCGTCGGCCTGCCGCACGACCGGTGGGGGCAGGCCGCCACCGCCTTCTTCGTGCCCAGCGCCGGCATGACGCCGCAGCAGGCGCTCTCCGCGCTCAGGGCCTTCGTCGGCGAGGGCTGCGGGCTGCCGTCGCTGAAACGCCCCAAACGCCTCATCGCGATCGACGCGATCCAGAAGTCCGCCGTGGGCAAGATCCTGCGGCGGGAACTGGTCTCCGGCAACTACCGAGCGCTCGCCGACAGCGATGACCTGCCGACGACCGGAACAACCGAACAGGTGGAGAAGTGACCACGGTTTCCGAGCGGCCGAACCGGCCGATGGCCCGTATCGAGGACCCGGCGCTGCTGTGCGGGCGGGGCCGTTTCCTCGACGACATGGACCCGCTGCCCGGCACGCTGACCGCGGCCGTGATCCGCAGCCCGCACCCGCACGCCCGGATCCGGAGCGTGAACCTCGATCGGGCCCGCAGGCACCCGGGGGTCGCCGCGGTGATCGGCCCGGACGAGGTGCTCGAGGCGCTGCGCCCCTTCCCGCTGTCGCTCAAGGTCCCGATGCCCTACTACCCGACGGCGACCGACAAGGCCCGCTTCGTCGGTGAGCCGGTCGCGGTGGTGGTCGCGGCGGACCGCTATCTCGCCGAGGACGCCGCCGAACTCGTCGAGATCGACTACGAGCCGCTGCCCGCGGTCGTGGACGTCAAGAAGGCCTTGGGCGCCGACGCGCCGCGGCTGCACGACGGAGCCGAGAGCAACGTCGCCACCGACCGCACCTTCTCCTTCGGCGACGTCGACGGGATCTTCGCGCGGGCCGACCACGTCGTCACCGGCGAGTACGACTTCCCTCGCTACTCCTCGACGCCGATGGAGTGCTACTCCGTCATCGCCGAGTGGCAGGACGAGGTCGACGGCCCCGCGGTCAACGCGTGGGCCAACTTCCACGGCCCCTTCTCCATGGTCTCGGTGCTCGCCGGGGCCCTCGGCGTTCCGGTCTCCCGCGTACGGCTGCGGATCCCCGCCGACAACGGCGGGAGCTTCGGCATCAAGGCCGGGATCTATCCGTACGTGGCACTCATGGCGCTCGCCAGCAAGCACGCCGGCCGGCCGGTCCGATGGACCGAGGACCGGATCGAACATCTGCTGGCGAGTTCGGCCGGGTCCGACCGGGCCATGCGCTTCGAGGCCGCCGTACGGGCGGACGGCACCATCGAGGCCCTGCGCGCCGACCTCGTCGACAACGTCGGCGCCTACCTGCGGCCACCGGAGCCGAGCACGCTGTACCGCTGCTTCGGCAACATCACCGGCGCCTACAAGATCGATGCCGTGTGGATCCGCTCGCGGGCGGTGGTCACGAACAAGACCCCGACCGGCCTCAACCGCGGGTTCGGCGGCCAGCAGCTCTACTTCGGGCTGGAGCGCCTGATCGACAAGATCGCCGGTGTGTGCGACCTGGACCCGGTCGAGCTGCGGCGGCGCAACTTCGTGCAGGCCGGCGACTTCCCGTACGCCACCCCGACCGGCGGCATCTACGACTCCGGGGACTACCCGAAGGCCCTCGAGATGCTGGTGAACAACGCCGAGTACGACAAGCTGCGCGAGACCCAGCGTGCGGCCAGGGCCCGTGGCGAGTTCTTCGGCATCGGCGTCGCCACGATCGTCGACCCGTCCGCCACCAACATCGGCTATGTCGGCCTCGCGACGCCCGCCGAGGAGCGGAGGCCGGGCCGCGGCAAGTCCGGCTCCACCGAGCACGTGCGCGTCAGCGTGGACGTCAACGGTGTGGTGTCCGTGCTACTCGGCACCGTCCCGCAGGGCCAGGGACACGCCACCGTCGCCCGGTCGGTCGTCGCCGAGCAGCTGGGACTGCCGCTGGAGCAGGTACGGCCGGTGGTCGAGATGGACACCGCGACGACCCCGTGGACGGTCAGCTCGGGAAGCTACTCCTCCCGCTTCGCCCCGTTGCTCACCAGCGCACTGGTCGAGGCGAGCGAACGGCTGGCGGTCACCATCCGGATCGCCGGCGCCACACTCCTCGGCGCGGCGCCCGAGGAGGTCGAGCTGACCGAGGGCCAGGTGCGGGTGCGTGACGACCACGGCCGCGCGGTGGCGTTCCGGCACGCCGCGGGCCTGGTGCACTGGGACCCCGGAGCCCTGCCCGAGGGCATGTCGGCGCGGTTGTACGAGGAGGCCGCGTTCACGCCCCCCGAGGCGAAGGCCGCCAGCAAGACCGACCAGATCAACTCCAGCCTCTGCTACGGGTTCGTGGCCGAGCTGGTCACGGTCCGGATCGACCCCGACACCCGGCAGCTCAGCATCGAGCAGGTCTACTCGGTGCACGACGCCGGAACGATCCTGAACGAGACCCTGCTGGAGGGACAGGTGCACGGCGCGCTGGCGCACGCGATCGGTGGCGCGTTGTACGAGGAACTGCGCTACTCCGACACCGGCCAGCCGACGTCGGCGACCTTCATGGACTACCTCTGCCCGACCACGGCCGAGACCACGTACGAGCTCAACAGCGATCACCTGGAGACGCCGTCTCCGCTGACCAGGCTCGGCGCCAAGGGCTGCGGAGAAGGCAGCTGCATGAGCCTCCCGGTCGCCATCGCGAACGCCGTCGCCGACGCGCTCTCCCCGGCCGGGGTGGACATCACCACCCTGCCTCTGCACGGAAACGTGCTCCACGAACTGCTGAGCGGCGGCGGCCGTGACGCGGAGAACACCCAGGAAACCGAAAGGAACGACCGATAATGCCCCTTACCGGAGGCGAGATCAGGCTCGATCACGGCCACGACGGCCGCGTCGCCTACCTGACCCTGGACCACGGCAAGTTCAACATCATCACCTGGGAGACCCGCCAGGTGATGGCCGACCGGTTCGCCGAGATCGACGCCGACGACAAGGTCCAGGTCGTAGTGATCCAGGGCGACGGCGAACAGTTCTCGTCCGGTGGCGACATCGCCGGGTTCATGGAGGTCGACCCGATCGACTTCACCGACCTCGGCCACAACGTCACCGCGCCGTCACGCAGCCCCAAGCCGGTCATCACCGCCGTCGACGGTTACTGCTTCGGCGTGGGCTTCGAGCTGGCGCTGTCATCCGACATCCGGATCGCCACCGAGCGGAGCGAGTTCGCCCTGCCCGAGATGCGGCTGGGCATGATCCCCGGATCCGGTGGCACGCAGCGCCTCGCCCGCCTGATCGGGCTGTCCCGGGCGAAGTACCACGTGATGACGGCCTCCCGCATCAAGGCGCAGCAGGCGCTCGACTGGGGCCTCGTCGCCAGCCTGCAGCCGGACCGCGCCGCGCTCGACGCGGAGGTGGAGCGGGTGGTCACCACCCTGCTCGGCTTCTCCCCGCTCGCCGCGCGCACGGCCAAGGAGGTCCTCGACAAGGGCATCGACGCCCCGCTCTACTCGGGCATCGAGCTGGAGCGCAAGGCCTACGCGATGCTGCGCTCCAGCAAGGACTTCGCCGAGGGCGTCGCCGCCTTCGGTGAGAAGCGCGCGCCGAAGTTCCAGGGCCGGTGAGCAACGCGTGAAAGCCGCACCGTTCGCCTATGTCCGGCCGTCGAGCCTCGCCGACGCCGTCGGCGAGCTCGCGAGCACCGACGGGGGTGGCAAGGTCATCGCCGGCGGGCAGTCGCTCACACCGGTGCTGGCCATGCGGCTGGCCCGGCCCGACACGCTCGTCGACATCAACGCCGTCGAGGGGCTCGGGGAGCTTCGCACCCGGGGTGGCGTGCTGGACATCGGCGCGACGGTGCGGCAGCGCAGGGTCGAGCGTGATCCGATGAGCGGTGCCGTCCCACTGCTGCGCATGGCGCTGCCGTGGGTCGGCCACCGTGAGCTGCGCAGCCGGGGCACCGTGTGCGGCAGCCTCGCGCACGCGGACCCGGCCGCCGAACTGCCTGCCGTCGCCTGCTGCCTGGACGCGGAGATCACCGTGACCGGGCCGCAGGGGGCCCGCCGAGTGCGGGCCAGGGACTTCTTCACCGGCGCGATGACCACCGCACTCGGCCCGAACGACATCCTCACCGCCCTTCACCTCCCGGTGTCACGCCGGGGGGAGGGCTTCGGCTTCGCCGAGATCGCCCGGAGGCACGGCGACTTCGCCCTGGCCGGGGTCGCGGCACGGGTCCGGATGGACGACGCCGGAGCCCCGGAGGCGGTGATCACGGCCTTCGGTGTCTCCGACCGGCCCGTGACCCGCGACGTCACCGCGGAACTGACCTCGGCACTCGGCGGCCGGTCTGCGACCGCGGAAAGCCTTGGGGAGGCATTGCCCGAGGCTCTCTCAGAAGCCGCCGACCAGCTGGTGAACACCGACGGCGACGCGCACGCGTCACGGGACTACCGGCGCCGGCTGCTGCGCGTGCTCGCCGGACGGGAACTCGCGAAGGCACACGAGCGCGCTCGCCAGAGCGCCGACGGAGTGAACGCATGACCATCAGCGAACAGGCCTCCAGTCCGACGCCGTCCGGCGACGCCGCCCTGGAGCTCAGCACGCCCCGCCCGGTGAAGGCGCGGGCCGACGAGCCGATCGAGACCCGGTTCAACGTCAACGGCACCAAGGCGGTGCTCAACCTGCCGGCCCGGGTCACGCTCGCGGACGCGCTGCGCGACCATCTCGGCCTCACCGGCACGCACCTCGGCTGTGAGCACGGGGTGTGCGGCATGTGCACCGTGCTGGTCGACGGCCAGGCCGCCCGCGCGTGCCTGCTCTTCGCCTGCCAGCTCGACGGCGCGGACATCGTGACCGTGGAGGGACTCGGCCGTCCGGACGATCTGCACCCGTTGCAGGAGGCCTTCGGCCGCAACCACGCCCTTCAGTGCGGCTTCTGCACCCCCGGCTTCCTGATGAGCTCCTACGACCTGCTCTCCCACAAGCCCGGGGTGACCGAGGAGGAACTGCCCGAGGAGCTGTCCGGAGTCATCTGCCGGTGCACCGGCTACCGCAACATCGTCGCCGCGGTCGCGGAGACCGGCCGCGACTATCCGGAGGGCATCCCCCAGCCGGGCAACTGCGCCCGGCGGGCTCTGGCCGGCCGGGCCTCCGGACAGGCCGGTGGAGCCGCCAGTGAACCGGAGGAGCAGCCGGCCGAGGACGTGCGGCCCGCCCGGAACGCCGACATCGTGCTGCCGGGCGGTGATCCCACGGTGTCGGTGCGGATCGACACCCGGATCGAGGCTCCGGCGGACAAGGTGTGGCGGGTCTTCGACGACGTCCACCTGCTGGCGCGGTGCCTGCCGGGGGCGGAACTCACCGAGGAGCTCGGCGCGGACCGCTACGCCGGCCGGGCCCGGGTGTCCGTCGGTCCGATCAAGCTGTCCTTCAAGGGCCTGGCGCACATCGTCGAGCACGACCGGGCGGCGGGCCGGCTGCGGGTGCTCGCCGAGGGACAGGACACCGGTGGAGCTCGGACGCAGGCCGACATCACGCTGTCCACGGAGAGCCGCGATGGCGGGACGACCGTGCGCGCCGACGCGAAGGTCTATCTCACCGGCCGGATCGCCCAGTTCGGCCGCGCGCTGGCGGGCGACGTCAGCCGGCGGATGTTCGAGCAGTTCACCGAGGCGGTCGCCGAGGCCGCGATCTCGGGTAGTGCTCCCAGTGGCCCGGTGGCCGCGCCCAGCGCGACACGGCTGCTGTTCGCAAGCCTTCGCGACCGGTGCCGCCGGATGTTCCGGCGTCGCGGCCGCCGCGACACGGCCTGAGCGGACGTCTCCTGACGGTGCAGGCGGAGGGGGCTCGTGCCGGAACCCCCGGACGGCACGATCCCCCCTCGGCCATCGGCCGGCGTGGACGAGAACGGCCCGCTTCGGGAGGAGGGCCATCGCCCGGCCGGAGAAGAGGCGTTGCACCGCTGGTGGATCGTGATGGTCTCCCGGCCTAGTCCTCGCCGGTGGACCGCGCTTTTTTGCTGGGCTGCACCCGCTTGGGCTCCCCGGGCATCTTGGGATGGTTGGGCGGGTAGGGCATGTCACCGAGCCCCCGGTCGCTCTCGTCCCGCTCCGCCATCTCCAGGAGCGGCTCCAGTGAGAAGGCCTGGTCGTCGATCGCGGCGTGGACGTCCCCGAGCTCGGCGAAGCGGCCGGGCATGGTCTCGACGGTGAAGTCGTCGGGATCTGCGTCCGGCAGCTCCTCCCAGGTCACCGGGGCGGAGACGGGCGCGTGCGGTCTCGGCCGCACGCTGTAGGCCGAGGCGATCGTGCGGTCTCGGGCGTTCTGGTTGTAGTCGATGAAGACCTCCGCGCCGCGCTCCTCCTTCCACCATTTCGTGGTCGCCAGGCCCGGCATGCGCCGTTCGACCTCACGTCCGAAGGCCAGCGCCGCCGCCCGTACCTCCGTGAAGGTCCATCGCGGCTCCACGCGCACGTTGACGTGCACTCCCCGGCTGCCGGAGGTCTTGACGAAGCCGACGTAACCGAGCTCGTCCAGCACCTCTCGTACGCCCGTCAGGGCGACCCGCCGGGCGTCCTCGAAGTCGGTGCCCGGCTGCGGGTCGAGGTCGATGCGGAGCTCGTCGGGATGGTCCACGTCGGTGCACCGCACGGGCCAGGGATGGAAGGTCAGCGTCCCGAGGTTGACCGCCCAGGCCACCACCGCGAGCTCCGTGGGGCACACCTCGTCGGCGGAGCGGCCGCTCGGGAAGTCGATCCGTGAGGTCGCGACCCAGTCGGGAGCGTTCTTGGGGACGCGTTTCTGGTAGAACGCGTCTCCCCTGTTGTCGGCCCGGGTGGCCAGCCTGGCCCCCTCGAAGACCCCGCCGGGCCAGCGCTCCAGCGTCGTCGGACGCGAGTGCAGCGCCCGGAGGATCCCATCGCCCACGGACAGGAAGTAGTCCACCAGCTGACGCTTGGTGATCCCGCGCTCCGGAAAGTAGACCTTGTCCGGGTTGGTGACCTTGACCACCCGGTCCCCGACCGGGATCTCAACGAACGGCGATGCCATAGGGGCACGGTAACCCACATCACCGACAGTGGCCCTGGACCGCCGAGGGGTCAGGGGTGAACAGCGGGTACGGTCGTGTGCATGGAAAAGGTGCGCAAGAGCGAGTCGGAATGGCGTGCCAAGCTGACGCCGGAGGAATACCAGGTCCTCCGCGAAGCGGGCACGGAACGGCCGTTCACCGGTGAGTACAACGACACCAAGACCGTCGGGGTCTACCGATGCCGGGGATGCGGCACGGAGCTGTTCCGCTCGGAGACCAAGTTCGAGTCGCACTGTGGCTGGCCGAGCTTCTACGCACCGTCGGACTCCGACACGGTCCTCCTGATAGAGGACGACTCACTCGGGATGGTCCGCACGGAGGTCCGCTGTGCCACCTGCGAGTCCCACCTCGGTCACGTGTTCCGCGGCGAGGGCTATCCCACGCCCACCGACGACCGGTTCTGCATCAACAGCGTCTCGCTGACCCTCGAGCCGGCCGAATAGTCAGCGGGTCTCGCCGACCTGGCAGTCGTCCTTGGCGTTCTGCTTGTTCGCCAGCACGACACTGCCGTTGTCGCTGTTCTTGGCGTGGACGAAGACGACCGGATCCTTGCTGCCGCGCAGATCGGTGAGGTATTCACTCGTCCACTCGCACAGCGAGATGGCGGGTCCGGAGTTGGTGTCGTCCTCCGGCAGATCCGTGTAGACCCGCAGGAAGTCGCCGCTCTCGACGACCGTCTTGACGTGCCGGGTGACCTTGTCACCGGGGTCCTTCCCCTTGAGGAAGGTCATGGCCTGGACCTGCACATCGGAGCCGTCGACCGGCGTCGCCGAGCCGCCCGCCATCGGCCGGGCGGTGGGCATGGCGCCGGTCGCCCGGGCCGAGGAGCGCGCCGCGCCGTCCGCCCCGGCGGGCGTGGCCGTCGAGCTCTTGACGGAACCGGCCATGGACAGGCCCACCACCGCGGCCACACCGAGCACGAGCGACGCGGCCCCGCTCCACACCACAACGATCTTGCGGCGGTTGTGCTCGGCCATGACGGTGCGCAGTGTGCGGTCGCACGCCTGGCTGAACTCGGATGGCGGCTTGGCGTGCCGGCCGCGGGCATGCCGTGGCGCGTCAGTCACAGTCCCTCCCCCTCCGGGCTCGTCCTGAGAACGGGCCACCGGCGACGGCGCTCATGCGGGCGCCGCCCGAGAGCGAACTCTACTTCGGGAAGCGCCGTGACTTTCCGGATACCGTCCGAAATGGCCCCTGCGGGTTAGGCCAACGTTACGGCAGGCCGGCCACCAGCTCGGCCACGGGCTTGCGGGCGCCGGTGTAGAAGGGGATCTCCTCCCGGACGTGCAGCCGCGCGCGGGAGCCCCGCAGATGGCGCATGAGGTCCACGATCCGGTGCAGCTCGTCGCCCTCGAACGCGAGCATCCATTCGTAGTCGCCCAGCGCGAAGGACGCCACCGTGTTGGCGCGGACGTCCGGATAGTCGCGCGCCATCATTCCGTGCTCGGCCAGCATGGCCCGCCGCTCCTCGTCGGGAATCAGGTACCACTCGTACGAACGGACGAACGGATAGACGCAGACGTACTGCCGGGGCTCCTCGTCCGCGAGGAAGGCCGGGATGTGGCTCTTGTTGAACTCCGCCGGGCGGTGCAGCGCCATCGAGGACCAGACCGGCTCGGAGACCCGGCCGAGTGCCGTGCGCCGGAACCGGCTGTAGACCTCCTGCAGATCATCGGAGGTGGGAGCGTGCCACCAGACCATGTAGTCGGCGTCGGCGCGGAATCCAGCGACGTCGTACACACCGCGGGTGGTCACGTCCTTCTGGGCGGCCTGCTGGAACAGGTCCTCGACCTCGTCGGCGACCACGTCGCCCACGAGGTCACCCAGGGTCCTCACTCGGAAGACCGACCACATCGTGTAGCGGATCTTGTCGTTGAGGTCGCGTGCCTTCGGCTTTCCCGTCGCTGCCATGTCTCGATTCTGCACGACCCTCCAAGTACTCCAGCACCCGGGAGGCCGCCGCCCGGCCGGTCCCGACGCAGGCCGGGATGCCGAGCCCGTCATAGGCCGCGCCCGCGACCGCCAGGCCCGGTTGCCCCGCGACGGCCGCGCGGATCCGGGCCACCCGGTCGGCATGGCCGACGGTGTACTGCGGCAGCCCGCCGCCCCACCGCGTGACCCGAGTGTCGATCGGGAGCTCCCCGACTCCGCAGGTGGCGGCGAGCTCGGTCATGGCCGCCGCCCTGAGGTCCTCGTCCGGTCGCTGGAGGGTGTGTTCCTCGCCGTAACGCCCTATCGAGCATCGCACGACGATCGTGTGCCGGTCCCGGGCGCCGAGGTGCGGCCACTTGACGGTGCTGAAGGTCACGGCCTTGACCTCGCGGTTCTCCACGGCCGGGACGAGATAGCCGCTGCCCGCGGGCCGCTGCGGGAAGGCCGTCGACGAGTAGGCGAGCGTGACGATCGCCATGCTGGCGTACTCGATGCGGGCGAGCTCGGCCGCCGCGCCGGGGGCCACGTCGGCCAGCAACCGGGCGGCCGGCTGGGCCGGGACGGCGATGACCACTCCATCGGCCTCGACGATCTCGGCGTCCCGCGTGGAGCCGACCGTCAGTCGCCAGCCCTCGGGTGTACGGGCCAGTTCCCGCACCATGGCACCGGTCCGCACGGTCCCGCCGTCCACCGTCACCGCGTCGGCGAGCAGCCGCGGAAGCGTGCCGATCCCGTCCGGCAACGTGGCGAAGACCGGCCCCGCGTCCTTCGGCGCCGCGGCCCGTACGGATCGCGCGGCGGCGATGAGGGACCGGTGCGCGCGGGCCGCACCGGCGAGGCCGGCCAGCGTCGCGTCGAACGACAGTTCCTCCGTGCGGCCCGCGTAGACACCGCCGAGCAATGGCTCGACCAGCCTGTCCACGACCTCGCGGCCGATCCGGGCGCCGACGTAGTCCGCGACCGACACGTCGTCCCCGCGCGGGCTCCGGGGCAGGACCAGGTCGAGCGGCACCCGGGCGAGCCCGGCGCGGGACAGGATCCGGGATCCGGCCAGCGCGCGCAGATCGGCGGGTACGCCCATCACCTGACCGGCCGGCATACGCCGCAGCGCGCCCCGGCTCAGGATCGAGGCCGAGGTGGTCCCGGGATAGACGAGCCGATCGAAGCGGCCCAGGTCCCGGACGAGGTCCAGACCCTCGGGCCGGCGGGCGAGCATCGACTCCGCGCCCTCGTCGACCGGAAGCCCGGCGACCTCGCTGACCCGCAGCTTGCCACCGACCTGGGGCGCCCCCTCGAGCACGGTGACCCGGGCGCCGGCGCGAAGGAGCGAGCGCGCCGCGGTCAACCCCGCGATACCACCGCCGACCACCACGACATGGAACATGGTGTCAACGATCTCAGATCGGCTTCGGCGCCCCGGCCAGGGGTGCCATCGGACGGCGGCGCGCGTCCGTGTCCCGGGTCACGAGGACGCCGCCTCGGGCTCGGAGGAGGCCCGCCGGGCTCTGCCCGGCCAGGTGACCGAGTGGTTCGACGAGGGCCGGGAGACCTTCCAGACCGCGGACGTGTCGAAGGTGTGGACCGCGGCCGGCAGGACCCGGCAGTGGGCGCAGAACCGCCTCCGCGAGCTCAAGCCGGATGGCGTCCTCGGCTACAACGACGCGGAGCAGTGCTTCACCGTGCTCGACCGGCCGCACATCATGGCCTCACCCATTGCACCCCCGTTGCACTCGGGCGTTGCACCCATAGTGCGCCTGCCTGTCCGCCGCCCGCGCTTACACCCGGATCGTGGGGGTAAGGGGGCGCCATGACCGCTCTGCTGATCATCGTGGCCATCGCGGCCGTCCTGTTCGTTCTCTTCCGCACGTCCGGTTCGTGAGAGGACCGGCGTCGTCGGTTCCTGCGTATTGGCGGAACCGGCGGTGTCACGATGACGCGGCAGTGGAAGTCCTCGCAGGCACGGGCTTTGCGGCCCGTCCTGGCCGGAGGAACAGGTACATCACGGGTGCCACATAGGCGGTCCACATCACGAGCTGAAGCCAGGTGATCTTGGGTGTGACGTTGAGGACACCGTGGAAGACGGCCTGTGCCCATTCGCCGACCCTGCCGAAGTCCGCGAAGAAGGCGGCCGGCTCCAGCGCCACCGCGCCGAGCCCGGGGAACACGCCGGCCTCCTGCAGGTCATGGAAGCCGTAGCCGAACACCCCCGCCGCCACCACGATCAGCGCGGCTCCGGTCCAGGTGAAGAACACCTTGAGGTTGAGCTTCAGGCCGCCGCGGTACAGCAGGTAGCCGAGCACGACGGCCGTGGCCAGCCCGAGCACGGCTCCGATCACCGGCTCGGTGGATCCCCCCGCCGAGTTGCTGATGTTGGTCCAGAGGAACAGCGCGGTCTCGAGACCCTCACGGCCGACCGCCATGAAGGCCACCAGGGCGAGTGCGAACGGACCCACGTCCAGGGCTCCCTCCAGCCTGCCCTCGAGTTCGGCCTTGATCGACCGGGCCGCCCTGCGCATCCAGAAGACCATCCAGGTCACCAGGCCGACCGCGATGATGGAGAGGACGCCGCCGAACAGTTCCTGGGTCTTGGACTGCATGTCCGATGAGGCCGCGCTCAGCGCGATGCCGAACCCCACGCTGGCGGCGGCGGCGACGCCGATGCCCAGCCAGACCGGGGTCAGCGCCCCGCGGCGGCCGGTCCTGACGAGATAGGCGATGAGGATGCTCACCACCAGGGCGGCTTCCAGTCCCTCGCGTAGGCCGATGAGGTAATTGCCGAGCAGCACCGTTGCGCTCCTCACGGCTCGGGCCGCCCCCTGCTCCAGCGGCCACGGAAATACTTGCTTAGGCAAAGCTAACCTAAGCCGGTCGCCGGAGTAAACCGCCCACCATGGGTCAGCGGTACATCAAAGGGCTACAGATCTCCCTTGCACTCCAGGCGGTGGAGGGCCTTGGCCAGAGGGACGGCGACGAGGCGGATCTGCCAGCCGCGGGCCCCGAGGTCCCGCAACGCCTCGGCCAGCGTCTCCGCGCCGGCCTCGGGCGGTGGTGACCACGCCAGCCGCCGGACCACGTCCGGCTGGAGCATGTTCTCGGTGGGCATGTGATGCTCGTCTGCCAGGGCGGCCACCACGGCCCGGGTCGCGCTGAGGCGCTTGGCCGCCTCGGGATCGCGCTCGGCCCAGCGATGGGCCGGCGGCGGGCCATCACCGGCCTGGCTCTGCTCGGGCTGCTCCCGCTCCGGAAGCGCGCGGGCCTTCGACACCGCACGCAGCCACACCGACAGGTGCCGTCGCGCGTTGCGCGTGCGGAGCGACGACAGGGCCTGCAGGTCGGCCATCGTCCGGGGCTGGGTGAGCGACAGCTCGACGATGGCGGCGTCGGGGAGCACCCGGCCGGGCGACAGATCGCGGTCCTGTGCGATCCGGTCGCGCGCCTGCCACACCTCCCGTACGACCGCGAGGCCGCGCCGGTTGCGCACCCGGTGGACGCCGGACGTGCGCCGCCACGGGTCCGCCCGCGGCGGCTTGGGCGGCGCCGCGAGGATCGCCTCGAACTCCTCCATGGCCCAGTCGAGCTTGCCCGTCTCGGTGAGCTCGACATGCAGGGCGTCGCGGAGCTCCACCAGCAGCTCGACGTCCAGAGCCGCGTAGCGCAGCCACTCCTCCGGCAGCGGTCTGGTGGACCAGTCCGCGGCGGAGTGGCCCTTCTCGAGCGTGAAGCCGAGGACATTTTCGATCATGGAGCCGAGCCCCACCCGGGGGTGGCCGAGCAGCCGGCCGGCGAGCTCGGTGTCGAACAGGGCCCGCGGCGCCATGCCGAGCTCGGCGAGGCAGGGCAGATCCTGGTTGGCGGCGTGCAGCACCATCTCGGTGTCCGCCAGCGCGGCGTCCAACGCGGACAGGTCCGGGCAGGCGGCCGGATCGATCAACGCCGTCCCGGCGCCCTGACGGCGCAGCTGGACCAGGTAGGCACGCTGACCATAGCGGTAGCCGGACGCTCGCTCGGCGTCCACCGCCACGGGCCCGGATCCGCCCGCGAACGCCGCGACGACCCGCTCCAGCGCCTCGGGGCTCTGCACGACCGGGGGGATCCCCTCGCGCGGCTCCAGCAGGGGCGTGGCCTCACGGCCGGCGTCCGGCTCCGCCGCCCCAGCCATATCCGCCGATGGTCCGGTCTCCGATTGTCCGGTCTCCGACACTTCCACGGGCCTACCGTACGCCGTTCAGGTACCGGAACTCGTCAGAGAGGTGATTCCAGCGGGCGGCAGGCCCGCCGCCTGGCACATCACCTCGCACCACGCGGCCACGTGGCCGGCCAGGTCCTCGCCCTCGGGTGACCAGGACGCGCGCATCTCCAGCTCGGTGGTGGAGGGGTCGTCCCGCTTGTCCCCGAAGCTCTCCGAGACCGCCCGGGTGATGGTCCCCGAGACACCCGCGTAGCCGACGGGCTCCAGGGTCTCGGTCAGCCAGCTCCAGGCCACCGAGCCGATCAGCGGGTCGGCCGCTATCTCCGGCTCGAGGTCGGCCCGGATGTAGGCGACGATCCGGAACCGTCCCACCCAGCCGCTGTGGCCCTTCGGGTCGTACAGTACGATCAGCCGGCCCATGGCGATCTCGGTGTCCTGGCGATAGACCGACGCCGAGATGGCGCCGGCGTAGGGGGCCAGGCGCTGCGGCGCGGGCATGTCCTCGAGCTCGAGCTCGGGGCGGATCGGATCACCCTCGATCGCGAGGCGCAGCGTCTCGAGAACCCGTTGGAAGGGCGCCGGAACCTCGCTGGCCTGAGTCGGGGGCGGCGTCATGCCCGGAGCGCCCATGCACTGAGCGTAGATCGTCGGACGGATCGAACCGGGGACTGCCACGCCGGACGAGCCGCTGTGGCCCGGATCCTCGGGGGCCGGGGACGGACGGGGGTGACCATGGTCGGTGAAAACACTGTGCACGTTTTCGGGGGTCGGGGGCCGGCTCAGGCGGCCCGTGAGGATACGGCCAGGGTCTGGCCCACGGAGCGGGGCTCATGCGGCACGAGGAGATCCGGGAGGACGACCCCACCCCACTCCGCGCATACCGCCGGCTCCGGGTCCAGGTCATCGTGCCCGCCGGCGCGGGGCGGCCGTGGGAACGGACGCTCGTCGCCGCAGGTCGAGCGGTGGCGCATGGGGCGGTGGCGCATCGGGACGGCCATCAGGGAGCCTCCCTCGGCTCGCGGCATAAGGGGTGAGAACCGCACGGTTGCATGCCAGACCGACGGAATGCGGGACTTCGCTCGGCGTGTCCGAAGTTAGTGCCGCCACCGCAGTTGTACAGCACCGGTACGCGCCACGGCCATGCCCAGGGCATCGCGGCCCCGGTGCCGTGGCACGCCGCGGGCACGTGCGCCGCATGTCCCGGACCCGGTTCATCGACACGGTAGGGGCACGGTAGGGGCACGGTCATGAGCACGGTTCCTCGGCACGGTGCGAACCGGCCGTGGATTCGTGGGACCATCCATAGGTGCCTGTAGTAGACGAAGCCGTGTTCCTGCGCGCGTGCCGCCGTGAGCCCGTGCCCCACACCCCGGTGTGGTTCATGCGCCAGGCCGGCCGGTCCCTTCCCGAATACCTGCGGGTGCGGGCGGGCATCCCGATGCTCGAGGCGTGCACGAGGCCCGATCTCATCACCGAGATCACCCTCCAGCCCGTACGACGCTACGCGGTCGACGCGGCGATCCTCTTCAGCGACATCATGGTGCCGCTCAAGGCCATCGGCGTGGACCTCGACATCAAGCCGGGCGTGGGGCCGGTGATCGCGGATCCGGTCCGCGACGCCGCCGGAGCGGCGCGGCTCCGGCCGCTGACCCCCGAGGACGTCCCCTATGTCACCGAGGCCGTCGGCTCGCTGGTGGGCGAGCTCGGCGACACCCCGCTGATCGGGTTCGCGGGGGGACCCTTCACCCTGGCGTCCTACCTGATCGAGGGTGGTCCGTCGAAGAACCACGACCTCACCAAGGCGATGATGTACGGCGCGCCGGAGCTGTGGGCCGACCTGCTCGGCCGGCTGTCGGACATCACGATCGAGTTCCTGAAGGTACAGGTGGCCGCGGGCGCACGGGCCATCCAGGTCTTCGACTCCTGGGTCGGGGCGGTGAGCCCTGAGGACTACCGGTGCTCGGTGCTCCCCCACACCAGCAGGATCTTCTCCGCGGTGAAGGACCTCGGCGTGCCACGCATCCACTTCGGGGTCGGCACCGGAGAGCTGCTGGGCCTGATGGGCGAAGCCGGCGCCGACGTGGTCGGCGTGGACTGGCGGGTCCCCCTGGACGCGGCGGTGAGCCGGGTCGAGCCGGGCAAGGCACTCCAGGGCAATCTCGACCCCGCGGTGCTGTTCGCACCGTGGGAGGTCATCGAGGAGCGCACCCGCGATGTCCTGGCCCGGGGCCGCACCGCCGAGGGACACGTCTTCAACCTGGGCCACGGCGTGCTGCCCTCCACCGACCCGGACAAGCTCGCGCGCCTCGCCGACTTCGTCCACGAGGCCTCCGCCCGCTGATCCAGCGCCCGCGTCCTTGCCTGATCCTGTAGGTGTTCGCTCGCACGCCCGCGAACGACCGGCACGTGCCCGCGAACACCTACAAGATCATGGCGGGAGGACCCGGCGGAGCTAGGTCGTGGTCAACGCGACCGTGGGGGACAGCCGGGCGGCGGGCATCGCGGGATAGAGGCCGGCGAGCGTGCCGATGGCGAGCGTCGCGGCCACTCCCCCGCCGAGGGCCCACAGCGGCACGACCGGCGGCCAGTGCCTGTAGGCGGCGAAGGCCA
>DASYNF010000283.1:0-8693 GCA_036008685.1 Actinomadura sp. | reverse complement strand
CCGCGGTGTGGAAGAGCGGCAGTGCCGTCGCCCAGACGCCGCCCTCCGGGAAGCCCGCGCGGGCGGCGACGAAACCGGCGTTGGTCACCAGGCCCCGGTGGTGCAGGAGCGCGCCCTTGGGAAATCCGGTGGTGCCGGAGGACCACCCACTCCGGCACGTTGGGCGCCCAGACCGCGACGTGCTCGCCGGGCGCGAAGCGCGTCGCCAGCCACGCCGCCGCGGATCCGGCGTCGGCCAGCAGTTCCGTGTAGGTCCAGGTACGGTCGGTCCGGTCCACGCCGGACAGCGAACCGCCGGGTGGGGCGGCCTCCGCGAGCGCGATCCGATCGGGCGCGGCCGCGGCCGCCTGCCGGAGCACATCCGCGGGCGTGAGATCGAGGACGGGGAGTGAAGCGTCGGCGGGCCGGTAGGACGAGGTCAGCGGTGCCGTCATCCTCCTCAGCCCTCCAGGTCGCTCGCGCTCGGGACGGGACCGCCCCCCTCGGGGATCCAGCGGCCGGAGTCACGCCACTTCACGGCCTCATGGAAGCCATGGGTGGCGGCGAACGACTGGAACCACCGGCCCTCCGGGCTGTGCCTGGTAATGCCGTCGAAGAGGGTCGCGAGGATCTGGGTGCCCTGCAGTCCCATGTTGTCGTAGGCCTGGTTGATCATGAGCTTCTGCATCACCAGCTGGTTGACCGGGACTCCGGCGATCCGGTCCGCCAGCCGGTCCACGGCGGCGTCGAGTTCGCCGGCCGGGACCGACTCCAGCACCAGACCCCACTCGGCGGCCTTCCGGCCGTCGATCGTGTCGCCGGTGAACAGCATCCGCTTGGCCCGCTCGGCGCCCAGCCGGTAGACCCACATCGCCGTGGTCGGGCAGCCCCACACCCTCGAGGGCATGTAGCCGATGCGGGCGTCGTCGGCCATGATGACCTGGTCGCACGACAGCGCGATGTCGCTGCCGCCCGCCACCGCGAATCCGTGCACCTTGGCGATCGTCGGCTTCATCGACCGCCACAGCGAGAAGTAGTCGTCGGTGTTGCGCTTCATCATCCGGTAGTCCTTGATCGGATCCCAGACGGCGTCCTGGGTGCCGGCCCCTTCCTCCGCGTACTCCTTCAGGTCGTAACCCGAACAGAAAGCGCGCCCCGCCCCCTGAAGGATGATGACGTGCACGTCCGGGTCCTGATCGGCCCGCTCGACGGCGAGCGGGATCTCCCGCGCCAGCTCGTCATTGATCGCGTTCAGCCGTTCCGGCCGGTTCAAGGTGAGATAGGCCTTCCGGTCCCTGGTCTCGTACCGGATCGTCTTCCACGCCGTGTCACTCATGCCGTTCCTCCCGTGCGGCGGGCTCACGGCGGAGACGCCGGAGCCTCGGCAGCCGACTACCAAGTGAGGTTCTCATGATCATCGACTGAGCACCACGGCCAGGGGCACCCGAGCCCGGGCCCGGCTATACCGGTGGCCCACCCCCACCACCATGACGGGCTCGTCGGCCGGTCCGCGTTTCCGGCTTTCGCCCTTCCCGTTTAGAAGGAGCCGAGCGGGTAAAAGGATCACTCGACCATTGACGGCCTGGCGGATCGACGCCGGACACCCAGGCCCTCACCCGGCGCGAAAGGACGAAATGCTGGCTGCAGCGTCGCCGCTCGGCGACAATTACCTGCTCATCGTGGGTCCGCTGGTCGTCGTCGTGGCGATCTGCGTCTGGATCGGTCTCACCGTTACCGCCGCGCGACGAAAGGGCCGCCCGGGACGTGGTCACACCGACCATCCCGACCGCGGCGCGGTCCAGGGCGGCGTCATGGAGGGAGATCCCGGCCAGCGGAACCGTCGCGACGAAGCACCGCGGCAGGATTGATCCGCCGAGTCCTCGAACTCCTCGAACTCCTCGAAAGGTTGTGGGCATCTTGGTCGTCGGAAGCGAGCCGATGATGGTCAGGGAGCGGCCGTGACCTCCGAAGTCCCGAATAAGGCCACGGATATGTCCGAGACCCCGGCAGAGCGCGCCGACCGTAACTTCATGGAATTGCTGCAGGGGTTCCGGGTCGCGGTCACAGGGGTGCAGGTCCTCTTCGCGTTCCTGTTGACCGTACCGTTCGCGACCGGGTTCACCCGGGTGGGCGACGGGGATCGGCGGGCGTTCTATGTGGCATTGGTGGGGGCCGCGGTCGCGTCGGTGTTCTATATCGCACCGGTCGCCCAGCACCGTGTGCTGTTCCGCCAGGGCATGAAGGAGGGCTTGGTCAAGCGGGCGAACCTGTACGGGCTGATCGGGACCCTGGCGCTCACGGTCTCCATCACCGCCGCGACCCTGCTCGTGGTGGGTCACCTGTTCGATGGGCCGCTCCCGCTGATCACCGCGGCCGGAACGGCGGCCCTGGCGGCGTGGCTGTGGTTCATCGAACCCGCTCTCAAACGCTAGCCCGCACCGGGCAGGCGGATCCACAGAGCGCCATCACGGACCGCGGTCTCGAAGACCGGCTGCGGGGCGGTGGCGGGACCCCGCGCGACCCCGCCGTCCCGTAGCCGGAAGACGGTGCCGTGCCATGGGCAGGTGAGACATCCGTCTTCGAGCTCGCCCTCCGACAGCGGCCCGGAAAGATGGCTGCACCGATCGGCCAGCACATGGACCTCGTCCTTCTGCCTTATGACGGCCAGCGGCACCTCACCGAGCAGCTTCCGCACCGGCCGTCCGGCCGGAATGTCCTCGAACGCCATGAGTTCATGCCAACCGGGTTCGACCAGGTGCGGGACCGCTTCGGCGTGATTGGCGCCTCCGGCCTGGCGGAAGGAAATGTGCCCGCCCAGAAGGCCCCCGACGCCCGCTGTCATCAACCCCGCGTAGCGGAGCGTACGGCCGAGCGCGCTTGTCCTGGCCAAAAGGGAGGCGCCGTAAAGGCCCATCGCGGTGACGTTGGCCATTGCGTGGACGACACCGACCCGCATCTGCTGTTCGTGCTGTTCCGACCAGTCGGCGGCGCCGGCGAGCGCCGCGGGAGCCGCCGCGATGAGCCCGAATGCCGCCAGTCGGCGCGCGGCCCGTTGCCCATCGGGCCACACATCCAGCACGCCCGCCGACAGCCATGCCCCGAGCGGGGCCTGCACCAATACCGGATGGACCGGATGTCCCAGCCAAACACCGTGCAGGCCGTCTCGAACGCGGCCGGGGCGCAGCCGCCGTACGAAACTCTGAGCGGGCGTGACCACCCGGTCCAAACCCGCGGCTCTCTCGAGCTTCGACAATATGCGCATGCCGTCGAGGCTTTCCCGGACGGGACAGATCAAACGCCGCCACTCACGCATGTAATCCGCCTGGCGGGTAGACAGCACACCTGGATGCCTGGATAGGCGGCAGACCCCCGACGAAAGAAGTGAGGACATGGCCGACAACAGTTTCAGCGTCGATGTGACCGCGATCCGCGAGCGCGCCCGTCAGAAGATGGACCGCGGCCCGGTGACCCCCTCCTATGGCCACGATCCGGAACAGGTCATCGCGATCCTCAATGACGTCCTGGCCACGGAAATCGTGTGCTGGATGCGCTACAGCCGGCACGCGATCTCGGCGTCGGGCATCGACCGGGCCCAGGTGGCGGCCGAGTTCACCGAGCACGCGGACCAGGAGCGCGACCACGCCATGCGGGCGGCGGAACGGATCAGTCAGCTCGGCGGAAACCCGGACTTCGACCCGGAAACGCTCGCCAAGCGCGCGCACACGACCTACGAGACGTTCGAGGACGACGACCTGGCCGGGATGCTCAAGGAGAACCTGGTCGCCGAGCGGATCGTGATCGAGTCCTACCAGGAGATCATCCGCTGGCTCGGCGACGGCGACGTCACCACCCGGCGGCTCATGGAGGACATCCTCGCCGAGGAAGAAGAGCACGCCGACGACATCCTCGACCTGCTCGGGGGCTGATCCTCGAGTCCCGTGGCCGTACCGTCCGAGGCCGGACGGTTTCGGCCACCCGGAGCAGGGCATCATCCGTGAACAACTTCTCCTGCGCCGTCACGGGGTTCGAGCGGCCTCCGGCCGACGGCGCCGAGTGCTGCCGACGGCCACTGACGAGAAGCCTTTCGCCACCACCGCCTGTTCGCGCGTACGGCCGAAATGACGATCGCCGTGTACGTCGGCCTCGAACCGCTCAGGGAGCGGTGGCGTCCGGCGATGACGACCCGAGGGCCCCACATCGCAGTACGTACGCGGCCTGCGCGGTGATCGGCTCGTCGCACCTCGGCTCCGAGGCCCCTCGGCCCGGCCAGGACGCCGATCGGCTCGTCAAAGGATGAGAACGTGCCCTACCAAACGGTGAATCCGTACAACGGCGAAGTCCTCGCCACGTTTCCGGAGCAGAGTGACGCCGAACTCGACGACGCGTTGTCACGCGCGCAGTCGACCTACGAGGCATGGCGGCAACGGTCTTTCGACGAGCGTAAGGAGGTGACCAAGCGCGCGGCCGGGATCCTGCGTGAGCGCACGGACGAGTTCGCCCGCCTGCTGACGCTGGAGATGGGCAAGCTGATCGGTGAGAGCAGGGAGGAGGTGGGCCTGTCCGCGGACATCCTCGACTACTACGCCGACCATGCGGAGAGCTTCCTCGCGCCGAAGAGGCTGAGCACGGATCCGCAGGACGGTGACGCCGTCCTGGTCAACAGCCCGCTCGGCGTGCTGCTCGGCGTCGAGCCCTGGAACTTTCCCTACTACCAGGCGGCTCGGTTCTCGGCTCCCAACATCATGGCCGGCAACGTCGTCGTGATCAAACACGCCTCGATCGTGCCGCAGTCCGCGTCGGCCTTCGAGCGCCTCTGGCGCGAGGCCGGGGCACCGCAAGGCGTCTACACGAATGTGTTCGCCGGCAGGGAACAGGTCGGCAGGATCATCGACGACCCGCGCGTCCGGGGTGTGGCGATGACCGGCAGCGAGGGGGCCGGAAGGGTCGTCGGCGCACGTGCCGGCAAGGCGATCAAGAAGACCATCATGGAACTGGGCGGCAGCGACCCCCTGATCGCGCTGTCCGACACCGACCTGGACAAGACCGTCGAATGGGCCGTGTGGGGCCGGATGCACAACTGCGGGCAGTCGTGTGTGGCCTCCAAGCGCCTCCTCGTCGTCGACCCGATCGCGGACGAGTTCCTGGACAAGTTCAAGGCGGCCCTCGACCGGCTCAGCGCCGGAGACCCCATGGACGAGAACATCACATTGCCTCCGCTGTCCTCCCAGTCGGCCGCGGACCGGCTGAACGCCCAGGTGGCCGAGGCGGTGGATCACGGCGCCGAGGCGATCACGGCCGGCGATCCCGTACCCGCCACCGGGGCCTTCGTGCAGCCGACGATCCTCACCGGCGTCAAAAGGGACAATCCGGTCTACGGCCAGGAGCTCTTCGGGCCTGTGGCCATGTTCTTCCGAGTCCAGGACGAGGACGAGGCCGTCACCATCGCCAACGACACCCAGTACGGCCTCGGCGGGTCGGTGTTCACCTCGGACGTCCGGCACGGCAGGGAGATCGCCGACCGCATCGAGAGCGGCATGGCGGTCGTCAACCACCCGACCTGGTCCAAACCCGACCTCCCGTTCGGCGGCGTGAAGAAGTCGGGGTACGGGAGGGAACTCTCCTGGCTGGGCATCGAGGAGTTCGTCAACAAGAAGCTGGTCAACGTCGTCCCGATCGACGCCCCACCATGAGGACGCGCAGCCCGTCTCCGCCCGGGTGACGTGCTCGCGCGGCCGGCGTTCACGTCCGTGCGATCAGACTGCCGTCGAGCCGCCGGAGCAGGTCCCCGACGCTGTCATAGACGGCGATCGCTCCGGCCTCGGTGAGCTCGTGATGGCTGATCCCCCCGGTCAGCACGCCGATACACGGCACCCCGGCCTTCTCGCACGCCTTCACGTCCCAGACCGTGTCGCCGACGAACACCGCCCGGTCCGGGCTCACCCCGGCCCGGTCGAGCGCGACCTGCACGATATCGGGAGCGGGCTTGCTCTCCTCGACGTCGCCGGACGAGGTGACGGCGGTGATCGCGTCCTCGGCGTCGAGCGCCGCTCGCAGCGCCTCCATCTCCGGTTCCGACGCGGAGCTGGCCAGCACCACCTTGCGTCCGCGGGTCCCACAGGCCCGCAGGAGCTCGGCCGCGCCCTCGAAGGGGCAGAGCCGGGTCCAGAACTCCCCGTACAGGTAACGATGGGCGGCCCGGATCCCGTCGTCGGCCGTTCGGTCGCGATCCTCCGGCAGCACGTGGTCGAGCAGCTTGTCGGAGCCCATCCCGATGGCGCGATGTATCCGGGCCATGGGCACATGGTGCCCGTGCTGCCGGAAGGCCTCCCACCACGTCACCGCATGCAGGTAATTGGTGTCGACCAGCGTGCCGTCCACATCGAATATCACCGTGTCGACCATTGCGGCCCCGTACCCTCCCGCCGTCGGCCCAATCACCGCCGGCCGGCACCTCGGCCTGCTCGCCCGTTCGCGGCCGGTCTCCTCCTGCCAGCACGACGGCACGACGGCACGACGGCACGACGGCACGACGGCACGACGGCACGATCTTCACCGTTCACGCGGCCATCGGAGATATCCATTGGAGATATCGATCCGGTCACGATACCGGCGCTCTGCCGATCATGATGGCCTTATGCACGACGAATAAGCGAGCCGGCTCATTCCCACGGAAGGCCGCCTCTTTGTGTCGACCGCCACAATCGGTCCACTCACTCGCCCCGCCCCCCTTCCCCAATCCGGCGTCTTTACACCTCCGATTAACAACGATCTTTGATCGGCCATTGCCGCCGCGAGACGGGCCACAGCCCTCCCGCCCGCCCCGCGACTCTGACCAGGTCGGCACGTCCGTTATGGTCACTTGGTCGCCCAAAACGCCAATAACGGAGGGGCACCAAAGCCTATGGAAGGTCAGCAGGCCGAAACAGACGAGCCGAAGGGCAACGCGCCCGACCAGGCCACAGTACGCAGAGCCGTCGTCGCATCGGCGATGGGAAACTGCATCGAATGGTTCGACTTCGGGGTGTTCAGCGCCGGGGTCATGACCATGATCATCGGCACTGTCTTCTTTCCCGAGGACAGCGCGGGAACCGCCACGCTGAAGTCGTTCGCCTTGATCGCCGCCGCTTTCGTGGCCCGCCCGTTCGGCGGGCTGTTCTTCGGGCCGCTCGGCGACAAGATCGGGCGCCAGCGGGTCCTCGCCACCACGATCATCTTGATGTCCGCGTCGACCTTCGTGATCGGTGTGCTGCCGAACTACGCGTCCATCGGGATGGCCGCCCCGCTCCTGCTCCTCCTCGTACGCCTGGTCCAGGGCTTTTCGACCGGCGGGGAGTACGGCGGCGCCGCGACCTTCATCGCCGAATACGCGCCGACCGGCAAACGGGGCTTCTACGGCAGCTTCCTCGAGTTCGGGACGCTGTCCGGCTACATCCTCGGCTCGGGACTCGTGCTCACCATCAACCTCGCCCTGGGCGAGGCGAACATGCACGCGTGGGGTTGGCGGATTCCGTTCCTCCTGGCGCTGCCGCTCGGGCTCGTCGGCCTCTACGTGCGCACCAAGCTGGAGGACACGCCGGCCTTCCAGGAGATGGAGAAGGCGGGCGAGGCCGCCGGCTCACCGCTGAAGGAGACGGTCACCCACAACTGGCGGATGATCCTCAACCTGATCGCCATCGTCTTCCTGCTCAACGTCGCCGACTACACGATGCTCACCTTCATGCCGACCTACCTGACCGAGAACCTCCACATCGGAGACGTGACGGCACAGCTGATGACCATCGGCATCGAGTTCGCGATGCTCCTGGTGATCGCGCCGCTGGGCGCGCTCTCGGACCGGATCGGGCGCAAGCCCCTGCTCCTGACGGCCTGCCTCGGATACATCTTCCTGAGCTTCCCCTCGATCAAGCTCATGCAGATCGACAACCCCCTGGCGGTGACGGCCGGTTTCGCGATCATGGGCGCGCTCCTGGTGCTGATGCTCTCGGTGATCGGCTCCACGTTCCCGGCGATGTTCCCGACGCAGGTGCGATACGGCGCCTTCGCCATCGGCTACAACATCTCGACGTCGTTGTTCGGCGGCACCTGCGCCCTTGTGATCGGGTCGCTGATCAGGGTCTTCCACACCAACTACATCCCGGCCTTCTACCTGGTGCTGGCGGGCCTCGTCGCCCTGGTGCCGATCCTGCTCATCCCGGAGACCGCCGGGGTCCCGATCAGGAAGATCGCGTCAGCGCGCTCCCGGCGCTCCCGGAATCTGGCCACGGTGGCCGACTAGAGCGGCCCCGGCCGTCCGTGCTCCCAAGAGCCGCGACGCGATCCGGCGCGGAAAGACCCCGGAAAGACACCGTGACCGTGTGCCCGTACGACCCGGGCACACGGTCACGGTTTCTCCGGCCGGCCAGGGGGGACCGGCCGGGCTCGTTCAGTCGCGGGGCTCGGCGGCGACCTCGGGGGCGGGAGCGAAACGCCGCCGCGCCCACGTCGCCAACGCCGCGCAGACCACCAGCGCCGCACCGGTCTCGATCAGCAGAGCCGTCCACACCGCAGTCATCGCTTCCTCCTCGATCAGTCACGCCGCCCCGGCCGGCCACGCCCTTGTGGGCCCGGACCGTCACGACTGGAATTCACAAAGCACCATGGGCCCGATCGGGCACCGAGAAGGAGACGCTCGCGACTCTCCGCGGGTGCACCGGCGAGAGCGTGATCCGCATCAC
>DASYNF010000282.1:0-12740 GCA_036008685.1 Actinomadura sp. | reverse complement strand
CTTCAGAGGCTCGCGGCGCGACCGTGGACAGCGGCGAAGGCGTACACGCCTCCGCACCGCGGCCGGAACAGGGATCGCACGACGGTGGCACCGGGGACGTGTCCAACGAACCGGTAAGGGACGCCGGCGCCGTGCACGCGCTGAATGACGCGTCGATCGAGTCCAAGACCGCGAGCTGGCGGGACTTCGTGGACGCGCGTGGCACGGGATATGCGGACCGGTTCTCCATGGAGGAGGCGTTCAACTGGCGTACCAAGGACCTGGACCTGGACCTGGGCCGTGACGTGGAGGCCGCGCAGGCGCGGTTCAAGGGGGATGCCGGTACGTCGGGACCGGTGCCCGAGGTCGTACCCGACGTCGTGCCCGAGGTCGTGTCGGCGGAGGAGCTGCCGCCGGGCGCTGTCGAGCAGCGGTTGCCCAGCACCAGTCGTGACGCCTATGTCGTGCACGGGCAGACCCTGCCCGATGGCCGGGTGGTGGTCGACGGGGAGGCCATGACGGCCGAGCGGCTGGCCGCTTGGATCGGTGATCAGCGGGCGTTCGGCAAGAGCGCCGAAGGCCGGCCCGTGGTCCTGGTGGCAGCCGATGCGGAGACCTTCGCCCCGGTGGTGGCGGCTCGGTTGGACCGGCCGGTGGTGGCGCCGTGGGGCGGGTTCGTGCAGGTGCCCTCTGGGCGTTTGATGACGGGTACGGCCGTCCGCATGCAGGACGGTGGGTTGTCCTTGGCGGGGACCCCGGCGGACACGTGGAAGGTCTACGAGCCGGGCGGCGAGGTCACGCCGCTCGCCCGCGAGCTGGGTGCGGCACTGGACCTGCTGGCTGGTCGGGGGGGAGGGCTGACCGCGCCCGCGGAGGTTCCCGCGCAGGTCACGATGTGGGGCGCCGGTCAGGGCCGTCCGGTTTCCGAGCTGGGAGATCTCGCCGAGGATCCGGCCCTTCAATGGCTGTCCATCATCGCGGGAGCACCGCCCGACACCCCCGCGCAAGAAAGCTCCGAGCCAGGACTTGACCAGACCGCGGCCTCCGCACAGCCGTCCCCTGCCGGCACCGCGGACACGAAGGCGGACGCCGACCTTACGGCCACGGTGTCCCCCCCCGGCTCCACGCAGCCGGCGGAGGTACAACCCGAATCGGCGCCGGCCGGCGGACCTGCCGAGGGTGCCAGACCCGCTGAAACGCCCGAGCCCGAGCCCGAAGCGGCGTCGTCCGGTCCGGAGACCGTGCGTCCACGGCGACCGGTCTATCCGGTTGCGGAGATCGACCAACGTCGTCCCGTCGGCCTGGAGCAGGCCGCACCGGCGCTCGCCGAGAGGACCGTATGGGAGGACGACGCGCGGCTGCCGTCCTACTTCTTCGACGAGGCCGACCCCGGGCCGGGGCACGGTGACACCCGCCTCCGGGGGCACGCCGAGATCCTGGCCGGGTTGCAGTCTCTGAGCCTGCCCCAGGTCACCTGGGATGAGATCAGGGCCGCGCTCGCCGAAGAGCCGGCGTCCTTCCTCGGGGACGGCCGGCCCTTCACGGTGGCTTCCCCGGGACAGGATCCGTACGAGATCGTCATCCAGGCCCGGTCGCGCGGCAACTGGGACCGTTTCCACGACATGCACCCCGAGTCGATCAGGGTGGACACGCTCACCGCGCAGACGAGCGGCGTCACAACGGAGAAGACGTCCGGAACCCAGAGCCATCTGTCCTTCGCGCTCCCGCTGGGGCCGGGCGGAACCCGGGGCACCGGGTTCGGCCAGGTGAACCTCGACATGGTCGGCAACGAGCGTGCCTACACCTACGGCTACGGAACGGTGGGAACCGATCAGCGGGAGGTGCGTGTCTCCGGCGGTTCGCACGTGCACGTCGATGACCTGACCTTCAGTGTGCGCACCTACCGCACCGACATCGGCGTGCAGCGTCAGATGAGCGCGCTGGCACAGTTCGTCGTCCAGGGAGGTCTGGAGGTGCGGGTCCCTGACCGGCTGACCAAGCCGGCCGACACGGACCTGCCGCGTCGGTTCGCCCTCAACGGTCGTGTCCCGGACACCTATCACGTCGAGCAGGTCGGCTCGGTGGCGCCGCTCATGGACCGGGCGCTGGAGCTGTTCCCGGGATCGGCGATCGGCTCGCCGGCCTACCAGGCGCTGCGGCAGATGCTCTCGACCCGCGGGGTGACCAGCGCCATGGGCGAGATGATCCAGGACTGGAGTGGTCTGCAGGAGGTGGCGGGGACCGACCTGGAACGGCCGGTGGGTGCGCTTCGGCTGCGGGCGCGGCCGATCTCCGCCGAGCTGCTCGTGGCCGCGGACGGGCACGAGATGCGGGTCGGCCGGGTCGGCGGGACGCGTACGGAGGTCACCGCGGCCACGACCAATGCCTTGCAGGTGTCGGGGATGGCCGGGGGGATGGGCAGCTTCCACGGGGCCGTGGCGCGGGGGCGGATCCAGGCGGGTTTGACCGGGCAGGTCGCATGGACCACGCGGGAGTCGGCCATGTCGGGTGGGACCGCGACCCGCAAGCGGCTGGCGGTGACCTCGGGGACGACCGGCCTGTACAAGGTCGAGGTCGAGTACGGAATGCAGCGCACCGGCGGTGAGGAGGTGACGGCACGCGGGCATGTCCTGCTGCGGCTGCCCGAATCGGAGGCCAGGCGGCTGGCCGCCGGCCAGAGCCCGGATCAGGCCGCACAGCCGGCCGTGCCGCCGTATCTGACCGCCGACCGGCCGTCCACACTGGGCCTGCACGATGTCCGATCTCTGACCGGGCTCCCGTCCCTGCAGGAGCGGGCCATCGCCGCGCTGGCGCGGCGGTATCCGAACCTCGTGGCGCCCTGGATTGAGCTGGACCCCGCGCATCCGCGTTGGAAGGGGAACCAGGACGTTTACATCCTGGCGCTGCGCAACACCATCGAGCTGAGCCGGTTCCTGTCCGCGACCTCGATCGCCCCCAGCATGGACACGCTGATCAGTACGGGTCTACGGCTCCGGCTGCGTGCTTATGACCTGTTGCGCAAGGACTACGTCACGGTGCGGCTCAGGGCGGAGCTGCGCAATCGCAGGTTCGCCGGATCCGAGTCCGACATCGGCATGCGGATCTACAGCACCCTCGCCGACCGCCTCGACTCGGCCCGGCGCGTCCAGTACTCCGCGAGCGCGGGAATAGGCATGGGCGGAAGGGCGCAGGACGCGGCGGCGGTCTACACCGGCTCGGTCTCGGCGTCCTGGCGCTACACCTGGCAGCGGAGCAGGACGAGCGCCTTCGGCCAGGCCCTGACCGGAGACGACCAGGTGGTCGCACCGGGTCCGTCGCACTCGTTCGCCTATGACCTGGATTTCCGCCTCGAGGCGGCCGGCTTCAACCGTCTGCGCAACGCCGTCCGCGCCGGGACCCTGGAAGTGCTCGCCCACGAATACTTCGTCCGCAAGACACCATGGACACCGGTGCTCGATGACGGGCCGGCGACCGGGACACTGACGGTACGGGTCCCGGATTCGCTGACCAAGGCCATGGCCGAGCCCGTTCCCGCCCCGGCGCGCACGGACGCGGGGGCCGGCCAGGGGGCCGACACCCGTGACTGGCGACAGCGCGGTCACGCGGTGGTCGGTGTGACCGGCACCGCGGAGCTCAACAAGGCGGTGCAGGGTGTGATCGCCGAGTCCCAGGAGGATTCGTGGTTGTTCACCCAGCCGGGCTCGACGGCTCATGAGGTCGTCCAGGACGGGCTGACCGCCGATGCCCACAACGCCAACTTCCTGCGGATGGCGACCGGCGGCTGGGAACTGGGGCCGGTGCTGGCCAAACGCCCGGTCCAGGACCGCATCGGCACCGTGGGGGTCACCGCGGAGGTCGGCCGGCTGCGCGCGGTCAGCGGCCTGATCAGCGGTATGGAGCTCGAACTCGACCGCCAGGGTGAGATGCGGTCCGGTCATGGCGTGGGGACGGCGCAGGGCCACGGGGCCGGCCTCTCGGCGACCTTCGGTGCGAAGCCGACCATCGATGGCACGCCGGTGAGCGGTGGTTATGGCGCCCTCTGGACGCTCTATGAGCGCATGCGCGGCCAGGAACGGTCGTCCTCGCTGACCGGCGTCCATGACGTCGACCCCGTCCCCAGCGGGCGCTTTGTCCTGGTGACCGGGGACGTCACCTACACGGTGGCGGCGCAGGGCCGGCGCACCGGCCGGGCGGCACCGAAGTTCGCGGTCGCCACCCGGGATCCGAGCACCGAGCTGACCGTGCCCGAGGGCGTCTACATGCTCGTGCCCGAGGACGACGCCAGGGACATGGGCCTCCTTCCCCAGGCGCCGGGGGCCGAGCCGGACTACGGCAGCGTGACCGTACCGCGTGAGTATCTGTCGGCGCCGTTGGGCTGGGCACCGGAGAACACCCCGGACGCCGGCGAGGCCGTCGCCCTGCTGCGCACATGGTTCGAGGACAAGGCCTCCGGCCGGCCGCCGAGCAGGTACGCCGGCCTGCTGCCGGCCGAAGAACTGGAAGACCTGTCCAACAATCTGCGGCACCTGCGGTCGGCGACGTCGACGCTGGGCATGGCGGGGTTGCTCAGCCAGATGGTCGCCGACGGCGTGCCGATACGCCTCCTGCAGGGACGGGCCTACCTTCCGTGGACCAACTCGGCCCGGGTGTGGATCCGCGTGCAGCTCGGCGATCCGACCTTCCTGCGGGCCCACCACAACATGGAGATCGACGAATACCCCAGCAATGCCGAGGCCGAGCAGACGGCCCAGTCGATCAGCCGTACCCGTGGGGGTGGAATCTCCATCACCCAGACGCCGCTCCTCCACGACTCCCCGGCGCACCACGTGGACGCCGCGTTCACGGACGTCGGCACGCTCACGCAGACGGACACCCGCACCGAGGCGAAGCGCTCCACGCACCTGCGAGGTACGGTCGCATCCCCCCGGGCGACCGCGAAGCTGGCCTTCCCCACCACCGTCATCCTCTCGGTGGAGGAGAAGGGCAAGGTCGTGCACTCGGTGTCGGCGCCCGGCGGCCCCCTGGTCGCCCAGGTGCCGTGGGGCTTCACCGTGCCCACCGCACGCGCCGACGCCGAGATGGGAGCGTCCCTGCGATCCCTGCAGCCGGGGGTGGGGGCACACGACAGGCCGCTGGAGCTTCCGGATGCCGCCGCCATCCTCAATGTCGGCGGTGTCGCCGCCATCCGCCACATCGGCACCGCCGCGGTCGCGGCTGTGCACGGAGCACCGGACCATCGGGTCGGGCGTACGCCACTGACCCAAGGCGGAAACGTCGCCGGGGAGGTGCTGGCCAACGCGCTCAGCCAGCCGGTGCTGCGCACGCTCTTCCCCCGGCTCACCCGGCCCGGCGGGCTCGAGTTGCCGGAACTGTCGGAGAACTTCATCACCGGCGGCGCCACGGCACAGCCCACCGCGCACGCCCAGGTGGACCTGGGAGGGGGCGTCCTGACCTCGGTCAGCTACGACCACCGGATGGACACCGCCGATCGGCAGGCCCGGAGCGTCGCGGCGAAGGGCACACGCAGTGACGGCCGGTCCGCCACGGTCGGCGCCGGGCCGATCTTCGCCACGACCGGACCGGCTCTGGAGGCCGGGCCGGCCTACCAAGGAGGCCTGAACAGCACCCAGCGTATGTGGGTCGAGGGGGATGCCGACGGGGACAGCACGCAGGTGGACCAAGCCCAGCGATCACTGCGCAAGGACCTGTCCACGCGCAGCTTCGTCTTCCGCTTCCCCGTCGACTGGCGGATCACCGCGACCGGCACCCGCGCGACCTGGAGCGGCCTGGGAGCCGCCCTCGCGAGGAAGGGACCGCTGCGGCCCCAGACCAAGGAACTGCACGTCGAAAAGGGCGTGTGGATCCGGCTGACCGAGGCCGAGGCACGCGCGAACGGCCTGATCACCGACGAGAACTTCCCGCCGGTCGTGTCCGCCGAATGGGACGCGGTCGCCGCCGCGAGCGTCGCCTGGAAGGCCGCGGACAAGACGTTCCGCGACACGCGTGACGACGTACGGACGGCACACGACGCCGTCGAGGCCGCCCGCAAGAACGTCGCCGAGGCCGAGGCCGCGCTGGCCGAGCACCCCGACGACGTCGCAGCACTCGCCGCGGCCACGGGCGCGCAGGCCGCACTGGCCGACGCCGAGCCGGAAACGGCCGCCCCCGAGGAGGCCATGGCCGCCGCGAGGACCGCGGCGGAGAAGGCCGCGGCGCGTTTCCGTGACCTGCACGCGTCCGCGGTCGCGATGACCACCTGGCATCGGACCCTCGCCGCCCAACGCGCCGGCAAGGAGCCACGTCCCCTGCCGTCCCAGGAGCAGGTGGCGCAGGACCGGGCGGCGCGGGAGCAGGCGGCGGAGTTCGAACGGTGGGTGCCGTTGCCGCCGTTGCCCACCATCGCCGAAGAGGATGAGTCCGGCGGGCTTGGGGGATCCTCCGATGAGGGGGATGCGCTCCGGGACCTGAGGGCTGACGCGCCGTCGCCGGAAGGCTTTCAGGTGGGACCTTCCCAAGGAATCCATCCGGACGGCCTGACCGCTGACGATATCGCGCAAGGACTCTACGAGAATTTGCCCATCGACGAGGTGCATGAACTCGCGAGAACGGCTGCCTGGATTCTCCGGAGCCAGAGCGATAGTCCACTTGGCGAGTCGATCAGGGCCGTCGACGAACGCGGGCACCTATGGCGGATCGCCGATGAGCTGCACCGTAATGGGCAACAAGCGGCCGAACTGCTGGCACGGGCGCTCACGGCCCTGCGGGAAAACCGGTCAGTGGACGCGCCGGACACGAAGGAAGAGGACGGGCAGGCTTCGAACCCGCGGCCATTTGTGGGTGGAGCGAATCCGCTGCCGGATATTTTCGAAGATTTGGTGCGTGAGGTGGCCGCGCCGGACGAGTCGGTCGATCTGGGGACTGTGTCGGCCCGGCGGCCGCCGAAGGTCGAGCAGGCTCCGGAGGATCCGCCAGAGCCTCAGTCCGGGGTATTCGACGCCCCCCCTCCCGCGGCCACGGAGGACGCCGGGGGTCCGGCCACGCCCCACGTCGTCGACGCGGACGCCTTGTCGCGGGACATGCGGTCGGCCCTCTGGGACGGCGACTCACAATCCTCCGGAAGCCGGCAGAGGGACGGTCAGGCCCGGGAGGGCGAGCCGCAGGTCTCCACGGCCCCGCGAAGTGACGAGCGGCCCCCTGCGGACCGGCCCACGTATTCAACTGTGAGCGAGACGGCCCGCGTGGACCCGGACCACGATTTCGGGCCGCCGGTCGCTCCGCAACGGGCCAGGGCCACGGAGATGGATGGGCGTAACGTTCGGCTCAATCCGCTGTGGGTGCCGCTGGAGGAGATGAGTCCGTCACTGCTGACGGGCGACCGCAATAGCGTGTGGCTGTACACGGTGACCGAGGATCTTCGGGTCTTGCTGGGGAGTGAGCAGCCCAGCGCCATCATGAGCGAGGGGCAGCTCACCGATCTGGTGGCGGGCCTGCGCGAGAAGGACCCACAGTTGCGCGAGATGGACCTCGACCAGGCTCGGCGGTCCGTCATTCAGTGGCTCGATGGGCAGGGGCATCTCGGGATCGCGGCGAGGTTCGCCGCGGATGGCCGTACCGGGCCAGGACCCAGCCGGGTGTCGGGTGAGTTCCGGTGGAATGAGGCGTCGCGCTCCTGGATGGTGGACGACAACTCGGGTCGGTACATGAGCGAGGAGGTCCGCGGGGGTCTCGACTCGGTGGATGCGGCCCGCTGGGTGGGTAACGTGGCGAAGCGGTTCAGCGAGCACCTGGGGATGGAAGTCCGCCCCGAGCTGTTCAACATCGCGTTCGTCCGGCCGATCCGGGACTCCAGCGGGCGCGTCGTCGGCCACTCGTTCCTCGATGATGAGTGGCACGGTGTCGTGGAGTCGGCCGCGCACCTGCTGCTGTCCGGCGCCGTGACGCACGTCCGGTCCGACTCCGAGCCGGAGGCCGTCTACCCACTTCGGGAGGATCCCGTCGGGTTCTTCCCGAAGCCGTGGGGTGACACCCCCGCCCACGTGATCGTCGTGGTCGGGGATCGCTCCGGCGTGGCGGTCCGGATCTCGGCCGACGAAGAGTTCGCCATGGACGGCGAGCGGTTCGTCCGTCTGCTGCTGAACCGCCAGGAGGGCTTCCGGCAGCTGCCGCCGGACGTTCCGATCCTCATGCTCGGCGGTGAGATGGCCGCCGACCCCGATCCCGACGAATGGTCGGTGAAGCCACCGGCGGGGCAGGTAATCGCCAACCGCACCGGACGCGACATCTGGGCGTCCACGACTTTCCTCTTCCCGATCCGGGACGAAAGCGCCCGGACGCACTCGGCCCTGGCCCTGAGGGAGCAAGGCGGCCGGCGCGGCGAGCTGGTGAGGTTCCGGTCCGACCCCGGCCCCGACGAGCTGCACCGGCTCGTTGCCGCCACCCACCCCGGCCAGGCCGGCACGGTGCCCGGCGGCGACCCCAGGCGCATGCTGCACCTGGTCCGCACCGCCCGCCGTCTCTACCCCGGAGACGACGCCGAGCAGCATCTGAAGGCCTTGCGCGCGCTGGACGACCTGCGGTCGGCCGACAAGACGCTCGGTGTGCTGCCGGCCCTGCCGTTCGACGTGAACGTGCTGGACCAGATCGCACGACTCGTCTATGGCTGGCCCGGCTCGACCGGGGTCTCGTCCGACGGACGCCGTCACCTGATCTCTCTGGTGGAGACGATGGCCGGCACGTCCGGCGGATCAGTCACCGTCAAGGATCTGGCCCGGGCCGCACGTGCCACGCGTACGCCTCCGCCCATCGGTACCTTCGTCGATCCCCCCAGGAAACCGGAGGCCGACTCGATCGTCGTGGTCGGTAACGACGACTCCGTGTCGACATCGTCCTCGTCATCGGGCTCCTCCAGCGAGGTCTCGGCCTCGTCTGCGGCTCTCAGGGCTATCTTTCCCCGGGCGTTGGTCTTCGGCCGGGAGCGTGAGGCGGCCGGTTACGGGCTTCTGCAGTGGGGTCAGTATGTCGGTGGTCTGCCGCATGACCAGCAGGTCTCGTTGCGCAACCACATGCAAGGTCCCATGTCCGCCCCGGGCCTGCCGTACAGGCCGTCCTTCCTGGAGATCAACGCCTACCTGCGCCAGAGGTGGGAGGCGACGATGGCGGGGCTCTGGGACCTCGACCTCCTGGGATTCGTGACCTTCCGGAATAACGATGACAAAACGGCCACCGTACGTGTGTCCCGTTTTCTGGAACAGGCCAGGGAAGCCGTGCAACACGACATCCGGAACATCGACGCCGCGATCGGCTCCCGTCCCGTTCGGGAGGACCTGGTCGTGAGCACGACGACCGTGCTCGATCTTTTGGGATCCTCGCCGGAGGAGTGGCTCGGCACGGTGTTCCGCGTGCGCGGTTACCTGTCGACGTCCCTGGGCGAACCCGCCACCTTGAGCACGCCGTCGGTCCTTCACCTGCGCGTCCCGACGGGGACCCGGGCGCTCGGCCTGGCGATGCTGATGCCATCGGGCACCGGCGACCGGGAACTGCTGATAGACCGAGACACCGTCATCCGCATCACCGAGGTCACCAGGAACGAGGACGGCGACTGCCACGCGTACGGCGAGATACTCACGCCGGACGACCAGATCCCGGTCGACGTCGTGGACATATAGCGAGCGGCCGGCCGACCGCGGAGGACAGGAATGAGGACAGGGGGAGAACCGTGTCAACATCGCCGCCGCAAACCCTTATCGTGGCTTGATCGCCTGAGTCTCTCGGCCAGAAGGATTTATGCCTGATCGCTCGACGAAACCCGTTTTTCCAACAGGGCGTCGCGGGGCGGCTCGTACAACCGAAGAGGATGATGAATCTCCCCCCGGAGGCGTCGTCCGGAAAAGTGAAAGCAGCGGAGACGTGGAAGAACGACAGGTGAAAAGCGGAGACGAGCCGGACGTCCCAGCCCCGGCCCCCGAGGGCCGCGGCGCCGACGGCGAGGCTCCGGAGGCCGCGCCGGGACCGGCGCCCGGCACGGGCCCGGCCGTGTGGGACCAGCCACTGCCCTGGGGGGCGGCTTCGGAGGACGGAAGTCACGGGAGCAAGGACCCCGGCCCGGCCTCCGCCCCGCGAGCGGATGAGCTCGAGGCCGCCTCCTCCGGCGCGGCCACCGAAGGCGGGGACGGCGACCGGGATCAGGTCACGGCCGGGGAAGCGGCCGCGGCCGAGCAGCCCCAGCCCCTCGAACCGACTGCGGCCGAGCAGCCCCAGCCTCTCGAATCGGCCGCGGCCGGAGAGCCGCCCCGCGATCAGACGGAGACCCCCAAGCGGTCCAACTCCGCCCGTACGCCGGCCGGCAGCGTCCGGCGCCCCGGCGAGACCTTGCCCATCGGCGGTCGCGTCGCGACGGCCGGCGTGGTCCTCGTGCTCGGCGTGGCCGCCGTTGTCGGCATCGGTGCGCTCTCCTTCCACCAGTGGGGCCAGGCCAGGACGAGCGGCTCCGTCGACGCCCGGCAGCCTCCGAATGTCGTGCTGCACCAGAATGTCGGCCCCTCCGGGCCGGCGACGCCTTCCCCCACCTCCACGTCGTCACAGAAGGCCACGGCCTTGCCACAGGGCTCCGCGCCGGGTTCTCCCGTGGCCGGGCCCGCTGCGGGCCCCTCGTCCTCCAAGCCCGCCGGCCAACGCGCCGCGGCGTCCGCGGACCACCGTGCCGCGGCGTCCGCGGACCACCGCGCCACGGCGTCCGCGGACCACCGTGCCGCGGCGTCCGCGAACCACCGTGCCGCCAAGCCCGCGGGCCGATCCATCATCAGCGCCGATTCGAGAAAGTGCATCCAGGTGTCCGGCCGGCAGGCCAGCCCGGGCGCCGCACTGGTGATCTCGCAGTGTGACGGTAAGGCCTGGCAGAAGTGGGCGCCAGGCCCCAACGGGACGATGCGGTCGATGGGCCTGTGCATGGAACCGCACGGGGGGTCCTCCCACAACGGCGCCGTGATCCGGGTGCAGAACTGCGACGGCACCTCGTCTCAGCGCTTCACCCTCAACCGCACGAGCGACCTCGTCAACACCGACGCGGACAAGTGCGTGGATGTGAAGGACATAAAGACCGGCAACGGCACTCCGCTCCAGTTGTGGGACTGCGGCGGCGGCGACAACCAGAAGTGGCGGAACGGCGGCTGAGGTCAGGGTCGGCCCGCCCGAGCGTTCCATCCCCGGTCGGCTGGACCCGGCCGACCGGGGACGCAGGCGTCACGGCAGGACGACGTCGGCCGGCGCCGCTGGCCGGGACGTAAGACGGCACCCCCACCATGCACCCGCCACGTGCCCGGATCCGTCCGGCGCGGTGGGCGCGGGACTCTCCGGATCAGGGCGTCCGGCCCGCCAGAATGGTCCTCGCACGGGCGAGGACCTCCTTGTTCATCTCGTGCACGGCCGCGATCTCGGGTTCGTAATGACGAAGGGCCGCAGTGTAGTAGAGGTCCTCGAGGCGTTTGCGCTGCGGCGTGTAGTCGATCTGCTGTTCGCACTTCGCATCCGCGACGGCGAGCTTGATCTCCGCTTCGCGCTCGCCGTTCCGGTAGAGCTCTGCGGCCTTGGAGCGCGCGGCGACCGGATCCGTGAGACCGGCGTGACCCTGCTTGGTCACGCAGGCCGACCAGCGGCCGTTGAGTTTTTTCAGCCGGGGGTCGGCGTTGGCGCGTTGGCGGGCCTGGGCCGGCAGGTTCCCGGCGAAGTTCTCCGACTTGAGCATCCGCTCTATCGACCCGAAGACCTGCTTCTGCGCCTCCGCGAGACAGCCTTGGCTTGAGGTCTCCACTTCCGAGCCAACTGGCAGTTTGACCCTGATCTGGGGGGCGGAGTCCGGACCGAAAAAAGCCTGGCCCCATCTCTGCCGTTCAGCGGGGGTCTGGTTCTTGTACGGGTCGGGTTGGCTCTCGGACTGGTTCAGCAAGGCGGCCGTGCGATAGCCATGGCGCTGGGCCTCGGCAGGTGAAAGCCCGTAGTCGGGATCGCTCATCGTCGGATTCACATCCCGCTTCGGTGCGGGCCGCTTGACGTAGCGGAATCCCTTTTTCGCCATACAACGCCAGAGGAGTTCTTCGGTCGCCGCGATCCGGACGCCCACACCGGAGAACAGCCCCTCCATTTTGTCCCGAATGTCAGGGTCAGGCTGATCCGGCAGGAGCCAGCCCGCGGTTGCTCTCGCCGGTGTTCGTAGATATGCCGTTTTGCGCCCGTGGATAGCTGGCGCCCCGCGGCACCCACACGCTCTCGTTCACGTATCCGGGGGAGTCATGAACACAGGCCCAGTACCAGGACTGGTAGCGGTTCTTCAGGACGAGTCCTTGTTGACGAGGGCGGCCGTGAGGATTCTTGGCTTCGGTGCATAGGCAACCCCTGTCGCTCCGGCTGAGCCACCCAAGAAGCGCCAACCACTGTCGTGGGGGCCGATCGGCACCCTGCATGGCGAGCGGCCAGATCGCTCTGGCCGCTCCACCTGCGAGGGCTTCCGCGTGTCGCTGTGATCGGGCCGACGCGGACGGCGTTCGGTTCAGGCCGCCGTGAGCCTGCGCAGAGCCTCGCGCACCGAGCCCTGCGCGTCGCGCAGTGCCACTGCGGCGTGCTCGGATGGCACCCCGCCGAGCAGGGACACGAGGGCGACCCGGGTGTCGCCTCCGGCCTCGGCCAGCGCCGTCTCACACGTTCGAGCGTCCATGCCGGTGGCCTCGGTGAGGATCCGGACCAGCCGGCCCCGCAGCTTGGAGTTGAGC
>DASYNF010000281.1:0-9116 GCA_036008685.1 Actinomadura sp. | reverse complement strand
CCGGACCGCGGCGGCAAGCTCGTACGGGCCCTGGTGACGGTGCCGTACGTCGTCCGCGTCGCAGAGGCTCCCGGACTCGCTGACGCCGTCGTGGAACAGGCGCCGTGACAGTGACACGAGCCCACGCAGCGAAGACGGCCGACCCCATCGGAGCCGGACTGGCTGACCTCATGGCCGAGCAGGGGCGCGGGGGAGAGGTTCCCGATCTCGGGAAGCGGCGGACGTGGGGGTGATCTGGCATCTGAACGTGGGCGCGCTGGAATGGCGCGGCGGCGCGCTCACCCTTTGTCCGGGTGGGGGAAGGCCCGGGCATGGTCGTACGGCTCCGCTCTCGCTGGAGCACCCCTCGGGCCGTACGGCCGTCTGCGATGGCGCGGCGGTATGGACGCCACGGCCGTCCCTGGGCCGTTTCCCTACCGCCGTGCCATCCACCAGACGGATGGCTTCGAACGTCCACGCCCCTCTTGCCACCCGTACAAGTGGCGGAGACGGCTCTGACCCCGACGTCCATATCCGGCGCAGTGGTCAGGACATGCGGCGGTCCGGATCCGTCAGTTTGGGAGTGACCTGCCAGGGAGGATTGGCGATGACCGGCCCGGTTTGCGGCCTAGAGCTCAAGCCCGAGCAGGCGTTGGCGTTTGAGGTCCCCGAACCTTCCGGACAGCGGTCAGGGCCTACGCGATGGCCGGTGGCCATCACACGATCTTCGGTTGTTCCCACAACACCCGATGATCACGCGGTGGCCGTCCTCGTTCTCCAACACTCCACCAGCAAGATCAGGATCTACAGCTGGGGTACCAAAGGAAGCCTCCGAGGTGTCGGATCGCAGCAGCAGGTAGGCGAGAAAGGGACGGGAGCCGCGGTGGGAGAGCGCGGGCATCGTGTCGTGGTGGCCAAGCGGTTGGCCCGCGCTGTACCGGCCAGTGCGGGAGCGGTGGTGATGGCCACCGGGGTGGTGTCCCTGTGCTTCTTCACGGCCGGGTTGCTTTCGTGGTCGGTCTCATGCTGTACGGCATGGTCGTGCGTCGCTTCGACTTTCGGCAGGTGGTGCGCGGCGCGGGCGACCAGTGGGTGCTGGGCGGGGCCCTGGCGATCAGCGCACTCGCCGGCTCCGCGCTGCTGGAGGCCTCGGCCATTTCGGGCAGCCGGCCGAAGTGATCGAACGTGCCGTCCAGACGACCCTGCACTGGCTCGAGCACCAGGAACCACAACCAGGCGCCGCCCGGCCTCTCAGTGCCCCCACGCTCGGGATCACCCGCAACACCAGGTGCCGCGCCGCGATTGAACGGACACGGTGGCCGGCCGCGGCACAACATCGGGACCGCGTTGTACTTGCTGATCTGGGATCGAGATGCCAAGTTGCCCGCACCTTCGACGACGTCTTGTCGGCAACGGCTCACCGGCCGATCACAGACCAGGCCGCACAAGCACTATCTCGAGATCGCTTCCGGGACAACCTTCAGCCGATCATCCGGCGGGAGAGGAGCGGTCTAGAAATGGCCAAATTAGGTTATGTCCTGAATTAAGGAAGATTCTCTGGGAAGAGGGCGCGATGTCGGCACACACCTGAGTAGAGGAGGCAACCATGGCTACCGGTGCTACCGGTGCTCCGGGTCTGGAGCAGCATCCTGACCTCGCCACGCTCCGGGCTCGCTACGAGATGGCCGCTGAGAACCCTGTGGCGCATACGGTAGATGGGCTGATGTTCCTTACCGGCCTTTACCTCGCCATCTCACCGTGGGTGATTGGTTTCACCGGCTTCACGAGTCTGACGGTCAACAATCTGATCATCGGGATCGCACTCGCGGCGCTCGCCGTGGGCCTCGCATCCGCCAACGGCCGCACACATGGGGTCACCTGGGTGGCGCCCGTCATCGGAGTCTGGGCCATCATCTCGCCTTGGGTGGTGAGGGGCGGCCCTCCCTCGGGGGGAACCATCTGGAACAACGTGGTCACCGGGGTGATCGCCGTCCTCCTCGGCATCGTCGCCACAGTGGTGGGCGTGCTGGGAGGCAGAGGCGACGAAAGGGTGCGGAGAATATCCGCCAGGTGACCTCGCCCGCATCGATATTCGGGCAGGCTTCCCGGCGCACCATCACATTCGGCATGAGGCCGCAGGTCAACGCCGTAGACCGATATCGGCATCCTTCAGGTGTCAGCGCCTGGACACGGCCTTGGCCGCCCACCGTGGGTCTGCGGGCGTGTCGAGGTCGTGGCCGAACTCGGCGAGCAGGGCGGTCAGCGTGTGAAGGGCCTGTTCGACGCAGCGGTCGGTGAAGCCGGCCAGCAGTGTGGCCGCCGCGCCCGGGTCGCGGTCCCGTAGCCGCGCGGCCTGCCGCTGGACCTCCGGCAGTTCGGCGGCCCAGCGTTGCTCCAGCGGGTCGAAGGCGGCCGTACGACCGGCTGCCGCTCGGCGAAGGTCCACGCCTGCTCGCTGCCTTTCACGATGTCGAGCAGCTGCTGAAAGCGCCACCAGTACGACGCCGGGTCGAAGGTGTCGCGCGCTGCCTGCTCCGGTCGCGTATTGCGCCACGTCGGCGCTGGCCCGGTCGAACTCGGTGCGGATGGTGGGTTGGTTGGAGATGGCGGCGGTGCCGGAGCGGATCCGGCGGGCCGCCCACGGTCGGCCGGGCGACCCAGACGTGAACGGACTGGACAGGCCTGGCCGGAGTGAACGGACGGGGCAGTGTGAGGGGTGGACCGGGACGTCACGCTCAGTCCTTGGCTGTGCGTTCGGGCGTGTGCTTGCCGGGTGACGCTGGGCGGAGAGAGGGCGTCAGTGCGGCGTGCCCATGGAGTGGCCGGGCATGGTGTGGCCCGGGATGTTCCCGTTCGCGTCGGTCACCATGAACATCCCGGCCATTCCCATGTCGGCATGGCTCTGGACGTGGCAGTGGTACATCCATGCCCCGGGGCCGACGCGCTCGCCGGCGATCACCTGGAAGCCGAAGGAATCGGCCGGTCCGGTGGTCTTGGTGTCGATGATCCGGCTCGGGTCCTGCGGGCTTTCGAGCAGGCCGGTGCGGTTGTCGGCCCAGCGGTGTCCGTGGATGTGGAAGGTGTGGAAGAAGTCCCCGTGGGTGATCACGATGAATTCCACCCGTTCGCCGATCTTCGCCGTGAAGTCGGGTGCCTGGTGGGCCTTGCGGTTGTTAATGGTCATGTCGTTGAAGACGACGGTGAACTGCTTGTCCGGCCGCACATCGCCTTTCCGGCGGACCACCAGCGGCCCATAGAGCCCCGCTCGGATACCGCCGGTGCCGTGGTCGGTTCCCACGACGTGGTCGTGGTAGTGCCAATAGCCGGCGCTGCCGGGCCGGATGGTGCCGTCGGGACGGCGGCCCGGGGCGTGGGTGCGCCAGATGTAGATGCGGTGGCCGCCCGGCTGCACCACGCTGTCGTTCATCCTCGTGCCGTCGCTGGCGGTGTCGTAGTCCACCCCGTGCACATGCAGGCTGGCGGTCACGTCCAGATTGTTGACCAGCTTGATTTCGAGGGTCTCGCCCTCGACCATCTCGATGAGCGGGCCGGGGATCGTGGCCTTGCCGGGTTTCAAGCCGTAGCCCAGCTGGTTGTCCGGCAGCTTCTCGGCATACAGGGTGATGCGGCGGATGCGGCCTCCGCCGCCCGGCTTGCCGGCGGTCTTTCCGGCCGGTGCCGCGGCGGCCTGACCCGATGCGACGAGCGGAGCGAACGCGCCGGTTGTCGCGGCTGTGGTGAAGGCGCGCCGGGACAACAGGCGTCGCGGTACTCCTCTGCCTACCTCGGTCATGGTTTCCCAATCCGTGATGGCGCCCCACCCGTGAGGCGAGTTGCAGCTGTCCGTGATGCCGACGGCGAGTCGGCCTGAACGACGTGGGGTCAGGGATCTCGATGCGGGGCTACGGAAAGTAGTGCATATCGGGCTAAAGCGGGCTCACCGTAACAACCATACGAAGACTTTGTCTAGTCATATGACAAAGTTGGGCCTATCTAGGCTCTAGTTCTTGACTTCCCATCGAAAGCGTCGCAAGATCCGCCCAGAGTTCGGATGCATCTGGATGAACCTGGTCGCGCCACCTGGGGCGGTGAACATGTGCCGACGGCACTGAAGGGCCTGCGGGGACTACCGGTGTCCCTCGGCCCACGAGTTCGGCCGCCTGTCCGGCGTGAGCCGTGGGCAGCCGCACGCATGACCATCCGCAACTTTGCGAAAGGCGTAGCGGTGCTTTGAACAATCCCGTCAAGGCCGGCAGCTGCCTCACACTGCCCGACCGCATCCGGCCAACCGCTCCCGGGATGATCCACCGGGCCGGACAGCTCTTCCGCAAGGTGCCGTTGTAGCTCTCCAACTAAGGAGCAACGATGGGTCGAAGAAACCTTTTCGCACAGTCCCTACCACCCGCCTGGCGCCGCGCACTCATCATGGTGTCGAGCGTCGCGCTGATGCTGGGATTGGCGGCGTTGCCTGCCGTGCAGGCGCAGGCCAAACCCAGAGATCCGGCGACGGCCGCCGGCGCCCCGGTAAGTGTGCTGGTCTTCCACGGACCGGCCGCCAAGCAGGACGACCCGGTCAAGCGCGCCGCGGCCGCGGTCGAGAAGCTGGGCAGGAAGCACGGCTTCTCCGTCGATGTCTTCGAGGATCCCGCCGTTTTCACAGCCGCCAGCCTGGCGCGCTATCGCGGGGTGGTGCTCCTGTCGGCCAACGGTGTGACGCTCAACGCCCGCCAGGAGGCCGCATTCCGGACGTACATCAGGGACGGCGGCGGCTTCGTCGGCGTCCACGACGCCGCCCGCGCCCAGGCCGACTCCTCGTGGTTCACCGAGTTGATCGGCACCCGCCCCGCCGGGAGTCTCCCGAACCCTGAGAAGGTGGTGGAGATCGCGGTGAGCGGGGACAACCCGCCGAACGAGACAAAAGAAAAGCTGATCGACGGGAAGAACGACACCAAGTGGTTGACCTTGTCGCCGACCGGGTCGGTCCAGATGAAGCTGGAGAAGCCGGTCGCGGTGGCGCACTACGCGTTGACGTCGGCCAACGACTTCCCCGGCCGTGATCCGAAGAACTGGACGCTGCAGGGCTCGCAGGACGGCAAGAGCTGGACGGACCTGGACAAGCGGACCGGGGAGAGCTTCCCCCAGCGGTTCCAGACCAAGGAATATAAGTTCGGCAACAGCACGGCGTACCTGTATTACCGGCTGGACATCACCGGGAACAGCGGTGAGCCCCTGATCCAGCTGGCGGAGCTGCGGCTGTTCGGAGCCACCTCAGGGCCTCCTTCGGCGAGCAAGGTCCAGCGGGCCACCGTGGACCTCACCGACCGCCAGCACCCGGCGAACAAGGGGCTGCCGCTCAACTGGACCCGGTCCGACCAGTGGATCAACTGGAGCCCGAGCCCGCTTGGCAAGGTCCAGACGATCGCACAGGTCGAGGAGCGGACCTATGACCCGGGTCTGAACGGCAACGGCCCCTTCCACCCGATCTCGTGGTGCCGCGACTACGACGGCGGCCGGTCGTTCTACACCGGCATGGGCCGCACGGATGCCAGCTACACCACGGACAAGCAGTTCCAGAGCCACCTGCTCGGCGCCATCGAGTGGACGACCGGCATGGTCCGCGGTGACTGCCAGGCGACCATCGCGTCGAACTACACGATCGAGCGGCTGACCGCGCAGAACAAGTCGGGTCAGCTCGACCAGATCGGCGAGCCTCACGGCCTGACCACCGCCCCTGACGGCAAGCTCTTCTACGTCGGCAAGGCGGCGTGTCCATCCGGGCCGATCGTCGACTGGAACGACCCCAAGGCCGGCCTCGGCTGCGGCACGATCCACCAGTGGGACCCGAAGACCAAGCAGGTCAAGCTCCTCACCACCCTCGCCGTCATGGGCAACCGCGGAAGCGGCGACGAGCTGGTCAAGAACGAGGAAGGCCTCCTCGGCATAACGCTCGACCCCAAGTTCCGGCAGAACGGATGGATCTACGCCTACTGGATGCCGCACCAGTCGATCGACAGGGACAAGCGGATCGGCCAGCGGACGATCTCGAGGTTCACCTACGACTCCGCGAAGCAGACGATCGACCAGAGGACCCGCAAGGACCTGCTGCACTGGAGCACCCAGATCCATAGCTGTTGCCACGCGGGTGGAGGCATGACCTTCGACAAGAAAGGCAACCTCTACATCGGTTCCGGTGACAGCAACTCCTCCGGCGGCTCGGGCGGTTACTCCGGGAACAACTGGACCGCGGACTACAAGGGCATCTCGTTCCAGGACGCCCGCCGTACCGCCGGCAACACCAATGACCTGAACGGCAAGATCATCCGTATCCACCCAGAGCCCGACGGGACATACACGATCCCCAAGGGCAACCTGTTCACCGGGAAGGAAGAGGGCGGTGGCAAGACCCGCCCGGAGATCTACGTGATGGGCGTCCGCAACATCGCGCGGATCGCCTGGGACAACCAGAACGACTGGCTGACCGCCGCGTGGGTCGGTCCGGACGCCGGCGCCCCGAGCGAGACATGGGGTCCGGCCAAGTACGAGACCGCGACCATCATTACGTCCGCGGGCAACCAGGGCTGGCCCTACTGCATGGGCAACAAGCAGCCCTACCGTGACCGCAGCAACGTCGATGCCACCCAGCCCGCCGGCTGGTACGACTGTGACCACCTGAAGAACACCTCACCGCGCAACACCGGCCTCGTCGACATCCCTCCGGCCCGCGACAACATGATCTGGTACTCGCCCCAGGGCGGTGGCCCGGTCTACCCGAAACGGGACGACGGCAGTGGTCTCCCGACCTACAAGCCGGGTGACGAGACCTTCACCGAGCCCTACCTCAAGGGCGGCGGACAGGCCATCATGGACGGCCCGACCTACCACCGTTCCGCGGTCAACACCAACAGCGGTGTCGCGTGGCCGGCGTACTGGGAGAACAAGTGGCTCATCGGTGATGAGTCCAACGCCAACAACCGCGTAGCGGTGACCGTCGACCCGAAGAACGTCAAGAAGCAGGCTCCGCCGGCCTTCGCCGAGGACGTGCGGAGCATCATCCAACCCGGCGGTGGCAACACCCAACTCCAGTCCTGGATGGACGCCAAGTTCGGTCCGGACGGCGCGCTCTACATGCTGGACTACGCCAGCGGCTTCTTCAGCCTTAGTCCGAACCAGAAGCTGATCCGCATCACCTACAACGGTCGTCCGGCGACGCCGAACCCGAGCGACGCCACGGTGCGGGCCGTCCAGCAGAGCACGCCGAAGACGATCGCGTTCTCCAGCACGAAGGCCGGCGGCGTGTCATGGAAATGGGACTTCGGCGACGGCAGCAAGTCGACCAAGGCCAACCCGACGCACACCTACGCGGACTTCGGCACCTACCACGCGACACTCAAGGTGACCTACGCCAACGGCGAGGTGGCCACCGGGAAGATCGACGTCACGGTCGGTTGCTCGGCGCCCGACGCCCGGCCGACGGTCTGGCTGCTGGACACCAACACCGGCGTGGCCAACCACGCGGTCGGTGGCGGCTGCACGATCAACGACCTGATCGACGACGAGGGTACCTGGTCCAACCACGGTCAGTTCGTGAGCCACGTGAACGATCTGGTGAACCGGTTCCGCCAGAAGGGCGTCATCGACAACCGCGAGGCGTCGACGCTCCGCAAGGCAGCAGCCCAGTCCGAGATCGGCAGGACAAAGGGGTATGAGTCCATCTTCGACGGGACGGCGCAGTCCCTCCAGGGGTGGTCACAGGCTCCGTCCGGACAGTTCGATCTGCAGAAGGACGGCACGATCCGCAGCTCCGGCGGCCTGGGAATGTTGTGGTACTCCAAGAAGGCATACGCCGACTTCTCCGTGAGACTGCAGTTCCGTGACGTCGCGCCAGAGGGATCCCACGCGAACAGCGGAGTCTTCGTGCGGTTCCCGGACCTGAGGACCCCGCTGGACCAGCGTCCGACCGGAAGCTGCGGGACGAGCGGATCGGCCCGTACCTCCCCCGCATGGGTCGCGATCTACTGCGGCCAGGAGATCCAGATCTACGACGGTGCGACTGGCGAGCCGCAGAAGACGGGCTCGGTCTACAACTTCGCGCCGGTCGGTCTGGACAAGGCTCGGGTGACCCCGAAGGGCCAGTGGAACGACTACGAGGTCCGGGTGGTCGGACAGCACTACACCATCACCCGCAACGGCGTGGTGATCAACCAGTTCGACAACACGCCGGGCAAGCAGTCGTCCCGCAACGGCGACCCGTCCACGGACCTGCGTCAGTTCATCAGCGGGTTCATCGGGCTGCAGAACCACAGCAACAACGACCTGACCGAGTTCCGCAACATCCGGGTGCGGGAGCTTCCAGGCCGGTAGTCGGTCGGTGCCGGGGCAGGGGTCAGCATCCCCTGCGCCCGGCACCCATCCGAGTGACCCGACCGGAGCGCGCCGTCCGTCGGTGCATCGCGCAGACCGTGAGAGGTGCAGCAATTCATGAACATCAGAAGTCTTTCCGCCCTATTGATCAGGAAAGCGCGGACGGCGCCCAACGCCCCTGCAACGGCACGACGTATCGCCGTGGTGATGTTGGCTGCGGCGCTGTCGGCGCTATGGCTGTCGCCGGGTGCGGTGGCTGCGACGGCCCAGCAGCAGCTCCACCAGGCGGCGGCGCAGGTGCTCACCTGGACCGCCGACGACAGCATGACGGCGTACAAGTCCGTACCGACCACGGCGACGGCAGGGCCCGCGACGATCGTCTTCGAGAACAGTGCGGCGACCGGCAACACCACCGGGATGACGCACACCCTGACCTTCGACACCTCCACCGCCGGCTACAACCACGACGTCGACGTCAACATCATCGCCAGCCCCTATGACGCTAACGGAGGCCGGCACGAGGTCCAGGTGAACCTCACTCCCGGGAAGTACCACTACTACTGCGCCATACCCGGTCACCAGATGACCGGCGAGCTCGTGGTCACCGACGGCGGTGGCACGGACACGACGCCGCCGCAGGTGTCGGCGTCGGTGTCGGGGGACAAGGACGCCGGCGGGAACTATGTGGGTTCGGCGACGGTGGCGGTCTCGGCGAGTGACACCGAGTCCGGGGTGGCCAAGGTGGAGTACGCGCTGGACGGTGGGGCGTTCACGGC
>DASYNF010000280.1:0-7240 GCA_036008685.1 Actinomadura sp. | reverse complement strand
GACCGAATCGCTGGCTCGTCTGAGCGTCCCTCAAGTCGCGTGCTGACGTCCCGTCCGAGTCATTGACAGCCTCCTACCCCGCTGCAACGGTTACTTGTCCCTGTCACTCACGGGGGGCCGTCCCACGGAGGGCCATGGCCGTTTCCGACGACTTGTCACGACTGTCGACCCGGGCCAAGGAAGCGGAGGACCGCGCCGCGGCCGCCAAGACGCAGGCGAGGGAGAACCTCGAGCAGGCGATCACGAAGGCCCGCGCCGGCGCGCAAGAGGTATCGGACCTCGCTCGCAGCGAGTCGGCTGCGGGCGCCGAGAAGGCGCGGTCGTGGGGCGAAAGCGTTCAGCGCTCTTGGAAGGAACACCTCGCCGAGGTTCGCCAGCGGGCCGACGAGGGGAAGGCTGAGCGCAACGCCGGGCAAGCCGAGTACAACGCGGAGGATGGGGAGGACTACGCCGCCTGGGCCATCGACTTCGCCTACGCCGCGATCGGGGAGGCCGAGTACGCCGTGCTCGCCCGGCAGGACGCCCAGCGCGCAGCAGGGGCTACCGGCGGCTGAGCAGCCCACCCGAGTTCCACGTCGGAAGGCAGGGCGCCCGACGGCCTGCGGCCGTCTTCCGGTCCGACACCGTCGCCGCCCATGTCGGTGATTACCGGCTCCACGGAGGGCGGGCCGTGCTCCTTCTTGGAGGAGACCATGAACAGAGAAGAACCTGCGGTACTGCGAGGGCCGGGACGAATGCTGGCGCAGAGGGCGAGCCGGTATTGGTGGGCACTCCTCATCGTCGGGGTGGCCTGGCTGGTGATCGGCTGGGTGGTGCTTCGTGCGGACGTCAGCTCTCTGGCCACAGTGGGTGTGCTGCTCGGCGTCGTGTTCATCGCGTCGGGCGTCAACGAGGCGGCCCTCGCCAGCATGGTGACCGGCGGGTGGAAGGTCCTGCATCACGGCATCGCATTCCTCTTTCTGCTGGCGGCCCTTTGGGCCTTCATCCGCCCGATCGACACCTTCTTCGCGCTGGCCTCGGTGCTGGGTCTGATCCTCGTGTTCGCCGGAGCGTTCGAAATCACCCGCGGGGTCGCAACACGCGGGGAGACGCCCTACTGGTGGACCGGGCTGCTCAGCGGAGTGATCCTGCTCTTGCTGGCCGCGTGGGTCTCCGTCTCCGACCCGCAGACCAGCATCGCCCGCCGCACCTACCTGATCCTGTTCTGGGTCGGCTTCATGGCGCTGCTGCGAGGCTTCACGCAGATCATGATGGGGTTCAGCCTGCGGCACCTCGGAACCGAAGCAGCCAGTCGTGCACCAAGCGTGACCGGTGCCGATGAGGCCCCGCCGATGGTCCCCGCGCGGGAACGGCAGGGCACTGGCCAGCCGGACTCCGCACAGCAAACGGTGCCACGGGCATAGGCACGTCTCCCGTCCGCCACGAGCGATGACGCCGCGGCTCGTCGTGTCCCTCGATCACCTTCGTGGTCCCATCCCCGGAACGCGCCCCTCTGCCGGTGGCCGAGGCCACCTGGAAGCAGGTAGGGCGCTCGTTGCGGTACCCGAGGACAGCAGATGGGCGGTGAATCCCGCGCCCACCCTGCCGTTTGCGGATCATCTGCGGACTCTGCGCGGACTCGGCAGCCTGCGGATGGGGCGTCGCGGCCCATCGCCTCCTCAAGCAACCGTCGCCCTGAAGGCAGCTAATCCGAAACTCCTCACTGACCAGGCATGTTGAGGGCAGTGAACGGCGTCGTCTCGGTGATGAGAGACAGGGATCAACCCGCCACAGCTGAGCCTGGAGGCCACTTTCAGCCCGGAACGGCGCGCCCCGGCAGGGGAGGTCCATGACTTCAGGGACACCCAGACCCCTACGACGACACCTAGGGAGGGGGCGGCTCGCGATCGACCGTGTCACGCACCGGCTGGCTCCAGACCGGGGTGCCGGTGTCCAGATCGGCGGCCCGCAGGAGGAGCGGTTCCTGGAATATCTCCTCGCCTTGTCGCCGCGCATACGGCGGTGTCTGGAAGATGACGCGCATGCCGGCGACCAGAAACGGGACGTAGCGCAGGTGCATGCGGAGTTCTCCGGCGCGACGCCCGCTGTCACGTTCGAAGATGGTCCACAGGTACTTGTCCCAGTCGGGGTCGTTCGCGACCCGGATGCTGCTCAACACGTGGCGTCCGTCGGCGGACAGGAACTGCGGTTGCGACACGCCGGGCAGGGCTGCGCCCGGCTCGAGATCCGACGCAGGAGCGGAGTCACCGGCAGACACAGGTGGGGGCCCCGGAGCCGGCATGACAGGCTCCTCGGTGGCTGTCACGGTCCCGGACAGGGGATCGACGCGCGCCCCCCCGCGGACGACGGTCGCCGCACCGCCCGGTTCCGGGGCGTCGATCGCCCCGGCTGGGATCGCGCCCGGACCGGTGACGGGGGGCGTCGCGGCCGTGGCGGCGGGAGGTGCCTCGCCGGGGAGAACCTCCATCGGCCCATCAGCGACGCCGCGGGCGGGCCGCTCGACGAACTCCCACGAGACGACAGCGCCCTCCGGTTCGGCCCGCGCGGAAGCAGCGAACGACCGGTTCAGCGAGGGAGCGATCATCGGCTGGACGCCGGGGGGCAGGCCCACCACGGCTTCGCTGACCTGCTCGCCCCGTCTGCTGGTGTCCAGCGTCACGATCCTCAGCGCGTCGCCGGGACCGGGCGCCTCGGCCTGGCCGATGAGCAACGTGCCCGCGACAGTCAGCGGCTTGTCCGCATCGCTGCTGTGCCAGACCGGCGTGCCCTCAGCGAGATCCACCGCGACGATCCCGCCCTGCGGGCTCATCACGTACGCCTCCAGGCGGTCGGGATCGATGAGGACACCGGGGCTGAGTTGGAAGCTAGGCACGGCTCCGACCCTCTTTCACGGGATATCCAGCGTCCAAGCGCCGCGGCCCAGGGTCGCGGCGAGGAGAACTCGGCTCGTCGGGCTGTAGCGCAATCGGGGCACTGGAGCCGTCGGCAGTCCAGACCCGAGCACAGTCCACGTGGGGGTCGGACCGGCCGCAGCGAACACACCCGAGTTCGTGCCGACGATGACGCTGCCGCCGTTCAGGTCTGCGCAGTAGGCCACCGACCGGAGCACGACGCCTCCGAGGGTGAGGAGGGTGCCCGTGACGTTCGTCCAGTTGAGGCCGGCGTTCGTCGTCCGGTGGACCGTGCCGGCGTCGATCGCGAACGCCGTGTTCGGGTCCGTCGGCACTACGGCGATCCCCCTCACCGAGCTGGTGCCGGGGTAGCCGGCGGATACGGCGAGGGGCGCCGGGTGGGCCGCGGTGCGGACGAAGACGCTGTTGCCCGATCCGACGTAGAGCACCTCGGCGTTGCCCTGGGCGCCATAGGCGATCGGCACCGCTAGCCCGGCGCCGACACTGTTGACCTGGATGCCGGGTCCGATCGCGGTGACGGTGTCGCCCTGGTCGTCGGTCTCGTAGATCCCGTTCGCCGCGCCGATGACCAAGCGCGTGGCCACCATCTGGTTCAGCTCGAAGGGCGTGTAGAACTGCGCGGCGACCGCAGCACCGGGGCCGAGCACCTGCATCGGTATGAACTGCCGGTTCTGCAGGAGCCCGGTGGCGTCGTAGACCTCGCGGCGGAATCCGCCGAGGAACTGCCAGCTCGAGTAGCGGACCGACACGCCCGGTGTGGTGGTGTCGTCGACCACGACCATCGCGCCGTCCGCCGTGGAGACACTCGCCCACCGTGCCGCCGCAGGAGCAGGCTGCTGTGGCGTCCCGGTGTCCTGCGCACCGCCGATGGCCGTCCCGGTGTTGGCGTCCCAGGCGGCGGAGTGGAGCTCGGTCGTCTGAAGGTTGCCGATCATCGAGAGCCAGTCGGCGGCGTCGCTGGGCGGGTTCCGCCGTCGATAGACGCCGCCGTCGTCGCCCTCGATCAGGTCGCCCGGGGCATCGACCGCCAGGCTGCGGGAATCGGCGTGGGGCGCCGTGCCGGATGCGGTGTGCGAGTGCGTGATGTGCGAGGCCTGGCTCCCGGCCGCTCGCCCCGCGTCGACTCGGAAGAGCCGGCCGGAGTAGTCCCGCGCGCCTACGGCATTGGGCCAGCGCGGCGCCGTGGGAAGGGCTTCCCGGACATCCGGTTGCCGGTCGCCCCCGATGTAGACCACGTCGTGGTTGACGCGATCGGCGGCGAGGGACAGGTGGATGCTGGCCTGCCGGCCCGGGTGCAGGCCGATGCGGATCTGGGTGGACCCGACCGTGGCCTCGACCGTCGACGGTAGATCGAGCGCTGTCCACGTGGCGCCGCCGTTGCCGGAGCGGAACAGTCCGGTGAGCCCATCGGGACCGGAGGCGATCGCGACGTAGACGTTGTCGTTGGCGCCCGCCGAGATCTTCACGTTGACGGCCTGACCGAGCAGCGCGTCCATCGCCGCGGTGCTCACCTTGGCCCAGGTGCTCCCGGTGTCCGTGCTCTTGAAGATGCCGGCGGTACCGACATGGGCGAAGAGGTGGGTGGCCCTGATCGGGTCGCCGGCGAGCGCGAACGAGACACCGGTCGGCATTCCCGTACCACCCGCGCCCGAGACCTGTGCCCAGGAGGTGCCGGCATCGGTCGTGCGGAAGATGCCGGCGTTGTTGGCCGCGATGACGATCGTCTGACCGCGAGGGGCGACGTCGCAGATGTGGAAGGCCCTGAACTGACCGGCCGCGTCGTGCACGGTCCAGGTGCCGCCACCGTCCGTGGTCCGGAGCACACCGATGAGCGCACCGCCGATGCGGTTGAGGCTGCTGAAGCGGCCGCTCCCGGCGACCAGGGTCGCGTGGGCACCATCGGTCGGATCGAACTGCAGGGCACCAACCGACAGCGACGGTAGGTGATCGGTGAGGTGGTCCCACGTCGGCCTTGAGCTCCTGGCGTTCCTCGTCCGCCAGACGCCTCCGTTGACCGAGCCCACGTAGACGATGTCGGGGTCCGTCGGGTGGGGCGCGACCGCCTTGATGGCGCCGACCACCTCCTTGTCCACGATGCCTTCGACCTGGGCACCCGTGGTCGGCCGCGGACCTTGCCCCGTCCAGACCCCGTTCATCGACTGGCCCACCGGAGGACGACGCTGCGGGACAGGAGATCGCCGGCCACCGCGGAGACAGCTACCAGCGGGATGTCGATGAGCAGGAAGGACCAACTAATCCGCCATTCACCGGACACCACGGTCGCCAGTACGCCCGCGACCACGGAGAAGGCTAGACCAACGAGTACCCGCCGCCGGGCGGTGAGGCGACCGAGCACCATGCCGCACAACAGTCCTGCCACGATGGGAAAGAGCTCGGTCACGCGTCCTCCTGCGTGTCCTCAGCCCCGTGGACGGCACTTTCAACGGCTTCCAGCGGTGTATCGCTGATGATTTCCCTCGTCGAGAGCGAATGGCCCACGAAGCTGCACTCATGCGGTTGTCCAAGGCGCGATCGCAATCGCCTAGATCAAGATCTGGCTCCGCGGCCGCGACCAGGATCGCAAATACGTTCGTGACCCCGCCACTGGAGTTCGGTGCGATTCTCCGCCACGCATTCCCGCTTGCGAGATGCGCCCACGCGTCTTCTCCGCCACTCCGAGAGAATGTCTGGTTGACGACTGTCCATATTTCGTTCACGCCCTGATTCGATTCGGATGGTGCGGGGGTATTGCCGAGAAGATCAACCATCTCTCAGTTCCGGCTACTGTCCTCGGGGGTCGTCACCGATCGGTCAACGTGCTGTCACGGTCGGCGTTCTGCGCATGGGGGTGCTCCCGACTCTCGACCTGCGGCAACGGCCGGGTCCCACGGTATGCATGGCTCGTGCAAGGTCGTGAATCGCCGGCTCGGCCTGCTGGTCTGTCCTCCGGTCAGGCTGCGGCGAGAGCACCGGCCCAAACCGTGACGGCGAGGGTCGCTATCGAACCGCCACTCCCCCGGCGCCAAACCGGCGCCGGCCTGGATCTCCCCCGTTGTACCGAGCGTCCCTCACCCACGGATACGAGGTGTCCCTGAAGTCCTGGACCTCCCCTCTCGGGGAGCACCGTTCCGGCCTCAAAGTGGGCATGCAGCCATCCGCTGCGCAGCGTTGACCGATGGTTGATACCGAGACTCCGCCGTCCACCGCCGGCAAGTCGCCTCGGTCAGCGAGGAGTTTCGGATTAGTTTCGGATGAGGCGGCTTCAGACATCCCACGGTCGTAAGACGTCAAGCGGCCGCGATGGCGGGACTCGTGTCGGTGGGCCAGACGGTGGTCTCGTCGTAGCGGGTGCGGTGGCGCAGGCAGCCGTGCAGGATGCCGACCAGCCGATTGGCGAGGGCGCAGGGCCTGGTGATGGGTGGCGTCGCGTGCGCGTTGCTGGTCGTAGAGGTCCCGGGCTCCGGGTGAGGTGCCCAGCGCCGCGAAAGCCTGCCGGTAGAGGGCGTCGGCGAGGCGGCGGTTGCGGGCGTGGCGGGCCAGCACCGTGCGTCGGGTGCCGGAGGCGCGGGTGATCGGGGCCATGTCGGAGTAGTTCCTGCGTGCCTTGGTATCGGCGTAGCGGTGCGGATCTTCTCCGAACTCGGCCAGCACCCGGGCGCCCAGAACCGGCCCGAGCCCGGGCTGGCTCAGATAGATCTCAGCGTCCGGGTGCCGGCCAAAACCCGCCTCCACCTCCGCCCGAAGCACCTCGGTCTGGGTGACGAGGGCATCGATCACGGCGACCACCGAGCGCACCGCGGCGGCATAGGCGCCGACCACGTCCGGGTGGGCCTCCAGCGTGCCGAGCTCGCGCTGCCGCGCGACCCATCGCCTGCGATGAAGGCAGCCTCGGCAGCCGAGCCGTTCCGACTCCTGCCGCGGCGCGTCTCACCGCCGGGTACACCCCGGGTTGGCATGGCGACCGATTGAGTACGGCGCGGATGCGGTGCCCGGGGTGGTGAAGGCGTCAATCCAGTGGGAGTGGCCCGTCGCACTCATGTGCCAGGTCGTGAGAGGACCCCGTTCTCGAGGGCCGCCCCGTCGGAGGTGGGGGTGGGCAATCGCCCACGTCAGGGGGTTCAAGTGCCCCCTCGGACACAGATGCGATGTCCCGAGACACCGTTCACAGGTGTCTGGGACATCGTTCGTTTCTGGCCCTGCGGTTGGTAGTCCCGGTTGGGCTCGAGGATCAGCTGGCGCAGAAGTTGTCGCAGGAGCCCGACATCCCTGCGCCGCCGTGCCTCTTCCGCAGAAGCGCTTCGGCGGCACTACGGCGCCGTGACGATGCG
>DASYNF010000279.1:0-4830 GCA_036008685.1 Actinomadura sp. | reverse complement strand
AAGAGCCGATCGGGCACGCAACGGGCACGCAAGCGATAGAGCGCCTCTAGAACGGACGAGGCCCAGGCAGAGAATGCTTCTCTGACCTGGGCCTTTGTGGGATGTACCCCCAACGGGATTCGAACCCGTGCTACCGCCTTGAAAGGGCGGCGTCCTAGGCCGCTAGACGATGGGGGCGACCGCCGTGACGGCCTGAGGCCATCACCGGACCTGCCAAGCATAGGGGACAAGCGCCTCAGACACTAAAACGGTTCCGGTTCATCCTGATCTCCGGCCGGGGGAGGAGTGCGGAGCGGCCGGCGGAGGCAGAGCGGGAAGCGCCTGTGGCGAGGGGGATCCCGAGCCCGGCGTGGTGGAGGGTGATTCCGGGGAGCCCGACTCCGGGGATCCCGCCCCTGGGGATCCCGAAGGGGAGCCGGGTGAGGGCGTCGCGGGGACCGGCGGCTTGATGGGCCGATCGGGCTCGGGCTCGAGCTTGCGCTCGATCTGCGCCGACGTCTGACCGAGCCCGCCGAGCCGGATGTCGTCCCAGCCCTGCAGCCGGTGTGACTTCCGGTTGAAGTAAAGGACCGACAGCTCGATGGGGGTCGGCTGCTCACCCTCGAGCCCCCGCAGGCCGGCGCCGCCGGTGGATCCCTGGACGAACAGCCGGGTGCCGGAGGGCAGCAGCCTCGTGGACCGCTGGTGGACGTGGCCGGACAGCACCAGCGGGGTCATCCCGTCGAAGGTCTGGCCCTCCCGCGGGTCGTGCAGGACGGCCACGTCCGGCATGGTGCCCGAACGCCGCAGGTCCCCGGCGAGCCGGCGGCCCTCCGCCGCTATCGCCGCATCGCCCACGAAGTCGTCGCGGGTGGACTTGTCCGGGGTGAACCGCGGATCCCCCGCTCCATAGATGCGCAGGCCACCGACGTCCTTGGTCGTCCCGTCGAGCACGACCGCGTTCTTCTGCCGGGCGACCGCCCGCTCGGTGCCCCGCGAGTCGTGGTTGCCCCGGATGAAGACGTAGGGCACCTTGACCGACTCGATCTCGTCGGCGAACTTCTCCTCCGCCTTGCTTCCATGGTCGGTGAGGTCGCCGCTGTCAATGATCAGCTGCACTCTGAACTGCTTGCTGATCGAGCGGATCACATTCCACGCCACCGGATTGAGATGGATGTCGGAGACGTGCAGGACCCGGATCGTCGTCGGATCCGGCTCGTACGTCGGCAGTGCGGAGGTCGCGGTGTAGAGCCGGGAGACGTTGCCGACCAGCTGGGCGAGCTGGGCCCGGTACTCCGAGAACCGCCGGGCGATCGTCCGTACATCACCGACGACCTGGGGGGCGCTGGTGAGCAGGCCGGTATAGCGCGGCTCGAACACCGACTGGGGATTGAAGGTCAGCAGGGCCAGCGCGCCGACCAGCGCGTAGGCGATCAGCGCCGTGAGCGCCGCCCAGAGCGAACGGCGCCAGGACCGGAAGACCAGCAGCCCGGAGAGCCCGGCGAAGACCACGGCGAACACGAGCGCCCGGACGGCCAGCATGACGACCCCGTGCCGGACCTCGTCTCCGATCTCGTCGGTGAGGCGATCGGGTTCGCCCGCGTCCTCGATCAGCGCCTGTGCGTCCTCGGGCCGGATCTCGGAGACCTGCGCCTGCAGGCGCAGGGGCCCCCAGTGCGTGTCCATCCGCAGCGTGCCGAGCGGGGGCACGTCGATGGTCGTGCCTCCGTTCCAGGAGGGGCGTGCGGACATCGCGACGTCGACCGGGCCGATGGGGGTCTCGACACGCCCGCCCAGCAACACCCCGATGAGGCCGCCGGCCAGGCCGATGACCATCACCGCCAGGATCCGTGATGCCAGCCCCCACCGCGTGGTCGCGGCCGGCGGCCGGACCCGGATCAGCATGGACAGTCGTTCTCGGACACCGGCGAACGCCACTTTGCCTCCTGTCTCCCGCACAATGTTGCTTGTGGTCGAACTATCCCGTGAGGACTTCGAGGAACTGGTCGCCGAAGCACTTGACACCATTCCACCCGAGCTCGCCGAGGCCATGACCAACGTGGTCATCGTCGTGGAGGACGACGCGCCCGAACCCGGCTTGCTCGGTCTCTACCACGGGGTTCCCTTGACCGATCGAGGTGACTGGTACGCGGGCGTTCTGCCCGATCGCATCTCGATCTACCGCCGGGAGATCCTGCGAATCTGCGACACCTTCGAGGACATCGTGCAGGAGGTCAGGATCACCGTCGTCCACGAGATCGCCCACCACTTCGGCATCGATGACGAGCGGCTCGACCAGCTCGGCTGGTGACGAACCGCCGATCCGATCGCGATTGGGCACGGTAGGTCACATAATTGCCACGCAGCGTGAGTTAATGTGTGGTAGTCGCTCACACTGAGCGGATGTGGAGTGGGAGCAGATGTGTCGGGAAGGCATCGGCGACCGCCGGAGGAACAGGCGAGCTACCGCGAAGTGTTCGCCGTCGGTGAGTTCCGCGCGCTGTGGGCCGCGTCGGCGCTGTCCTACGTGGGCGACCAGCTCGCCCAGGTGGCCCTCGCCGTGCTGGTCTACTACCGCACGGGCTCGCCCCTGCTGACCGCGATCACCTACGCGCTGACCTATCTGCCCCCCATCGTCGGGGGCCCGATCCTGTCCGGGCTCGCCGACCTCTTCCCCCGTCGTACGGTCATGGTCGTCTGCGACGTGCTCCGGACCGGCCTTCTGGCGCTGATGGCGATCAAGAGCATGCCCTTCTCGGCGCTGTGCGTCCTCGTCTTCGTCAGCGTGCTGCTGGGCGCGCCGTTCACCGCGGCCCGCGCCGCACTGCTGCCCGACATCCTCGAGGGGGACAAGTACGTCGCCGGGTCGGCCATCAACAACATCACCCATCAGGCGACCCAGGTCGTCGGCTTCCTGGCCGGCGGCGCGATCGTCGCCGGGATGGGCGCCCAGGCGGCCCTCACGATCGACGCGCTGACGTTCGCGGTGTCGGCGGTGATCCTGCTGGCCTGGGTGCGACGCCGTCCCGCGGCGGGGGCCGGCGTCCAGGAGTCCATCTCGCTGTGGCGCAACACCCGAGAGGGAGCCCGCCTCGTCTTCGGCGACCCGACGCTCCGGTCCCTGGTGTCCTTCGCGTGGCTGTGCGGTTTCTACGTGATCCCGGAGGGCCTCGCCGCGCCCTACGCCAACACCTTCGGCGGCAGCCCGGTCATCGTGGGGGTCCTCATGTCCGCGATGCCGGTCGGGATGATCATCGGGGTCTTCGTCTTCAGCCGGTTCGTGCGGCCCTCCGACCGCATCCGGTCCATGGGGTGGATGTCGATGCTGGCCTGCGCTCCGCTCATCGGCTCCGGACTGCACCCGCCGCTGTGGGGGGTGGTGGTCCTGTGGGCCCTGTCGGGGGCGGGGAGCGCCTATCAGCTCGCGGCCAACGCCGCCTTCGTCGCCGCCGTGCCCCCGGCCGGGCGCGGGCAGGCGTTCGGCCTCGCGCAGTCCGGCATCCTCGCCGGCCAGGGCCTCGGCATCCTCATCGGCGGCGCGGCGGCGCAGCTGCTCGGACCCGAGACCGTGGTGGCCCTCGCGGGCGTCGCCGGACTGTCCGCGGCGAGCATCCTCAGCCTGACCTGGACCCAGGTGCGCGGCGACGTCATCGCGGCCTCCCTGGCGGACCACCAGACCGGGGTCCCGGTCGCCTGACCGGCCCGCCCGGCCCTGGGCGGGAGGGCGGTGCCACGTACGCTGGCCTTCCCCCTCCCGGCCTTCCCGGCCCGCCCCGACGAGAGGACCGTCATGGACCTGCTGCGCATCGACGACCAGTTCACCGACGAGGAGCGGATGATCCGGGACACCGCGCGGGGGTTCGCCGCCTCGCGGGTGGAGCCGCACGTGGCCGACTGGTTCGAGGCCGGCACGTTCCCGGTGCGCGAGCTCGCCCCGGAGCTGGGCAAGCTCGGACTGCTCGGCATGCACCTGTCCGGGTACGGCTGCGCGGGCGCGGGTGCGGTGGCCTACGGCATCGTGTGCCGTGAGCTGGAGGCGGCGGACTCCGGGCTGCGCAGCTTCGTCTCCGTGCAGGGCTCGCTGGCGATGACGGCGATCCACAAGTACGGTTCCGAGGAGCAGAAGCGGGAGTGGCTGCCTCGCATGGCCGCCGGTGAGGCCCTGGGCTGCTTCGGCCTCACCGAGCCCGACTGTGGCTCCGACCCCGGCTCGATGCTGACCCGGGCCCGGCGCGACGGCTCCGACTGGGTCCTCAACGGCACCAAGATGTGGATCACCAACGGCTCGGTGGCCGATGTCGCGGTCGTGTGGGCCCGGACCGACGAGGGCGTCCGCGGCTTCCTGGTCCCCGCCGGGACTCCGGGCTTCACCGCCTCGGAGATCCACCGCAAGCTGTCGCTGCGCGCGTCCATCACCGCGGAGCTCGTCCTCGACGACGTCCGGTTGCCCGCCGACGCGATGCTCCCCGAGGCGACCGGACTGCGGGCGCCGCTCGGCTGCCTGTCCGAGGCGAGGTACGGGATCCTGTGGGGCTCGATCGGGGCCGGCCGGGCCTGCTATGAGGCCGCGGTGTCCTACGCCACGACCCGTGAGCAGTTCGGCAAGCCCATCGGCGCCTTCCAGCTGACGCAGGAGAAGCTGGCCTGGATGGAGATCGAGCTCGGCCGCGCGGCGCTCGTGGCCCTGCACGTCGGCCGGCTCAAGGAGGCCGGGACGGCGACCCCGGAGCAGGTGTCCTTCGGCAAGCTGGCCAATGTGCGGGCGGCCCTGGACGTGGCGCGGCAGGCCCGTACGATCCTCGGCGCCAACGGGATCACGCTCGAATACCCGGTGATCCGGCACATGAACAA
>DASYNF010000278.1:0-2328 GCA_036008685.1 Actinomadura sp. | reverse complement strand
CGCTCATCCACGAGAAGGACATCGCGGCGGTGGCGGTCCGGGCACTCACCGAGGACGGACATGCCGGCGCGAAGTACGTGCTCACCGGGCCCGAGACGCTGACGCAGGTCCAGCAGGTGCACGCCATCGGCGAGGCGATCGACCGGCCTCTGCGCTTCGAGGAGCTCGCCCCCGAGGTGGCTCTCGAGCAGATGGTCTCCCAGGGCATGCCGGCCCCAATGGCCGAGGCGATAGTCCAGGGCCATGCCCAGATGGTCACCGAGCCCGAGCCGGTCACCCGTACGGTCGAAAAGATCACCGCCGCTCCCGCCCGGCCGTTCCGCGAGTGGGCCATGGACCATGCCGAAGACTTCCGCCGGCACGGATGATCACCTCACGGATGGCCACCTCAAAGAGGGCATCGCGGTCTCCTGTCGCTCCGGACGAACCTGTGGCCGCATGTCTCGAAGATCCCCTTCAACGGGGCTTTTCCGCCTTTGAGGAACGTCTCCTGGCGACGTATCCGGCATGACTCCGAACAGCATGGTCCGCGGCCATCTCAATGCCCTGCCATTACGAGGAGACCGCGCCTAGTCTGATGTTGTCGGACTTCAGGAAGGCGCAGGTGATATGTCCGGAGATAGCACCATAGGGGGTCGGCTCAGGCGGCTACGCCAAGAGCGCGCTCTCACCCAAGAGGGTCTCGCCGGACTGGCCGGCGTATCGGTCGACCTCATCGCCAAGCTGGAGCAGGGCCGCCGATCCTCGGCCCGGGTCACATCCCTCATGAAGCTGTCGAACGCTCTGGATGTCGACCTGTCCGCACTCGTGGGCAAGCGGGACCGGATCGGCGCCGACCGAGACGGCGGCTCCGTCCTGGCCGTACGGGACGCGCTTCTCTCCCCATCACTGCTATCGGACATGCCGGGACCAGACGAAGGCGACACCGGCGAGCCCACCCCGCTACCCGAACTCGAGGCCGCGGTGTCCGTGGCCTGGGACCGGTACTGGTCCGGCGAGTTCGGCGCGCTCGCCGCCGCCGTCCCGGGTCTCATCGGGGAGGCCCGCGTCACGCAGCGGTCGCTCGGCAGTGCCGCCGCGTCAGCGCTCGCACAGGCTTACCAGCTCGCCGCCTGCCTGCTGGTGCACCTCGGCAGGGAGGACCTCGCCGCGATCGGCGCCGAGCGAGGCATCCATGCGGCGGCGGAAGGCGACGACGAGTGGCAGTGGGCGACAGTGCAGGGCACCTATGCGTGGGTGCTGCTGCACCAGGCCCGGCTGGAGGAGTCCGAGCGGTTGGCCATCAAGGTCGCCGAGCGGATAGAACCATCCTTCAGCGCTCCAGCGCGGCACGTCGCGGCGTGGGGCAACATGCTCATGACAGCACTCGCACCGGCCGTGGCCGCCGGTAAGGACCCCAGCGAATACATCTCGATGGCCTCCGCGGGGGCAGAGCGGATCGGCCGGCGGACAGACGCCTACCAGACCGCGTTCGGACCTGCCACGGTGAGGATGCAGGCCGTACATGCCTATGCGACCCTCAAAGAGCCCGGCAAGGCGCTCAAGGAAGCCGCGAAGGTCCGGACGGGCGAGCTTCGCGGGATCTCGCACGGCCGTCATCTCTTGGACGTCGCCCAAGCCCACACGGACGCCAGGCAGCACCGAGCCGCGGTGATGAGGCTTCAGGAGGCTCGCGACGGGGCACCGGTGTGGTTCCGCCACCAGGGCATCGCCCGGTCGCTGGTGAGGGACATTCGCGAGGCCGAAACCAGGCTGTCCCCCACCATTCGGTCGCTCGCACGCTCGGTGGGACTCGACGACTAGGGCATCCTGCCCGGGATCCCGTTTCCGTGATCCCCTTGCCCCTGGCAGAACGTCCGGCGGTGGCCGGACGCGGACTGTGGTGGTGGGGCGTCCTGTCCCTGGTCGTACCGCCTCATCGGCGGTTTGCTACTGCGCGTGAACAGATTTCGGGAGTCGCCCAGACTGTACTCGTGGACCGTCGTGGCCCTGGGCAGGGATTCGCCCGCTCTCGGCGCGCTCGGAGTGACCGACGACCGCAACCGGGCGCTGACACACGTCGGTGACGCGCTCCGTGACGCGCCGGCCGGTGCGCGCGGCCTCGTGCACAAGGTTCTGCTGAGCTTCTCCCGGGTCGGCTACCTCTACGAGGGTCTCGAGGCTCGCGGACGCTTCGACCCCGCCAGCGGCACGGTCGTGTGGGAGGTGCTCCCCGAGCCCACCACATGGGGCTGGCGCAAGCCTCTGCCGACCGACCCGCCCGAGGACGTCGGGGACGCTATCCCTCCGGAAGCCATCGCCGCCGGACTCAGCGACCTGGAAGTCCAG
>DASYNF010000277.1:0-2720 GCA_036008685.1 Actinomadura sp. | reverse complement strand
TGGCAAGGTACTCCGCCAAGGGTGCTCCACGGGCCCAACCGAAGAGCTGCGTCGGCGAGCGCTCCCCCACATTCAGGAAATCGCGCGTGTAACCGGCGAGACGACGAACCTCATGGTTCGCACCGACGACCTTGTGCGATTCGTAGCAACTGTGGAGGGCGACCGGACCTTGCATTGCGGCGACCGAGAGGGGCGCACGCTGCCTGCTCACGCCTCCTCGGTCGGTCTTGTCCTCCTGGCCGCGCTACCCGAAGAGCAAATCCACGAGATTTATGCGCACTCGGAACGCACTGACGTAGACGTCATCGCCCTCATCCGCAACCTTCGCAAGGTGCGCCAACAAGGGTTTGCACTGAACAATAAGCAGACAAAATGTGGACTTGTGGCTATTGGCCACGGGATCTACTCTCATGGACAGATGATCGCCGGGGTATCGGTAACCATTCCTAGTGCAAGATACGATCGAAGCCGCCTGCCCGCCACAGTGGCAATCCTCAAGACTGCGACTGTGGCGATGGAAGGCGACTTGCGTGACATCCACTCCGAGTCACTCCTGGCGAGCGCTTAACCCGGAAGTTTTATGACCCAGTTTCGTCACGGTCGTAGCGGTGCTGGTTTGCGTGGGCCTGAGATTCGCATCGGGGTGTGACGTCGCTCGGGTGGGCGCTGGTTTCACTGGCCGGCCGGGTTTTTGGGGTCGTCGGACGCGAATCGCTGGGCTCAGGCGGCTCGTGGTCGCGTCATGGTCACCACACCGCTGACCAACACGGTGAGGACTACATCCACCACTCAGCGGGACGTCACCTGAGACGGGCATTAGACATCCCATGGTCCGAAGGATAAAGCGGCTGTTTGGGAGTGGGGTTGGTAACGGGGCCAGGCTGTGAGCTCGTCGTAAGGGAGGTCGTGTCGTAGGCAGCTGTGCAGGATGCGGGACTGCTGCAGCTTCGGTTGACGATGGTTGGGACTGATCATGCCGCGATAGCGGCCTGATCGGTGAAGGCGAGTTCGTACTCGACCGGGGTGAGCTTGCCGAGGGCGCGTTGGCGCCGTCGGCGGTTATAGGTGCGCTCGATCCAGAACACGATCGCTGCGTGGAGCTCGTCGCGGGTGCGCCAGCGGCGGCGGTCCAGGACGTTCTTCTGCAGCAGCGCGTGCCAGGACTCCATGGCGGCGTTGTCGCCAGCGGAGGCGACGCGGCCCATCGATCCCTGCAGACCTGCGGCAGTCAGAACGGCGCGGAAGGATCTTGCTCGGAATTGCGATCCGCGGTCGCTGTGAACCACCACCAGACCCCTTGGCCGGCGCCGCGCAACCGCCGTCCGTAGGGCGGTCACGGCCAACTGCGCGGTCATCCGTTCGTCGATCGCGTAGCCGACGATGCGGTTGCTGAACAGGTCCTTGATCGCGCAGCAGTAGAGCTTGCCCTCGGCGGTGGGGTGTTCGGTGATGTCGGTGACCCAGACCTGATCGGGGCGCTGCGCGGTGAAGTTCCGCTGCACGTGGTCGTCGTGCACCGCCGGGCCAGGTGCCTTGCCCGCGCCTCGCCGACCCTTGCGCACCGTGGTCGACCAGAGCTTCTGCTCCGAGCACAGTCGCCAGATCCGCCGCTCGCCGGCGACCAGGCCGGCGCCAGCGACTTCGTCGGCGAGGAACCGGTAGCCGAACTCCGGGTCGTCGCCGTGAGCGTCGATGAGCGCGTTGGTGAGGTAGGCGTCCTCGAGGTCGCGCCGGCTCACCGGAGCGGTCAGCCAGGCGTAGTAGGCCTGCCTCGAGTGGCCCAGCACCCCGCAGGTCAGCCGCACCGGGATGCCCTCGGCGGCCAGGTCACGGACCAGCGGGTAGCTCATTTTGGGAGACTGCCCGCGGCGAAATAGGCCGCCGCACGGCGCAGGATTTCGTTCTCCATCTCCAGCCGCCGCATCTGGCGGCGCAGCTGCACGAGCTCGTTCTGCTCGGCGCTGGTCTGGCCATCGACGACGCCGTCATCGACATCGGCCTGACGCACCCAGCGGCGCACCGACTCCACCGAGATGTCGAAGTCGGCAGCGACCTCGGCCTGGCTCAGGTCACCGCGACGGGCGATCCGGACGACGTCACGCTTGAACTCCGGCGGGAACTTCTTGGGCACAGCGACATCCTCTCCGCGAGACAAGATCCCGCAGAACAAGTGTCAACTGAAGTCGCAGCAGTCCCCGCGTTCGTCCTCCGCTAGGCGTCATGAGCTCGTCCGCGGCGGCACCGACGGCAGGTGTGGTCGCAGTGTGGCGGCCGTCGCTGAGGCGGCGGTCTCGAAGGCATGGCCGAACACAGCTTCATCGCGGCGGAGGCCGTGCGCGCCGTCGCATCCGGCAGATGGCCGTAGGTGGCGACCGTGATTCGGGTCGAGAAATGCCGAAGCATCTTCGTCACGATTTCCATTCGCCCGCCCGCCCCGGGTGACACGCCGGTGTCGCGGAGGTGTGGCGGCCTCATGGACCTCGCCAAGGGCCGGTCCACGCTCGGCAGAGCACGGATCGGTCGACATGTAGGTGCAGGTGGAGGTGGGTCACCGTCCCGGGTCGAGGCCTGCACAACGATTCGGGTACGGGACGTCGTGACCCATTGCCGGAGACCGGACGCGGGCCCACCGACACATACCTTTCTGCCACCACGCGTTCCGGGATTCCGGTCGGGCGGGGTGGCCGGCGCACTTCCCCAGCGACGGCCCCACACGGATG
>DASYNF010000276.1:0-19312 GCA_036008685.1 Actinomadura sp. | reverse complement strand
CCGAGCGGGTGGAAGGTCCGCCCATCACCTGACCGCAGGACCCGGCCAACGCCTCCATCCCTTCACCCGATCGCGGAACCGCCAACGCCCGCGTCCCTTCACCCGACCCAGGGAGCCGGTCAACACCCCGATCCCCTGGTGATCTTGCAGTTTGTTCGTGCCTCGCCGGGATGCCCCTACAGGTCAACGCCCTCCATCCGTACGTGATCGTCCGTACACAGCCGTCGCGACACGAACACATCTCCGGCCACGGGTGTACGACCCGGAATGCGTTGGCGAACTCTTGCGAGCGTGTGGGCGGTCGAGAGGGCGGATGGGCTGTCGGGCGGTCACGTTCCGGCACCGCGGATCCGGCAGGCCTGATCGATCATGCGTGAATGTCCGGTTGCGTCCGCTGAGGAGGCGTACAAGCTTCGGCAGGCGCGCGGGCTGATGGGACAGCGGACCCATGTGCCCGGGCTGCTTTGCCATGAGTACCTATACGCATCGGCGGGTGATGCGTATAGGTACTCATGGCAAAGCGAACGAGAGTTGCCCCCCTGCGGGAACGGGGTCGGGGTTGCGTCCACGGAGGTGGTGTATGAGTTTCCGCTGGTGAGAGGCGTGGCGTTGGGAGTGAGACGATCCCGGCGTTCCGTCGGCCTGCAGCTCTCCTTCACCTCGTGGCTTGGGCAACTCGACTTGCCTCCAGGCCGGGCTTTACGGTCATCGGCAACCTGGCGCCGTTGGAAAACTTGCTGATTCGCGTGGGCTTTCCGATTGGAAGAGGTCTGCTCCGGTGGCAGGGCGCTGTCCGTCAGTCCTCTGGATCAGAGGCCCACAGGCGAGGCCAGCGGCGGCGACCCCATGAGATCGTGGCGGAGAGGACGTTCGGGTACCCGGCCTAGGCGTCAAGGCGGCGGTGGAACAGGATGCGGTCCACTGCCGGCCCGTTGTAGTCGGCGATCGGGCCTGTGACGGTGAACCCCATCGCACGTGGAACGCGAGACAGAGCCGGCGGGCCACACCACTGCCCCGGAGGGCCGGGGCGACTCCCACGAAGTGGATGTAGGCATCCTCCCGGCACGAGGGGGACAGCAGGCCCACGAGGAAACCGGCGAGATCGCCCTCATGTTCGGCCACGAGGCTGGTCTCGTGAAAATGGTCGAGGAAGAGCCTGGGCAGGGCGGCCTGGATGGAACGTCCCCACCAGTCGTCCATGACACCGATGATGCGGTCGTAGTCGACGGCCTCGGCCGGGCGCAGGCGGACGGGATCCTTCATGGCCCCCAGCCTGCCGGAGCGGGAGCGCGAACAACTGCAAGATCACGGCTGACCGGGGGCCATGGCCTTGGCTGCGAAGACGACGTCAGCGCTCTGAGCGAGCCGGTGCGGTTCGGTGACGAGGTGGGCGACCCGGTTTCTCCGGCACCCATCTGCAGGCCGGTAGGGAGATCCTCCGGCACGTCTCCTCGTACGAGAGCAGGTCCTGTCCGCCGTGGGCCGGAGGCGAACCGGCCGCGCAGGTTTCCGCGATGGAAGCCACATCAGGTCACCTGGTGGGCGCGCAGGATCGTGACCGCGTGTACGGTCGCCCATCCGCGCCATTCCAGGGCGCCCGCCGCGGAACGGGAGATCCAGTCGACGATCCAGCCGCCATCGCTCTGCTGCTCGGAGACGAGCCGGACGAGGTCCGCGGCGATCACTTCGGGCGAGAACAGGTCCCGCAGCGGCCGGCCGGGTTCCGGTGAGAAGTCCAGCGGCCGGATCACCTCCCCTTCCGCACCGCCTTCGACGGCCAGCACTCCGGAGGCGGGCAGGAACTTGCCGAGACGCTCCAGTTCGGCGGTGGCACCGGGAACAACATCATGCACCGCGTCGAGGAACCGCAGGACGAACAGGAACTCGATGGCGTTGCGGGGCCCGTCCAGCTCCGCGATCTTGCGCATGGAGTAGCCGGTCGCCCGGTCCAGCCACGCGTGACCGCGAAGATCCTCGTCATGCCCGGCCACCCGGTGTGCGGTGGCGGCCAGCATGGCGGTGGAGTGAAGGGACGATTCCGATGCGTCGGCTCCGAGCCACCAAGGTGCGGTGCCGGCGGCCTCGTCCTCGGGAACCGGAAGGGCGAACGGCAGACCTCCGTCTCCCAGGGAGATCGAGCCGAGCCAGTCGAACAGCCTCCTGGCATCGGCGCCGCCGGCCGGTCCGGTCTCCTCCAGCACTTCGAACGCGTGCAGCGCGCAGCCCGGCTGGCTGCCCCGGGCCCGGAGATCGGGTTCCAGCCCCCAGCCGTAACCCCCGTCGGCGTTGCAGTAGGCGGCCAGCGCGGCCAGCACCTCCTCGGGCCGGCACCGCCCCAGGCAAAGGTCGAACCGGCGACGGTCGAGGAGCCGGGCGTGCGTGGCCATGAAGGCCGAGGCTCCGGTCAGATAGCTCTCCATGCCGCCATGATGGTCGGCGAACCGCCGCCGTGGCTTGTACGAATCGGCCACGCCGGCCTTGGCACAGGTCCCCTTCTCGAGGGGAAGGCGGTCGGCACGTAGGTCCATCGCGCCGGCACAGGGCCCACTACGACAGCGAGGCCCCGCACGAACGTGCGGGGCCTCGCTGGTGTCGTGCCGCGGGACTCGGTCCTCTGGAGGACTCAGTCCTTGTTGAAGTTGACCGACTCGTCGGCCGAGGTGCTGACCGTGGGCAGCGCGTCCGGCACGGTGGACGGCTTGGGCTCACCCCTGAAGGTGAACTTGGCCTTCTCACCGATGCCTTCGACTCCGACGATGACGATCTGACCGGCCAGGAGCTCGCTGTACAGGATCTTCTCGGACAGGTTGTCCTCGATCTCCCGCTGGATCGTGCGACGCAGCGGCCGGGCGCCCAGCACGGGGTCGTAGCCGCGCTCGGCCAGAAGGTCCTTGGCCTCCTGCTTGAGCTCGAGGCCCATGTCCCGGTCCTTGAGCCGCTCGTCGACCTTGGCGATCATCAGATCCACGATCCGGATGATCTCCTTCGGTGTGAGCTGGTGGAAGACGACCGTGTCGTCGACACGGTTGAGGAACTCAGGCCGGAAGTGCTGCTTGAGCTCTTCCTCGACCTTCGACTTCATCCGGTCGTAGTCACCCTGCTCGTCGTTCTGACGGGCGAAGCCCATCGACTGACCCTTGGAGATGTCGCGGGTACCGAGGTTCGTGGTCATGATGATCACGGTGTTCTTGAAGTCCACGACCCGGCCCTGAGCGTCGGTCAGGCGACCGTCCTCAAGGATCTGCAACAGCGAGTTGAAGATGTCCGGGTGAGCCTTCTCGACCTCGTCGAACAGCACCACCGAGAACGGCTTGCGCCGCACCTTCTCGGTGAGCTGGCCGCCCTCTTCGTACCCGACGTATCCGGGCGGGGACCCGAACAGCCGCGAGACCGTGTGCTTCTCCATGAACTCGCTCATGTCGAGCTGGATCAGCGCGTCCTCGTCGCCGAACAGGAACTCGGCCAGCGTCTTGGACAGCTCGGTCTTACCGACGCCCGACGGGCCCGCGAAGATGAACGAGCCACCCGGACGCTTCGGGTCCTTCAGGCCGGCGCGAGTGCGCCGGATCGACTGGGACAGCGCCTTGATGGCGTCGTTCTGGCCGATGACCCGCTTGTGCAGCTCCTCCTCCATGCGGAGCAGGCGAGCGCTCTCCTCTTCGGTGAGCTTGAAGACCGGGATACCGGTGGCCGTGGCGAGGACCTCAGCGATCAGCTCCTCACCGACCTCGGCGACGATGTCCATGTCGCCGGCCTTCCACTCCTTCTCACGCTGGGCCTTCTGCCCGAGAAGCTGCTTCTCCTTGTCGCGCAGCGCGGCCGCCTTCTCGAAGTCCTGCGCATCGATCGCGGACTCCTTGTCACGGCGCACGTCGGCGATCTTCTCGTCGTACTCACGCAGGTCCGGCGGTGCCGTCATCCGGCGGATCCGCATCCGCGAACCGGCCTCGTCGATCAGGTCGATGGCCTTGTCCGGCAGGAAGCGGTCGCTGATGTAGCGGTCGGCCAGCTGCGCGGCGGCGACCAGCGCGCCGTCGGTGATAGAGACGCGGTGATGCGCCTCGTAACGGTCCCGGAGACCCTTGAGGATCTCGATGGTGTGCGGCAGTGACGGCTCCGCGACCTGGATCGGCTGGAAGCGTCGCTCGAGGGCGGCGTCCTTCTCCAGGTGCTTGCGGTATTCGTCCAGTGTCGTGGCGCCGATCGTCTGCAGCTCACCACGAGCCAGCATCGGCTTCAGGATCGAGGCGGCGTCTATGGCCCCCTCGGCGGCACCCGCTCCCACGAGCGTGTGCAGCTCGTCGATGAACAGGATGATGTCGCCACGAGTGCGAATCTCCTTGAGGACCTTCTTGAGCCGCTCCTCGAAATCACCCCGGTAGCGGGAACCCGCCACCAGAGCACCGAGGTCAAGGGTGTAAAGCTGCTTGTCCTTGAGCGTCTCGGGCACCTCGCCCTTGACGATCTTCTGGGCCAGGCCCTCGACGACGGCGGTCTTGCCGACGCCGGGCTCGCCGACGAGCACCGGGTTGTTCTTGGTGCGCCGGCTGAGGACCTGCATCACCCGCTCGATCTCCTTGTCCCGGCCGATGACCGGGTCAAGCTTGCCCTCACGGGCCGCCTGAGTGAGATTGCGGCCGAACTGGTCAAGTACCAAAGACGTCGACGGAGTCGCCTCCGACGGCCCGCCGGACGCCGCGGGCTCCTTGCCCTGGTATCCGTGCAGCAACTGGATGACCTGCTGACGAACCCGGTTGAGGTCCGCCCCAAGCTTCACCAGCACCTGGGCCGCAACGCCCTCGCCCTCTCGGATCAGGCCCAAGAGGATGTGCTCAGTACCGATGTAGTTATGGCCGAGCTGCAATGCCTCACGCAACGACAGCTCAAGCACCTTCTTGGCGCGGGGCGTGAACGGAATATGCCCTGACGGCGCCTGCTGGCCCTGCCCAATGATCTCTTCGACCTGCTGACGCACGGCCTCAAGACTGATCCCAAGACTCTCCAGAGCCTTGGCGGCAACGCCTTCACCCTCGTGGATCAGGCCCAAGAGGATGTGCTCAGTACCAATGTAGTTGTGGTTGAGCATCCTGGCCTCTTCCTGAGCCAGGACGACAACCCGACGCGCGCGGTCGGTGAACCTCTCGAACATCTCGTCGCTCCTCACAGAGCGGTTGGACACGACCGGGAGGTCCGGTCCAGTCCTTCCGCATGCTGACCCACCCCGAGGAGGCCGCCTGGTGCACTCTCTCCAGGAGACGTTCCCCAGCTAAGCTCTGTTCATCCTCATCCAACTACCGCATCGGTGCGTCATGTTCCCGCTACGCCCCAAGCGAACGGCGCTTTACCGGATCAGCCGCGTCAGGGGATGCACAGGACCGCGCCAGTGAAAGCGGACGACTCCGTGGACACCTCGGCACAAGCCACCGCAAGCGAACGGCCCGCCTCCCTGTCCTAGGTGGCGGGCCGTTCCGTGGCCGTCAAGTTGTCAGTGAGCGGCCTCGTACTGTTCCACGACCGATGCCGGGATACGACCACGCTCGTTGACCTTGATGCCGCGTGACTTGGCCCACGCGCGGATATCCGCGCTGCGCTCACGACTGGAAGCACCACGGGTGCGGCGACGCCGACCGGCGCCCGCCTTCCGTGCGTGATCCACGAACGGCTGCAGTGAATCCCGCAGCCTCTTTGCGTTGGAGCCACTCAGATCGATCTCAAAGGTGGCGCCATCAAGCGAGAACGACACGGTCTCGTCCGCCTCGCCACCGTCGAGGTCGTCGACGAGAAGCACTTGAACCTTCTGTGCCATGGGGACAGACCTTTCCGCCGGAGCAAACTTCATTCGCTTGTCAAAGATATACCTCTGCGCTTGCGGATGACAATTCAGGGGCCCCGTACGGAGTTTCCATCGAAGGCCGGTAACGCACCGTAATCAGACCAACGAACCAGCCTTACTGGCCTGCGGACCTGTTCTCCCCCATGTCACGGGGCATACGCCTTCCAGCTCATGCGCCCTGGGGCCATGAGAAGGCCAAGATACAGAAGACACGGTCCACGGTGGGGGCACTCGTCGTGAATTGTCCGGTGCCTCCGTAGAACCAGCTCCTGTAGATCACTAGCGGGCACGCGATTTCACGTCCGCCCTTGGCCGCCTCCACGCCCGGCGCCGCCGTGCGGGAGCGCGTGCGGCAACGCCCAATCGCTCCGGCGGGTCGGCAGAAAATACAGGGTCCAAGGGTCCCTAAAGCGGCACCCATCATGGTCCATGGGATCCGAATTCGCCCCGGCGTACGGGGGCTTAGGCGCCCGTCCGGACAACGGACGTACGGGCGATGCGGTCAGAGAGCACCTGCCGTCCCGGCCCCCCGACCAGCAGGACCGCGTTGGCGACCCACAGGATATCGGCGATCACTCCGAGTATCGGTACGGGCCGCGCCACGATCGGGAGGGCATAGAGCGCCGACCGGAGCAGGGACCTCCCGAGACCCGGGCCGCCGGCCCCGGCACGGGCGGTGCGGGCACCGCCGTTCCGGGCCCCACCCGCCTGCGCGTCATCGTTCCCGTCCGGGCCCGCGGCGAGGACGGCGATCCCCATGAGGCGCTTACCGAGCGTGCGGCCCCACAGCGCGAGCTGTACGAACTCGTACAGCAGCAGGAGCGCGCCCACCGCCACGGTGGCCAGTGGCTGGGCGTTCGCCCGGGGCACGGCGGCAGTTGTGATCAGGGCCACGGGCACGCCGACCACGAGGGTGTCGATGATGCGGGCCACGACCCGCTGCCCCGGTTCGGCCGCTTCGCCCTCGGCCGGGGAAGCGGGCGCGGTGACGGGCGGGTCTATTCCCACTCGACGCGGTCGTCGATCACGACCGTGCCGGCGAACCGGTCGTGCACGGACTGGTGCAACGGCTCATCCCAGATGGCCCACAGGTAGGCCACAAGGGTGCCGATCGAGACGAGCAGCACCCCGTAGGCGGCGAAGTCGAACACCTTGACGGCCAGGATGAGGAAGAAGAAGAACCCCAATTGGTAGCCGACCTGGTTGATCGCCGGCCGCCACACCCCCGTGACGGTGTCCAGCGGGTCTCCCGCGGGATCCACTTTCACGACCCGGAGGCCGAACCAGCGTTTGCCGATGGTCTGTCCCCACAGCGAGAGCTGGATCGCCTCGTAGAGGAACGGGAGAAGGGAGAGGACCACGAACAGGACGAAGATGATCGGCCAGGTCCAGATCCCGCCCTGCTCCTTGGTCTTGCTGCCCGCGTCGTCGAGGCCCATGGCCCCGATCGCGATCGGAAGAATGACCGCGAATCCGAAGACGGCCACGAGCACGTTGTCCATCACACGCGCCCCGGCCCTGCGGAGAATGGGCGCGAGCGGCAGATCCTCCGCGGGCGAGGGCTCATCCGCATAGGACCCACGAGAGCCCGGCGGGTCGTAGGACTCCGGCCCGTACTGCTGCTGTCCGTACTGCTGTTGCCCGTACTGCCGCTGTCCGTACTGCTGCTGCCCCCCGCCGTAGGAAGGCTGATCACGGGAGGCCCGCGCATAAGACGGCCGGCCGGGTTCCCGCGGCGCGTACGGCCGCCCGCCATAAGGGTGTTCGTTCATCATCCATCCTCCAAGCGGAGCAGCATCCGGGTATTGCCCAAAGTATTCGGCTTGACCCGGTCAAGGTCGAGAAACTCCGCCACGCCTTCGTCATAAGACCGAAGGAGCTCCTCATAGACCTCAGGGGAAACCGGGGTCCCCTGGATCTGACGGAAACCATGGCGCGCGAAGAACTCCACCTGGAAGGTGAGGCAGAACACCCGGCGCACGCCGAGTTCGCCGGCGGTTTCAAGGAGCCGGCTCACGATACGGTGCCCGATCCCCCGGCCGCCACAATCCGGATCGACGGCCACCGAGCGCACCTCGGCGAGGTCTTTCCACATCACGTGCAGGGCACCACAGCCGATCACGCCGCGTTCGGGGTCGTCGGCCACCCAGAACTCCTGTACGTCCTCGAAGAGCGTCACAGTGCTCTTCCTGAGCATGCGACGTCCGTAACCCGCGTACAGATTCACGAGCCGGCTGATCGCCTGAACGTCAGTGGTTCGCGCCCGCCTGATCGTGACTTCCACAAGCAGGTGAGGCTAGTGCCTCGTGGCGATCGGCCGGACACAGACCGTCGCTCCGGCCGTGGTGGGCGGGCGCGAACCCGGGAAGCGGGTCGATTCGCCATCGCAAAGGTGATGAAGTTCACATCGAAGATCGCGTTGGGGACCGAATCCGCTGATCAGCTAAGCGACACGTCCTGCGATTTCGCATGTTCCGGTTGGCATTGGCTCCAGACTCCGTTAATCTCCATCGCTGTCATCAGCAGCCACATAAGTGGCCGCAGACCCGCCGAGTCCACGGGGACGCGACAGCGCCCCGAGAGCCGGGGACCCATCTTCAGTGGGGTGAATCCGCCTCGCGCACGCGCGTGTGTGGTAGGGCTGCTCCGGCCCGAACCCGTCAGCTAACCCGGTAGGCGGCTGAGGAGAGGAGTCTTAGTGGAGCGAGCGCGCCTTCAACGCGTGCATGCCGGTCAGTGCGCATCCCGATCGGATGTTCCCACCCCTCGTCATAGAGGGTCTGGGCGCCTCCGGAGCCGGATGGCCGCCATCACCGGCACCTTTTTCATGATCTCCCTGACCCTTCCCAGCGGCGTCGGTGCGGCCAAGCCCGAGCCGACCGTCAAGGAGCTCAAGGCGGAGGCACAGAAGCTCGGCAGCCAACTCGAGCAGCTCTCCGAGGAGTACAACGGGCTCAAGGTCCGTTACCAGCAGTCACAGCGGGCCGCCAAGGTCGCCGCGGACAACGCACGCCGCCAGGAGGTGGCCCTGCGGGAGGTCCAAGGCAGGGTCGGACGCCTCGCGGCGGACAGCTACATGAACGGTGGCGTGGACAACAGCGTCGCCCTCGCGACGGCGCAGAACCCCCAGGCCATGCTCGACCAGGCGGCCACACTCCATTTTTTCGCCGCCCAGGGCGGCACGGAGGTCCAGCAGCTCCTGCAGGCCATGCAGGCCGCGCAGCGAGCGCGTAAGGCGGCTCAGGACCGCGCCACCCAGGCGCAGTCGCTGAAGTCCGAGATCGACCAGAAGAAAAAGAAGGCCCAGTCCCTCTACGACAAGGTCCGGACCAAGCTCCTCGACAAGTCCCCTGGCTCGCTCGCCGGCCTGCCGGTGAGCGGCAGCGGCAGGGGCGCTCAGGCTCTGCGCATGGCGATGAGCAAGCTGGGGCGTCCGTACGTCTGGGGAGCGGCCGGACCGACGACCTTCGACTGTTCCGGGCTGACGATGTGGGCCTACGGGCAGGTCGGCATCAACCTGCCGCACTACACCGGCAGCCAGTGGAACGCGGGCACCCACGTCTCACGGAGCCAGCTCCAGCCCGGCGACCTGGTGTTCTTCTACTCCGACCTCCACCACATGGGGATGTACGTGGGTGGCGGAAAGATGATCCACGCGCCCCAGACCGGTGACGTGGTCAAGATCGCGCCGATGGGCAACCGGCCGTTCGCCGGAGGAGTGCGGGTCGCATAGTCGTATAGACGACACCCATGAGCTGGACGGCGCCCGTCAGCGGCGCCAAGACGGTTCGGGCAACAGGGCCGGTCTCCCGCCAGAGGCCGGCCCTTCGCATGCCCACGGCCTCAGCTCACCTCCCCGCGGGGGAGCCTCCTCACCGCGAGCCACCCGAGGGCGAACCGCCGCACGACAAGGCGCCTCGGCGCGAGGCACCTCGGCCTGAGGCACCTCGGCTCGGAGCGCCTCACCGTGAAAGCCTTGTGCGAAGCACCTCAGCGGACCGCCCCAGCGGATCTACTCCAACGTCCGCGTCGATGCCCCGAAAGCCCGGATCGGCGGCCGAGGCCTAGATCAGTTGTCTCCGGGCCGCCCAGACAACAGCCTCGATGGGGGTGTTGACCTCGAGGTGATCGCAGATCGTCCGCAGCCGTCGTCGCAGAGTCCGTGCGCTCAACTCGAGCTTGCGTGCCGCCACATCCGCTGTGACACCGCTGGCGATCTGGGCGAGCAGTCTGATCTCCTCCTCCTCCAGACGCGGCTCATCGGCGCCACGGCGTGTAAGTGTGGCCTGTTCCACTCCGTCCTCCCTCGTCCGTGGTGATGACCGCGGGATGCAGCCGTCCGCTGCATAGGCACGAGTAGGCCTAGATCGATGCGCGGTTCTTCGGCGATCCCAGAGTCGGCCGGTGAGGTTGAGGTGTGGCCGGAGTAGGCCGGGCAACCGGTGGCGAGACGCCCTTGGGGAACCCTGGGTAACGATCCGGACGTTGACATGACGTGCGGCGATGCGACCCCGGGTGCACGAGGAAGCGTCCCGGCCACGTCACGGGCGAGAGCATGACGGCCCGGATGGATCATGGTTGCAGCCTCTTCCACCCGTCCCCTCACGTCCGCGCCCCGACCGTGATCGTGAATCGTTTCAAATCCACGCTTCGGATCGGAACGCTAAGCGGCCGGATCCGGACCGTCAAGCGCTCAAAGATAACAATGTGCGGGCATAAGACTCTGTAAAGTTACATACTGGCTCCAGGCTTGCCGGGGGTGGCCTCCGACCTGCGAAAACACGTCCACATTCGGCTAGGAGTACGTTGCCCCAAGCCAGCATCCGAGAGGTCGCAAAGCGTGCCGGAGTTTCCGTTGGGACGGTTTCGAATGTCCTAAACCGGCCAGACCTCGTGGCCGAAGAGACCCGTGCCCGGGTCCTCTCAGCGATCGACGAGCTCAACTTCGTACGAAACGAGTCCGCACGCCGGCTGCGCCAGGGCCCATCCGTCCGGGGCCGGGCCTTCGGCGTGGTGATGCAGGAGGTCGCCAACCCCTACTACACCGACGTCGCCCAGGGCGCCGAGAGCGCGATGAACGGCGTCGGCGCGGACCTGATCTGGTGTACGAGCAATGGGTCGCAGGAAAAGGAGCGCCGGGCCCTGAAGATGCTCGCCGGGCAGGGCGTGGCGGGGGTGCTCATCACCCCGGTGGGGCTCGGGGCCGACCAGATCGCATGGCTGCACGACCAGCGCGTCGGGATCGTCGTGCTGGACCGTCGCGCCCACCCGGCCGGCGTCTGTTCGGCACGGGTGGATCACATGGCGGGCGGGGACATCGCGGTGAGCCACCTGCTCGGGCTCGGCCGCGAACGCATCGCCTTCGTGGCCGGGACGGCGGAATCCGAGCCGTGCGCCGAACGGCACGTCGGGGCGATCCGCGCGATGGCCCGTGCCGGGGCCGGAGATCTCCGCATGCTCGTCCAGGACGGCATGACCGTGACCGCCGGTCAGGACGCCGCCCGCCGGCTGCTCGAGGAGATCCCCACGCCCTGCGCCGCGTTCTGCGTCAACGACCTGGTCGCCATCGGGTTGATCAACGAACTGTTGCGCTGCGGGGTCAAGGTGCCCGAGGAGGTCGCCGTCGTGGGTTATGACGACATCGAGCTGGCGGCCTCCGCCGCGGTGCCGCTGACCACGGTGCGCCAGCCCCGCCAGGAGCTCGGCCGCGTCGCGGCCGAGCTGGCGCTCGCCGAGGCCACCGAAGGCACCGGCCACCCGCACCGCCATATCGTCTTGACCCCGGAACTCATCGTGCGCAATTCCGCCTGAACGAAAGTCCCGGGATGGAACGACACCGCGGTCACCCGACGCCGCCCGGGTGACCGCGGTGTCTCGTCCGCGCCGCCCCTAAGGCGGTCGTCGAGTCGAATCGCGTGACGTTACTCGGGCTTGACGAGCGGGAACAGGATCGTGTCGCGGATGTTCTTGCCGGTGAAGGCCATGATCATCCGGTCGATTCCTGCCCCCATTCCGCCGGTCGGCGGCATGGCGTATTCGAGCGCACGCAGAAAGTCCTCATCGAGCTGCATGGCCTCGAGGTCGCCGCCCGCGGCGAGCAGGGACTGCTCCGTGAGACGGCGGCGCTGCTCGACGGGGTCGATCAGCTCGGAGTAGGCCGTGCCGAGCTCGGTGCCGAAGCCGATCAGGTCCCACTTCTCGGTGAGCCTCGGGTCTTCGCGGTGCTGACGGGTCAGGGGCGAGGTCTCGAGGGGATAGTCCATGACGAACGTCGGTTGCACGAGGGTGTGCTCGACGAGCTCCTCGAACAGCTCCTGGACCAGGCGGCCCTGACCCCACTTGGGATCCCAGTGGATCTCGCGGTCGTCGGCGTACTTGCGGACCGTCTCCAGCGGGGTGCCCGGGTCGACCTCTTCGCCGAGGGCCTCGGAGACCGCGCCGTAGAGCGTGATCCTGGGCCAGGCCTCGAGGCCGAGATCGATCTCCTGCTTCCGCGTCTCGCCCCCGCGGCCGGGTCCGACGGGAGCGTCGTGCACGACCACCGTGGTGCCGAGGGCCGCGACCACGGCCCTCTGGTACATCCGCTGGGTGAGGTCGGCCATGTCGTTGTAGTCGAGGTAGGTCCCGTAGGCCTCGAGCATCGTGAACTCGGGGTTGTGCGTCGAGTCCGCGCCCTCGTTGCGGAAGTTGCGGCTCACCTCGAAGACCTTGTCGATGCCACCGACCACCAGGCGCTTGAGGTAGAGCTCGATGGCGATCCGCAGGTAGAGGTCCATGTCGTAGGTGTTGATGTGGGTCTTGAACGGCCTGGCCGCCGCGCCGCCGTGGACGGGCTGCAGCATCGGGGTCTCGACCTCGAGATAGCCCTCCTCGTGCCAGAAGTCGCGTACGGCCCGGACCGTGTCGCTGCGCAGCCGTGCCATGCGGCGCGCCTCGTCGTTGACGATCAGGTCGACGTAGCGCAGCCGCACCCGGGCCTCGGGGTCGGTCAGGCCCGCGTGCTTCTCGGGGAGCGGCCGCAGGCACTTGGACGTGATCGCGAAGCTGTCCGCCATCACCGACAGCTCGCCCCGCCGGGAGGTGATGATCTCGCCTTCGACCCCGACGTGGTCCCCCAGGTCCACGTCCCGCTTCCAGGCCTCCAGAGTCTCCTGCCCGACGCCGGCCAGGGACAGCATGACCTGGATGTCCCCGCTGCCGTCACGGATGGTGGCGAAGCAGAGCTTTCCGGTGTTGCGCGAGAGGACGACGCGGCCCGTGACGCCGGCTTTCTCCCCGGTGGCGACGTCGGCCTCCAGGCCGGCGTGCTTTTCACGGATCTCCGCGATCGTGGCCGTGCGGGGGAAACCGACGGGGTAGGGGTCGATGCCCTGTTCCCGCAGGCGCTCCAGCTTCTCCCTGCGGACGCGCATCTGGTCCGGCAGTTCGTCGTAGGTGTCTTCGCTCACGCCAATGAGGCTACCGACCCTGGCGCGTGGGGTGCGAATCACCCGGCCCGATCGCTTGGCCCCAAGCGCCCAGGTCAGGTGTTCAGGACCCGGAGATGTTGCGCTCGTACACCAGGCGGAGGCCGATCAGGGTGAGCCAGGGCTCGAAGATGTCGATGGTCCGGGCCTCCTTGAGGACCAGGGGAGCCAGTCCCCCGGTGGCGACCACCGTGACGTCGTCGGGGTTGTCGGCGAGGTCCTCGGACATCCGCTCCACGACCCCGTCGACCTGGCCGGCGAAGCCGTAGATGATCCCGGACTGGAGCGCCTCGACCGTGTTCTTCCCGATCACGCTGCGCGGCCGGATCAGCTCGACCTTGTGCAGCTGGGCGCCCCGCGCGGACAGGGCGTCGACCGAGATCTCGATCCCCGGGGCGATGGCCCCGCCGACGTATTCGCCCTTGGCGGACACGGCGTCGAAGGTGGTGGCGGTACCGAAGTCGACCACGATCGCCGGACCCCCGTACAGGTGGATCGCGGCGAGCGCGTTGACGATGCGGTCGGAGCCGACCTCCTTGGGGTTGTCCATGCGCACGGGAACGCCGGTCTTCACCCCGGGCTCCACGATCACCGCCGACACGTCGCCGTAGTAGCGGCGGCACATCTCCCGCATCTCATGCAGGACGGACGGCACCGTCGAGCACAGCGCGATGCCGTTGATGTCGCTGTCGGCGAGCAGCGGGCTCTGCTGCACGAGCCCCTGAAGGACCACGGCGATCTCATCCGCGGTACGCCGGGAATCAGTGTTGATCCTCCAGTGCTCGATCACCTCCTCGCCCTCGAAAAGCCCGAGGACGGTGTGGGTATTGCCAACGTCGATGGTGAGCAGCATCAGGTTCCCGCCGTATTCGTGGTCGCGTCCTGCGTGGCGACCGTTCGTACACCTGTCCGCGCCGCACGGCTCAGCTCTGACTCCGGCCGACGAAGTCGAGGCCGATGTCGAGAGCGGGCGCCGAGTGCGTCAGCGCACCCACGGCAAGGTAGTCCACCCCGGTCTCGGCCACATCTCGGACCCCGGCGAACGCGAGTCCGCCGCTCGCCTCGAGCTCCGCGCGATCACCGGCCAGCCGTACGGCCTCGGTCAGCTGTTCGATGCCCATATTGTCGAGCAGGATCGTCGTGGCACCCGCGGCCAGGGCCTCCTCCACCTGGTCGAGAGTGTCGCACTCGACCTGGATGTGCAGGTCCGGGAACCGTGACCGGATCGCCTGGTAGGCCATGGTGATCGAGCCGGCCGCGGCCACATGGTTGTCCTTGACCAGCGCGGCGTCCTGCAGGCCCATCCGGTGATTGACCCCGCCGCCGCAGCGGACCGCGTACTTCTGTAGCTCGCGCATGCCCGGAAGGGTCTTGCGCGTGTCACGGATCCGGGCCTTCGTGTCCTCGACGGCGTCCACCCAGCGCCGCGTCAGCGAGGCGATCCCGGACAGGTGGGTGAGCAGGTTCAGCACCGTGCGTTCGGCCCGCAGCAGGGCCCTGGTGGGCCCGGTCACGGCCAGGAGCACGTCCCCGGACCGGACCCGGTCACCGTCGGCCGCCCGGCGGTCGACACGGAGGATCTCTCCCGCGGCCGGGCCGGACCGCTCGGCCAGGACCGCGAAGACGACCTCCGCGATCGGCAGACCGGCGACCACCCCGTCCTGACGGGCGACGAACTCCCCGGTCGAGACGTCATCCGGACCGAAGATCGGCTCGCTCGTGACGTCGATCTCGCCGTCCTCTGCCAGTGCGGTCCGGACGAGGTCGTCCACAGCCTGTGGACGAAGGCCGGCCTCCCTCAGCCGCCGCGTGAGCTCCGGCGTCATCTCATCTCCTCGGGGAGTTCACGGCCTGGAGGCCGTGGTGCGGGTGGGTGAGGCCGGCCGTCGGCCGGCCCCGGGAGCGGTTCGTAGGATGTGGCGGGCCGGCCGTCTGCCAGCCTGCTCACCAGGCGGCCGCGCCAGGCGATGTCGTCGCGGCCGGGGAAGTCCTCCCGCCAGTGACTCCCCCGGGTCTCCTCGCGGCGCAGGGCCGCCGTGACGATCGCGGTGGCCACGGTGTGCAGGTTCGTGGCCTCCCACGCCTCGACCCCCGGCTCGTCGCAGCGCCGTGAGGCGAGCCCGGCGAGCTCGCGTTCGGCGATCGCCAGCCCTTCGGCGTTGCGCAGGACCCCGCAGTAGGCGGTCATGATCCGCTGGACCTCTTCCCGTACCGCAGGCTCCAGCAGTCCCTCCCCGCCCGGCCGTGATCGCGCGGCCGCGGGCATGGGCGTACGGGTCCCGGCGAACTCACCGGCCAGCGCCGCGCCGATCCGCTCCGCGAAGACCAGGCCCTCGAGCAACGAGTTCGAGGCCAGCCGGTTGGCGCCGTGCACCCCGGTGCAGGCGACCTCTCCGCAGGCGTACAACCCCGGCACGGAGGTACGGCCGGACAGGTCCGTGCGGACGCCTCCGCTGGCATAGTGCGCGGCCGGTACGACCGGGATCGGCTCGGTCACCGGGTCGATGCCGTGGTCCCGGCAGCTGGCCAGGATGGTCGGGAACCGCTCCTCCCAGGCCCGCGGGCCGAGCTCCCGGCCGTCCAGGAAGACGTGGGACGCTCCGGTCTCCCGCATCCGGTTCATGATGGCCTTGGCGACCACATCCCGGGGCGCGAGGTCGGCGAGCTCGTGCCGGCCGGCCATGAAGCGCTCCCCCGCGGCGTCCACGAGGTAGGCACCCTCGCCCCGGACCGCTTCGGAGATCAGCGGCTGCTGCCCATGCGTATCGGGACCGAGCCACAGCACGGTGGGGTGGAACTGAACGAACTCCAGATCGGCGACGGCCGCACCGGCCCTCAACGCGAGCGCGACCCCGTCGCCGGTCGAGACGGCCGGGTTGGTCGTGGCGGAGAAGACCTGGCCCAGACCGCCGGTCGCCAGCACGACCGCGCGGGCTCGTACCGCCCCGACGCCGTCGCACCGGCCCTCCCCCATGACGTGCAGGGTCACTCCGGCCACGCGGCCCTCGGCGTGCAGCAGGTCCAGTACGAGCGCGTGCTCGATCACCTCGATGCCGTCCGCGGCCTTGTGGGCGGCGAGCAGGGCCCGGCTGATCTCCGCCCCGGTGGCGTCGCCCCCGGCGTGGGCGATCCGGCGCCGATGGTGCCCGCCCTCGCGGGTCAGCGCGAGGTCCCCGCCGGCCGCCCGGTCGAACCGGGTGCCGAGCTCCACCAGCCGCCGTACCGCCTCGGGCCCCTCGGTCACGAGCATCCGTACGGCCTCGTCGTCGCACAGCCCGACACCCGCCGTGAGGGTGTCGCCCAGGTGGTCCTCCGGGCTGTCATCGGACGCCAGCGCGGCCGCGATGCCGCCCTGGGCCCAGCGGGTGGACCCCTCGTCGAGCAGCGCCTTGGTGACGAGCAGGACCCTGCCGTACGGGCGTGCGCCGAGTGCCGCCACGAGGCCCGCGATGCCGGACCCGATCACCACCACGTCGGCGTCGACGGTCCACCCGGGGGCCGGAGCGTCGAGGCGGCGAGGGAGCGGGGCGGCGGGGCGGCGGGGCGGCGCAGCGACCGAGTGCATCAGCGCACCTTCCAGTTGAATACCCGTCGGGTTTCCTGTCGAGCGACCATTTCGTCAATATGACATTAACTCATGCGCGTGCCGCGGGACGCCCCGAACCCCGCTCCGTCCTACAGACCCGCTCCGCCGGCCTGCACGGCGGCGGCTTCCGAGGGGCCGTCGCCGCGGAGCATGTCCGTACCCGGAACGGGCTCGGCGAGATCGGAGCCGAGCCGAATGACCTTGTTCGCCCGGTCCACGTGCACGACCCGGGGTTCGGAGGCGCGCGCCTCCGCGTCGCTCATCGACGCGTAGCTGATGATGATCACTAGGTCGCCCGGCTGGACCAGCCTGGCCGCGGCGCCGTTGATCCCGATGATCCCGGTGCCCCGTGCTCCGGCGATGGCATAGGTCTCCAGCCGGGCGCCGTTGTCGATGTCGACGATGTGCACCTGCTCGCCGGGGAGGAGGTCGGCGGCGTCCATGAGGTCCTGGTCGATGGTCACCGAACCCACGTAGTGCAGGTCGGCCTGGGTGACCGTGGCTCTGTGGATCTTCGACTTGAACATCGTCCGCTGCATCAGGACTCCTTCGGGGGGAAGCTCAGGGGAAGGTTGTCGATCAAATGGGTCGCGCCCACCCGGCCGGCCACGGCCAGCACCGCCGGGCCGGTATGCGACCCCTCGACCTCGGTGAACGTGGCCGGGGCGACGAGGGTGAGATAGTCGAGCTGGAGCGGAGGGTCGGCCTTGACCGCCTCGTCCAGCACGTCCTGGGCCGCTCGCAGGACCGCACCGGTCCCTTCGCCCACAAGGGCGGCCCCCGTCCGCAGTGCCTCGGAGAGCGACAGGGCGGTCCGCCGTTCGGGCCCGGACAGGTAGCGGTTGCGGCTGGACAGCGCGAGGCCGTCCGGCTCCCGTACGGTCGGGCAGCCCACGATCTCCACGGGCAGCTCCAGATCGAGGACCATGCGGCGGATCACGGCGAGCTGCTGGGCGTCCTTCTCGCCGAAGATGGCGTACGTCGGCCGCACGAGGTTGAACAGCTTCATCACCACGGTCAGGACTCCGTCGAAGTGCCCGGGGCGGTGGACGCCCTCGACGATCGCGCCCATCCGGCCCGCGCCGACCGTCACCTCGGGCCGCTGCGGGTACATGACCTCGGGTGTGGGGGCGAACACGAAGTCCACCCCCTCCTCCCGGCAGGCGCGCAGGTCGTCGGCGAACGTACGGGGGTAGCGGTCCAGGTCCTCGCCGGGGCCGAACTGCAGCGGGTTGACGAAGACACTGACGGCCACGACGTCGGCGATCTCACGAGCACGCCGGATCAGCGACCGATGGCCCTCGTGGAGGGCGCCCATGGTCGTCACCAGGGCGAGCGAGCCGCGTACGTCGGCCCGTACCGCGGCGAGCTCGGTACGGGTCTCGGTGATGAGGGGTTTCACTGTCACGCTACCTTTCGGTTCACCCATCAGTCGGCGAGCGCCTCCAGCAGACGCTCCGCGTCCGCGGGCTTGAGCATTCCGGCGGCGAGCGCCCGGTCGGCGGTGAGCCGGGCCAGGGCGATATAGGCCCGTCGTCCCGCGGGCGAGACCTCGGCCAGTTCGGCGATGTGGTCGGCCACGGTCCCGGCGTCTCCACGCGCCACCGGCCCGGTGAGGCCCTCCATGCCGAGCCGCAGCCCGTTGTCCAGAGCGGCTCCGAGGAGGGGACCCAGCATCCTGCCCGGGTCCTCGACGCCGGCCGTACGGAGCAGGTCCATCGACTCCACGACCAGCGTCACGAGGTGGTTGGCGCCGCCGGCGAGAGCGGCGTGGTAGAGCGCACGCCGGTCCTCGGGGATCCAGATCGGCTCTCCGCCCATCTCCACCACGAGCGCCTCGGCGACCGGCCGCAGCGGCTCCGGCGCGGTGACCCCGAAGGAGATGCCGGCGAGCCGGTTGACGTCCTCGGGGCGTCCGGTGAAGGTCATCACCGGATGGAGGGCCAAGGGCAGCGCGCCGGTCCGGGTGGCCTCGTCGAGGACACCGAAGCCATGCCGGCCGCTGGTGTGGACGAGGAGCTTTCCGGCCATCGGCACGTCCGTGGCCACGAAGCCCGTGACCAACGGGACCAGTGCCTCGTCCGGCACGGTGAGCAGCACCAGGTCCGCGGCGGCCACGACCTCCTGGGGAGCGGCCAGAACCACTCCCGGCAGCCGTTCGGCGGCCCGCCGGCGGGATTCCTCGGAGACCGCCGACGCGGCCACGACGCGGTGCCCCGCCAGGGACAGCGCCGCGCCGAGCGCGGTGCCGACCCGGCCCGCGCCGATCACGCCGATGTCGAGCCGGCCAGGCCGATCCTCGGGCCTCGGCCCGCCCGTGGGCAGGGCGAACGGCCCATCTTGTGAGTCCACTTCGTTCCAGTCCTCTACCGGGGTACCGGACGTTGCGAGACCAGATTACCCGGACGTGTTCGTGTTCGATCGCCG